>NZ_BEWG01000104.1:16125-203369 GCF_002723835.1 Mycobacterium sp. shizuoka-1 | reverse complement strand
AGACCGATAAAGCGTCACCGAAGTCCTGACACACCAACCGTCACCGATGTCCTGATACACAACTGTCACCGATGTCCTGAGACATCACACGGCTCGAAGTACTCTTCAGGCCAATGGTCGAACATGTGTTCGATGCTACGCCCGCACTACGACAAGAGCGTTCCCGCTGGTCGGCGGTCTGCTGATCAGTCCCGGTGGATCTCCACGCCCCAGAGCACGCGTCGCACGACTGCGCGGAACTCGCGCCGCTGCGGTGCGGGGGCTGGTTCCGGAGTGGGCTCGGGTGTGGGCTCGGGCTCAGGTTCCGGCTCGGCCTCAGCCTCAGGCTCAGGTTCCGGTTCAGCCTCGGGCTCAGGTTCCGGTTCAGCCTCGGGCTCAGCCGCAGCCTCAGGCTCGGGCTCAGCCTCATCGACGTCGCCGGTGGCCGCGGCGTCTTCGGCGTCGTGCTCGCCGGCCACACTGGCGGCCGCGGCGATACCGCCGCCGGTGGCCACGGCCACCAAATCCTCGGCCATCTTCTCGGCAGGCGATTCTTCGAGCGGCTCGGCCTCGGCGTGCTTACCGGCGAGCGCGGCCGGATCCTCCCGGCCCTTGGGCGCCAGCAGGATGTACACGATCGCGCCGATGAACACGAACACCGACGTGAACGAGTTGACCCGGATACCGGCGATGTGTGTGGCGGTGTCGTCGCGCAGCAACTCCACCCAGAACCGGCCCACGCAGTAGGCCGCCACATAACTCGCGAACAGGCGACCGTGGCCCATCTTGAATCGCCGGTCGATGTAGATCAGGAAGACGAAAACCAGGACGTTCCACACCAGCTCGTAGAGGAACGTCGGCTGCACCACCGCGGCGACCTGACCCGTCGACACGCCGTCGAGGGAATGCACGTCGACCATTCCGGACGCATCGCGCCGATAGAAGATCTCCATCCCCCACGGCACCGTCGTCTCGCGGCCGTACAACTCCTGGTTGAAGTAATTGCCCAGCCGACCGATCGCCTGCGCCAGGATGATCCCGGGCGCGATCGCGTCGCCGAAGGCCGGCAGCGGAATCCCCCTGCGCCGGCAGGCGATCCACGCTCCGACACCGCCTAGGGCAACCGCACCCCAGATGCCCAGACCACCGTCCCAGATCCGCAAGGCGGCGCCGAAACCCGCGCCACCCTCACCCCAATAGGTTCTCCAGTCGGTCATCAGGTGGTAGAGCCGGCCGCCGATCAGGCCGAACGGCACCGCCCACAAGGCAATGTCGTAGATGACACCGCGCTCGCCGCCGCGGGCCGCCCAGCGCCGGTCGCCGATCATCAGCGCGGCGATGATTCCGGCGATGATGCACAGCGCATACGCCCGAATTGGGACGGGCCCCAGATGCCACACCCCCTGCGGCGGGCTCGGGAAATAAGCCAAGACGGTTGTCGTCACGAAGCAGGCACCTTCTGTCGCACACCCACAGCAAGCTCTTCGGTCAGCGTCCGCACCGCCGCCAACCCGTCGGTCAGGGCCGACACCAGCGCCGAGCCTACGATCACCCCGTCGGCGAACGCCGCGATCTCGGCGGCCTGCTCACGCGAGCGCACGCCCAGCCCGACACCCACCGGGATGTCGGAGATCTCCCTGATCCGCCGCACCAGTTCCGGGGCGGCGCTGGACACCGCGTCGCGCGCCCCCGTGACACCCATCGTCGAGGCCGCATAGACGAAACCGCGTGAGGCCGTGACCGTCTTGGCCAGCCGTTCCGGGGTCGACGACGGGGCGACCAGGAAAATCCGGTCCAGGTTGTGGGCGTCGGAGGCCGCGATCCACTGATCGGCTTCCTCGGGGATGAGATCCGGGGTGATCATGCCCAATCCCCCTGCCGCGGCGAGATCGCGGGCCCATGCGTCAATTCCGTAGTGCAGCATCAGGTTCCAGTAGGTCATCACCACCGGGGAACCGCCGGCGGCGCTGATCGCCTCGACCGCCCGCAACGTGTCGCGGACCCGGACACCACCCTGCAACGCGGCCTCCGTGGCGGTCGCGATCACCGGACCGTCCATTCCCGGATCGGAATACGGAACGCCGACTTCGATGATGTCGCAACCGGATTCGACCATCGCCACCATGGCGTCGATCGACACGTCGACGGAGGGATAGCCGGTCGGCAGGTAACCGATCAGGGCCGCCCGGCCCTGTTCGTGGCACGCCGCGAAAACCGATCCCAGCCGGCCGGACTGGCTGTGCTGAACCGTCATGAGGCTCCCGGCCCGGGATTGTCGAACAACCCGAACCACCTGGCCGCCGTCTCGACGTCCTTGTCGCCGCGCCCGGACAGGTTGATCAGGATGATCGAACCCGGCCCCAGCTCGGCCGCCAGCTTCACCGCACCCGCCACCGCGTGGGCCGACTCGATCGCCGGGATGATGCCCTCCAACCGGCACAGCAGCCGGAACGCGTCCATCGCCTCGGTGTCGGTGATCGGCCGGTACTCGGTGCGACCGAGATCCTTGAGGAACGCATGCTCGGGTCCGACGCCCGGATAGTCCAGCCCGGCCGAGATCGAGTGCGACTCGATGGTCTGACCGTCCTCGTCCTGGAGCAGATACGAATACGAACCCTGGAAGGCCCCCGGCGTGCCGCCGGTGAACGTTGCTGCGTGCCTTCCGGTTTCGACGCCGTCACCGGCCGCCTCGAAGCCGACCAGGCGCACCGTGGTGTCGTCGATGAACGGGTGGAAGATGCCGATCGCGTTGGAACCGCCACCCACGCACGCGGCCACGGCGTCGGGCAACCGGCCGGCCTGCGCCAGGATCTGTGTCCTGGCCTCCAGCCCGATGATGCGCTGGAAGTCGCGCACCATCGTCGGGAACGGGTGCGGCCCGGCGGCGGTGCCGAAGCAGTAGTAGGTGCGATCGGCGTTGGTGACCCAGTCGCGGAAGGCGTCGTTGATGGCGTCCTTGAGGGTTTTGGAACCGGACTCCACCGACACCACCTCGGCGCCCAACAGCCGCATCCGTGCCACGTTGAGCGCCTGGCGCGCGGTGTCCACCGCACCCATGTAGATCACGCACTCCAGCCCGAGCAGCGCACACGCCGTCGCGGTCGCCACCCCATGCTGGCCGGCGCCGGTCTCGGCGATCACCCGGGTCTTGCCCATCTGCTTGGCCAGCAGGGCTTGCCCCAGCACATTGTTGATCTTGTGCGACCCGGTGTGGTTGAGGTCTTCCCGCTTGAGGAAGATCCGCGCCCCACCCAGGTGCTCGCTGAGCCGCACCGCTTCGTACAGCGGTGACGGGCGCCCGGCGTAATGGGTCTGCAGGTTGTCCAGTCGATCCAGGAATTCCTGATCGGTGCGCGCCTTCTCGTAGGCGGCGGTGACCTCTTCGATGACCGCCATCAGCGCCTCGGGGACGTAGCGTCCGCCGTAGACGCCGAAATGCCCGCGGGCGTCCGGCTCGTGTGAGGTGGGCTCAGCGACGGCCGCGCTGGTGCGCGGCACGTTCGGGGTGGAGGTGTCGGCCACGACTCAGCGAGCGGGTTTGGGGCAGGACGGGTGGGCGCCGGCGGTCACCAGATCGGCGACGGCGCTGCGCGGGTCGCCACTGGTGACCAGGCCCTCCCCGACCAGCACGGCGTCGGCACCGGCACCGGCGTAAGCCAGCAGGTCACCCGTGCCGCGCACACCGGACTCGGCGACCCGGATGATGTCGGACGGCAGCCCTGGCGCGATCCGGGCGAAGCAGTCCCGGTCGACCTCCAGCGTCTTGAGGTCGCGGGCGTTCACGCCGATCACCTTGGCGCCCGCTTGCAGCGCACGATCGGCCTCTTCCTCCGTGTGCACCTCGACCAGCGCGGTCATACCCAATGATTCGGTGCGCTCCAGCAACGATTCCAGGGCCGGCTGTTCCAGCGCCGCGACGATCAGCAGCAGCATGTCCGCACCGTGCGCCCTGGCCTCATGGATCTGGTACGGCCGGACGATGAAGTCCTTGCGCAGCACCGGGATTCGGACACTGGCACGTACGGCGTCAAGGTCGGCGAGCGAACCGTGAAAGCGGCGCTCCTCGGTCAGCACGCTGATCACCCGGGCGCCGCCGCTTTCGTAGGCGCGGGCCAACTCGGCGGGGTCGGCGATGTTGGCGAGCTGGCCGCGAGAGGGGCTGGCGCGCTTCACTTCGGCGATGACGGCGATGCCGGGCGCACGCAATGCGGCCAGCACGTTCAGCGGGGCCGGCGCCGCCTCGGCCGCAGCCTTCACCTCAGCCAGGCTGACGACCGCCTCACGTGCGGCGACGTCTTCGCGGACTCCCTCGATGATCGAGTCGAGCACGGTTGCCGAGCTCATGCCAACCGGATCCCTTCTCGCGCCCTGCCGATCTCGCTTGTTTCCTTGGAAGGGTAGTCGTAGTACGCCGCGCATCCGTCACCGACCCTCGGTGTCGAGGTGTCGCTCGGTGGGATCGACGCCCTCGTCGAGGGCGTCCCACATCCCGCGCTCCGACAGGCCCGGCTCGCCGTCCTCGTCGCGAGCCGCGCGGCGCCGGGCCGCGGGAGCCGCGTATTTGGCGGTGGCGGCCCGCCCGGAGGCCGCCGCACGCATCAGCAGGACGGCGGCGACCAGCGCACACGCCGCCGCGGCGACCGTCAGCCCGGCTCCCAGGTAGTGCCGGTCGCTGGCGACGAGCGTTTGCACCGGGATCTGCGCGAGTTCGGCGCCTCGCGGACCGACGTCCGGAGTGCGAATCAAGCTGACACCGAGGTAGCCCAGCAGCAGCGTCACCACCGCCACCAGCACCGCAACCACCCGCAGGACCCACCCCCGCACCGCCAGCCCGGCGATCGCCGCGGCCAGCAGCAACATCGCCAGTGGCAGCAGGGCGTTGGACCAGTTGGCTCCGGTCAGCGTCACGGTCTTGGGCTGGCCCAGTCCGTCGTACGACGTCACCGACACCCAGACCAGCCGAGAGGCCACCCACAGCAGCACCGCCGAGACGACCAGCAGCAGCTGCCCGATGCGGATCACGGGGCGCCCAGCGTTTCCGCGGCGGCGATCGCGCTCAGCACCGCCTTGGCCTTGTTCGACGCCTCGGTGTACTCGTAGGGGCCGTTGGAGTCGGCCACCACGCCGCCGCCGGCCTGCACGTAGGCGGTGCCCTTGCTCATCAGGGCGGTGCGGATGGCGATCGCGAAGTCGGCGTTGCCGGCGAAATCCAGGTACCCCACCACGCCGCCGTACAGACCACGGCGGGTCTTCTCCACCTCTTCGATGAGTTCCATCGCCCGCACCTTCGGCGCGCCGGTCAGGGTGCCGGCCGGGAAGCACGCCGTGACCGCATCCAGGGCCGTGCGGCCTTCGGCGAGCAGGCCTGTGACCGTGGACACCAGATGCATGACATGGCTGTAGCGCTCGATGTGGCTGTAGTCCTCCACCCGCACGGTGCCCGGCACGCACACCCGGCCCAGATCGTTGCGGCCGAGGTCGACCAGCATCAGATGTTCGGCACGTTCCTTCTCGTCGGCCAGCAGCTCCTTCTCCAGCAGCTGGTCCTCCTCCTCGGTCTGACCGCGCCACCGGGTTCCGGCGATCGGGTGGGTGGTGGCCCACCCGTCCTTGACCGTGACCAACGCCTCCGGGCTGGAGCCGACGATCGAAAAGGCCGTTCGCCCAGCTTCATCCGGAATGTGCATCAGGTACATGTACGGACTGGGATTGGTCACCCGCAGCATCCGGTAGACATCGATCGGGTCGACCGCGGTGTCCATCTCGAAACGCTGCGAGGGCACCACCTGGAAGGCCTCGCCGGCCTCGATCTCCTTGACCAACCGCTCCACGATCGCGCTGTACTCCTCGGAGGTGCGCTGGGAGCGGTGTTGGGGCACCGGGCGGGAGAAGCTGGCCACGCTCGACGACAACGGCTGGTTCAGCGCATCGGTCATCACGTCGAGCCGGGCGACCGCGTCGTCGTAGGCCCAGTCGACGCGCTCGTCGGTCCCGTTCCAGTTCACCGCGTTGGCGATCAGGGTGATGGTGCCCTCGTGATGGTCGACGGCGGCCAGATCGGTGGCCAACAGCAGCAGCATGTCCGGCAGCCCGAGATCGTCAACCGCCAACGCGGGCAGCCGCTCGAGACGGCGGACGAAGTCGTAGGCAAAGAACCCGACCATGCCGCCCGACAGCGGCGGTACCCCGGCGAGCGGCCCGGTGGACAGCAGCGACATCGTCTGATGCAGCGCCTGCAGCGGATCACCTCCGGTGGGGGCGTCCTGCGGGGTGGTACCGAGCCAGACGGCCTGGCCGTCGCGCACCGTCAGCGCCGACGGCGCCCCCGCGCCGATGAAGGACCAGCGCGACCACGACCGGCCGTTCTCGGCGGACTCCAGCAGAAACGTTCCGGGCCGGTTGGCGGCCAGTTTCCGGTACGCCGACAACGGTGTCTCGCTGTCGGCGAGCACCTTGCGGGTCACCGGCACCACGCGGTGTTCGGCGGCCAGCGCACGGAACTCCTCACGTGTGGTGGTGGCGAGGTTGGATTGCACGGCTACATCCTCCCAGACCCGCCGGGCCGATTTGACCGGCGTAGCCTGCACCCATGAAACGTGGAGACCGTGTCGCGGACTTCGAGCTGCCAGACCAGACCGGCACCGTGCGTTCGCTGACTGAGCTGCTGGCCGATGGGCCGATCGTGCTGTTCTTCTATCCCGCCGCCATGACGCCCGGTTGCACCAAGGAAGCCTGTCATTTCCGCGACCTCGGCGCCGAGTTCGCGGCGCTTGGCGCCAGCCGGGTGGGCATCAGCACCGACGCCGTGGAGAAGCAGGCGCGGTTCGCCGACTCGCAGAGCTTCGATTACCCGCTGCTGTCGGACGCCGACGGCGCCATCGCCACTCAGTTCGGGGTCAAGCGGGGCCTGCTGGGCAAGCTCATCCCGGTCAAACGCACGACGTTCGTGATCGACACCGACCGCACGGTGCTCGACGTCATCTCCAGCGAGGTCAACATGGACGCCCATGCCGACAAGGCGCTGGAGGTGCTGCGCCAGCGGCAGAAGGCCTGACGGCGCGGATCGTGGAATCTGTTCTCCAACTTTCCGATGTGACGTTCCGCCGCAACGGCAAGCAGATCATCGACGGGATCTCGCTGACGGTTCGCCGCGGCGAGCACTGGGCGCTGCTAGGCCCCAACGGGGCGGGCAAGAGCACCCTGCTCGGGTTCTGCGCCGCGGTCACGTTCCCCACCACGGGCAGCGTCGAGATCCTCGGCAACCGGATGGGGCGCACCGACCTCGCGGCGCTTCGGCGATCGATCGGACACGTCAATCCACGCCATCGCCTTCAGCATCCGCTGACCGTCCGCGAGGTGGTGCGCACCGGGATCACGGCCACCATGGACCTGCCGATGCGCTGGACGCCGAGCCCGGAGCAGGCCGAGCACGCCGACGCGATGATCGCCGCGGTCGGGATGACCCGCAAGGCCGACGACGTATGGCCCACGCTGTCCCAGGGTGAGCGCGGGCGGTCTCTCATTGCCCGGGCGCTGGTCTCGGAGCCCGAGCTGCTGTTGCTCGACGAGCCGACGACCGGGCTCGACGTCGCCGCGCGCGAGCAACTGCTGGAGACCATCGACAGCCTCGATCAGACCCACCCCGACGTCGCGTCGATCCTGGTGACCCATCACCTGGAAGAACTGCCGACCACCACCACGCATGCCCTGCTGATCGCCGACGGCCGCACCGTCGCCAGTGGCCCGGCGCGGCAGACGATCTCGACCGACAACGTCACCGCAGCGTTCTCACACCCGATCGTGGTCGGCTACGACGAGGGCCGCTGGACCGCTCGCGCCAAAGCCACCGCGATCGACCTCTAGCGCCCGCTGGTAGTTCGCCACCGCCGTCAGCCGCGGGTAGAGGATCGCCGGACCCAGCCACCGAGCAAGGAAACGGCGCAGTTCGACTCCCTCGCGTCGAGGCTGCCCGGGATCGGTCAGGAGCGACTGCACGGTGCGCAGCGTCATTTCGACGAGCTCGCGCAGCGCAGCGCTGTCGAACCCGTGCAGCTCCCAGTCCACGTCGTAGCGCTGGAAGACCGAAAGACAGAAGGTGACCGCCGTGTCGGAGGTCAGGGACGTGACGGTCAGCAGGTTCTCCAGCTGTGGGTCACCGGCCAGGTTGTCGATGCCGAACGACACGCTTTCCACCACTGCGGTGACAGGATCGGTGAGTCCGCTGACATGCTGGACGACCTGATCGAGAAACCCGTTGACCGCCCGCATCGAGCTGGCCATCAGCAGCGCATCGGCATTGGGGAAATAGCGGTACACCGTCTGGCGGGTGACGCCCAGCCGGCGCGCGACATCGGCGACCCGGAGCGCCGCACCGTGTTCGGACACCACGTCATCGACCGCGTCCAGGACCCGGGCGATCGCCTCCTCGTCCGACGCCGGTGTGGCACCCGCCCAGCCTCGGCTACGCATCGGCGGCAACCAGGCTTTCGCTGGTGAACTCGATGGGAAGTGTTGTCGGACCGGTCATTCCCAGGACCGACTTCCACGGCGCCGGACCTGCCCGGTGGACGGCGGGGAGTCGGCGGGTGAGAACCACCAGGGCTTCGGCCAATTCCCGGCGGGCCAGATTCGCCCCCAGGCAGTAATGCGCGCCGCCGCCGAACGTCAGGATCGCGGGTACGTCCCCCCGGGTGATGTCGAAGCGGTCGGCATCGTCGTAGATCGCCGGATCACGGTTGGCGGCAAAGGTGTTCACGAGGACGAAGGTCCCGGCCGGAAAGAGGTAGCCGCCGAACTCCGCGTCCTCGACGGCTGCGCGCGGCACGATGCAGGCTGCAGGCGAATGCCGCATGCTCTCCTCGACCGCCTGCATCGCGAGTTCTGGATGGTTGCGCAGCGTCGTCCACTGATCCGGGTGCTCGCAGAGCACCTGCACCGATGCCGCCAGCTGGTTTCGCGTGGTGTCGGTGCCCGCCATCAAGAAGCCGGCGACCAGACTGCGGAGTTCCTCGAGATCGAGCCGGTCACCGTCGCTCTCGGCCCGAATGAGCTCCGAGAGCAGGTCGTCGGTGAGGTTGCCGCGGCGGGCGGCGACCATATCGTCCACGTAGGCGTCGAGTTCGCCCCACGCGCGCATGATCGCGGACTCGTCGAAGTTGACATCCGGCTGGAAGTTGAAGGCCTTGAAGATCTCCTCGGTCCAGTCCGAGAACAGCTGCCAGTCCTCGCGCGGTGCCCCGATCAGCGCGCAGATGATCGGTGTGGGATAGCGCCGTGCGATGTCTGGCACGACATCGCAACGCCCGGCATCGGTCACTCGATCGACGAGCTCGTTCATCACCTCGTGGATGGTGTCCGACAAGCGCGACGTCGCTCGCGGGGTGAAGGCCTTGGCGACCAGTTTGCGCAGCCGGACATGGGGCGCGCCCTCCAGTCCGAGCAGGCTGTTCACCAATTTGTCGTACAGCGGGCCGGACGTGATGCCCTGGGCCGCCAGCGTGATACCGGGGGGAAGACGGAATCGATTGTCGCGCAGCATCTCCCGGGCCAGCTCGTAAGACAGGATCTCAGGCCCGAGTGGGCCGATGGCGATGGCCGAACGCGATTGCGCGCTGCGAAGATCAGCGAAGATGTCGCTCGGGGTGGCGTCGAGGCCGTAGTTGATCGTGGGTAGCCCGCTGTCGAACACGTTGGGCGCGGCACTGGCGGTCATCGATGTCTCACCTCTCCCTGGCGTCCGACACCGGCGTTCGGACACTTACCATGAGAGTGTATGACCACTGGCAAGGCCGGTCAACGTCGCTGCAGTGTCCTCCGCATAGTTCCAGCAGGCCAACGCACTGTGGTCATACATTTTAGGGAATTATGTCGCCTGCTCCGCGCGGTATTCGGCCAACGTGTAACGCTGGCCTGCTGCGCGTCGACGTTCGGATTCCTCGAACACCGTCTGCAGCAACGTTTGGTCGTACCCCGATGTGCGGGCGACCTCCCGATAGAGCGCATTGTCCATCGCGTATACGCCGGGTATGGCTTCCCGGAGGTGCTTACGGTAGATGCCCTCGAACGGGTCTACCCCAGAGCGGCGGCGATTCTCGGCCTCCTCTTGTAAACGTTGGCGGGCCGCTCCTTCGGTCGATGCGATGACTGACCATTCAGTGCCAGGATAGGATGCGCGCCAACCTGTTTCGAACTGCTCGATTGCGGGGCGGACGCGGAATGCCCACTGGTTCAGGTCCGGCTGTTCGGGTCCGGTCATGTCGCCACCGTCCTCATCAATCATGGAAACACCCCGGACTCGTCGACGTCGGTGTTGTAGATGTCCGTAGTCCCGTCTGGGTATGCCACCAGGCACTCGAATTCCCATGGCATGCCTTTGGCGTGCTCAATACAGATGACATTGATGCGCTGGGGAAGATCGGGCCGGAAGCCGACTAACGATACGAGCGGCGCAACAGCAGCCTCTTCCGGCGGCGACTCGTCGAAATGAAAGTTGGACAAGGCAGCCGCGGCGGCCTTGATCTTGGCCGCGATGTCGTTGTCAGCTGCTCTGAGGGCATCAGCCCGATGGGCGATTGTCGCAGCGTATTGCCGCGCCTCGCTGATGCGCGACACACGCCGGGTTAGGTCGGTAACCGACAGATCGTCGTTCACGGCGAACCCCGCGTCGCGCGCAGCGCTCACCGCCTCCACGGCTTCCGATTTGAGGGAACCGATCTGGTCAGCGCCACGGCCGGCGATAGCGGCAGCCTCGCGGAGCGCGTCGGAGAGCCCGCGAACGAGGACCAGGTCGGACAGGGCACGTTCTCGCGCGGTCTCCGCGGCCTGCCCGTCCCAGACGGTTCCGCCCGGCGAGATAGTCCCTTGTTGAACATCGGCAAAAGCCGCCTCCCACAGCTCGGCGGTCAACGCCCAGCCGGTGGCTGCGACGCGGAGGTGTTCGGTATCCCAGCCGACGATCCGCGACAGACCCGGCAGTCGTGCCTCACCACCCGCGATCATCGGCATGTCCGCCTACCCGACCAGGGCGCCGATGTATGAGTTCGGCTGTTGTCGGCTATCCGGGCCTGGAGGTGGCGCCACAGACCCGAGCTTAGGACTCGCTCTCAGCGGCGGCCAGTCACGGACCCAGCAGCAGGTCGGCGTCGAAACAGCTGTGATCGCCGGTGTGGCAGGCCCCACCGACCTGGTCGACCTCCAGCAGCACCGCGTCGCCGTCACAGTCCAGCCGCACCGAATGCACGTACTGGGTGTGACCGGACGTCGCACCCTTGACCCAGTACTCGCCACGCGAGCGCGAATAGTAGGTGGCCTGGCGCGTCTGCAGCGTGCGCGCCAGCGCCTCGTCGTCCATCCAGGCAACCATCAGTACGTCGCCGGTGCCGTGCTCCTGCGCGATCGCGGCGAACAAGCCGTTGGCATCCCGCTTGAGGCGCCCGGCGATCTCCGGGTCCAGGCTCACCGGACGCCACCCCGATTCGTCCTCTTCACTTCGTTCATCGGACCGTGATCCCCTCGGCTGCCATCGCGGCCTTCACCTCACCGATCGTCAGCTCCCGAAAATGGAAGACGCTGGCCGCCAACACCGCATCGGCA
The DNA here is from genome assembly GCF_002723835.1 of Mycobacterium sp. shizuoka-1. Classification (GTDB taxonomy): domain Bacteria; phylum Actinomycetota; class Actinomycetes; order Mycobacteriales; family Mycobacteriaceae; genus Mycobacterium. The sequence goes on along the minus strand of NZ_BEWG01000104.1, from coordinate 191,798 downwards.
CCGGATTGCACGGCCGGAGCGAAATCGTCCACCGCGCCGGCACCACCGCTCGCGATCACCGGCACCGTGACCGCCTTGCGTACCGCCCGCAGCATCGTCAGATCGAAACCGGCCTTGGTGCCGTCGGCGTCCATCGAATTCAGCAGGATCTCGCCCACGCCGAGTTCGGCTCCGCGGGCTGCCCATTCGACGGCATCGATCCCGGTCCCCTGCCGCCCGCCGTGGGTGGTGACCTCCCACCCGGACGGGGTGGGAGCCGAGCCGGCCGGCACCGTGCGGGCATCCACCGACAGCACGATGCACTGCGAACCGAACTGCCGGGACAACTCGGCCAACAGCTCGGGGCGGGCGATCGCGGCGGTGTTCACCGACACCTTGTCCGCACCGGCGCGCAGCAGCATGTCGACATCGGCCACCGAGCGCACCCCACCGCCGACGGTGAGCGGGATGAAGACCTGCTCGGCGGTGCGGCGCACCACGTCGAGCATCGTCGCGCGCCCCGACGAGGACGCCGTGACGTCCAGGAAGCACAGCTCGTCGGCGCCCTCGGCGTCATAGGCGGCAGCCAGCTCGACGGGATCGCCTGCGTCGCGCAGATTTTCGAAGTTGACCCCCTTGACGACGCGACCGGCGTCGACGTCCAGACAGGGAATCACGCGTACCGCGACATCCATCACAGGTAATCCTCCGGTGGGCCGACCCTCTGCAGGATCTCCATGACATGTTCGTGCACCCCGGGAGCGGCGGCCAGCGCCGAGCGCGACTGCGGCGTCCATTCCTGCCCGGACAGGTCGGTGACCACGCCGCCCGCGGCGCGCACCAGTGCCACCCCCGCGGCGTGATCCCAGACGTGGTGGCCGAAACTGATGGCCGCTCCCATGATTCCGCCCGCGACGTAGGCGATGTCCACACCGGTGGCGCCGTGCATCCGCAACTTGCTGCAGACCCGGCTCAGGTTCTCCAGCACCGCCAGCCGATAGCGCCCCGGGAAGCGGCCGCGCCAGTCGACGTTGAAGGTACCGATGCCGACGACGCACTGCCCGATCTCGCCGTGCCCGATCGGCGGTTGCGCGACTCCGTTGAAGTACACCGGGCCGCCCACCACCGCGCTGTATCGCTGGTCGGTGAACGGCAACCAGGTCAGCCCGGCGACCGGCTCGCCGTTACGAAGCAGGCCCAGCAGGATCGCCGCCATCGGCGAACCTGCGGCGTAGTTGAACGTGCCATCGATCGGGTCGAGCACCCACACCAGCTCGGAATCGATCGCGGCTCCACCGAACTCCTCGCCGTGCACCCCGATCCCGGTCGCCGACTCCAGTGCCGCGACCACCTGGCGCTCGATCGCCAGATCCACCTCGGTGGCGAAGTCATTGCCCTTCTTCTGCACGGCCGAGGCAGCCCGATGGCCGGCGACGAAGGGGGTGGACACCTGGTCCAAGATCCTCGCCGCCTCGGCCACCAGGGCTTGCAGGTCGCCAGACTGGGCTGTCATTGGGTTACTGACTCACCGCGGCCAGCGCCTCCGGCAGGGTGAATCGTCCGGCGTAGAGCGCCTTTCCGACGATCGCGCCCTCCACACCGGACCCGGTCAGGGTCGCGATCGCCCGCAGATCGTCCAGGCTGGACACCCCGCCGGAGGCGATCACCGGCGCGTCCGTGCACTCGGCCACCCCCTCGAGCAGGTCGAGGTTGGGCCCGGTCAGCGTGCCGTCCTTGGTGACATCGGTGACGACGAACCGCGAGCAGCCCTCGCTGTCAAGACGTTCCAGCACGTGCCACAGATCGCCGCCGTCGGTCTCCCAGCCCCGGCCGCGCAGCCGGTAACCGCCCTCGGGCGAGGACGGGTCGATCAGCACGTCCAGGCCGACGGCGACCTTGTCACCGTGCTCGGCGATCGCCGCGGCACACCACAGCGGATTCTCCAGCGCCGCGGTGCCGATGTTGACCCGGGCGCAGCCGGTGGCCAGCGCCGCCTTGAGCGACTCGTCGTCGCGGATCCCGCCAGAGAGTTCGACTTTCACGTCGAGCGCGCCGACCACCTCGGCGAGCAGCTCACGGTTGGAGCCACGTCCGAACGCCGCATCGAGGTCGACCAGGTGGATCCACTCGGCGCCGTCGCGTTGCCAGGTCAGCGCGGCCTCGAGCGCCGAGCCGTACTCGGTCTCGCTGCCGGCCTTGCCCTGCACCAGACGGACCGCCTTGCCCTCGACCACGTCGACGGCAGGAAGAAGAATCAGTGGCACTTACAGCCCCTCAACCCAATTCGCGAGCAGCGCCGCACCGGCGTCGCCGCTCTTCTCCGGATGAAATTGTGTCGCCGAGAGTGGACCGTCCTCGACGGCGGCCAGGAACCGCACGTGGTGGGTGGCCCAGGTCAGCAGCGCATCGGGTGCACCCTCCCACGTCTGCGCGGCGTAGGAGTGCACGAAGTAGAACCGGGTGTCCGCGTCGAATCCCTTGAACAGCTGACTGCCCGGCGCCGGCTCGACGACATTCCAGCCCATGTGCGGGATCACCGGTGCATCGAGACGGGTGACCGACCCCGGCCACTGCCCGCACCCCTTCGATTCGACGCCGAACTCGACACCGCGGGCGAACAGGATCTGCATGCCCACACACACGCCGAGCACCGGGCGGCCCGCGGCCACCCGGTCGGCGATGATCCGCTCGCCGCCGATCCCCCGCAGCCCGGTCATGCAGGCCTCGAACGCGCCGACGCCGGGAACCACCAGGCCGTCGGCGTTCAGCGCCCGCTGCGGATCGGCGGTCACCTCGACATCGGCCCCGACCCGCTCCAACGCCCGCTGCGCCGAACGCAGGTTGCCCGAGCCGTAGTCCAGGACCACCACGGATCTAGCTGTCACAGCGAGCCTTTGGTGGACGGCACGCCCGAGACCCGGGGGTCGGGTTCGACGGCCTGACGGAGCGCACGGGCCACCGCCTTGTACTGCGCCTCGGTGATGTGATGCGGGTCGCGGCCGTAGAGGGTGCGCACATGCAGGGAGATGCGGGCGTTGAACGCCAGCGACTCGAACACGTGCCGATTGACCACCGTGTGGTACGGCACGCTGGAGCCGGCGATGGTGAAGTCCACCATGTAGTCGGGTTCGCCGGTGTGCACGAAGTACGGGCGGCCCGAGACGTCGACGGCGGCGTGCGCCAGGGTCTCGTCCATCGGGATGAAGGCGTCACCGAACCGGCGGATGCCCTTCTTGTCCCCGAGGGCCTGGCCCAGCGCGGTGCCGAGCACGATCGCGGTGTCCTCGATGGTGTGGTGGCCCTCGATGTCGACATCGCCCTGCGCCGAGATCGCCAGGTCGAAGCTGGCATGGGTGCCCAGCGAGGTGAGCATGTGGTCGAAAAACGGCACCCCGGTACGGACACTGACGTCACCGGTGCCGTCGAGATCGAGCTCGACGACGATGTCGGACTCGCGGGTCTTGCGCTCCACCTTCGCGGTGCGGCTCATTGTGCTCCTATTTTTGCGCTGGCGGCCAGGAAGGCGTCGTTCTCCTGCGCCAACCCGATGGTGGTGCGCAGGTATCCCTTGATACCGACGTCGCGGATCAGGATGCCGTCGTCGAGATAGCGCTGCCAGGCCGCCCCGGCATCGGCGAACTCACCGAACAGGACGAAATTGGCGTCACTGGGGATCACCCGGAACCCGAGTTCGGACAACGCGGAGCTGACCCGCTCCCGCTCGGCGATCAGGGTCGCGACGCTGGCCAGGGTGTCGTCGGCGTGGCGCAGCGCGGCGCGGGCGGCAGCCTGAGTGACCACCGACAGGTGGTAGGGCAACCGGACCAGCAGCACCGCGTCGACGATCGCCGGCGCGGCGACCAGATAGCCCAAACGGCCGCCGGCGAACGCGAAGGCCTTGCTCATCGTGCGGCTGACGATCAGCCGGGTCGGATACTCGTCGATCAGCGCGATCGCACTGGGCTGGCTGGAGAACTCGCCGTAGGCCTCGTCGACGATCAGGATGCCGTGCCCCATCGCATCGAGCAGCCGGCGCAGATCATCCAACGCGATGCTCTGTCCCGATGGATTGTTCGGGCTGGCGACGAACACGACGTCGGGATCACGGGCGGCGATCACGGTGGCCGCGGTGTCCGCGTCGAGGCTGAAGTCGGCCGCCCGCACCGACTCGATCCACTCGGTCTGAGTGCCGTTCGAGATGATCGGGTGCATCGAGTACGACGGCACGAAACCGATCGCGCTGCGACCCGGCCCACCGAACGCCTGCAGCAGCTGCTGCAGGATCTCGTTGGATCCGTTTGCCGCCCAGACGTTCTCGGTAGCGACCGAGACACCGGTCTGGGCCGTGAGGTAGGCAGCCAGGTCGCGGCGCAGCTCGACGGCATCCCGGTCGGGATAGCGGTGCAGATCGGCGGCGGCAGCCTGTACCGAGCGGGCCACGTCCTCGACCAGCGCCGCACTCGGCGGGTGCGGGTTCTCGTTGGTGTTCAGCCGCACCGGCACCTCGAGTTGCGGTGCACCGTAAGGAGATTTGCCGCGCAGATCGTCGCGCAACGGCAGATCCGCCAGGGTGACCCCGGCGCCCAGGATATCGCTCACCGTTCGAACCTCCGCCGGACCGCCTCGCCGTGAGCGGGCAGGTCTTCGGCCTTGGCCAGCGTGATCACATGGCCGGACACGTCTTTCAGCGCCGCCTCGGTGTAGTCGACGACGTGGATTCCGCGCAGGAAGGTCTGCACCGACAGGCCGCTGGAATGACGCGCGCAGCCTGCGGTGGGCAGCACATGGTTGGAGCCAGCGCAGTAGTCGCCGAGGCTGACCGGTGACCAGGGGCCGACGAAGATCGCCCCGGCCGCCCGGATGCGCCCGGCGACCTCGTTGGCATCGGCGGTCTGGATCTCCAGATGTTCTGCGGCATAAGCGTTGACCACCCGCACCCCGGTGTCGACATCGTCGACCAGGACGATGCCCGACTGCCGCCCGCGCAACGCCTCGGTGACCCGCTCGCGATGCTTGGTCGTGGTCAGCTGAACGGCCAGTTCGGTCTCGGTGGCCTGCGCCAGCTCCACGCTGTCGGTCACCAGCACGCTGGCCGCCATCACATCGTGCTCGGCCTGGCTGATCAGATCGGCCGCGACATGCACCGGGTCGGCGGTGTGGTCGGCGAGGATCGCGATCTCGGTAGGACCGGCCTCGGCGTCGATACCCACCTGCGAACGGCAGATCCGTTTGGCGGCGGTGACGTAGATGTTGCCCGGGCCGGTGATCATGTCGACCGGGGCCAGCTCGGCGCCGTCGGTGTCGGTGCCGCCGTAGGCGAGCAAAGCCACCGACTGCGCACCGCCGACCGCCCAGACCTCGTCGACGCCGAGCAAGGCGGCGGCCGCCAGGATGGTCGGATGCGGCAGGCCGCCAAAGGCGGCCTGCGGTGGGCTGGCGACCACCAGCGAGTCGACGCCGGCCGCCTGGGCGGGCACCACATTCATCACGACGCTCGACGGGTAGACCGCGTTGCCGCCCGGCACGTACAGGCCGACCCGCTCCACGGGCACCCAGCGTTCGGTCACCGAGGCACCGGAGTCGAACAGCGTGGTGATGTCGCTGCGCCGCTGATCGGCGTGCACCGCCCGGGTGCGATCGATCGCCACCTCCAGCGCGGCGCGGACGTCCGGATCGAGTTCGGCCAGCGCGTCGGCCAGGGCAGCGGCCGGCACCCGCACGGCGGCAGGCCGCACCCCGTCGAATTTCTCCCCGTACTCCAGCGCGGCCACCGCACCGCGGGCGGCCACGTCGTCGACGATCGGGCGGACCGTGGGCACCACGGCGTCGACGTCCACGCCGCCGCGCGGGAGCGCCGTGCGCAACTGGGCGGCGGTCAGCGTGCGGCCACGCAGGTCGATCCGGTTCATGGCGAAGCTGGTCATCGGTTCAATTGTCCCCGATCGGTGCACCCGAATAAAAATCGATTGAGCGCGGGCCGCGGCGGCCCGGATACTGCAGATATGCAATGGGAGCTCTGGCTGGCCTTCGTCGGCGCCGCGATCGCCATCAGCGTGTCGCCCGGCGCTGGTGCGATCCAGTCCATGGCGACCGGGTTGGCGTACGGTCTGCGCCGCGGATATTGGAGCATCACCGGGCTGGAGATCGGCCTGATGTTGCAGCTCGCGGCGGTGGCAGTCGGTCTGGGAGCCGCGGTTGCCCAGTCGGTGGTGGCGTTCACCGTGATCAAGTGGATCGGCGTCGTCTACCTCATCTATCTGGCCGTCCGGCAGTGGCGCAGCGCGCCGTTTGACCTCGACGAACAGGTCAGCGTGGACACCGGCGGCGGGCGGTGGTCCCTGCTGGTGCGCGGCACCCTGGTCAACGTGACCAACCCCAAGGGGCTCGTCTTCCTGCTGGCGGTGCTGCCGCAGTTCGTCGTGCCGACCGCCCCGCTGCTCCCCCAGTACCTGGCCATCGGGGCCACGATGGTCGTCGTCGACCTCGTGGTGATGGGTGCCTACACCGGGCTGGCGGCCCGGCTGCTGGGCTGGCTGCGCACCCCGCGCCAGCAGCGGGCGATGAACCGGACCTTCTCGGGTCTGTTCGCCACCGCAGCGGTGGTCCTCTCGCTGGTGCGCCGCGGTGCCGCGGCCTAATCTGGGCGCCATGGCCACCAAGGATCACCCGAACAACGCGCCCGGCGTGCCGATGAAGTTCCCGGTCTGGTTCGAGAACTTCCAGATCAAGTACTTCAACCCGGCGGTGAAGCCGCTGGCCAAGTTCATGCCGGGAATGTCGGTCATCTGCCACCGGGGCCGCACCTCGGGCAAGCAGTACGAAACCGTGGTCTCGGCCTTCCGCAAGGGTGACACCCTGGCGGTCATGCTCGGCCACGGAAAGACCAACTGGGTCAAGAACATCCTGGCCGCCGGCGAGGCCGACATTCGGCACGGTCGCCAGACCCTGCACCTGGTCAACCCGCGGGTGGTGCCGGCAGGCACTGACGATCCGTCCCTGCCGGGCGTCGCGCGCCGGGGCGTCAAGCGCGGCGTCGGCGCGTTCGTCGCCGACATCGCCTGACGCGCTACAGATCCAGGCCGACGTCGAGGACCCGCACCGAGTGGGTCAGCGCACCGACGGCCAGATAATCCACTCCGGTGCCGGCGTAGTCGGCCGCGCTGTCCAGGCTCAAGCCACCCGACGACTCCAGGAGCACGCCGGGGGCGTTGGCGTCGCGTCGCTGCACTGCGATCTGGGTCTGCCACACCGGGAAGTTGTCCAGCAGGATCAGCTGCACGTCCTCGGCGAGCACCTCGTCGAGCTGTTCGAGGGTGTCCACCTCGACCTCGCACGGCAGGTCGGGCGCGGCGGCCCGGACGGCCCGCAGCGCCGCCACCACCGAGCCGGCGGCCGCGACGTGGTTGTCCTTGATCAGCGCGGCGTCGCCCAGGCCCATTCGGTGGTTGACGCCGCCACCGAGCCGCACGGCGTACTTCTGCAGCGCGCGTAGCCCCGGCAGGGTCTTGCGGGTGTCCCGTATCCGGGCCTTGGTGCCCTCGACGGCGTCGACCCAGGCGGCGGTGGCGGTGGCGATTCCGGACAGGTGGCAGACCAGGTTGAGCAGGGTCCGTTCGGCGGTGAGCAGCCCACGGGTCGGGGCCTGCACCCGCAGCAGGGCCGCACCGGCGTCGAGGCGGGTGCCGTCGGCGACGCGGTCGACGACCTGGTAACCGTCCGCGCCGAGGACCTCGTCGAGCACCAGCAGCGCCACGTCGATGCCGGCGGCCACCCCCGGCTCGCGGGTGACCAGGCCCGCGACCGTGCGGGCGTCGGCGGGCACGGTGGCCAGCGTGGTGATGTCAGGGCCGTAGCGCAGGTCTTCCTCGAGGCCGCGCGCGATCGTGAGGTGAGCCTGTGCCAGCTCGTCGTCGGTGAGGGTCATCGCAGGCAGACCGCCGCGTGGTCGGCGTGCAGGGTGCGACTGAAGGCCTGCGCCGGATCGGTCTCCGGGTGGTCGCCGCGGTGGTGGCAACCCCGGGATTCGGTGCGGGCCAGCGCCGCGGCGGCCACCGCGCGGGCCGTCGCGGTGAGCGCGACGTCCTCGGCAGCCGCGCGGGTGGTCATCCGGGTGGGCGTGGCCGTCGCGAGCGTGTCGGCCAGCCGCTGCAGGCCTGCGGCGTCGCGGACCACCGAGGCGCCCTCGGTCATCGCGGCCTGCAGGACCCGGCGATCGAGCGCACTGTGTTGGCGCTCTTGCGCTTTCGCCATCGGGGCTGCGGCGGCACGGGCGTGCTCGGCGGCGCCGCGGCCGGCCCGGCCGCCGACGACGAGGCCCTCCAGCAGGCTGTTGGAGGCCAGCCGGTTGGCGCCGTGCATGCCGGTGCGGGCCACCTCGCCCGCGGCGAACAGCCCGGGCAGGTCGGTGCGGCCGCATACGTCGGTGGTGACGCCGCCACAGCTGTAGTGCGCGCCGGGGACGACGGGGATCGGTTGGCGGGCGGGATCGATGCCGGCGGCGCGGCAGGCCGCCGTGACCGTCGGGAAGCGCTCGGCGACGCGGTCGACCGCACGGGCATCGAGGAATACACACTCATCGCCGGTGGCGCGCAGCCGGGCCTCGATCGCCGCGGCGACCACGTCGCGCGGGGCGAGATCGCCCAACGGGTGCACCCCAACGGTCACCGAGTCGCCGCGGGCGTCGCGCAGCACGGCACCCTCGCCGCGCAACGCCTCGGTGATCAGCGGGCGACGGCCGGAACCGTTGCGCTCGAACAGCATCGTGGGGTGGAACTGCACGAATTCCAGATCGGTGACACCGACCCCGGCCCACAGCGCCAGGGCGATGCCGTCGCCGGTGGAACCGTCCGGGTTGGTGGTGGCGCGGTACAGGTGGCCCAGCCCGCCGGTGGCCAGGATGACCGACGGCGTGTGCACGATGCCGATGCCGTCGGCGTTGCGGACCAGCACCCCGGTGACCGCCGAGCCGTCGTGCAGGATCTGCAACGCCACGTGATTGCGACGGATGTCCAGGGTGGCCGCGGCGTGATCGAGGGCGCGCTGCACCTCGGCGCCGGTGGCGTCACCGCCGGCGTGGATGATGCGGCGCCGCGAATGTCCGCCTTCCCGGGTCAGTGCCCACTGCCCGGGGGCGCTCTCGTCGAACCGGGCGCCGTCGTCGACCAGATCGGCCACCGCGCGGTAGCCGTCGGCGACGATCGAGCGCACCGCGTCCGGGTCACACAGGCCGGCGCCGGCCGCGACGGTGTCCCGGACGTGGGCGTCCACCGAGTCGTCGGTGTGCGGCAACACCACTGCGATGCCGCCCTGGGCGTAGAACGTCGCGGTGTCCGGCGCCTTGCTCAACACGACCGTGCGGCTGCCGTGTCGGTGCGCGGCGAGCGCGGCGGCCAATCCGGCCACTCCGGTGCCGATCACCACGACGTCGGCACGCTGTTGCCAGTCCACGCCCGCGCTGTTGGCACCGCAGGCCGCGGCGCGGGTCATTCCCCGCCGCCGGGCTGACCGATCTCGATCATCCGCTGCACGCTGGCGCGGGCCAGTCGGGCGGTCTCGGGGTCGACGTCGACCTCGTCGGCGCCCTCGAGCAAGCAGCGCAGCAGCGCGGCGGGCGTGATCATCTTCATGTACTTGCACGAGGCGCGGTCATTGACGGCCAGGAAGTCGATACCCGGTGCGGCACGGCGCAATTGGTGCAGCATGCCAACCTCGGTGGCGACCAGCACCTGCTTGGCGCGTGAGGCCTTCGCGGCGTCCAGCATGCCGCCGGTGGACAGGATCTTGACCCGGTCCGCGGGCACGGCGCCCTCGCCGGCGAGGTACAACGCCGATGTGGCGCAACCACATTCGGGATGCACGAACAGCTCGGCGTCAGGATGACTGCGAGCCTGGTCGGCCAGCTCGTCGCCGTTGATGCCGGCGTGCACGTGGCACTCTCCGGCCCACACGTGCAGGTTGGTCCGGCCGGTCATCCGCCGCACGTGCGCCCCGAGGAACTGGTCGGGGCAGAACAGCACCTCGCGGTCGGCGGGGATGGAGGCCACCACTTCGACGGCGTTGGACGAGGTGCAGCAGATGTCGGTGAGCGCCTTCACCGCGGCGGTGGTGTTGACGTAGGACACGACGACGGCGTCCGGGTGCTCGTCTTTCCAGGCCCGCAGTTCGTCGGCGGTGATCGAGTCGGCCAGCGAGCAGCCGGCCCGCTGATCGGGGATCAGCACGGTCTTGCCGGGGCTGAGGATCTTGGCGGTCTCGGCCATGAAGTGCACGCCGCAGAACACGATGGTGCCCTCGGCGGCTTCGGCCGCGATCCGGGACAGCGCCAGCGAGTCGCCGACGTGGTCGGCCACATCCTGGATCGCCGGCAGCTGGTAGTTGTGCGCCAGGATGGTCGCATTGCGCAGGCCGGCCAGGCGGCGCACCTCGGCCGCCCATTCCGCGTCGCCGTCGACTCCGGTGTAGCCACCGGGGCCGTCGGTGATGCGGTCTCCCAGATCCAGGACGGTCATGTCCCACTCCTGTCTTGCCTTCGAGGTTTTCGACTTATAATCGAAAACATGGCTCATACTAGCACTGAACATGAAGTGCTCGCCGTCGTATTCCAGGTTGGTGACGTCAGCTCCCGGAAACCCAGCCTTAACGTGCTGTTATGGCAGCGCGCACTGGAGCCCGAACGGGGCAAGTGGTCACTGCCGGGCGGCCGGCTGCGGGCCGACGAGGACCTGACCAGTTCGGTCCGCCGCCAGCTCGCCGAGAAGGTCGACGTGCGTGAGATCGCCCACCTTGAGCAACTCGCCGTCTTCTCCGACCCGGGCCGGGTACCGGGCGTGCGCACGATCGCCTCGACCTTCCTCGGCCTGGTGCCGTCGGTTGCCACCCCAGAACTGCCACCCGACACCCGCTGGCATCCGGTCAGCGCACTACCGGAGATGGCCTTCGACCACGCCCCGATGGTGGAATACGCCAGAACCCGGCTGGTTGCCAAGTTGTCCTACACCAACATCGGATTTGCCTTGGCGCCAACCGAATTCGCGCTCTCGACGCTGCGCGACATCTACGGCGCCGCGCTGGGATACCAGGTCGACGCCACGAATCTGCAGCGGGTGCTGGCCCGCCGCGGGGTCATCACGCCGACTGGAACGACCGCCCATCCGGGCCGCACCGGGGGCCGACCGGCCGCCCTCTACCGCTTCACCGATTCGCAGATCCGGGTGACCGACGAGTTTGCCGCGTTGCGCCCGCCCGGGTGAGTCGACTGGATTCTTAGACCCTTCTTAAGGTAAGAAGGTCAGGATGTATCCGGTTGGTGCCGGGGCCCCGAGCCCCGAATGGACCGGCCGCGCCCCGCACGAGGAGCTCGAGCGCGGCGCGCATCCCCTGCTGCCGACCGAGGACCCGTTCTATCACCCGCCCCAGGGCTTCGAGCATGCCGAACCGGGCACCGTGCTGCGTTCGCGCGACGTCGAGCTGGGCTTTCTCGGGCTGATCCCGCAACGGGTGCGCGCCACCCAGCTGCTGTACCGCACCACCGACCACGACGGACTGCCCCAGGCCACCGTCACCACGGTGCTCGTCCCCACCGGCCACACCCCCGACCAGGTCCGCAACGTGGTGTCCTACCAATGCGCGATCGACGCGGTGGCCTCGCGATGCTTCCCGTCCTACGCGATGCGCCGGCGCGCCAAGGCCGTCGGATCCCTCCCCCAGCTGGAATACCTGCTGGTCGCGGCCGCGCTGGCCGAGGGCTGGGTGGTGTCGGTGCCCGACCACGAGGGTCCGCGCGGGATCTGGGGCGCCCCCTACGAACCCGGCTATGCCGTGCTCGACGGGTTGCGGGCCGCACTCGGCTTCGAGCGTTTCGGCCTCGCCGCGGACAGCCAGATCGGGCTGTGGGGCTACTCCGGTGGCGGCCTGGCAAGCGCGTGGGCGGCCGAGGTGCACGAGGACTACGCGCCCGAACTCAACATCGTCGGCGCCGTGCTCGGTTCACCGGTCGGCGATCTGGGCCACACGTTCCGCAGGCTCAACGGCTCCTATCTGGCCGCGCTGCCCGCACTGGTGGTGTCCGCGCTGGCCAAGACCTACCCCGACCTCAACCGCGTCATCGAGCAGAACGCCACCGAGGACGGCTTGGCCCTGCTGCGCCGGCTCGAGAGCATGACGACGGCCGAAGCGGTCATCCGGATGTTCCGCACCGACATGGACGACCTGGTACACCCGCCGCTGGAGGAGATCCTGGCCTCCGCCGAGGTGCAGTACGTCTTCGACAACATCAAGCTCGGCAAGGCGGTGCCCGACCTGCCGGTGCTGATCGTGCAGGCGGTGCACGACTCCGTGATCGCCGTCGACGACATCGACGATCTGGTGCACACGTACTCGGCGGGCGGGGCGCAGGTGACCTACCACCGCGACATGTTCAGTGAGCACATGCTGCTGCACCCGATGTCGGCGCCGATGACGTTGCGGTGGCTGACCGATCGCTTCAACGGCCGCCCGATCGACGAGCACATCGTGCGCACGAAGTGGCCGACGCTGCTCAATCCGATGACCTACGCCGGCATGTGGCGCCTCGGCGGAATCGTCGCCCGGGTGATGTCCGGCGGCCGGGTGCCGTTCCGGCCGCTCTAGGCCGTCGCGGCCGTCACACCGAGATCGTCACGCGGTGTGGCCACCGCCATCAGCGCGTAAGTCAGCGCGGCGACCGCGGCCGGGAACAACAACGTGGTCGCCACCTGCCAGGTGCCGTGGGCGAAGAACACCGGCGGCGCCTCGGAGTAATAGAAGACCCGGTTCTCCGGGGTCACCGGCGCCGTGTCGAACGGCACCGGACCGTAATGCCAACTCACCAGTGCCGCACCGACTCCCGCCGCCGCGGCGGTGGCGGCCACCAGACCCACCCACAGCGCGGTCGCCATCAGCGGTCCACGGCGCGACCGCCACTGCCACACCAGCACGGCCGCCACGATCGCCATCGACGTGAGCAACCCGATCAGCATCGCCGCCGCCACGAACAGGTGGTCGGACTCGCTACCGAGGTAGGTCTGTACCCGCTGGCCGGACCGGGTCAGTGCGATCACCCCGTGCGCGGGCGGCGCAATCCACGACCACAGCACGCCGACCAGCGCACCCGCCAGCGTGAGGCCGACGACCACCACGGCCGCCGGGCGTGCGCTCATCGCTGCGCCTCGAGGTCGTGGGAGTCCACCCGGCCGTGCCGCGCGCATTTGGCCCACCAGCCGTCCGGCCGCACCTGAACCACCATCCGCCGTCCGCATTCGGCGCAGTACCGCGGCGGCTCCAACCCGAGCTGGGCCGCGGTGGGCACCACACTGCCGGCCGGGCCGCCGGTGTAGACGTTGTAGACCCCGGCCCCGACCGGCGCGGGCAGCTGTTCGACCACCACGATTACAGGCTGGCGTTCAGGGCCTTGATCGGCATCTGCAGATCCTCCAGCAGCTCCAGGTCCGCCTCGGCCGGCCGACCCAGCGTGGTCAGGTAGTTGCCGACGATCACGGCGTTGATGCCACCCAGGATGCCCTGCTTGGCGCCCAGGTCGCCGAGAGTGATCTCGCGACCCCCGGCGAACCGCAGCATCGTGCGCGGCAGCGCCAGCCGGAACGCGGCGACGGCCTTGAGCGCCTCGGCGGCCGGCAGCACCTCCAGATCGCCGAACGGCGTGCCCGGCCGCGGGTTCAGGAAGTTCAGCGGCACCTCATGCGGATCGAGTTCGGCCAGGTTGGCGGCGAATTCGGCGCGCTGCTCGAGCGTCTCCCCCATGCCGAGGATGCCGCCACAGCACACCTCCATGCCGGCCTTGCGCACCATCTCCAGCGTTTCCCAACGCTCCTCCCAGGTGTGGGTGGTCACCACGTTCGGGAAGAACGACTGCGCGGTCTCGAGGTTGTGGTTGTAGCGGTGGACGCCCATCTCGGCCAGGCGGTCCACCTGGTCCTGGGTGAGCATGCCCAGCGAGCAGGCGATGTGGATCTCGACCTCGTTGCGGATGGCCTCGATACCGGCGGCCACCTGAGCCAGCAGCCGCTCGTCGGGTCCGCGCACCGCGGCCACGATGCAGAACTCGGTGGCGCCGGACTTGGCGGTCTGCTTGGCCGCCTCGACCAGACTCGGGATGTCCAGCCAGGCGCTGCGTACCGGGGAGGCGAACAGGCCCGACTGCGAGCAGAAGTGGCAATCCTCCGGGCAGCCACCGGTTTTCAGGCTGATGATGCCCTCGACCTCGACCTCGGGACCACACCAGCGCATCCGGACGTCGTGAGCGAGCGCCAGCAGCTCTTCGAGCCGCTCGTCGGGCAGCTGCAGGACTTCGAGCACCTGATCGCGGGACAACCCCTCGCCGCGCTCGAGCACCTGCTCACGCGCCAGTGCCAACACATCCACCGCTGCCTGCGTCACCTGGTTCGTCCTCCTGCGTTCGCCAACTTGAACAGTGTTCAGGCTAGGCTACCGGGGTGCAGCTCCACAAACGGGACGTGGTCGCCAAGGCGGCCGCAATCCTGGACGACCACGGGATCGCCGATCTGACCATGCGCCGGCTGGCCCGCGAGCTCGCCGTCACACCCGGCGCGCTGTACTGGCACTTCGCCAGCAAGCAGGAGCTACTCGGCGCGGTCACCGACCAGATCCTGGCCTCGGTCGGCGACCTGTCCGCCCCGTGGCGGGTGCGCACGGCCACGATCTGCGGACGGCTTCGCGACGCTCTGCTGTCGCACACCGACGGTGCGGAACTGGCGTCGGCCAGTTTCGCCGCCGGTCAGTCCGAGGCGATGGCCCGGATCCTGGACTGGTTGACCGATGCCGCCGCCACCGCGGGGGTCGGCGGCGAACACGCCGCGATCGCGGCGCGCACCGTCCTCTATTACGTGCTGGGCTTCACCGCCGACGAGCAATCCCGGATGCAGTGGGACGCGGCCGGCGCCGAACTGCCCGACGCGCAGTCGGCGCTCGGCGCCGATCCCAGCCGCCGGTTCGACTTCGGGGTCCAGCTGCTGCTGGACGGGATCGCCGCGCAGCAGGCCGCGCCGGTGTGATCACCGTCGAGCAGGTGCGGCCGATCGCGCTGGCGTTGCCGCGGGCTTACGAGACGGTCGTGCGTGACCGCATCACGTTTCGCGCCGGCCGGCTGGTGTTTTTGGCGTTCTCCCGCGACGAGACGGTGATGGGGGTCGGGTTTCCCAAGGAGGAGCGCGACGCGATGGTGGCCGCCGAGCCCGAGAAATTCGCGCTGCCGCGCACATCCGACCTGCGCTACAACTGGATTCATGTCCGCCTGGACGCCGTCGATCTCGACGAAGTCCGCGAATTGGTGATCGACGGCTGGAAGATGTGTGTGCCGAAAAGCGTTGCGGCGCAGATTAACTGATTCGGTACTCGCGCTTGGCGTCACCGTCCCAGCGGCGCAGCCCGACGATGCTCGCCCCGATGTCGGCGGCAAGCCCGTGCACCGATCCGACCGCATCGCCCACCTGGGTCTCGGTGAACCGGCGGCCGAGCGTGACGTGCGGCGTCCAGTGACCGGGCCGGCTGTGCGGGAACAGCCCTGAGACGAACGGTCCGCAGGTCTCGTAAACCCGGCGGTGCAGGGCCAACAGTGCGTCCGACGGGACCACCAGCCTGGCCATTATGAGCCGGGTGCCGCCGAACAGCAGCGGCGCCCCCAGCGTGGCAGGCAGCGGGAAGAGCCCGGCCAACTCCGCGAGGCCGGCGTCCACCTCCTCGGCGATCCGCTCGGCGGCGATCAGTGTGACGTGCGGACGGTTGGTCGCCGAGGCGACGTTCTGTTGGCTCGGCAGACCGGCCTCGGCCAGCGCCTGCCAGAGCTCGCGGACGGCAGTGTCGGCGCGTTCGTCGAGCAGCAACTCGATCGAGTGCGCCATGCTCAGACCAGTCCAGCGACCCAGTCCGGGTCGAACGCGCGAGCACTCAACAAGGCGAAGTCCTTCGGCGACACCGCGGCCACCCCGGTGGGCAGCGCCGCGCGGACCGGGGCCAGCCTGGCCAGCGCGTCGCGGTTGGACTTCTCCGCCGCGCCGGGCTGCGCCGGCCACGACCCGATGACCAGGCCGGCACACGAAAGCCCCTTGGCGGCAAGGCCTTCCAGGGTCAGCGCGGTGTGGTTGAGAGTCCCCAGACCGGGCTCGACGACGACCAGCACGGGCGCGGACAGCTCCACCGCCAGATCGCGCAGCGTCGCTCCCCCGGCGGCCAGTTCCACCAACAGCCCGCCCGCCCCTTCGACCAGGGTGAGCCGGCCGGGCCGGTCCACCGCGCGGATGGCGCTCAGCAGCTCGTCGGCGGTGGGCAGCGGCAGCCCGGCCTGCTCGGCGGCGGCCACCGGCGCCAGCGGCTCGGGGTAGCGGGCCACTCCGACCAGTTCGGTGACCCCCGAGAGCCGGCCGACCTCGGCGAGATCGTCGTCGCCGCCCGCGGTGCCGGTCTGTACCGGTTTGCAGACCGCGACATCACGCTCGGCGACCCTGGCGTGGCAGGCCAGCGCCGCGGTCGCGACGGTCTTTCCGACACCGGTTCCGGTTCCGGTGATGACCAGGACGCTCATCGCCGCGCACCCAGGACCGTGGTCAGCACGCCTCGGGCGGTGTCCATCTCGTCGTCGGTCAGCGACGCCCGCGCGGTCAGCCGCAGCCGGGAAGTGCCCGCGGGCACGGTCGGGGGCCGGAAACAACCCACCCGCACACCGGCGTCCAGGCAGGCGGCCGCGGCGGCCACCGCGATCTCGGGATCGCCGAGGATGACCGACACCACCGCCGATTCCGGCTGTTCGGGAACGTCGCAGATCGCGGCGAGCTGGCGGGCCCGCTCGATGACGGCGCCCGCGCGGCCCGGCTCGGCCGCCAGCACCCGCAGCGCGGCCAGGGCGGCACCGACCGGCGCAGGCGCCAGGCCGGTGTCGAAGATCATCGTGCGGGCGGCGTCGATCAGGTGGTCGCGCACGGCGGCCGGGCCGAGCACCGCACCACCCTGGCTGCCCAGCGACTTGGACATCGTGGTCGTCATGATCACGTCCGGGGCGCCGGCCAGGCCGGCCTCGTGGATCAGGCCACGGCCACCGACGCCGCGCACCCCGAGCCCGTGCGCCTCGTCGACCAGCAGCAGCGCGCCGTGGCGGCGGCACACCTCGTGCAACCGGCGCAGCGGCGCCAGCGCGCCGTCGGTGCTGAACACCGACTCGGTGATCACCAGCGCGCGGTCCTCGGTGCGGTCGGCCAGCGCGGCCTCCACCGCGTCGACGTCGCAGTGCGGCGTCACCACAACGCGGGCCCGCGACAGTCGGCAGGCGTCGACCAGCGAGGCGTGCGAAAGCGCGTCGGAGACCACCAGCGAGCCAGGCCCGGACAGCGCGACCGTCGCGCCGATGTTGGCGGTGTAGCCGGAGGAGAACACCAAAGCGGCGTCGGCGCCGACGAATTCGGCCAGCGCTGTCTCGAATTCCTCGTGCAGTTCGGTGTTGCCGGTGACCAGCCGGGAGCCGGTGGAGCCCGCCCCCCAGGTGCGCAGCGCGGCCACTCCGCCGTCGATGACCGCGGGATGCTGGGACAGGCCCAGGTAGTCGTTGGACGCCAGGTCGAGCTCGGTGGCCACCGCCGGGCGGGTGCGCAGCGAGCGGCGCAGACCGGCCCGCGTGCGCTGCTGCTCGACGGTGTCGAGCCAGGCCAGCGGTGAAAGACCTACCCGGGTCATGCGCTCCTCCTGGTAATTGAACACCGTTCAGGTTAGCGCGACGACGATCCCCGAGGAACGAGGGGTGGCCAGGCGCGCCATCAGCACAGCGCGACGACGATCCCCGAGGAACGAGGGGTGAGGAGTTGCGCCATCAGCACAGCGCGACGACGATCCCCGAGGAACGAGGGGTGAGGAGTCGCGCCATCAGGACAGCGCGTGGGCGACGGCGACCATCGCGGAGGTGATCTGGGCGATCTCCTCGGGCGTGCAGACGAACGGCGGCATCGCATAGATCAGGTTGCGGAACGGCCGCAGCCAGACGCCGTGGTCCAGGGCCACCGGGGTGGCCACCGCCAGGTCGACGGGCTCGTCCATCTCGATCACGCCGATCGCGCCGCACACCCGCACGTCGGCGACGCCGGGCAGCGCCAGCGCCGGCTGCAATCCGCCGGCCAGCCCGGCGCCGATCTCGGCGACCCGGCCGCGCCAGTCCTGCCCGAGCAGCAGTTCCACCGAGGCCACCGACACCGCGCAGGCCAGGGCGTTGGCCATGAAGGTCGGGCCGTGCATGAGCGCGCCGGCGTCGCTGCCGCTGATCGTGCGGGCGATCTCCAGGGTGCACAACGTCGCCGCGAGCGTCACGTAACCGCCGGTCAGCGCCTTGCCCACACACATGATGTCCGGGCTGACCCCGGCGTGGTCGGCGGCGAACAGCTCGCCGGTGCGGCCGAATCCGGTGGCGATCTCGTCGAAGATCAGCAGCACGTCGGCGCGGTCGCACATCGCCCGCAGATCGCTCAGATAGCGCGGGTCGTGGAAGCGCATACCGCCGGCGCCCTGTACCACCGGTTCGACGATCACCGCCGCCAGCTCGTCGGCATGCTCGCGCAGCTGGGCCTCGAACGCCGCCACATAGGCCGGGTCGTAGTGGGTGGGCACAGGCGGCGCGAAGACCTGAGGGAACAGCACGTCGGTCCACAGCGAGTGCATGCCGCCGTCGGGATCGCACACGCTCATCGGGGTGAAGGTGTCGCCGTGATATCCGCCACGCCAGGTCATCAGCCGCCGCTTCCCGAACCGGCCGGTGCTGCGCCAGTACTGCAGCGCCATCTTCGCCGCGACCTCGACGGCCACCGAACCCGAATCCGAGAAGAACACGGTGTCCAGCCCCTGCGGGGTGATGTCGACCAGCAGCTGCGCCAGCCGGGCGGCCGGTTCATGGGTCAGCCCGCCGAACATGACGTGGTTGAGCACCGACAGCTGCCGGTTGATCGCCGCGTCGAGCACCGGGTGTCCGTGCCCGTGCACGGCCGTCCACCAGGACGCCATCGCGTCCAGGGCGCGGACCTGCACGCCGTCCCGGACCAGGGTCAGCCACGCGCCGTCGGCGCCGACCGCGACGACCGGGGGCAGCGCCTCGGCGCCGATGGTGCTGTACGGATGCCAGATGTGCGCGGCGTCGATCGCGCTGATCTGGTCGGGGGTCAACGCCGACACGCTGTGTGAGCCTAGTCTGCGTCGGTACGCGCGCCGGCAGGCATTTGCTCCACACCGACACCTGGTCCGACGCGCGGTTCGCTGGAGATGAGAGACATACCCGGGTTGGGTAGATTGAGCCTCGATCATGTTGACCCTCACCCCGACCCCGGCGCCGGCAGCGACGGACGCGGGTCCCTCCCAGCGCGCGGCGACGGAGTCGCGGAAATCGGCGGCGTATCGCCACGACCTGGACGGTCTGCGTGGTGTCGCGATCGCACTGGTGGCGGTGTTCCACGTGTGGTTCGGCCGGGTCTCGGGTGGCGTCGACGTCTTTCTGGTGCTGTCCGGATTCTTCTTCGGCGGGTCACTGTTGCGGACCGCGCTGAATCCGGCTGCGCCGCTGTCACCCTGGCCAGAGATCACCCGACTGATCCGACGACTGCTGCCTGCCCTCGTCGTGGTGCTTGCCGCCGGCGCTGTACTGACTGTCGTGGTGCAGCCGCAGACCCGCTGGGAGACGTTTGCTGACCAGAGCCTGGCCAGCCTGGGTTACTTCCAGAACTGGGAATTGTCGGCCACCGCCTCGGATTACCTCCGCGCCGGTGAGGCCGTCAGTCCGCTGCAACACATCTGGTCGATGTCCGTTCAGGGCCAGTTTTACCTGGCGTTCCTCATCCTTATCTTCGGGTTTGCCTCGCTGTTCCGGCGGCGGCTGGGCAAGCGGCTGCGTGTGACAATTGTGACTTTGCTGGTCGCGCTCACGATCGCGTCCTTCAGCTTTGCCGCCGCGCTGCACGTGTCCGATCAGACCGCCGCCTACTACAACAGCTTCGCGCGCGCCTGGGAGTTGCTGCTCGGCACCCTGGTGGGCGCGGTGGTGCCCTACGTCCGGTGGCCGATGTGGCTGCGCACGGTCGCCGCCGCGGCCGGGCTGGCGGCGATCCTCACGTGCGGGGCGTTCATCGACGGGGTGCACGAGTTCCCCGGCCCGTGGGCGCTGGTCCCGGTCGGCGCGACCGTGCTGATGATCCTCGCGGCGGCCAACCGCCAGGGGTCGGCGGCCACCCGCGACCGGCTGCCGCTGCCCAACCGGCTGCTGTCGGCCGCGCCGCTGGTGACCCTCGGCGCGATGGCCTACTCGCTGTACCTGTGGCACTGGCCGCTGCTGATCTTCTGGCTGGCCTACACCGACGGAAGCCGGGCCGGCTTCGTCGACGGAGCCGTGATCCTGGCCATCTCGGGTGTGCTGGCGTACGCGACGATGCGGTTCGTCGAAGAGCCGCTGCGCGCCCGGGGCCGGCTGGCCCCGGCGGCGGTGCCCCAGGCAGCCGCCATCCCGTGGCGCATCCGGCTACGCCGGCCGACGATCCTGCTGGGCACCACCGTCGGGCTGCTCGGTGTGGCGCTGACCGCCACCTCGTTCACCTGGCGCGAGCACGTCACCGTGCAGCGAGCCAACGGCAAGGAACTGATGACGCTGTCGACCAGCGGCTATCCGGGGGCACGGGCGCTGACCGAACACGCCCGGGTGCCCAAGCTGCCGATGCGCCCCACCGTGCTGGAGGCCCAGAACGACCTGCCCGAGTCCACCAACGACGGCTGTATCAGCGACTTCGACAACGCCGGGGTGATCAACTGCACCTATGGCGACCTGTCGGCGACCAGGACGATCGCGCTGGCCGGCGGATCGCACGCCGAGCACTGGATCACCGCGCTCGACGCGCTGGGCAAGATGCACCACTTCAAGATCGTCACCTACCTGAAGATGGGTTGCCCGCTGACCACCGAAGAAAAGCCGCTGGTGATGGGCGACAACCGCCCCTATCCCAACTGTCATCTGTGGAACCAGCGGGTGATGGCCAAACTGATCAGCGACCACCCGGATTTCGTGTTCACCACCTCCACCCGGCCGTGGAACATCAAGCCCGGCGACGTGATGCCGGCCACCTACATCGGGATCTGGCAGACGTTGTCGGACAACAAGATTCCGGTCCTGGCGATGCGTGACACGCCCTGGCTGGTCCGCAACGGCGCCCCGTTCTTCCCGGCCGACTGCCTGGCCAAGGGCGGCGATGCGGTGTCCTGCGGAATCAAGCGCTCCGAGGTGCTTTCCGACCGCAACCAGACCCTGGATTTCCTTGGCCAGTTCCCGCTGATGCGGGTCCTCGACATGAGCGACGCGGTGTGCCGCGCCGACGTGTGCCGTGCGGTCGAGGGAAATGTGCTGGTTTACCACGATTCTCATCACATTTCGGCCACCTACATGCGCACGTTGATCCCGGAGCTGGGCAGGCAGATGGGCGCGGCCACCGCGTGGTGGTGACATCCTGCGCATCCTGCGCGCCACGTCGATAAGGTCGAGGGATGTCGTCGAGCGAACCCGCGCTGACCACGGTGTGGCCCGGTACCGCCTACCCGCTGGGCGCCACCTATGACGGCGCGGGCACCAATTTCTCGGTGTTCTCCGAAGTCGCCGACCGTGTCGAGTTGTGCCTGATCGCCAAGGACGGCACCGAGACCAGGATCGAACTCGACGAGGTCGACGGCTTCGTCTGGCACGCCTACCTGCCGACCGTCACACCCGGACAGCGGTACGGCTTCCGGGTGCACGGCCCGTGGGACCCGGCGGCCGGGCACCGCTGCGACCCCAGCAAGCTGCTGCTCGACCCGTACGGCAAGTCGTTCCACGGCGACTTCCAGTTCGGCCAGGCGCTGTACTCCTATGACCTCGGCGCCGACGACCTGGCCTCCGGCGGCACCCCGCCGATGATCGACTCGCTCGGGCACACCATGACCAGCGTGGTGATCAACCCGTTCTTCCACTGGGGCTCCGACCACGCTCCCCGGACGCCCTACCACGAGACGATCATCTACGAGGCACATGTCAAGGGCATGACCCAGAACCATCCGGGCATCCCCGAAGAACTGCGCGGCACCTACGCCGGACTGGGCCACCCGGCGGTGATCGACCACCTCAAGGCCCTCAACGTCACCGCGATCGAACTGATGCCGGTGCACCAGTTCATGCACGACCACCGGCTGCTCGATCTCGGGCTGCGAAACTACTGGGGCTACAACACTTTCGGCTTCCTGGCCCCGCACTACCAGTACGCGGCCACCCAGCATGCCGGTGGCGCGGTGGCCGAATTCAAGACCATGGTGCGCTCGTTCCACGAGGCCGGCATCGAGGTGATCCTCGACGTGGTCTACAACCACACCGCCGAAGGCAACCACCTCGGGCCCACGATCAACTTCCGCGGCATCGACAACGCCGCCTACTACCGGCTGCTCGACGACGACAAGCGCCTCTACAAGGATTTCACCGGCACCGGCAACAGCCTCAACGCCCGCCACCCGCACACGTTGCAGTTGATCATGGATTCGCTGCGCTACTGGGTGCTGGAGATGCACGTCGACGGCTTCCGGTTCGACCTGGCCTCCACCCTGGCCCGGGAGTTCTACGACGTCGACCGATTGAGCGCGTTCTTCGACCTGGTCCAGCAGGATCCGGTGATCAGCCAGGTGAAGCTGATCGCCGAGCCGTGGGACGTCGGCGAGGGCGGCTATCAGGTGGGCAACTTCCCCGGGCTGTGGACCGAGTGGAACGGGAAGTACCGCGACACCGTGCGCGACTACTGGCGCGGCGAGCCCGCCACGCTGGGCGAGTTCGCGTCCCGGCTGACCGGCTCCTCGGATCTGTACGAGGCCACCGGCCGCCGGCCGAGTGCCAGCATCAATTTCGTCACCTGCCACGACGGTTTCACCCTGGCCGACCTGGTGTCCTACAACGAGAAACACAACGAGGCCAACGGCGAGGACAACCGCGACGGCGAGAGCCACAACCGGTCGTGGAACTGCGGCGTCGAGGGCCCGACCGATGACCCGGAGATCCTGGCGCTGCGTCATCAGCAGATGCGCAACATCCTGGCCACCCTGATGCTGTCCCAGGGCACCCCGATGATCGCCCACGGCGACGAGATCGGCCGCACCCAGCAGGGCAACAACAACGTCTACTGCCAGGACTCGCCGCTGTCGTGGATGGACTGGGATCTGCGCGAGACCAACGCCGATCTGCTCGAGTTCACCAAGAAGGTGACCGCACTTCGCAAGGCGCACCCCGTCTTTCGGCGGCGGCGGTTCTTCGACGGGGAACCGATCCGCACCGGCGACCAGGTGCGCGACATCGCCTGGCTGACCCCCGCAGGCCAGGAGATGACCCACGACGGCTGGGGTTCGGGCTTCAAGTTCGTCGGGGTGTTCCTCAACGGTGAGGCCATCCCCGAGCCCAACCTCCGGGGCGAACGCGTGGTCGACGACTCGTTCCTGTTGTGCTTCAACGCCCACAGCAAGCCGGTGGACTTCGTCACACCCGACGGCGAGTACGCCGAACAGTGGACCGCTGTGCTGGACACCTCCGAGGCCACCGGCAGCTCCGACGTGGTGGTGAAGGCGGGCGAGAAAATCACCGTGCCGTCTCGATCGGTTCTGGTGCTTCAAAAGACCGGCTAGCGGGAACAGGCACAGCTATGGCCTACCCGGTGCTGTCCACCTATCGTCTCCAGCTGCGCGGCGCCGCGGCCGGTGACGCGTTCACCTTCGCCGATGCCGAAAAGCTTCTCGACTACCTGGACGGCCTCGGCGTCAGCCACCTCTACCTGTCCCCCATCCTGACCGCGGCGCCGGGCTCCACCCACGGCTACGACGTCATCGATCCCACCACGGTGTCCGAGGAGCTCGGCGGCGCGCAGGGCCTGGCCCGGCTGTCCGAAGCGGCCAAGGCGCGCGGTCTGGGATTGATCGTGGACATCGTGCCCAACCACGTCGGGGTGGAGGCACCCGAGCGCAACGCGTGGTGGTGGGACGTGTTGCGCCACGGCCGCGAATCGCCCTACGCCACCTTCTTCGACATCGACTGGTCGGTCGACCCTGAGGGCCGAATCCTGTTGCCTGTCTTGGGTTCCGACGACGATGTCGCGGATCTGACCGTTGACGGCGACCGATTGCGACTCGGCGACCTCGCGTTCCCGGTGGCACCGGGAACCGGTGCGGGCACCGGCCCGCAGGTCCACGACCGCCAGCACTACAAACTCGTCGGCTGGCGCGGCGGAGTGTGCGGCTATCGACGGTTCTTCTCGATCACCTCGCTGGCCGGCCTGCGCCAGGAGGATCCGGCGGTCTTCGAGACCTCACATGCCGAGGTGGCCCGCTGGTTCACCGAGGGGTTGGTGGACGGGGTGCGCATCGACCACCCGGACGGCCTGACCGACCCGACCGATTACCTGCGGCGGCTGCGCGCGCTGATCGGGCCCGGCGCCTGGATCGTGATCGAGAAGATCCTCAGCGCCGGCGAGCCACTGGATCCCAGCCTGCCGATCGAGGGCACCACCGGTTACGACGTGCTGCGCGAGGTCGGCGGTGTGTTCGTCGATCCCACGGGCGCCGAGGCGCTCACCGAGTTGGTCGATGCGAACGGCTTCGACTACGAGGGCGCGCCGGAGTTGGTGCGCCAGTTGAAGATCGGCACGACCACCAGCACGCTGGCCAGCGAGCTGGCCCGGCTGTGCCGTTCGATCGTGACCGCCACCGGGGCCGACCATCCGCTGTTGGCCGACGCGGTGGCCGCACTGCTGGCAGGCGTCGGGGTGTATCGAAGCGACTACCTGAACCTGTCGGCGTTGCTCTCGGCGGCGATCGCACACACCGTCGCCGAAGCGCCGGCGTTGGCCGCGCCACTGGACCTGGTGTCGGCCGCCCTGGTCCACCCGGAACCGGCCGCCCGGCTGCAGCAACTGTGCGGGGCGATGACCGCGAAGTCGGTCGAGGACTGCTACTTCTACCGCGACGCTCGGCTGGTGTCGCTCAACGAGGTCGGCGGTGAACCCGCACACTTCGGGGTCAGCACCGCCGAATTCCACCGCAGCGCCGACGTGCGCGCACGGCTGTGGCCGCAGTCGATGACCACGCTGACCACCCACGACACCAAGCGCGGCGAGGATGTGCGGGCCCGCATCGGCGTGCTCTCCCAGGTCCCCTCGCTGTGGGCCGAATTCGTGGCCAGCTGGCAGACGACCACCCCGGCACCCGACGCCGCGACCGCACTGTTCTTGCTGCAGAACATCTTCGGAGTGTGGCCGGCCGACGGGCTCATCACCCCGCAGTTGCGCGCGCGCCTGCACGCCTACACCGAGAAGGCGATCCGCGAAGCCGCGTGGCACACCTCGTGGAACGACCCGGACGCCGGGTTCGAGGACGCGATGCACACCTGGCTGGACGCGATTCTCGACGGCCCGGTCGCCGTCGAGCTCACCGGACTGGTGGTTCAGCTCGAACCGCACGCGCACAGCGACGCATTGGGCCAGAAACTGCTGGCTCTCACGGTGCCCGGCATTCCGGATGTCTACCAGGGCACCGAGCTGTGGGAGGACAGTCTCGTCGACCCGGACAACCGCAGGCCGGTCGACTACTCGGTGCGCGCCGCGGAGCTGGAACGCTTGTCGCACGACAAGATTCGGGTGGTCCGCGCGGCATTGCACGCCCGCCGCGACCGCCCGGATACGTTCCTGTCCGGCGACCACCGTCCGGTGCTGGCCACCGGTGTCGCCGCACCGCACGTCGTGGCCTTCCAGCGCGGTGTCGACGTGTTGGTCGCCGTCAGCCGCTGGACCGTGCGGCTGCACCACGACGGCTGGGGTGACACGATGGTGCCGGTGCCCGAAGGAATCTGGACCGATCGACTGACCGGTGCCCGCTTCAGTGGCCCCACACCGGCCGGTGAGCTGTTCGCCGAGTTGCCCGTCATACTCCTGGAGAGATCCGATGCCTGAATTCGCGGTGTGGGCGCCGCTGCCCAAACAGGTGCGCCTCGACGTCGAGGGGCAGCACTACGACATGACGCCCGACGCCGACGGGTGGTGGCGCGCCGAGGTCGACTGCGCGCCGGACGCCCGCTACGGCTTCGTCCTGGACGACGATCCGGCGGTGCTGCCCGATCCGCGGTCGGCCCGGCAGCCCGACGGTGTGCACGAACGGTCCCAGCGCTGGGATGCCTCGGCGGTGCGGTGGTCC
The DNA here is from genome assembly GCF_002723835.1 of Mycobacterium sp. shizuoka-1. Lineage (GTDB taxonomy): Bacteria > Actinomycetota > Actinomycetes > Mycobacteriales > Mycobacteriaceae > Mycobacterium. The sequence goes on along the minus strand of NZ_BEWG01000104.1, from coordinate 165,578 downwards.
GATGACCACTGGGCCGGCCGCTCGATCGAGGGCGCGGTGATCTACGAACTGCACACCGGCACCTTCACCATCGAGGGCACCTTCGACGCCGCCATCGACAAGCTGGACCATCTGGTGGATCTCGGCGTCGACTTCGTCGAACTGATGCCTGTCAACGCGTTCAACGGCACCCACGGCTGGGGTTACGACGGAGTGTTGTGGTACGCCGTGCACGAACCCTACGGCGGCCCGGACGGTTTGGTGCGGCTGGTGGCTGCCTGCCACGCCCGCGGACTCGGCGTGCTGATCGACGCGGTGTTCAACCACCTCGGCCCGTCGGGCAATTACCTGCCCAAGTTCGGGCCCTACCTGTCCTCGGTGAGCAACCCGTGGGGCGAGGGCGTCAACCTGGCCGGCCCCGACGCCGACGAGGTCCGCCGCTACATCATCGAGTGCGCGCTGCGCTGGATGCGCGACTTCCACGTCGACGGACTGCGACTGGACGCCGTGCACGCCCTGGTCGACAACACCGCGATCCACATCCTCGAGGAACTGTCCGCTGAAACCGATGCGCTGTCGGCGGTGGTCGGCCGGCCGCTGTCGCTGATCGCCGAGAGCGACCTCAACGACCCCCGGTTGATCACCCCCCGCGACCGCGGCGGCTACGGCCTGACCGCCCAGTGGGACGACGACATCCACCACGCCATCCACACCGCCGTATCCGGCGAACGGCAGGGCTATTACGCCGATTTCGGCTCGATGGCCACCCTGGCCACCACGCTGCAGAACGGATATTTCCACGCCGGCACCTATTCGTCGTTCCGGCACCGCAGGCACGGCAGGCCGCTGGACCGCTCGCTGATCCCGGCCACCCGGCTGATGGCCTACACCACCACCCACGACCAGGTCGGCAACCGGGCGCTCGGAGACCGGCCGTCGCAAAACCTGGACTTCGGGCAGCTCGCCGTCAAGGCCGCATTGGCGCTCGGATCTCCTTACACGGCCATGCTTTTCATGGGTGAGGAGTGGGGATCGTCACGCCCGTTCCAGTTCTTCAGCTCGCACCCCGAGCCCGAACTGGCCATCGCCACCGCCGAAGGGCGCAAGGCGGAGTTCGCCGACCACGGCTGGGACGCCGACGACGTACCCGACCCGCAGGACCCGCAGACCTTTCTGCGCTCGAAACTGGACTGGGACGAGGTCGGCGACGGTGAGCACGGCCGGCTGCTGGAGTTCTATCGCGGCCTGATCACCCTGCGCGACACCGAACCCGACATGGCCGACCCGTGGCTGACCCACCTGGTGGTCGACTACGACGAGGAGGAGCGCTGGATCGTGTTGCGGCGCGGCAGCATTGCGATCGGCTGCAATCTCGGCGAAGACGAGGTGAGCGTGCCAGTCACCGGCGACGTGCTGCTGGTGTGGGGCGAGCCCGAGGTCGGTGCGCACGGCACGCAGCTGCCGGGGCACTCGGTGGTGGTGACGCGTTCCTAGGTGAGGTAACGGTAGGCCGGTGAGCCCGGCTCCAGCGGCTCGACGTGCAGGCCGGACGCGTCCATCCGCGAGAGCAGCCCGTCGAGGCCGGTGGCCGCGCCGAGTTCCACACCCACCAGAGCGGCACCGGTCTCCCGGTTGTTGCGCTTGACGTATTCGAACAGCGTGATGTCGTCGTTGGGGCCGAGCACCTCGTCGAGGAACCGGCGCAGCGCGCCGGGCTCCTGCGGGAAGTCGACCAGGAAGTAGTGCTTGAGGCCCAGGTGCACCAGCGACCGCTCGAGCACCTCGCCGTAGCGCGAGACGTCGTTGTTGCCGCCGGAGATCAGGCACACCACCGTCGCGCCCGGTTCGACGCCGGCCTCGAGCAGTCCGGCCACCGACAGTGCCCCAGCGGGTTCGGCGATGATCCCCTCGTTCTGGTACAGGTCCAGCATCGCCGTGCACACCGCGCCCTCGTCGACGGTGGTGACCGAGACCATGTCGCCGGCCGCGGCCAGCGCCTGATAGGTCAAGGTGCCGACCTGCTTGACGGCCGCGCCGTCGACGAACTGGTCGACCTGATCCAGTTCGACCGGGCCGCCGGCGGCCAGTGCGGCGATCATCGACGCGGCACCGGCGGGTTCCACCCCGAGCACCGCGGTGTTCGTCGTCCGCTCGGCCAGGTAGGTGGTGATCCCGGCGATACACCCGCCGCCACCGACCGGCACGACCACCAAGTCGGGTTCGCCGTCGAGCTGGTCGAGGATCTCCACCGCGATGGTGCCCTGCCCGGCCATCGTGCGCGGATCGTCAAACGGCGGGACCAAGGTGGCTCCGGTGCGGGCGACGTCCTCGAGCGCGGCGGCGGCGGCCAGGTCGTACGAGGCGCCGCCGACGATCAGCTCGATGAACTCGCCGCCGTGGTAGCGGATGCGGTCACGCTTCTGCTTCGGGGTCTTGCCCGGCACGTAGACCCGGCCGTGCACCCCCATCGAGCGGCAGGCCAGCGCGAACCCCTGCGCGTGGTTGCCGGCCGAGGAGCACACCACCCCGGCCGCCAGCTCGGCGGCGGAGAGCTGCTTGAGCAGGTTGTAGGCGCCGCGCACCTTGTAGGACCGCACGCTCTGCAGGTCCTCCCGCTTGAGGTAGACCTGCGCGCCGGTGGCCTGCGAGAGCCGGTCGCTGTACTGCAGCGGGCTGCGGCTGACCACGCTGGAAATTCGCCGGGCAGCCTCATCGACGTCAGCCGCGGACAGCGGCGCTGACAATCGGTGCTGGCTCAGTTCGGCGGACACCGATCAATGGTGCCACCATCGGGGGCTGATCAGTGAATCGGCGGGCCAGCAGCGCCACCAGGTCGGGGTGGGCGCCCAGCGGTGCGGTGACCGCGTGCGCGCCGCAGCTGCCGAGCTTGGTGTGGAACACCCCTGGTGCCAGCAGGTAGGAGGCGATGAAGACCCGCCGGCCGGACCGGCGCAGCTCGGTGACCACATCGGCGACGGTGGGCGTGCCGGTGGCGACGAATCCGAGCTGGACCTCCCCCACCCGTTCGGCCAGCAGGGCGGCCGCGTGCGCCAGGTCGCGCCGCGCCGCCGGATCCGAGGATCCGGCCGCCGCCATCACCACGGCGTCGCCGGGTGTCCACCCGACGTCGCGCAGGCGACACCGCATGATCTCGGCCAGCACCGGGTCCGGGCCCAGCGCGGCGGTGATCGTGACGTCGGGATGTCCGCTCTCGGCCACCCGGGCCGGCAGGTCGGCGTTGACGTGGTAGCCGGAGGCCAGGAAAGCGGGGACGACGATCGCCGCACGGTCCGAGGCGGCCAGCACTTCGGCCGGGTTGGGCCCCAGCACGTCGACGAACGCGGTGCGCACCGTGCCGACCCGCTCGGCGACGGCCGACGCGATCTCGGTGACGGTGGCCAGCCCGTGCGGATTGCGGGTGCCGTGGGCGACCAGGATCAGTTGACGCGTCATGTCGTGGCGGCGTCGGTTGCCAGCCGGTAACCGCGCTTGACCACGGTCTGGACGATGCGGGGGGCGGCCAGGGCCGCGCGCAGCCGGGCCATCGCGGTTTCGACCGCATGGGTGTCGTCACCGCCGCCGGGCAGCTGCGCCAGCAGCTCTTCCCGCGACACCACCAAGCCGGGGGTCACCAGCAGGCGGCGCAGCAACGCCATCGCGGCCGGGGGCAGCACCTTCAGTTCACCGTCGACCTCGACGCTGGCGCTGCGGACACTGATGTCGTGCCCGCCCGCGCGGTACTGCCTGGCCAGCCCGGGCAGTTCGTCGGTGATCAGCCGCGCCAGCGCGCCCAACCGATAGCGCTGCGGGTAGCGGGCGTCGATGCCGAGCCGGGCCAACGGGGTGGCCGTCACGGGGCCGACGCAGAACACCGCCACGCTGGTGCGCAGCGCACCCACGACACAGTCCAGTGCGCCAACGGCTTTCGCGCGTTCCAGCAGGGCCGCGACGGCGGGGGCGCTGGTGAAGCTGATGGCGTCGATGTCGGCGTCGATGATCGCCGTGATCAGCGCGTCGATGCGCCGGGAGTCCTCGGGCGGCTCCCACCGGTACACCGGCACCTTGACCACGTTGGCACCCGCCCGGGTGAGCGCATCGCAGATGTCGGTGTCGGGCTCCCATTCGCTGGCTGCACCGTGCAACTGGACCGCGATCCGCAGCTGGTCGACGCCCTCGGACAACAGCCGCTCCAGCACCTCGACCGAGGATTCCGACTCCGGGCTCCACTCCTCGCACAGCCCGGCCTGGCGCACCGCGCCACGCGCCTTGGGCCCGCGGGCCAGGATCCTGGTCGACTCCAGGGCGGCGCTCAGCTCGTCGGAGACGTCCCAGCCGTGGGCGGCCTCGATCCAGCCTCGGAAGCCGATCCCGGTGGTCACCACGACCAGATCCGGCGGCTGCTCGATGAGCTGGGTGGTCACCCGGCGCAGCTCGACATCATCGACCAGGGGCACGATCCGGATGGCCGGCGCATGCACGACGGTGGCGCCCCGGCGCTCCAAGAGCGTGATGAGCTCCTCGGCCCGGCGCGCGGCGGTCACCCCGACGGTGAAACCGGCCAGCGGGTCAGCGTTGTCTGATCTCGACGAATCCATCGACCACCCTGACGTCGTAGACCGGCAGTGCGTGTGACTCGTCGTCGAGGCACCGACCGTCGACAAGGGAGAAGACCTGCTTTCCCAGCGGCGAGGCCACGGTCGGCACGCCGCCCCGGTCCCCGACGATGCCGCGCGACATCACCGCGGCCCGCCCGACCGGATCGATGTTGCCGACCGCGGCCAGAGTGCGATCTGCCAGCAGGAACAGCGCGGCCTGTGTGCCGTCGGGCAGCAGCACCGCCACCCCGCGGCCGACGAGCAGCGTGCGCAGCGGGCACGCGGACGTCCAGGTTTCCAGGTCGAGCCCGGCGCGGGTATCCGCGAGAAGTGTCATGGTTTCAAGCCTCCAAAGCCCTTGATAGAGGGGTCGTGTTTCGCAGCTGTTACGGCCGGCTTTCGGTGGCGTTGACGCTGCCCGGCATGCCCAGCAGCAGCGGCACCTTGCGGGGTCCGCTCTCGTCGAACGCCACCGTCGGGTCCGGCTCGTCCGGCGCGTTCACGAACGACACGAAGCGGGCCAGCTTGTCCGGGTTGTCGAGCACACCGGCCCACTCGTCGGCGTAGCCCTCGACGTGGCGCGCCATGGCCTCGTCGAGATCGGCGGCGATGCCCAGCGAGTCCGCGCACACCACGTCCCTGATGTGATCGAGCCCACCTTCGATGGTCTCTTGCCAGACCGCGGTGCGCTGCAACCGGTCGGCGGTGCGGATGTAGAACATCAGGTAGCGGTCGATGTAGCGGACCAGAGTCTCGGTGTCGAGGTCGCCGGCCAATAGTTGCGCGTGTTTGGGGGTGGCGCCGCCGTTGCCGCCTACATAAAGGTTCCAGCCCTTCTCGGTGGCGATCACGCCGACGTCCTTGCCGCGCGCCTCGGCGCATTCACGTTGACAGCCCGACACGCCCATCTTGATCTTGTGCGGGGAACGCAGTCCGCGATAGCGCAATTCGAGGTCGACGGCCATCGCCACCGAGTCCTGCACCCCGTAGCGGCACCAGCTCGAGCCCACGCAGCTCTTCACGGTCCGCAACGACTTGCCGTAGGCGTGGCCGGATTCCATCCCGGCGTCGACCAGTCGCTTCCAGATGAGCGGCAACTGCTCGACGCGGGCGCCGAACAGGTCGATGCGCTGGCCACCAGTGATCTTGGTGTACAGACCGAAATCGCGGGCCACCTCGGCGATCACCATCAGCTTTTCCGGCGTCACTTCACCGCCGGGCAGCCGCGGCACCACCGAATACGTGCCGTTGCGCTGGATATTGGCCAGGAAGTGGTCGTTGGTGTCCTGCAGCCCGGCGGTGTCGTCGTCGAGGATGTGCGCACTTGACGTGGACGCCAGGATCGAAGCGATCGTGGGCTTGCAGATGTCGCAGCCGGCACCGGTGCCGTACTGGCCGATCAGGGCCGAGAAGGTGCGGATGCCGGTGGTCGCGACGATCTGGAACAGTTCGGCGCGAGTCTGCGTGAAGTGCTCGCACAGGGCTTTGGACATCGCCACGCCCTGCGCCTCGAGCAGCCGCTTGAGCATCGGAATGCAACTGCCGCAGGAGGTTCCGGCCGCGGTCGCGCACTTGATCGACGGGACGTCGTGCGCGCCTTGTCCAATAGCCCCGCAGATCGCTGCTTTGGACACCGCGTTACACGAGCAGATCTGCGCCTCGTCGGGCAGGGCGCCCACCCCGACCTCGGCACCGGCCGGCGAGATCAGCGATGCGGGGTCGGCCGGCAGCGGCCGGCCGACCAGGGGACGCAGGGTGGCGTATGCGGTCGCGTCGCCGACCAGGACGCCACCCAGCAGTGTCGACACATCGTCGGAGACAACGAGCTTGGCGTAGGTCTGGTTGACCGCGTCGTTGAGCACGACCTCCAGTGCGCCGGGCGTGCTGGCGTGGGCGTCGCCGAAGCTGGCGACGTCGACGCCGAGCAGCTTGAGCTTGGTGGACTCCTCGGCACCCGGGAACTCTGCGGTGCCGCCGAGCAGCCGGTCGGCCACCACCTCGGCCATCGTGTAGCCCGGCGCGACCAGGCCGTAGCAGCGGCCGTCGATCGCGGCGACCTCGCCGATCGCGAACACCCGAGGATCGGCTGTGGCACAACTGATGTCGGTCAGCACCCCGCCGCGTTCGGCGATCGGTAGGCCGCACTCGCGGGCCAGCTCGTCGCGCGGGCGCACCCCGGCGGAGAACACCAGCACCGCGGCGTCCAGCCGCTCGTCGTTGGACAGCGACACCGTGATGCCCTCACCGGTGTCGGTGATCTCGGTGGACGCCACATCGGTGTGCACGGTGATCCCGAGGTCGGTGATCAGCCGGTTCAGCAGCGCGCCACCGCCGTCGTCGACCTGAATCGGCATCAGCCGCGGCGAGCGTTCCAGCACATGGGGATTCAGACCGAGCAGCCGTAGCGCGTTGGCCGCCTCCAGACCGAGCAGCCCGCCGCCGACGACGATCCCGGCCGAGCCGGCTGGGGCCGCCGCGGCGACTGCCCGGATGGCGTCGAGGTCCTCGAAGGTGCGGTAGACGAAGCAGCGATCCAGATCGCTGCCGGGGATCGGCGGGACGAACGGGTACGAGCCGGTCGCCAGCACCACGGCGTCGTAGCCGATCCGGTCCCCCGTCGATGTGATGACGTGACGACTTTCTCGGTCGATCGCGGCGGCCGGTTCGCCGACCCGCAGTTCGACCAGATCGTCACCGTCGTACTCGTTTCCGGGCAGCGCCAGCGTCGCGCGATCCCACGAGTCGATGTAGGAGGACAGTCCCACCCGGTCGTAGGCGGCGGTCGACTCCTCGCACAGCACCACCACCCGCCAGGAGCCGTCGCGGTCGCGGTCGCGCAGCGCCTCGACGAAGCGGTGACCGACCATCCCGTGGCCGACGACCACGACCGTGCGCGCCGGCGCGGTCATGCGACGGCGGCGGCGCTGTCGACCGCGGGGCTGTCGGCGGCCACGACGGTGGCCGTCTTGGGGGTCCGGACGTAGGCCACCCAGGTGATGACCGCGCAGAGTACGTAGAAGCCGAGGAACACCCAGAAGGCCATGGTGGCCGATTTGGCGGGCGACAGGTAGGAGGCCCGCAGGGCGACGTTGACGCCGACCCCGCCCAGTGCCCCGATCGCGCCGGCGATCCCGATCAGCGCGCCCGACATCCGCAACGACCAGGCGCTACGCTCCGGGGCACTGAGGTGGTCCATGCTCTTGGACTTGGCTTCGAAGATCGACGGGATCATCTTGTAGGTCGAGCCATTTCCCATGCCGGACAACACGAACAGTGCGATGAACCCGGCGATGAAGGCAGCCATGGTGGCACTCGACGCGGGTCCGGCGGCGGCATCGTCGATCTCACCGGCCGCGACCAGCCACGCCGCGGCGGCGATCATCGCGGCGAAGGTGTAGAGGGTGACCTTGCCGCCGCCGAAGCGGTCCGACAGCCAGCCGCCGAGCGGGCGGGACAGCGAGCCGAGCACCGGGCCGAGGAACGCGATCTGGGCGGCATGCAAGGAGGCCTGCGCAGTCATCGCCGCGGTCACGGGTCCACCGTGCGACAGTCCGGCCAGAAAGTTGATCTGCAATACCTGCCCGAAGGCGAAGCCGAACCCGATGAACGAGCCGAACGTGCCGATGTAGAGCAGCGAGATCAGCCACGAATCACGGTGTGCGAGAACCTCGACCAGCGATCGGGCGTCGCTGCGCTGGTTGGTGAGGTTGTTCATGCGCAACGACGCGCCGACAGCGGCCAACGCGATCAGCACCAGGTAGACGGCACAGACCAGGTGCGGCGACCGATTGCCGACGGTCGCGATGACCAGCAGGCCGACCAGCTGGATCACGGCGACGCCGATGTTTCCGCCGCCGGCGTTGAGGCCCAGCGCCCAGCCCTTGTATCGCTGCGGATAGAAGGCATTGATGTTGGTCATCGACGAGGCGAAGTTTCCGCCGCCGAGGCCCGCGAAAGCAGCCACGATCAGGAACGTCGTGTAGGACGTCCCCGGGTGTGCCATGAAGTAGAGCGTCAGCGCGGTCGGGACCAGGAGCGCCAGGGCCGAGAAGATCGTCCAGTTGCGGCCACCGAAGTGGGCGGTGGCGAAGGTGTACGGAATGCGCAACACGGCGCCCACGAGGGTCGGGACGGCGACGAGGAAGAACTTTCCGGCGGCGTCGATGTGGTAGACGTTCTGCGGCATGAACAGCACCATCACCGACCAGATGGACCACACCGAGAAGCCGACGTGCTCGGCGAAGATCGACCAGATCAGGTTGCGGCGTGCGATTTTCGAGCCGCCGTTGTTCCACGCCTCGACGTCTTCGGCATCCCAGTCGTCGATGTCGTAGCCACTGCGAGTGGTTGAAGTCTGCATACGCCCACGGTAGGAATTCTTTGTTGCGCCTTCGCTGCACGCCGTGATCGATGTGTCACAACCTTCTCACTCCGGCGCGAGCGCCGCGGTGAGGTCAATACACGTCGCGCAGATACCGCTTGGTGGCGACCAGTTCGCGCTTGTAGTCGCGGGCGGCTTCGGTACTGAGCCGGCCGTGGGTAGCGATGATCGCGCTCAGCGCGCTGTCGACACCGGCGGCCATCGCCGCGGCGTCGCCGCAGACATACAGGTGCGCGCCGTCCTGTAACCAGCGCCACAGCTGCGCGCCGGCCTCGATCATCTTGTTCTGCACATAGATTCGCTTGGCCTGGTCGCGGGAGAAGGCGAGGTCGAGCCGGTTCAGGAACCCGTCGGTGACCATGTCGGTCAGATCGTCACGGTAGTAGAAGTTCTCGGCACGGTGCCGGTCGCCGAAGAACAGCCAGTTGCGGCCGGTGTGCCCCAGCGCCCGGCGTTCCTGCAGAAAGCCCCGGAACGGCGCGATCCCGGTTCCTGCGCCGATCATCACCACCGGCGCGTCGCGGTCTCGCGGCGGGCGGAAGTGCGGCGAGCGTTGCAGGAAGATCGGGGTGGTCGTCGCGCCGGCCCGGTCGGCCAGGTAGCTCGAACACACTCCCCCGCGCGGTGCGCCGCCCGGCCCCCGATAGCGCACCACCGACACGGTCAGCTGCACCTCGTGCGGGCTGACCAGCGGGCTCGACGAGATCGAATAGAACCGCGGGGTCAGCCGGATCAGTGCGTCCTGCCATTGCTCGAGCTCGGCCCGCACCCCGAAAGCGCGGATCACGTCGATTCCGTTGCGCCCCAACCGCCAGACGTCCAGGTCGGCCAGCGCGGCCCGCAGGTGGCGGGCGGTCGCCTTGTCGGGGGCTGCGTCGGCCAGGAACGTGAGCAGGTTCGGGGTCAGCCGGCAGATGTCGTAGCGGGTGGTCAGAGCTTCGCGCAGCGTGCAGTGCGTGCCGTCGATCTCGACGATCTGCTCTCCGGACAATCCCGTGGCGGACAGCCAGTCGGCGACGTCCGCGGCGCTGTTGGTGGGCAGCACACCCAGCGAGTCGCCGACCGCGTAACCGAGGTCGTGCTCGGAGATGTCGAAGCCGAACTGGCGCACCTCCTTGGCCGCCGAGGCCGGGGTGAGCGCGATGTTGCGGCTGAGCCTGGCGGCGACCGGATTGGCCCGGGTGAACGGTTGAGCCGTGGTGGCCGGCTGGGTACTGATCTGTGCTGCAGCGGGATTGACCAGACGCATGATGCGCTGGATCCAGCCCGCAATGGCGCCGTCGTCGTGGATCTCGCATTCGCCGCGCTCGAGTAGACGGGCACCGCCGAGGTCGGCCAGCCGGGCGTCCAGTGCTTGGGCGTGGCCGCAGAACTGACCGTAGGAGCGGTCACCGATCCCCAGCACCGCGAACCGCAGCCCAGGCAGGGCGGTTGCGTCGGGCGCGCGCAGCCGGTCCCAGAACTCGATGCCGTTGTCCGGCGGCCCACCGTCACCGAACGTGCTGGTCACCACGAGCAGGTGCCCGACATCGGTCAGCGCAGCGGGATCGACGTCGGCCATGGCGGCCAGCTCGGCGTGGATGCCCTGGGCGGCAAAGTGATTCACGATCCCGGTGGCGAGGTCCTCGGCGTTGCCGGTCTGCGATGCCCACAGCACCACCGGCGCGCCCGTCGGCAGCGGCGCCGATCGCCGCGGTGGCCTGGGGGTCGGGACCGGGCCGACGGGCGCCAGCCGCACCGCGCAGACCTTGAGTTCTGGCTGCAGCGAATCCGGATCGACGGCGTCGGTGGTGACCGCGTTGACGGTCACATTCTCCCCGTGCACGTCGTTCCAGTGGAACGGCGCAAAGCAACTGCCCGGCTGGACCCGGTCGGTCACGACTGCGGGCAGGACGGCACGGCCCCGCCGCGACACCAGTTCGACGGCCTGACCGTCGGTGATGGCCAGGGCAGCGGCGTCACCGGGGTGGATTTCGACGAAGGGGTTGCCGGTCAATGCGGTGAGCAGGCCCACCCGGCCGGTCTTGGTCATGGTGTGCCACTGATGCGGCAGCCGGCCGGTGTTCAGCACGAACGGATAGTCGTCGTCGGGCAGTTCCCGCGCCGGCAGGTGGGGGCACGGATGGAACACCGCTCGACCCGAGGGCGTGGGGAACACCAGCCGCGGACCGGGCCCGGGGTTGAGATAGCGGATCGGATGGCGGTTTTCGGTGTCACCGGGCGGACACGGCCACTGCACCGGCGCTCGGCGCAATCGTCGATAGCTGATACCGCGGATGTCGTAGCCGGTGCGGGGGTTCGCGAACCGGCGGATCTCGTCGAAGATCTGCTCGCTGGACTGGTAGTCGAAGTGCTCCCCGAAGCCCATTTCTCGGGCGACACCGCAGATCAGCTGCCAGTCCGGCCGGGCCTGACCCGCGGGCGAAACACACTGGCGGACAAGGGTCATGGTGCGCTCGGAGTTGACCATCACCCCGTCTGCTTCGGCCCACAACGCGGCGGGCAGCACGATGTCGGCGTACCGGTTCGTCGCGGTGTCGGCGTAGGCGTCCTGGGTGACCACAAGTTCGGCGGCCTGCAGACCGGCGACCACGGTGGCCCGGTTGGGCACGCTGGCCACCGGATTGGTGCAGATGATCCAGCAGGCCTTGATGTCGCCGGCAGCCATCTGCTCGAACATGTCGATGGTTCCGCGGTTGGTTTCGCTGCGGATCGTGCCGGGCCTGCGCCCCCACACCGACTCGACGAACGCCCGGTCCTCGGCCGAGGCGACCGAGCGCTGCCCCGGCAGTCCCGGCCCCAGATAACCCATTTCCCGCCCGCCCATCGCGTTGGGTTGACCGGTCAGCGACAGCGGGCCACTGCCGGGCCGGCAGATCGCCCCGGTGGCCAGGTGCAGATTGCACACGGCGCTGGTGTTGTCGGTGCCATGGGCGCTCTGGTTGAGGCCCATGGTCCATAGCGTCATCCACTGGCCCGCAGCGGCGATCATCGTTGCCGCGGCGCGGATATCGGCTTCACGCAGCCCGGTCAGTTCGGCCACCCGGGCCGGCGGATAGTCGGCGAGGAATTCCGGCATCGCGGCCCAGCCCTCGGTGTGCTCGGCGATGAAGTCGGTGTCGATGTCACCGCCCGCCACCAGCAGATGCAGGAGCCCGTTCAGCAGCGCCAGGTCGGTGCCCGGACGGATCTGCAGGAACAGGTCGGCGTCGGCCGCGGTGGCGGTGCGCCGCGGGTCGACGACGATCAGCTTGGCTCCCGCCCGCAGCCGGTCGGCCATCCGCAGGTACAGGATCGGATGGCAGTCGGCCATGTTGGCGCCGATCACGAAAAACAGATCGGCACAGTCGATGTCGGCATAGGAACCGGGCGGCCCGTCGGCCCCCAGCGACCGCTTGTATCCGGTCGCCGCGCTGGCCATGCACAGCCGCGAGTTGGACTCGAGGTTGACCGTGCGCAGGAAGCCCTTGGCCAGCTTGGTGGCCAGGTACTGCGCCTCGATCGACATCTGGCCGGACACGTAGAGCGCGACCGAGTCCGGGCCGTGCCGGTCGGCGATTTCGCGCAGCCGGGAACCGACCGCCGCGACGGCGTCGGCGACCGGCGCCTCGACGAATTCCGCACCGCGGGCGGGCCGGATCAGGGCACTGACGGCGCGCCCCTGCGTGTCACCCATCAACTCGGCATGGGTGGCACCCTTCGTGCACAGCCGGCCCAGGTTGGTCGGGTGAAGCCGGTCACCGACGACACTGGCGATGACCGGACCATCCGGGCCGGGGGTGGTGCGCACGTCGATGCCGCATCCGACACCGCAGTACGAGCACGCGGTACTGATGGCCACGGCGCCAGCGTGCCCTGCCGAGGTTACGGGCGGCGCCCCCGGCGTTAGCGCGACGCTAAACCGCGCTCACATCTGCCGGGGCGCCGGTGTGAGGACGCCGCCGTCAGGCGGGATTGAACAGCCGGCGTTCCAGCAGCAGCGAGTCCTTGGCCCGGTGCAGAGCCTTCGCGGCGGCCAGCACCCCGAGGTCGGCCAGCGGCTCGACGATGATCACCGTCAGATACGCGGCGCCGAAGGTCGCGATGTCGGCGACCGTCTGGCCGGCGAAACCCTCACCGTAGAGCGCCCAGAACGCCACCCAGGACACGATGCCGGCCTGGTAGGTCGTCGAAAGCGCAAGCGCCTGACGGTATTTGAGCTGCACGTAGGGCGTCTGCGGGGCGATCACCCGATGCGCGACGAATTGCAGTGCGAACAACGGCACCAACAGCGTGGTGACGTTCATGCCGTACTGCGGCAGGTCGAACGGGGCGAAGAACAGCCCCTGGAGCAGCAGGCCGCCGGCCAGACCGATCGCGGCCGGCGCCGCGCCGAAGAGCAGGAACAGGGTGGACCCGAGGATCAGGTGCACCTCGGAGATGCCGACCGGGTAGTGCGGGAACACCTGGAAGAACACGAACACCAGCGCGATCGTTGCGACGCTGCGTAACAGGAGGGCGGCGATGCCGCGATCCTTGACCGCCTGCCACGCCGTGTGCAGGCCGTAGAGGCCAGCCCCACCCGCGGTGACGTAACTCAAGATGATCTTGGGACCTTCGACGATCCCGGGTTCGATGTGCATGGCAATTCCCCAATCCACGAGGTGAGCAACCGCCGGGCGCGGCGCACCCGGCACAGTCGGCAGGTACTCGGACTGGCAGGAGGGCCCTGCACACCGTTGCGGGACAGTTCCGGATTCGCACCGGATTCCCCTGTCGACTGCGGGGTGGACATTACCCGGGTGCGGGCCGCCGGTGATGTAACACTTGTCAACATGGCGACCGCGTCCTACCACCACGGCAATCTGCGGCAGGCTCTGCTCGAGCACGCAGTGGGGTTGGCCCGCATCGGCGGCCCCGACGCCGTGGTGTTACGCGATGTCCAGCGGCTGGCCGGGGTGAGCAATTCGGCCGCCTACCGCCATTACGCCGATCGCCATGCGCTGCTGGCCGCGGTGAAAGCCGACGTGATGGGACAGCTCGGTGCGGCGATGCTGGCTGCCGTCGAGGAGGCACCGGACCAGGCGCTGGACCGGTTCCGGGCCACCGGTCAGGCCTACATCGACTTCGCCGTGGCCGAGCCGGGCCTGTTCCGCACCGCGTTCGCCCCGGACGGTCAGCCGGACGAGGCCGCGGTGCCCGCCGACCGCCATCCGTTCCAGATCCTGCGCGGGTGCGTCGACGGGCTGGTCGCCGCCGGGTTGCTGTCCGCCGACCGCAGGGATGGCTTCGACGAGGCAGCCTGGGCGGCGGTGCACGGCGCGGCGACGCTGTTCCTGGACGGTCCGCTGGGGATGGCGGGCACCGCTCGCCGGCAGTTGATCACCGATCGCCTGCTCGACGCCATCGGAGCGGGCCTGCGCTAGATGTTGACAGCGTTAACTTCCATTGGCATGCTCGCGGATGTTAACGCTGTCAACATGGAGGTGCCCCGATGCCCGTCGCCGCGCAACCGCTCACCGCGCCACCGCAGGGCTCCCGCCGCGGCAGGCCCGTCGCCATCCTCGTCGTCGTCCTGGTGGCGGCGCTGGCCATCAACGTCGAGACGACGATCGTCAATGTGGCTCTGCCCACGCTGAATTCGTCGCTGGGCGCCTCCACCCGGGCCTTGCAGTGGATCGTCGACGCCTACAACCTGGCCTTCGCCGCACTGGTCTTGGCCGGCGGCACCGTCGGCGACCGGTTCGGCCGGCGGGGCACCCTGATCGCCGGCCTGACCCTGTTCGCGCTCGGCAGCATCGGAGCCGCCCTGTGCACCTCCACCGGACCGCTGATCGGCATGCGCCTGGTGATGGGTGTCGCCTCGGCGCTGATCTTCCCCACCACGCTGGCGATCATCACCGACACCTTCCGCGACCCCCGCCGGCGGGCTGCGGCGATCGGGGCGTGGGGTGCGGTCACCGGGCTGGGAGTGGCCATCGGCCCCATCCTGGGCGGCGCACTGCTGGAGGTGTTCTGGTGGGGCAGCCTGTTTCTCGCGCTGGCGCCCATCGCGCTGGCCGCGGCGCTGGCCGCCCCGATCGTCATTCCGGCCACCACACGGGCCCCGCACAGCCGCCTCGACGGCGGCGGCATCGTGCTGTCGGTGGCCATGCTGGGGGCACTGGTGTACACGATCATCGAAGCGCCCGAGCGCGGGTGGGCGAGCCCGCCGACGCTGGCCGGGTTCGCCGCCGCGTTGCTGGCCGCGGTGGGCTTCGCCTGGTGGGAACGCCGCCGCAGCGATCCCCTCATCGACGTCAGCCTGTTCGCCAACCTGCGATTCAGCGCCGCCAGCGGCGCGGTGACCGTCGCTTTCTTCGCCCTGTTCGGCTTCATCTTTCTGATCACCCAGTTCATGCAGCTGGTGCAGGGCAACAGCGCGCTGGAAACCGGGGTGCGCATCCTGCCGGTGGCGCTGTCCATCGCCGTCGGCTCGATCGTCGGGACCCGCTTGGCGGTGACCAGGATCGGCACCAAAGTCGTTGTCTTCGTGGGCCTTCTGCTGTTGACCACATCGTTCGGGTGGATCGCGGCCAGCGACCTGGACATCGCCTACCCGACGATGGCCGCGCAGATGGTGCTGCTGGGCGGCGGGCTGGGGCTCACCACGGCACCGGCGACCGACTCGATCATGGGCGTGGTGCGCCCCGAACAGGCCGGCGCCGGCTCCGCCGTCAACGACGCCACCCGGCAGGTCGGCGGGACCCTCGGCGTCGCGGTCATCGGCAGCATCTTCTCCACCCTTTACATCCGCCACCTCGCCGACAGCCCGGTGCTGGCCGCCCTGCCGTCCTCCGCGCAAACCCTCGCCGGTGAGGGCCTGGCCCAGGGCCTGGCGGTGTCGGCCCAGGCGCCCCCGCCGGTCGCAGGGGCGGTGCGCAACGCCGTCGACACCGCGTTCCTGGCCGGCCTGCAGGCCGGATGTCTGACCGCGGCCGCGGTCTGCCTGGCCGGTGCACTGTTCGTGCTGGCGGTGCTGCCCGCACACCCCGCTACACGGATAGCCTGATCCAGGGTTTCGGGCAGCCGAAACCACGGTATAGTCAGACCATGACCAGCATGGATCTGATCCCGATCGCGGGGGTGCCGTGGCCCCGGTACAAGCTGGTCGCGCTGGCCCTGGGGCTGCTCGTGTTCGCCGTGGTCGGCGTTGTCACCTTCGACCCCGCGCCGGCCGTCTTGCTCGGCGCCGCTACCGCCACCGTGGTGTGGCTGGCGTTCGGCCTGCGCCGCCGCTAACGCTCCAGAATGCGTTTGAGGCTGGCCAGATCGGCCGCCACCGCCGCCCCGTCGGCGGCATAGTCCTCATCGGACATCCAGGCCCGCCGTCGCAACGTGAACACCACCTCACACCACTGCTCGCCGGCCGGGACCACCCGCAGCGGATTGAACACCGGCTCACCGGACGGCATCGTGACGACGTGGTCGAGCACGCCGAGGTCGTTGGCGGGGGTGAACTCGATGGTGATCTCCCCCATCGGCGACTGTGCCACCCAGGTGTCACCGACCCGGGTCAGCTCACCGCGCGCCAGGCCGGCCGCCCACTGCGGCAGATGCGCCGGATCAGCGGCATAGCGATACACATCGACCGCCGAGCGGTTGATCCACGCACTGATGTGCCGCGACTCGTTCGAAGTGTCTGTCATGGCTTCATCATCCTCCGGTCGTGGTGGACAAATACCCATCTGCGTCACGAGAATCTGCCGGTGAACACTGGGGAGCCACGCGCGCTGCGCCAGGTCGCGCTCGCGAGCTACGTCGGCTCGGCCATCGAGTTCTACGACTTCTTCATCTACGGCACCGCCGCGGCACTGGTGTTTCCCACCGTCTTCTTCCCACACCTGGGCCACGTCATGGCGACCGTCGCCTCGTTGGGGACGTTTGCGGCGGCGTTCGTCTCTCGCCCGATCGGGGCGGTGGTGTTCGGGCATTTCGGTGACCGGATCGGCCGCCAACGAACCCTGGTCGTCACGCTGCTGCTGATGGGCGTCGCCACCGTGGGCGTGGGGCTCCTGCCGAGCGCCGCGACGATCGGGGTCGCCGCACCGCTGCTGCTGACCGGGCTGCGGATTCTGCAGGGCTTCGCCGTCGGTGGCGAGTGGGCGGGTTCGGCACTACTCAGCGCCGAGCATGCTCCCCCGAACCAGCGGGGCCGCTATGGGATGTTCACCCAGATGGGCTACGGCACAGCGCTGGTCCTGGCGAACTTGGTGTTCCTGATCGTCTACCTCACCTGCGGGCCGACCAGCGCGGCGTTCGTCGAGTGGGCGTGGCGAATTCCGTTCCTGCTCAGCGTGGTCCTGATCGTCACGGCACTCGCGGTGCGGATGAGCGTCGACGAAACTCCGGCATTCGCCGGCGCTACCGCCCACAGCGAGGTTCCGCTGGCCGCGCTCGTCCGCGATCAGGGCCGCCAGCTGCTGCTCGCCGCGGGGGCGGTGATCGGGGTGCTTGCGCTGGTGTACGAGACCGGCACCTTCTTCACCCACTACGCCACCGAACACCTGTCGTACTCCACGGACTTCGTGCTGCTCGTCGGCGTACTCGGCGGGCTGTGCACGGTGGCGTTCGTCATCGCATCGGCCATCCTCAGCGACACTCACGGCAGACGGCTGCCGCTGACGGTCGGCTATCTGCTGGCCGTGCCGTGGTCGCTGATCGTCTTCCCGCTGATCGAAACCCGCAACCACATCCTGTTCGCGGTGGCCATCATCGTCACCTACGCGATCATCGGCATCGTGATGGGACCGCTGGCGTCGTTCGTCCCGGAGACCTTCGCGCTCGCGTACCGCTACACCGGAGCCGGATTGGCACACAACATCGGCGGGATCCTCGGCGGCGGCATCCCCCCGGTCATCTCCGAGTACCTGCTCGACCGTTATGGCAGCTGGTCGATCGCGGCGCTGCTCGCGGGCCTGACCCTGGTCAGCCTGATCAGTGTCCGGATGTTGAAAGAGACTGCCGCACTTCGTTAGTCGGCAGCCCCGATGGGACAGTGAATCCCGCACGTACAGGCGTCGATCGAGGGACAGGTGCACGCCATCGCCCACTCGATGATGCCGCGGGCCCGCGCCAGCGTCGCGATCTGGCGGTCGATGTCGGCCAGTTTGGCCTCGGCCAGAGCTCGGCTGGCCGGCCGACCCGGCGCGTCGTCGTGCAGCAGCACCGAGATCTCGTCGAGCGTGAACCCGGCGGACTTGCACAAGCCGATCACCTCGATACGGGTCAGCACGGCGTCGTCGTAGCGGCGCTGTCCGCCGGTGCGCAACGGCGCCGACAGGAGCCCGATCCTCTCGTAGTACCGCAGCGTGGTGGCGGCGATGTCGGCACGGCGCGCCACCTCGCCGATGGTCAGGGTCATGGTGGCCTTTCGTGCTCGACTTGACTTGGAGTCAACTCTAAGTTCTTGACTGTCCCCATGAACCCCCTGACCGCCAGCCGATACGCCCTGCTGCGCACCTACCGCCGCGACGGCACCGGTGTCGACACCCCGATCTGGTTCCACCTGGACGGCAGCACACTGGTGTTCCGCACCAAACTCGGACCCAAGACCACCCGCATCGGCCGCGACCCGAGAGTGCAGCTGCGGGCCTGCGACCACCGCGGCCGGGTGCCGGACTCCGCGCCGGTGCTCACCGGCGCAGCCGCGCTGATCTCGGGGCCCGAGGCCGAGCAGGCCAACCGGCAGCTGCACGCCAGGTACGGCTGGCAGTACAACCTGGTCCCCCTGCTGCCGCTGCCCGGGATCACCAACGTCGACGCCGCACTGCCGTGGCGGGAGAAGTGGCACCGGATGCGCAACCCGAACCTCTGGCCGGGCAGCGCGATCGTGCGGGTGGAGCTAACCCCCTAGGCAGCCCGGACCCAGCAGCGCCTTCAGGTCCCCCATCAGCGCCGAGGACGGCGTCACCCGCAGCGACTGATCGAGCTCGAGGGTGGTGATCCGATCGCCGCTGATCAACCGCAGGTGCACCTGCGACGTGCCCGGATGGCGGGCCAGCACCTGCTTGAGCGCGGTGACCTTGTCGATGGTGCACTGCCGGGTGGGCAGGCTCACCGCCACCGGCCGGTCCACCTGGGCGTTCGAAAAGTCCGGCACCACAAGCTCGTTGGCGATCAGCGAAATCCGGTCGTCCTGGATGCGGACCTTGCCGCCGACCAGCACCACCGCGTCGTCGGCGATCTCGGCACCGAACAGCGAGTAGGTCTGCGGGAAGAACATCACCTCGATACCGCCGGTGAGATCCTCCAACTGCGCTGAGGCCCAGGGCATCCCGTTCTTGTTGACCCGCCGGTTGACCCCGGCCAGGATCCCGCCGACCCGCACCTGGGTGTCGTTGGCGACATCGCCGCCGAGGATGGCCGGGATCTGGGTGTCGACCTGGGCGTTCAGCAGGTGCGCCACACCGTTGAGCGGGTGCCCGGAAACGTAGAGTCCCAGCATCTCCCGCTCGAGGGCGAGCTTGTGCTTGTCATCCCACTCCTCGTCGGGCACCCGGATGGTGAACGCCGAGTCAGCGCCGTCAGCCTCACCCCCATCGCCGCCACCGAACAGGTCGAACTGACCGATCGCCTCGGCCTTCTTCGTGCCGAGCACCGAGTCGACGGCGTCGGTGTGAATCAGGAACAGGCCCTTGCGGGGATGCTTGAGCGAGTCGAAAGCCCCTGCCTTGATCAGGGATTCGGTGACCTTCTTGTTGCACGCCGCGATGTCGATCTTGTTGAGGTAGTCGGAGAAGTCGGTGAACTTCCCCTTCTCGGCGCGGGTGGTCACCAGCGAGCTCACCACATTGGCGCCGACATTGCGGATGGCGCCCAGGCCGAACCGGATGTCGTCGCCCACCGAGGCGAAGTTCTGCACCGACTCGTTGACGTCGGGCGGCAGCACCGTGATGCCCAGCCGGCGGCAGTCCGCCAAATAGACGGCGGCCTTGTCCTTGTCGTCACCGACCGAGGTAAGCAGCCCGGCCATGTATTCGGCCGGGTAGTTGGCCTTGAGGTAGGCGGTCCAGTAGGACACCAGCCCGTAGCCCGCGGCGTGCGATTTGTTGAACGCGTAACCGGCGAACGGCAGGATCGTATCCCACAGCGCCTTGACCGCCTTCTCGGAGAAACCGTTGGCGGTCATGCCCTCCTTGAAGCCCTGGTATTCGGCTTCGAGGACCTCGAGCTTCTTCTTGCCCATGGCTTTTCGCAGCGCATCGGCCTTACCCATCGAGTAGGAGGCCACCTTCTGCGCGATGAACATGATCTGCTCTTGGTAGACGATCAGGCCATAGGTCTCGGACAAGATCTCCTTGAGCGGCTCCTCCAGCTCCGGGTGGATCGGCTTGATCGCCTGCCGGTTGTTCTTGCGATCGGCGTAGTCGTTGTGCGCGTTCATGCCCATCGGGCCCGGCCGGTACAGCGCCAGCACGGCGACGATGTCGTTGAACTCGGTGGGCTGCATGCGCCGCAGCAGGTCACGCATCGGGCCGCCGTCGAGCTGGAACACGCCCAAGGTGTCCCCGCGGCCCAGCAGCTCGTAGGCCTTGGGGTCGTCGAACGGCAGCGTGTCCAGGTCCAGGTCGATACCCCGGTTGGCCTTGATGTTCTCGATGCAGTCGCCGATGATCGTCAGGTTCCGCAGCCCGAGGAAGTCCATCTTCAGCAGGCCGATGGCCTCACACGACGGGTAATCCCATCCGGTGATGATCGCGCCGTCCTGCGGCCGCTTCCACAGCGGGATGGCCTCGATGAGCGGCTGCGAGCTCATGATCACCGCGCACGCGTGTACCCCGGCGTTGCGGACCAGACCCTCCAGGCCGCGAGCGGTCTCGTAGATGGTGCGCACGTCGGGATCGGTGTCGATCAGGCCGCGCACCTCGGCGGCCTCCTTGTACCGCTCGTGGTTCGGGTCGGTGATGCCCGAGAGCGGGATGTCCTTGGCCATGATCGGCGGCGGCAGCGCCTTGGTGATCCGGTCGGCGATCGCGAAACCCGGCTGGCCGTAGTGGACGCGAGCCGAATCCTTCAGTGCCGCTTTGGTCTTGATGGTGCCAAAGGTGATGACCTGGGCGACCCGATCGCTTCCCCACTTCTCGGCCGCGTAGCGCACCATCTCACCGCGGCGACGGTCGTCGAAGTCGATGTCGATATCGGGTGCCGACGGCCGCTCGGGGTTGAGGAAGCGTTCGAACAGCAGGCCGTGCGGGATCGGGTCGATGTTGGTGATGCCCAGCGCGTAGGCCACCAGCGAGCCGGCCGCCGAGCCGCGGCCGGGCCCGACCCGGATGTCGATGGAGCGCGCGTAGTTGATCAGGTCGGCGACGATCAGGAAGTACGACGGGAAACCCTTGCCGCAGATGACGTCGATCTCGTAGCCGGCACGCTCGGTGTACTCCGGCGGCACGCCGTCCGGAAACCGCCGCCGCAGACCGGCTTCCACCTCATGTCGCAGCCAACTGCCCTGGTCGTAGCCGTCCGGCACCGGGAAGATCGGCATCCGGTCGGTCGGCGTCCACACGTCGGCGTAGGACTGCACCCGCTCGGCGATCAGCAACGTCGAGTCGCAGGCCTCGGGAACTTCCGCGTCCCACAGCGCGCGCATCTCGGCCGCCGACTTCAGGAAGTAGCCGTCACCGTCGAACTTGAACCGATTCGGGTCCGACAGCGTCTTGCCGGTCTGGATGCACAGCAGCGCCTCGTGGTTGTGCGAGGCGTCGCGGGTCACGTAGTGGCAGTCGTTGGTCGCCAGGGCCGGGATGCCCAGCTTGCGGCCGACCTCCAGCAGCCCCTCGCGGACCCGGCGCTCGATCGAGAGCCCGTGGTCCATCAACTCCAGGAAGTAGTTGTCCGGGCCGAAGATCTCTCGCCACTTGGCGGCGGCCTCCAGCGCTTCCTTCTCATGACCCAGCCGCAGCCGGGTCTGCACCTCACCGGACGGGCAGCCGGTGGTGGCGATGATGCCGGCGGCGTGCTCGGCGATGATCTCGGCATCCATCCGCGACCACTTGCCGAGCTGACCCTCGAACGAGGCGAGCGTGGACAGCTTGAACAGGTTGCGCAGTCCGGTGGCGTTCTCGGCGACCATCGTCATGTGCGTGTAGGAGCCGCTACCGGAGACATCGTCGCTCTTCTGGCCCGGATCACCCCACAGGATGCGGCGGGTGTCAAAACGAGAACCGGGCGCGATGTACGCCTCCACCCCGATGATCGGCTTGATGCCGACCTTGGTGGCCGCGTTGTAGAACTCGCTGGCCCCGAACATGTTTCCGTGGTCGGTCATGCCGATCGCGGGCATCTCGAGGCGCTGCGCCTCGGCGAGCATGGGCGTGATCTTCGCGGCGCCGTCGAGCATCGAGTACTCGGTGTGGTTGTGCAGATGCACAAAAGAGCCGGCAGAAGTTCCAGTACCCATAGGCCCGTCAGTCTAGGGCCGCCGACCGACACCTTCGGCGTGTCGGTCGAACGTGTCTGGAGGGCACTGCGAGATTCTTTGTCGAACCCGCCGGCTCGGCTGATAGGCAGGATCCATGATGGCCCGCAAGCCCCCGCTGCGCAGTGTGGGCACCGACCCCGACTATCGGTTCACCCTGGCCAACGAGCGGACCTTTCTGGCCTGGTTGCGCACCGGGCTGGCGCTGCTGGCCGGGGCGGTCGCGCTGGCCAGCCTGGTCCACGACTTCGGGCCCCGACCGTTCCGGATCGTGATCACCGCGATGCTGCTGGCGTTGTCGCTGACCGTCACCCTCGGTGCCTATGTGCGCTGGGATCGCACCGAGCGCGCGCTGCGCGAACAGCGTCCGCTGCCCCAGGACCCGCTGCCCCGGATCATCGTGTCGGGCGTCGCGATCATCGTCGTCGCCGCCGCCGTGCTGGTGTACCTGGCCGAGTTCTGAGCCGATGGACGATCCCGATTCCGGACTCCTGGACGCCCAGGGCGTCGCCGAGCGCACCGCGCTGGCCTGGCAGCGCACCGTCATCGGGGTGCTCGCCGTCGGCGCACTGGTGGTCCGGTGGAGCATCACCGAGCGGTTCCCGCCGTGGCCGGGCGTCGCGCTGACCGCGGTGGCCGCGCTGGCCGCGCTCGTCCTGGTCCGGCAGCGGTATCAGCGGGTGCGCGACACCGTCGGCGCCGGACAGACCCCGCTGTCGCGCTACCTCGTCCCGGGCGCCACGCTGTTCATGGTCGTGGTCGTGGTCGGAATCGGCGCAGGGATGCTGCTCGAGTACAGCCGGCTCTAGGCTTCGTCCTTGAGCATCCGGGCGATCTCGCCGGCCTGCTCGGCCGTGACCTCGCCGGAGAGCTGAAGCACCTCGCCGTCGATCTTCTCGGTGATCTTCGGCGCCCACACCACGACACCGGCCCGCACGAACGCGACCTGCTGGTCGATGTGGGAGGCGGTGTAGTCGGCGAACGCGCGCGCCGATTCCGGGGTCATCGTGACCTGCACGGTCTGCTTGCCGGTCAACGGGTTCAGGAACGAGTCGACGTCGACCAACTGCAGGGTCAGCACCTCCGGCCCCAGGTCGAACACCGCGGATTTGAGAATGTCGCAGATCCGCAGCGGCGCCTCCGGCGGGGTCGGCGGCGGCGGGTCGCAATCCCCTGGCCGCACCACGTAGGCCCCGTTGACCGAACGCAACGCCAGCGGCTTGATGGTCAGCGGCGGCGGCGTCGTGGTGGTCGTGGTGAGTGCGTTGTCGAATTGCTCTTGCTTGTGCTGGTTGAACAGCGGCGAGAGCATCACTCCGAGAACCGGCACCACGATCGCCGCCGCGGCCAGTGCCGCCACGATGGCGATCAGGACCTTACGGTTACGTGGGGAGTAGTCGGGCATGTGCTCCTCGATCTGTTTCTCGTTGCCTCACATCGGGACCGGCGCGCCGAAGCCGGGGATGATGCCGATCGGGATCACCGCCAACAGGATCGCCCCGACCGCGAAGACCACCAGCGTGCGCCGGGTCGGCGGCTGGTCGACCTCGGGCTGGCGCCCGGTGTACAGCAGGAACACGATGCCGAGGTCGAAGGCGATGACGACCCACCACCGAACCCAGTCCACCCCGGTGGCGAACACCGGCAGGATCAGCACCAGCCCGATCGCCACCGCCCACGGCCGCCCGCGCAGGATCGCCCCGAACCGCCGGACCGGCACCCCCGAAACGTGCCCGATCGCCAGCATGCTGACCACCAGCGTCACCACGCCGTAGACGGTCGACCCGGCCAGCGCCACCACCCCGATGCTGCCGACGAAGCGCAACCCCTCGGCGAAACTCATGTCGAACAACGGCAGGAACGCCCGGCAGAACCAGTCGTGATAGTCCACGTAATAGTGGAAGCCGCGCAGCAGCTGGCCGAGGGTGGGTTTGCCGGCCAGCGGATGGTTCATCGGCCCGTGCTGCACCAGCTGGCACAGTTGCGGCGACACCTTCTGCCTGCCGAACAGCGCCAGCGCCACGGCAACGCCGAGGGCGGGGCCCAGCGCGAGCACGACGCCGGCCCGAAACCCTCTGTCGCACAGCCCGTCCGCCAGCACGGTGAGCGCTGCCAGCACACCGAGGCCGAACAGGAACGGGGTGGCTTCGTGGATCAGGGTCAGCACGGCCAGCACCGAACCGTAGACGGCACTGGCAGTCAGGATCGCGCGGGTGGTGGTGACCCTGGTCAGCACCACCGCGAAGGCGGCCAGCGCAGCGCCGCCCAGCAGGTCGGTGCGGGCGGAGAACAGGCCGAACGCGAATCCGAACGGCAGCACCGGAATCAGCATCGCCAGCAGCAGCCTGCGCTGCGAGCGACCCGTCCGGACCGCCACCGACCAGGCCACCGCGGCCAGGCCGAGGACGAACAGGCCCGTCGGGATCCAGCGCAGCACGGCCAGCCCGCCGAAGTAGTGCTGCGGCCCGAACAATCCCAGGATCTCGCCGGCCAGGCCGCGCCGGATGAAGCCCACCGAGTAGTCGATGGCGAAATAGGAATACCAGTACCCGTCCGGGACCACGGTCACCGCGATCGTCAGCAGCACCGCCGCCCACACCGCCAGCAGCACCGTGAACGTGACGAAGAAGCCGCGCCTGCTCCCGGTGTCGACCGCGGTGCTCGGCATCGGATGAGTATAGGGTCGGTTCACGTGAGCCAAGACGCGACGGTCGCCTACTTGGGCTTCCACGAGAAGGACAATCTCGGCGACGACGCGATCTACGACGCGGTCCGCTCACAGCTGCCCGGTGTGGTCTTCCACGACATCCCCCGCCTGCCGCACGAGTTCGTCTTCCCGCCCGCCGCCGCGATCGAACGGGCCCGCCGGCCCAGCACCCTGGTGATGGGCGGCGGAACACTGGTCGGGGTGCGGTACTTCCGGCTGCTGGCCAGGATCGGCCTGGCGGTCACCAAGAACAACGGCAAATACGCGATCGGCGTCGGGGTCCAGGATCCCGGCTACACCGGCCGCGGCAGCGGGTCGCAGCGCGGAGAGCTGTCCAAATGGGCGCCGATCCTGGCCGACTTCGACTCGGTGTCGGTGCGCGGGCCCCGCAGCGTCGAACTGCTCGCCGACATCGGGTTGACCGCCCAGGTCACCGGCGATCCGGCGCTGATCCTGCCTCGCCCCGAGGTGCCGGTCTCCGACGGCCTGATCGGGGTGAACCTCGGTTACGGCGACGATCTGTGGGGGCACGACCCGGCCGGGGTCGCCGAGCAGGTCGCCGGCGCGGTGCGGGAACTGGCGGGCCGGGGTCACCGGTTCGTCGGCATCCTGATGAACCCCGGCGACCGAAAATGGGTGGAGGTGGCGTTGCGCGACGTGCCCGCCGACATCCTGCTGCCCGCCGACGCCGCAGCGGCCGCACGGGAGTTCGCGCAGTGTTCGGCGGCCATCGTCTGCCGCCTGCATGCCGGGATCCTGGCGGCCCTGTCCGACACCCCGGTGGTGTCGCTGGAGTACCAACCGAAGTGCCGCGATTTCGCGCTGTCCATCGACGACGAGCGATCGCTGATCCGCACCGATGCGGTCACCGGAACCAAGGTCGTCGACCGGGTGCTGGAGCTGCTCGCCGATGCCGCCGCGATCCGGGCCTCCAAGCGCGCCGCCGTCGACCGGCTGCGCAGCCAGCTGGACTCCGAGTACGCGGCGCTGCGCCGTCAGCTCGGGGTGGGCGCAGGCTGACGTGCCCGCCGCAGCGCGTCGCCGCTGAACACCAACAGGGCCAGCCAGATCAGCTCGAAACCGACCCAGCGGGCCGGCGGCATCGGCTCGTGGGCCACCACCACGCCCCAGGTCATCTGCATGGCCGGGGTCAGATACATCAGCAGTCCGAGGGTCACCAACGGCAGCCGCTGGGCGGCCGCGGCGAACAGCAGCAGCGGGATCGCGGTGATCGGGCCGGACAGCACCATCAACACGATGTGGCCCACCCCGTTGGTGGTGAACTGGCCATGCCCGGACAGTTGCAGCACCACGATGTACACGATCGCGAACGGCGCCGCGATCGCCGCCTCCAGGCCGACGCTGAGCCGCGGATCGGTGGGCACCACCTTCTTGACCGCGCCGTAGAGGCCGAAGGTGAAGGCCAGCCCCAGCGCGATGAACGGTGGGCCGCCGACCTCGATGCCCAGCAACACCACCGCCGCCAGCGCGATCAGCAGCGCCACCAGCTGAGCCCGGTTGAGCCGCTCGGAGAAGATCAGCACCCCGAGTAGCACGCTGACCAAGGGATTGATGAAGTAGCCCAGCGCGGCGTCGACCACGTGACCGTTGTTCACGGCGTAGACGTAGATGACCCAGTTGCCCGAGACCAACGCCGACGCGCAGACCAGCAGCAACCAGGTGCGCCCGGTGATCGCGCGCAGCTCCGGCAGCTTGCGCATGGCCACCACCACCCCGGCCATCAGGACCAGTGTCCAGACGATGCGGTGAGCCAGCACCTCCAGCGCGCCGGCGGGTTTCAGCAACGGGAAGAACGCCGGGAACAAGCCCCAGGATCCGTAGGCGCCGATGCCGTAGAGCAGGCCGCCGTTCTTGGTGACGGGTTTGGCGTCCGTCACGATTCGGTGCGCAGCACGTCCAGGGCGTGCTGCAGGTCAGCCGGGTACGGCGCGGTGACCTCGAAGTGCCTACCGTCGGCAGGGTGCGCGAAGGACAGCGACCGGGCGTGCAACCACTGTCGCTGCAGCCCGAGCCGTTTGGCCAGCACCGGATCCGCACCATAGGTCAGATCCCCCGCACACGGATGGTGCAGCGCGGCGAAGTGCACCCGGATCTGATGGGTCCGGCCCGTCTCCAGATGGATGTCGAGAAGGCTTGCCGCCCTGAACATCTCCAGGGTGTCGTAGTGGGTGATGCTGTGCCGTCCGGTCTCGGTGACGGCGAATTTCCAGTCGTGACCGCGGTGGCGGCCGATCGGTGCGTCGATCGTGCCGCTGGACGGATCCGGATGGCCTTGCACCACAGCGTGATAGCGCTTGTCGACGGTGCGCTGCTTGAACGCCCTTTTGAGCAGGGTGTAGGCCCGCTCGGACAGCGCGACCACCATGACACCAGAGGTGCCGACATCGAGACGGTGCACGATGCCCTGGCGTTCGTGGATGCCGGAGGTGCTGATCCGGAAACCCGCCGCGGCCAGCCCGCCCAGCACGGTCGGCCCGTGCCAGCCGACCGTCGCGTGCGCGGCCACCCCCGGCGGTTTGTCGATCGCGACGATGTCGGCATCGGAGTACAGGATCGTCATGCCCTCGATCTCGACGGGCGTGTTCTCCGGCGGCGGCGCCTCTTCGGGGATGCGCACATGCAGCCAGGCGCCGGCTTCCAGCCGATCGGACTTGCCGGCCGGGGCACCGTCGAGTTCGACGCCGCCGTCCTCGGCGATCGCGGCCGCCGCGGTGCGCGACAAGCCCAGCAGCCGCGCCAGACCCGCGTCGACACGCATACCGGCCAACCCCTCGGGTACCGGCATCGACCGCTCCGCCATCAGGCCGTCTCGGCCCTGTCGTCGGTCGTGTCCGGCTGGTCGGCTTTCGCACCGGTCCGCCGGCCCGTGCTGTCGAAGTCGTAGCCGAACAGCGACAGGCCGACCAGCAGGATGGCGCCGCCGACGACCGCCGGGTCGGCCACGTTGAACACCGGCCACCAGCCGATGGACAGGAAGTCGACGACGTGCCCGCGCAGCGGGCCGGGTGAGCGGAAGAACCGGTCGACCAGGTTGCCCAGCGCGCCGCCGAGGATCATCCCCAGGCCCAGCGCCCACCACGGCGACACCAGCCGCCGGCCCATCCAGATGATGCCCACCACCACGCCGGTCGCGACCAGCGTCAGCACCCAGGTGTAGCCGGTGGCCATCGAGAACGCGGCGCCGGAGTTGCGGACCAGCGTCCAGGTGACCGTGTCGCCGATGATCGACACCGGTTGCCCGGGCGTCAGCCACCGCACCGCGAGCACTTTGGTGATCACGTCGAGGGCCAGCACCACGCCCGCCACCGACAACAACAGCCGCAGCCGCCGCGGCGACTCGGTTGTGGGCCTGGTTTCGTCGGTCACCCCCCCATCATTCCCTAGTCTCTTGGGCATGCCTCGACTTGCCGTCGTCACCACCGGCGGGACGATCTCTACCAGCGCCGACAGCGAGGGTGTGCTGCGGCCCGTGCACGGCGGCGCCGAACTGGCCGCCGGGCTCGACGTGCGGGTCATCGACCTGTTCACCCTGGACAGTTCCCAGCTCACCCCGGCCGAATGGCTGCGCATCGGCGCCGCGGTCACCGACGCCGCCCTGGCGGCCGACGGCGTCGTGGTCACCCACGGCACCGACACGCTGGAAGAGACCGCGCTCTGGCTGGAACTCACCTACGGCGGGACGGCACCGGTGGTGGTGACCGGGGCGGCACGCCCGGCCGACGCGCCGGACGCCGACGGGCCGGGCAATCTGCGCGACGCGCTGGCGGTGGCGGCCGGCCCGCTCGCCCGGGACCTCGGCGTGCTGATCTGTTTCGCCGGGTGGGTGCGGGCGCCGCTGGGCACGACCAAGGTGGGCGAGGCCGACCTGTTCGGCGGGCCCCCGCCGGTGGGCCGCGTCGAGGACGGCGTGGTCAGCCTGACCGGGGACAAGCCGCGGGCGTACCTGGGCGCGGCCACGCAGACCCCCAGGGTGGACATCGTGGCGGCCTACCCCGGCGCGGACGGGACCGCGATCGACGCCCTCGTCGACGCCGGGGCGGCCGGGCTGGTCGTCGAGGCGGCGGGAGCGGGCAATGCCGGCGCCCCGGTGGTCGAGGCGGTGCGGCGGGCGTCGGCTCGCGGGGTGGCCGTCGCGGTGACCACCCGGGTGCCGTGGGGACGCACCGCCGCGCTGTACGGGCCGGGCCACGACCTGGTCGGCGCGGGGGCGGTGCTGGTGCCGCAGCTGCGCAGCAGTCAGGCCCGGGTGCTGTTGATGGCGGCGCTGAGCCTGCGGTTACCCGTGGCCGACGTCATCGCCCGCTGGGGCTGAGCGGGCCAGATTCTCGACGTAGTCCGGCCAGTCCAGGCTGTCCACCGGGTTCGCGCGGACCAGCTCGGGGTCGTCGGCGGACAAGGTGCGCATCACCCCGGGGCCGCTGCCGCGGGTCTCGAACCGCACACTGACCACCCCGTGGCCGGCGCCCTGCACCCAGCCGTGGCCGAGGGCGGGGTGGCGGACGTCGTCGCCGATGCGCCACCCGCCGGCGTCGTGCGCGGGTTCGGGCACCGGCAGGTGGGTGTCCACCGTGTCGGCCTCGGGGCCGAGTTGGTCCAGATCGGGGAACAGCGACTCCTGGCGGACATCGGACAGGCCCGAAAAGCCAACGCCGAGAAGGCGAATCGGCCCGACTTCGCGGGGATCGAGCAGCAGCCGGTGCGCGGTGGCGGTCAGCGTGCCGACGTTGCCGGTGGCGTACGGCAGCGTCGCCGAGCGGGTCAGGGTGGTCATGTCGGATTTCTTGAGTTTGACGGTGACCGTGCGGGCGCCGCGGCCGTCGCGTTCCAGCCTGCGGTGGGCGTGCTCGGCGATCGGACCGATGGCGTCGCGTAGCGCCTCGATCGTGGTGAGATCGGCGGGGAACGTCGACTCGGCGCTGATCTGCTTGGCCTCCGCGCGTTCGGCCACCGGGCGGTCGTCGATACCGCGGGCCAGCCGGTGCAGGGCGGGGCCCACGGTGGCGCCCAGGATGCTGGCCGCCTCGGCGTCCGAGAGCGCGGCCAGCTGCCCGATGGTCTCGATGCCGAGCCGGTGTAGCTTGTCCTCGGCCACCGGTCCGATCCCCCACAGCCGGCGCACCGGAAGGCCGTCCAGCAGTGGGCGTTCCTCGTCGCGGCGGATCACCCGCAAGCCGTCGGGTTTGGCCAATTCCGAGGCGATCTTGGCGATCTGCTTGCCCGAGCCTGCGCCGACCGAGGCCACCAGACCGGTCTCCTGCTTGACCCGCAGGCGCAGCCGCACCGCGAACGCCTCGACCTCCTCGGCGCCGGCCCCGACCAGTTCGGCCGGCTCGCCGAAGGCCTCGTCGAACGACAGCTGTTCGAGCACCGGCACCATGGTGCGCACGGTGTCCAGCACGCGGCGGCTGGCCATGCCGTAGACCACCCCGCGCGGCGGCAGCACCACCGCCCCGGCGCCGACCATGCGGCGGGCCTGATGCATCGGCATCGCCGAGCGGGCGCCGAACACCCGCGCCTCGTAGCTGGCGCCGGCCACCACGCCGCGGCCGCCGAGACCGCCGACCAGGACCGGACGGCCGCGCAGCGTCGGGCGGGTCAGCTGCTCGACGGACGCGAAGAACGCATCCATGTCGAAATGCAGGACCCAACGCTCCACGCGCTCGATCGTATTGCCCGACCGGGTCAAGCCTTGGCGATCGCCACCCGCACGCCGTCGCCGATCTCGGTGCCGTCGACCGGCTCACCGAACTCGAAGCTGGTGGCCAGGATCTCGCCGGCGATCAGGTCGCTGTGCGTGCGAGCCCAGTCGGCGTGGGCGGCGGGCACCGACATCACCACGCGGATGCGGTCGCTGACCTCCAGGCCGGTCGACTTGCGCAGGTCCTGCAGCTCGCGGATGCGATCCTTGGCCCAGCCCTCGGCCTCCAACTCCGGGGTGACGGTGCCGTCGAGCACCACCAGGCCGGCCCCTTCGGGCAGCGCGGCTGTCCACTCCGGGTCGGCGGCGACCAGCCGCGAGCTGTACTCCTCGCTGGTCAGCACCACGTCACCGGCGGTCAGGGTGCCGTCGC
This sequence comes from Mycobacterium sp. shizuoka-1, assembly GCF_002723835.1. Classification (GTDB taxonomy): domain Bacteria; phylum Actinomycetota; class Actinomycetes; order Mycobacteriales; family Mycobacteriaceae; genus Mycobacterium. Next base: position 134,386 of record NZ_BEWG01000104.1, on the reverse strand, counting down.
TGTTGAGCACGCCCTGTCCCGCCTTGACCACCTTGATGGCCTCCTGCACGGCCTTGCCCAGCCGCGGGCCTGCGGCGCGGGCGTTGACCGTCAGCTCGAAGCGGCCGTAGGCGGCGATATCGTCGGTCAGCTCCACGGACTTGACGTTCAGTTCGTCGGCGATCAGATCCGTGAACGGCGCCAGCGCCGACGGATTGTCCACCGCAACAGTGAGTTTCAGCAGCGGCAGCCGCACCCGCAGCTTGTTGGCCTTGCGCAGCGAGGAACCCGTCGAGCACACATCCCGCACCTGGTCCATCGCTGCCACCAAGGCGGGATCGGCCGGGACGACCCCCGGCTGCGGCCAGTCGGTCAGGTGCACCGAGCGCTCACCGGTCAGCCCACGCCAGATCACCTCGGTGGCCATCGGCAGCAGCGGGGCGGCCAGCCGGGTGGTCACCTCGAGCACCGTGTGCAGCGTGTCGATGGCGTCGGCGTTCTCCTCCCAGAACCGCGAACGGGACCGGCGCACATACCAGTTCGTCAACGCCTCGGTGAACTGGCGTAGCTGCTCGCAGGCACCGGAGATGTCGCACACGTCCATGGCCGCGGTCAGCCCGTCGCGCAACTCGGCGAGCTTGGCCAGGATGTAGCGGTCCAGCACATGCGGCGAATCCGTGCGCCAGGTCCCGACTTTCGGGGCGTACAGCGCCAGGAAGCTGTAGGCGTTCCACAGCGGCAGCAGTACCTGGCGCACTCCTTCGCGGATGCCCTGTTCGGTGACCACCAGGTTGCCGCCGCGCAGGATCGGCGAGGCCATCAGGAACCACCGCATGGCGTCGGAGCCGTCGCGGTCGAACACCTCGTTGACGTCGGGGTAGTTGCGCAGCGACTTGCTCATCTTCGCACCGTCGTTGCCGAGCACGATTCCATGCGAGACACAGGTTTTGAACGCCGGGCGATCGAACAGCGCGGTCGCCAGGACGTGCAGCGTGTAGAACCAGCCGCGGGTTTGTCCGATGTATTCGACGATGAAGTCGCCGGGGAAGTGGGTCTGGAACCAGTCCTGATTCTCGAACGGGTAATGCACCTGGGCGTACGGCATCGACCCGGAGTCGAACCACACGTCGAAAACGTCCTCGATGCGGCGCATCGTCGAGTTGCCGCTCGGGTCATCGGGATTGGGCCGGGTCAGCTCATCGATATACGGCCGGTGCAGGTTGTCAGGGCGCACGCCGAAATCGCGTTCCAGCTCGTCGAGGCTGCCGTAGACGTCGATCCGCGGATACGCCGGATCGTCGGAGACCCACACGGGAATCGGGGTGCCCCAGTAGCGGTTTCGCGAGATCGACCAGTCCCGCGCACCGGAGAGCCACTTGCCGAACTGGCCGTCCTTGACGTGTTCGGGATACCACGTGATCTGCTGGTTGAGTTCGACCATCCGGTCCCGGAACTCGGTCACCTTGACGAACCACGACGACACCGCCCGGTAGATCAGCGGGTTGCGGCAGCGCCAGCAGTGCGGATAGGAGTGCTCGTAGGTCTCGTGCCGGATCAGCACCGGGGCGTTGGCCGCGGCCGACCCGGTGCCGTTCTTGAGGTCGCGGATGATCTGCGGGTTGGCATCGAACACGTGCTGGCCCTGGTAGTCCGGGACCGTCACGTCGAACCGGCCCTTGGAGTCCACCGGGGTGACCGGCACGATGCCGACGGTGTCGGTGGTGGCCTTGTCGTCCTCGCCGTACGCCGGGGCCATGTGCACGATCCCGGTGCCGTCCTCGGTGGTGACGAAGTCACCGCGTAGCACCTGGAAGGAGTGCGCGGCGTCGGCGAAGTACGGGAACGGCGGCAGGTAGCGCAGCCCGAGCAGCTGCTCGCCGGTGACAGTGGCCAGCACCTCGGGCCGCTCGCCCAGCTCCCTGGCATAGGCGGCCAGCCGGGGCTGGGCCAGCACCAGGCGCCGGTCCTCCACGCGCACAACGACATACGTGACATCGGGGTTGACCGCGACCGCCTGGTTGGACGGCAGCGTCCACGGGGTGGTGGTCCAGATCAGCAGGTAGGCGCCATCAAGGTCGTTGCCCGGTGCGGTCACCTGGAAGCCCACGGTGATCGCCGGGTCCTGGCGGCTCTGGTAGACGTCGTCGTCCATCCGCAGTTCGTGACTGGACAACGGGGTCTCGTCGTTCCAGCAGTACGGCAGCACCCGAACGCCCTCATACGCCAGGCCCTTGTCCCAGAGCTGCTTGAACGCCCAGATCACCGACTCCATGAACGACAGGTCCAGCGTCTTGTAGTCGTTGTCGAAGTCCACCCAGCGCGCCTGGCGGGTGACGTAGTCGCGCCACTCGGCGGTGTACTTGAGCACCGAGGCGCGGCAGGCATCGTTGAACTTCTCGATACCCATCTCCTCGATCTGGGCCTTGTCGGTGATGCCGAGCTGACGCTGCACCTCGAGCTCGGCGGGCAGCCCGTGGGTGTCCCAGCCGAAGCGGCGGTCCACCTTGTAGCCGCGCATCGTGCGGTAGCGCGGCACGATGTCCTTGACGTAGCCGGTCAGCAGGTGGCCGTAGTGCGGCAGGCCGTTGGCGAACGGCGGGCCGTCGTAGAAGACGTACTCCTGCGCGTCGTCGCGGTTGGCGATGCTGGCGCGGAAGGTGTCATCGGCGGCCCAGTAGTCCAGGACCTCGCGTTCGAGGGTCGGGAAATGCGGCGAACCGCCGACCTTCGGGTAGCCGTTCTCGGTCACGATGTGCGCTCGTCTCCTGTGCCGGATCGTCAGGCACGGGGACGACGACGCGCAGGTGCGCGAGCGCCGCGGTACCACCCCGCTTACGCACAGCTGCGTGCGTCGCTCGTTGAAGGCTGTGACGGGCCCGCCCGTTCGGTTCTACTCGGCCGGTACGCGCGCCGCGCGTGACCTTTCTTCCGAAGGCTCCCCGGTGATGGCCGGATCGATGCCGCTGGAAGGATTCTAGCCTCAGGCCGGGACGGCCTCCGACGTCAGGCCGATCAGGCCCAGCCGGAACTGGGTGGTCAGTTCGTCGACGGTGCAGTGGTCCAGCCGGCGCCCGTCGTACCACCAATCCATCTGCAGTTCGCCGTCCGCCCGGTAGGCGAGCACGCCCAGCGCGGGGCCGTCGGCGAGCTGCAGCGGTCCCAGCGCGGGATCGGGCGGCAGTCCCAGGAATGAGAACACCACGTCGGCGGGCGCGTGCCCGAGCTGGCGCGCCGGCGTCAGCGCCTCGCGGACGTCGGCGAGCAGGGCGTTGGCGTCCACCCCGCGTTCGTCGGCGCAGCACAGCCGGATCGGGGCCACCGTGGTCAGACCGCTGACGGTGACGACGCCGACACCTATGGTGCGGGCGATCGCCCGGCCCAGTGCGGCCAACAGGATTTCTTCGATATCGAATCCGGCGAACGCGACGGCACCGTCGAGGTCATCGGTCAATTCGGAGGGCAATGATGCCGACAGTCGAACCAGGTCTTCGGGTCGAGGCCGGCCGGGAATCTCATCGTCAACTACCCGCACATTGCTAGACGGGTAGGTCACAGGAGCAACCATGCCCCTCACCGTAGCGGCCGTGTCCCATTTATGGGAGAGTAATCCCACAATCGTGACGACCATGTCAATAAATTCAAAAGTTTCCTGAATACGGTTGCCGATACCCATTACCGGGAGTTCGGGTTATTGTGAAGCGTGCCCCGCACCGACGAAAATGGCCGTCAACTAAAAGTCCTGCTGGACTACCTGCTGGACGGCGACATCGACGCCAAGGACATCTACGACGCGCTCGGCACCTCCAGCAGCACGTATTACCGGCGGGTCAAGGAGCGCGACTACCCGAATGCCGAAGAGCTGCGTTTGGTCGCAACGCGATTCGGCCTGAGCTATCCAGACCTGCAGGTCCGGTTCGGGCTGATGACCCGCGAAGAACTCCGGGAATATGTCGAATCCGCCCCATTTACGGTTGCGACAATTAATACCGTCGCCACCGCACATATTCCGCAGAAACTCTCAGAATTGAAGCCTCGCCTCGACGCGCCCCCGCTGTAGTATTTGCTGAAGTTATTCGGGGGCGTAAGGCGACGACGGCATGGGTCTGGGTGTACTGATCACGGTCACACTGGCCTGCCTGGCGTGGAGCCTGTGGATCCGGCGGGTCACCTGGAGCTGCCGATGGGAGATCGCGGCCACCCTCAACATCGCTCTGCAGGGTGCCGCCGTGCTGTTGATGTCCCCGCTGGCGTCCGAAACCGTCGGCCACTGGCTCTACGCGCTGACCGGGGTGTGGAACCTCGAGGACTACCTCGGCCACGACTGTTACGTGGTGGCCGCCTCGGCGATCGTCTACAACGCGATGGGCCGACTCCAGGACGACGGCGCCACCCAGCTCGCCTTCAAGCAGTACGTGGAGCGACCCGCGACACTGTGCATCCCGCTGTTGCTGGCCACCTTCTCGCTGGGGACCGGAGCCACGATCTACCGTCCCGACTTCTTCACGGTGCCCACCGACTTCTGGCTGTCCGCCTACTGGCTGGTGCTCTGCGGCACCTTGATCTACCTGCTCGGTTACGGCTGCCGGGCGCTGCTCATCCTGCGCCGCGATCCCCGGTCGCGGCGGATCGCCAACGTGTACCTGATCGCCTCGGCCAGTGGCATCGTGGCCTGCACGATCCGCATCATCACCGCCTACGTGCCGCCGCTGCAGGAGGTGGAGGGCGGCCGGCTGGTCTGGCTGTTCGCCTGTGGCTGCGCGGCCGGCTTCGCCCTGGCCTCGGCGCACTCGTGGCGGATCAAGACCCGGTGGTTCACCCACGCGGCCAGCTGACGGCGCACCCGGCTGCGCGCATCGCCGATAATGGCGGGCGATGAAATTCGCGGTGAGCATCCACGGCACTCGTGGCGACGTCGAACCCTGCGCGGCCGTCGGCCTCGAACTGCAGCGCCGGGGCCACGACGTGCAACTGGCGGTACCCCCCAACCTGGTCGGCTTCGTCGAGTCCGCCGGCCTGGCGGCCACCATCGCCTACGGTCCCGACTCGCAGCAACAGCTGGCCGGCGACGTGTTCGAGAGACCGGACGCGCTGACCGCGGCCGGCCCGGCGGACTGGATGCGACTGGGCAATCCGCTGCTTGCCCTGCGCAAGGCCCGGCAGGCCGCCACCCGCGGGTGGGCCGAGATGAGCGACATCCTGCTGGAGATGACCGACGGCGCCGACCTGCTGCTGACCGGCACCGCCTACCAGGAGATCGCGGCCAATGTCGCCGAGGCCCGCGGTGTTCCGCTGGCCGAGGTGCACTACTTCCCGGTCCGGGCCAACACCCAGGTGCTGCCGGCGCGGTTGCCGGCGGCGGCGGTCGACGCCGCCTACGCGACCGGCGAATGGTTGCACTGGCGGCTGCTGAAACCGGCCGAGTCCGAGCAGCGGCGCGCCCTCGGCCTGCCGGTTGCGCGTCGGCGCCCGGTGGCCCGCATCGTCGCCGCCGGCACGCTGGAAATCCAGGCCTACGATCCGGTGTTCTTCCCCGGACTGGTCGACGAATGGGGCCCGCAGCGCCCGCTGGTCGGATCCATGACACTGCAACTGCCCACCGAGGTCGACGCCGACGTGACGTCCTGGATCGCGGCGGGCAGCCCGCCCATCTACTTCGGCTTCGGCAGCATGCCGCTCGACTCCCCCGCTGAGACCGTGCGTCTGATCAGTGACGTGTGCGCCGAACTCGGTGAGCGCGCGCTGATCTGCGCCGGTTTCTCCGACCTGGACGCGACCGCCGCCGAGCACGTGAAGGTGGTGGCCGCGGTCAACCACGCGACCGTGTTCCCGCACTGCCGGGCCGTCGTGCACCACGGCGGCGCCGGCACCACGACGGCGGGACTGCGCGCCGGCGCACCCACCCTGGTGCTGTGGGTGGCGGCCGAACAGCCGCTCTGGGGCAAACAGGTCAGCCGGCTGGGCGTCGGCACCTCGCGGCGCTTCTCGGCTTCCACCCGCGATTCGCTGCTGGCCGACCTGAGGAGGGTGCTGGCTCCGCAAACAGCGGTGCGGGCCCGTTTGCTCGCCGCCCGGATGACTCCGGCGCCGGACAGTGTGACAGCGGCGGCGGACCTGCTGGAGAAGGCCGCCCGCAACCGCTGACCTGGGTCACGCCGGCCCTGCTCGCGAACGGGTTGCAAGGTAGGATTTCGCTTCGTGTGGACAACCGTGGTGCTGCTCGGACTCGCGGTGAGTATCGAGCCCGCACGCATCGGATTGATCGCCCTGCTGCTCACCCGGCCCCGCCCCGCGCGGCATCTCGCGGTGTTCCTCGCCACCGGTCTGGCGGTCAGCCTCTCCGTCGGGTTCACGGTGTTGTTCGTGTTCCACCACACGTTCCTGAGCAAGACGAACTTCAACCCGGCGCTGATCCAGATCGGCATCGGCGTCGTCGCCGTGCTGCTGGGTGCGCTGCTGGCGTCCAGCATCCCGCTGCGCACCTTCGCCCGGCGCGAGATGGCCGAAGTGCCCGCCGTGGCGGTGGACAGTCCGGTCGTGGTGCAGGATCAGCCGCCGGGTCGGTTCAAGCGGATGACCACCCGGATGCGGGGTTTCGTGCAGGGTGAATCGTCGCTGTTCTCCGGCTCCATCGGGGCGGCGCTGGCGATGCCGAGCGTCGACTACATGGCCTTGCTGGCCTTGATCATCGCGTCCAAGACCCCACCGCTCGAGCAGGCGGTGGCCCTGGTCACCTTCCTGCTGCTGGCCAGTTGGGCCGCGGTGATCCCACTGCTGAGCTTCCTGGTGGCGCCCGCCAAGACCCGAATCTGGGTGCAGCGGTTCAACGAATGGATTCGCACGCGCACCCGCAAGCACGCCGGTGCGTTCGTGGCGATCGTCGGGATCATCCTGATCGGGGTCGGCCTGCACGGCCTGTGACGCCGGTCAGTCGATCACACCGGTGAGCCCGAACTCGGTGAGCGTCTGAGCGGCGATCTCACGCAGCCGCGCCTTGGAGTTCTCCCCGCCGTCCTGATAGGCCTCGACCGAAATCGTGATCTTGCCGTTGATCCGGCCGGACACCACGACCAGCTGCCCATGTGACCGCTTCATCTCGCGTTTCGTCACGTTCTGGTCCAGGGCGCGGATGAACACGTACTCGGCGTCCGTGCCGTCCAGCTGCCCGAGCTGCGGCGGCAGATCGCCGAGGTTCGAGCACGACACCGGCAGGTCGTCGGAGTAGGAGAACAGCAACTCGGCGACGACCTTGACCGCGCTCTTGGGCAGCCACGGGATCAGCGAGAGTAGCTCCATCGTGGGGTCGGTCTGGGCCTTGGCCGCCTCCCTGGCCACCTTGACCGCCGCCCGCGCCTCGGCCAGATCCACCGTCACCTTGGTCGGGTCGACCGTGGCGTTGGCGAACGCCATGGCCAGCGCCCGGTCGTCGTCGAGGCTCTCCCGCAGGTTGATCGCGATCACCAGGGTGACCGCACCGTCGCTGGCGCGCCGCCGGTCCAGGTGTTCGGCCAGCTTCGCCGCATACCCGGCGACCAATGAATAACTGTTTCCACCAAGGCTTTCCGCGCGGGCGTCCCACTCTTCTGCGTCGACGTAGACCGCCACCGAGGGCACCGTGACGGTCTGGTCGAGATCGGGCGCGGTCTCGGCCGCCCTGGTCGCCCGCGACCGGGCCAGATCCTTACGCTTGCCGCGATACAGCTTGGCGGCCTTGACCAGGGTGCGGCCCGCCTCGGGCAGGTCGCGCACCGCCTGGCGCAGATCGGCTTTGATGGCGTTGCCGCGGGTGCGCGTGCCCGGCACGTCGTAGCCCATGTTGCGGACATTGCCGGTGATCGCCTCGAAGATCGCCAGCAGGGCGCCCACCCCGTCGCCGATGCAGTGCGAGCCGAACATGCTGATCGCGGTCGCGCCGTCGTCCAGCGGCTGCACCACCAGATACCAGCCGGGGCCGTGCTCGGGATCGATGTGCAGGGTGGCCAGCTCGTCAGCCCAGTCCATCAATTCCGAACGGGGACGCGACTTCTCGGCGAACCGGATCGGCGGCGGCGGGCCCACCGGGGCGACCCAGCGGGGGCGGCCGAACGGCAGCGGCGACGGCTCGATCAGCCGGCTGCCCAGCGAGGCGGTGAAGTTCTGGTTGAACCGGTTGAGCCCGTCGATGTCCACCGGATGCTCGTAGACCCAGACGCATTGCATGAGCTGGCTGCGGCCGGTCACCCGCATCAACTCGAACGCGGTCTGGTCGAGGTACTCGAGCCGATGCTCACGCGCCTCAGTGGTCACTGATCACACACCTCACTCGATCACGCCGGACAGGTCGAACTCGGCCAGGGTCTGGGTGATCACCTCACGTAACCGCGCGCGCGAGTTGTCGGCACCGGGCTGGCCGCTCATCACCGGCAGGATGACCTTTCCACCGAGCCGCATCGACGCCACGGTCATCAGCCCACCACGCTTCTCGAGCACCTCGCTGCTGAGATTACGGTCCACGCCGCGGAAGTAGAAACGCTCGGCCACCGTGCCGTCGACGCGCAGCAGATCGTCGGGCACGTCGCCGAGGTTCGAACACGACACCGGCACGTCGGCGGTGAAACCGAACGCCATGTCGGCGATCCGGCCCATCGCCGACTTGGGCAGGAACGGGATCAGCGGCAACAACTCGACCACCTCGTCGGGTGTCTGCCGCGCGGTGGTCAGCCCCTGCTTGATCGCCGCCCGAGCCCCGGACAGGTCGCTGGCCACCGGGTCCGGATCGAAGGTGACGTTGGCGATCGTCACCACGTTGCCGCCGGTGTCAGATGCATCCTCGCGCTCGCTGACCGGGATCATCAACGTCACCGCACCGTCACTCGCGCGGGTCCGGCCGACGTTCTGCGCCAGCTTGCCGGCGAATCCGGCGACCAGGGAGAAGTGATTGCCGCCGAGCTCTTCGGCCCGGCTGTCCCACTGCTCGATGTCGATGAGCGCCGTGGTGAACGCCGTCGTGACGTAGTCGCCGCTTCGGGCCGGCGCTGGCGCGGGCGCACCGGGACGGACCAGTTCGTCCTTGCGCCGCAGCGCGACCTTGACCGCTTTGACCAGCGTCCGCCCGATCTCGGGCAGGTCGGCGATCAGCTGGCGCAGATCCTCCAGGACGGCGCGGGTGCGGGAGCGGGAGCGCCGGGGCGGATAGTCCAGATCCTTGCCGTTGCCGTGCACCGCCGCGGCCACGGTGGCCACCGCGCCGGCGCCGTCGATCACGGTGTGGGACAACACCAGGCTGACGGCGCTGGTGCCGTCGGTGAACGACTGGACGCCCATCCGCCAGCACGGCCCGAACTCCGGATCGAGCGGCAGCTCCACCTGGTCGTGCGCCCAGTCGTAGAGCTCCTCACGCGGCCGGGGCCGTTCGGCGATGTCCAGCGGGGCCTGCGGGCCCGGCGCCGACACCCACCGGTGCCGACCGAACGGCAGCGGCGAGCGCTCGATCAGCCGCCCGATCAGCCCATGGCCGAAGTTCTGGTGGAAACGGCGGACACCGTCGAGATCCAGCGGATGCTCGTAGATCCACAAAACCTGCATGACGGCCTCTTGACCGGCACCGCGCAGTGCCAACAGCAACGCCTGGTCGGCGTAGGGCACCACATTGGCGGGTGCGGGGTGGCGATCCTCCCCCACCGCGGTCAGGCCGTCGTGACGGGCAAGCGCGACGACGAGACCAGTTCGGAGCGACCGTCGGCCACCCGCAGGTAGATGCACTTCATCAGTTCGACGAACTCGGCCACCGACTCGCGGGCGATCGGGTTGTCCGGGTACGCGACGGTGATGAACGTGCCGGTGCTGCGCCGGTTCACCCACATACCGACCTGATTGGCCGCCCCCAGATCGGTGTAGATGTGCCCGTTGAGCGCATACCACTGCGACATGATCACCGGGTTCAGCGGCGGCAGGCCCACGTCGAGGTAGGACAGCATCGGCACGCCGGGACCGGCAGGCCGGATGCGCGGCGTCTCCTCGGTCTGCGCCAGCTCGTAGACCCGCTCGATCGGCACGTTGGCCAGTGGCATCCCCGAGTCGAACGACTCTTGGGCGGCACGGGCGACCTCGGCGAAGTTGCGGGCGGCCACCGGCACCGACAGCGGAACCACACCGGTGAACCAGCCGGTCGTCATGAACTCCGCCGGGGTGCTGCGCGTGGTCGTCGGGGTGATCACGTAGTAGTTGTCGTCCCCGGTCAGCTGCCGGTGCGCGATCGCCGCGGCGGCGAACACGCCGCCGATGAAGCGGACACCAGCCGCGGTGCAGGCCGACTCGAAGCGGTCCGCCTCGTGGTCGTCCATCAGCTGCACGGTGAGCAGGTCGCCGGCGCAGTGCACCGACGGATCGCCCAGCGGCAGCGGGAACGTCGGCATGGTGCCGCCGTTGTTGTCGAGGAAGTCCAGCCAACCGCGCACATCGGCCGACTCCATGGTCAGCTGCTCGGTGTACTCGTGCTGACGCACGCAGTAGTCCTGGTAGCTGCCGGCATCCGGCAGCCGCAGCGGTGCACCACCGCCGGCCAGCGCCTCGTAGTTCATGTGCATCTCCACGAACAGCGCCATCATCAGCATCGCGTCGGCGTGCAGGTGGTCGACGCTGACGTAGAACGTGAAGTGGTCGGCACGCTGGATCACACCGAACCGGAAGCAATCCCATTCCAGCGGGCTCGGGGTGTCGAGCACATGCTTCTTCCACTGCGCCGAGTTCATCTCACCGTGCTTGGTGGCGACGAACTGGATGTCGTTCGGGTTCTCGACGGTGTGCCGGACGATCTGGTCGGCGTCATCGAACTCGAACCAGCTGTGGTAGGTGTCGTGCCGGCGCAGGTAGGCGTTGATGACGTAGGTCATCGCCCGGACGTCGCACTTGCCCGGCATGTTCCACGCCGGGATCAGCAGCCGCGCCATCTCCAGCCCGTTGGCGGTGTGGTTGCGGTAACTGCGGATGTGCTGACCCTGCTGATAGCTCGCAGGCACCTCGCTGGCCGGCGCGTCCTGAACCTTCTTCAGGCATGCCGGCGACGGGCTCCAGGACACGACCGAACCCGGCGCGTCAACCCAGTCATGGATTGCTGTGAGTGCAACCACCGTCAAATTCCCCTATCGACCCTAAATAATCAGCGCGCTGACGTGATGACGCCGGACAACGTTTCGCACAAGCTCTCGGCCAGCGACCGGACAGTCGTTATGTCCATCGATCGGACGCGTATTCCCGTTTCAGTTTCGATACGGGTTCGCAGCTCGAGATTCCCCAACGAGTCCAAACCGTACTCCGAAATCGGCCGGTCCGGATCGATGGAACGACGCAGGATGAGGCTGAGCTGCTCCGATACCAGCCGGCGCACCCGCGTCGGCCACTCGTCCCGCGGCAGGTCATGCAGCTCCGCGCGGAAGCTGCTGGTGTCGGCCTGGCGGTCGCCGCTGGCCTGGAACGCCTCGGCGAACGGGCTGCGGGCGGCCAGATCGGTCAGCCACGGCGTCCCGATGACCGGCGCGTACCCCGAATAGGCGCGATCGTGGCGCAGCAGCGCCTCGAACGCGTGCGCGCCCTCGTCCGGGCTGATCATCGCCGTGTCGCCCGCGGCGGCCAGGTGCTTGCCCGCACCGATCTCGTCCCACGCCGCCCAGGCGATCGCCGTGGCGGGCAGGCCCTGCGACCGGCGCCAGTGGGTGAATCCGTCCAGCCAGCTGTTGGCGGCGGCGTAGGCGCCCTGGCCCGGCGAGCCCATCAGGGCTGCCGCCGAGCTGAACGAGCAGAACCAGTCCAGCGGCTGTGCCGTGGTGGCCCGGTGCAGGTGCCAGGCGCCGTAGACCTTCGGAGCCCAGTCCCGGTCGATCAGCTCATCGCTGATGTTGGTCAGGATGGCGTCCTCGACGACGGCGGCGGCATGCAGCACGCCGCGCACGGCCAGGCCGGTCGCGGTGGCCGCGGCCACCAGCCGATCGACGGTCTCCGACAGCGCGATATCGCCGCTGACGACCTCGACCTCGGTGCCGGCCGCCCGCATCCGGGCGATCTCCGCCAGCGCCTCGGCCTTCGGCTCCGAGCGTGAGTTCAGCACGATCCGGCCGCAGCCGGCCGCGGACATCTTCGAGGCCAGGAACAAACCGAGCCCGCCCAGGCCACCGGTGATGATGTAGGAGCCGTCGCGGCGGAACACCTTGGCCTGCTGCGGCGGCACCACCACATTGCTGTGGCCCACCTTGGGCACCGAGAGCAGCAGCTTGCCGGTGTGCTCGGCGGCACCCATCACCCGGATCGCGGTGGCCGCGTCGGCCAGCGGGTAGTGCGTGGTCTCCGGTTGCGGCAGCACACCGTCGGCGGTCAGCCGGTACACCGTGTTCAGCAGTTCGCGGATGTGCTCGGGGTGGGTGGTCGCCATCAGGGCCAGGTCGACACCGTAGAAGGACAGGTTCTTGCGGAACGGGAACAACCCGAGGCGGGTGTCGCCATAGATGTCCTTCTTGCCGATCTCGACGAAGCGTCCGCCGAAGGCCAGGATGTCGACGCCGGCCCGCTGCGACGCCCCGGTCAGCGAGTTCAGCACGATGTCCACGCCGTAGCCGTCGGTGTCGCGCCGGATCTCCTCGGCGAACGCAGCGCTGCGCGAGTCGTAGACATGCGTGATGCCCATGCCGCGCAGGATGTCGCGGCGCTCCTCGGTGCCTGCGGTCGCGAAGATCTCCGCGCCGACGTGGCGGGCGATCGCAATCGCCGCCTGGCCCACGCCACCGGTGGCGGAATGGATCAGCACCTTGTCGCCGGCCTTGATCTTGGCCAGGTCGACCAGGCTGTGCCAGGCGGTCGCCGAGGCGGTGGACACCGCCGCGGCCTGGTCGTCGCGCAGGCCGGACGGCAGAGTCACGGCCACGTCGGCGTCACAGGTCACGAACGTGCCCCAGCAGCCGTTGGGCGACATGCCGCCCACGTGGTCGCCCACCCGGTGCGAGGTGACGTCGGGGCCGACCGCGGTGACCACACCGGCGAAGTCGATGCCCAGCTGCGGGTTCAGGCCCTCGAAGCTCGGGTAGCGACCGAACGCCAGCAGCACGTCGGCGAAGTTCAGGCTCGACGCGGTGACCGCGACCTCGATCTGACCGGGGCCCGGCGGGATGCGGTCGAACGCCGCCAGTTCCAGGGTCTGCATGTCGCCCGGGGTGCGGATCTCCAGGCGCATGCCGTCGCGGGAGTGGTCGACGACCGTGGTGTAGCGCTCGTCGGGCCGCAGCGGGCTCGGGTAGAGATGCGCGGTGTACCACTCCCCGTGCCGGAACGCGGTCTCGTCCTCTTCCGCGCCGTTGAGCAGCACGCGCGCCACCAGCTTGGGATCGACGTTGTCGTCGACGTCGATCTGGGTGGGCCGCAGCTGCGGGTATTCGGCGCCGACCACGCGCAGCAGGCCGCGCAGACCGGCCTGCTCGAGGTTGGGCCGGTCGTCGGCGAGGACCGTCTGCGCGTTGCGGGTGATCACGTACAGCCGCGGCGGGTCGCCGGCGACGTCGGCCAGCTCGCGCGCGACGCGCACCAGGTGGCGAACGTGCTCTCCCCCGCGATGCGGCAGCTGCTCCTCGGGGCAGCCGGTGCGGGCCGCGCTGATCACGACGACGTTGTCGAAGCCGCCCCCGGCGAAGTAGGACGCGAGCCGCTCGGCGTTGCCGGCGTGGTCGGCCTGCTGCGGCCACGACATCGTGGTCACGTCGGCGTCGTTGAGCTTCAACGAGTCGGTCAGCGCCGAGGACAGCAGGTCCGCGGCGTCCGAGGTGCTGACCACCAGCCAAGTCGCCGGGTTGGTGTGGGCGATCTCGGCGACGTCGTGCTGGCGCCACTCGATGCCGAGCAGCCGCTCGTTGAGCACCCGGTCACCCTCGTGGTCTTCGGACATGCCGCTGCCCATCCGCAGACCCGCCACGGTGAACAGCACGGTGCCGTAGTCGTCGAGCAGGTCGATGTCGGCCTGGACCGAGGAGCCGTCGAGCGAAGTGATCCGGGTCAGGCAGTAGCGGGCGTTGCGGGTCGGGCCGTGCACCCGCAGGCGGTCCACGCCGAGCGGCAACAGCAGGCCGCCGGTGCCGGAGGCCTGGACTCCCGGATGCGCGGCGACCGACTGGAAGCAGGCGTCCAGCAGCGCCGGGTGGACGCCGTAGGAGGTCTGCTGGTTGCGGATCGAGGTGGGCAGGCCGATCTCGGCGAGCACGGTGTCGGCGTCCTCGTCGGCGGCGTTGACCGCCTGCAGCGCGGTGAAGGCCGGGCCGAACTGCACGCCGCGGCCGTCGAACCACTGCCGGACCCCGTCACCGTCGGCGCGGTTCGGGTGGGCGTCGCGCAGCGCGTCCATGTCGTAGGCGGGCCGCTGCTCGGCGGGCTCACCCGCGCGCAGCACCGCGCTGGCGCGCTGCTCACGCTCACCGTCGGTGTCGGTCTCCACCACGAACTGCAGCACCCCGGGCGCTTCGGCGGCCGCAACCGCGCTGACCGGGGTCAGATCCTTGAGCAGCAGCATCGCGTCGAAGGTGACGTCGCGGACCTCGGCGTCGTCGCCGAATACGGTGCGCGCCGCGGCCAGCGCCATCTCGCAATAAGCCGCACCGGGCAGCGCGGCGACGTTGTTGATCTGGTGGTCGACCAGCCACGGATGCGCGGCGGTGCCGACCTCGGCCGCCCAGGCGTGCCGCTCGGGTTCCTCCAGCAGCCGCACATGCGAGCCCAGCAGGGGGTGGGCGGCGACCAGGTGCGTGCCGCGCGCCTGCTGGTCGATTCCGTCGGCGATCAGGATCAGGTCGCGGTGGGTCCAGGTGGGCAGCGGCGCATCGACCAGCCGGCCGACCGGGTACAGCACCGAGAAGTCCACCTCTGCGCCTGCGGCGTACAGATCGCCGAGGAAATCGCCGAGGCCGTTGGGGACCTCCTGGCCGCGCCGCATGCCGGCCAGCGCCGCGACGGAGATGTCCAGGGTGCCCGCGGTCTGGTCGACGGCGCGGGTCAGCAGCGGGTGCGGGGACAGTTCGCCGAACACCCGGAAGCCGTCCTCGAGCGCGGTCTGCACAGCGGCCGCGAACCGGACGGTGTGGCGCAGGTTGTCCACCCAGTAGTCGGCATCGCAGTACGGCTGCTCACGGGGGTCGAAGGAGGTCGCCGAGTAGTACGGCACCTCGGGGGCCAGCGGGCTCAGGTCGGACAGCATCTCGGCGAGTTCGTCGAGGATCGGGTCGACCTGCGGCGAGTGCGACGCGACGTCGACGTTGACCTCGCGGGCCATGATCTCGCGCTGCTCCCAGCCGGCGACGATCGCGCGGACGGTGTCGGTGGCGCCGCCGATCACGGTCGACTTGGGCGAGGCCACGACGGCGACGACGACGTCTTCGATGCCGTGGCGCTCGAGTTCTTCGCGCACCTGCTGGGCCGGCATCTCGACCGACGCCATCGCGCCACCGCCGGCCAGGCGCAGGCACAGCAGCGAGCGGCGGCAGATGACCTTGACACCGTCTTCGAGCGACAGCGCCCCGGAGACCACGGCGGCGGCGACCTCGCCGAGCGAGTGGCCGATGACCGCACCCGGCTTGACGCCGTACGACATCATCGTGGCGGCCATCGCCACCTGGACGGCGAAGATGGCCGGCTGAACCTTGTGGATGCCCTCGACGGTCTCCGCGGCGGTGATCGCCTCGGTGACCGAGAAGTCGGATTCGGCCATGATCAGCGGCTCGATCTCGGCGATCTTGGCGGCGAAGACCGGTTCGGTGGCCAGCAGGCCGGTGCCCATGGAGGCCCACTGCGAGCCCTGCCCGGAGAAGATCCACACCGGGCCGCGGTCGTCGTGGCCGACGGCCGGCTGGAACGGCTCGTCGCCGTCGGCGACCTCGCGCAGCCGCTCGATCAGTGCGTCGCGGTCCTGCGCGATCACCGAAGTGCGCACCGGGCGGTGCCCGCGCCTGCGGGTCAGCGTGTAGCCCAGGTCCGGCAACGACAGCTCGTCACCGGCATCCTGGACCCAGTCGGCCAGGCGGGCCGCGGTGCGGCGCAGTTCCTCGACGGAGGTGGAGCACACCGGGAACAGCTGCAGATCCGTGGCCGCGGCGCCGGCCTTGTCGGCGTCGACGACCACGGGCGCTTCGGGAGCCTGCTCGAGGATGGCGTGGACGTTGGTGCCCGACATGCCGTAGGAGGAGACGCCCGCACGCCGCGGCGTGCCGTCTTCGCGGGCCGGCCACGGGGTGTTCTCGGTCGGGATGAACATCCCGGTCTTGACCTTGGCCAGTTTCTCCGGCAGCCGGTTGAAGTGCAGGTTCTGCGGGATCACACCGTGGTGGACGGCGAGCACGGCCTTCATCAGGCCCAGCACGCCCGCCGCGGATTCGGCGTGGCCGAAGTTGCTCTTGACCGACGTCAGCGCGGTGGGGCCGGCGTGGCCGTAGACGGTGGAGATGCTGTTGAACTCGATGCCGTCGCCCACCGGGGTGCCGGTGCCGTGCGCTTCGACCATGCCGACCGTGTCGGCGTCGACGCCGGCGGCGGCGAGCGCGGCCTGGAACACCGACACCTGGGCGTGCCGCGACGGGGTGAGGATGTTCTCGGTGCGGCCGTCCTGGTTGGACGCGGTGCTCTTGATGACGGCCAGGACCCGGTCACCGTCGCGCTGGGCGTCGTCGAGCCGCTTGAGCACCACGATGCCGCAGCCCTCGGCACGGACGAAGCCGTCGGCGGCGACGTCGAAGGAGTGGCAGCGTCCGGTCGGCGAGAGCATGCCCTGCCCCGACGACGACGCGTACAGCCGCTGGTCGAGCATCAGCATCACACCGCCGGCCAGCGCCATGTCGCTTTCGCCCTCGTGCAGGCTGCGGCAGGCCTGGTGCACCGCGACCAGGCTCGAGGAGCAGGCCGTGTCGGTGGTCAGCGCGGGGCCGTGCAGGCCGAGCGCGTGCGAGATGCGACCCGAGGCCATCGAGAACGGGTTGCCGGTGAAGGCGTAGGCCTGGTCGAAGGCCCCGGCGTCGCTGGTGACCATCGCATAGTCGTCGTGGGACATCCCGATGAAGACCCCGGTCGAGGTGCCCGACAGCGAGGACGGGGTGAAGCCGGCCTGCTCGGTGGCCTCCCAGCAGGTCTCCAGCAGCACGCGGTGCTGCGGGTCCATCGCGGTGGCCTCGCGCTCGTTGATGCCGAAGAAGTCGGGGTCGAAGCCGGTCGCGTCGTCGATGAAGGCGCCCCACTTCGACACCGAGCGGCCGGGCACGCCGGGCTCGGGGTCGTAGAGGTCGTCGGCGTCCCACCGGTCGGCGGGAACCTCGGTGACCAGATCGGCGCCCTCGAGCAATGCCGCCCACAGCTTGTGCGGCGAGTCGATGCCACCGGGCAACCGGCAGGCCATGCCGACAACTGCGATGGGGGTGACAGATGTCTGACGCACGTCCGCTCACACCTCACTTCTTGACACTGGACAAGGCAACCCGTCCCGGTAATGCGGCTGAAGCCACCGAGTCGAAGTTGCCAATGTGCTCGGTAGCCTAGCTGTTTTTCGCTAAGACCGCGAGAAATGTCGCATGTTTTTGATTAGGGATTGGGCAATACGACGGTACCGGGCAGCGTTCTCGCCGGTCGGCCGCTTATCCGATAGCTGGGGACCGCTCCGAAGTTCCCGTTGAGATCGTCGCCGCGCCGCGGTCGCACCACACAGAAATCGCCTTGAACAGGATCAATGTGGACACGTCTGCTCCAACACGGCGACCCGGATGGCTTCCGACGCCCGGCGAGTCGAGGCCGAGCGGGAGTTGCAGGGTGTTTACCATCGCGGTTCCAACACAAATTGGTATCGATGTCGTTATAGCAAATTATGAAATCGGACGCCTTCATTATTTCGCGCTCCCCGCCGAAAATGGGTTTATCACCACTTTGAAATACCGCTCGATCGCACCGCAACCGCGCCGCGAGAGGTTCCTGGCGGCTCAATCATCCTGAGAGTTTCCGCAACCATCTTTTAGGGTCTGGCAAGCCGATAGCCTGCAGTTATCCCCGGCGCACACAGGAGATGGCTACTAACCTGAGAGTAGGCTGAGATTTAATTGCCCGAACAGCCTCAAACGTGATCCAAACCACATTCCCGGCGTCATGCAGACGCTGATTACCCGTTCCCTGATATTTCACGCGCCGAGTCAGCAAACGCGACAGGATAAATGACCGGCTATTAGCCGATAATTGGCGAACTTTCCCCGGAAAGGGAACTCCCGGACGGTTCAGCGTCGCCTCGGTGACATTTGTCACCCCTTTACCGGCGCCTTGTGAACTCCCTGTGAAAGTTTGCTGGAGGCCCGAAACGGCGCATCTGGCCAGGTCGGCGGCGGTACCCGACGACACCGCGACCAGGCATGATGCCGACAGACGGGTATGCGGGCAAGGTTTCGGCCCGGGTGGTCGGAAGGGCAGCTACCCCGCGACGACCCCGGGCCGCTGATGGCCGAACCGCGCGCCGAATTCGGCGACCGGGACGAAGCCGTGTCGGCGGGCCGAGGCGGCGCCGCGCCGGATCAGCGCCGCGGTGGTGACGAAACCGGCCTGATCGGCGACCACGAACGGGGTCAGCAACCGGTTGTGGACGAACGAGAACGACAAGCCGGCCTCCGGGATCGCCCAGCCGAGCGAACCGCCGAGCCCGACATGGCCGAACCCGGGCAGCACCCCGGGGATGGGCAGCGCGTGATAGCCGAGGTGGAAGCCCAGCGGCAGGATCAGGTTGCGGTCCGGGGTCAGGTTGCGCCGGCCGGTGAGGCCCGCGACCAGCTCCGACGACAGGTAGCGCCGTCCGTCGATCTCGCCACCGTTGGCAATGGCCCCATACATCCGGGCCAGGCTGCGCGCCGTCGCCACCCCGTTGGCCGCGGGCAGCTCGCTGTCCAGCAGCGGCATGGCGCCCTGGACCGTGGAGCGCATACCGGGGAAGTACATGGAACCGAAGATCGCCGACATCTCCAGCGCCGCGATCCGCGGCGCGATGGTGTTGAAGACGGGATTCGGGAGGTTGCGCTGCGGCCCGATGATGCTGGCGGCGCGGGTCGGCGCGCCGGCCGGCGGCCGGCCCAGATGGATCCCGTCCGTGTCGAGCGGCTCGGCCACTTCGGTGCGAATCAGTTCCCGCATCCCGGTACCGGTGACCGCGCGGGCCAGGCCGGACAGCAGCCAGCCGTAGGTCAGCGCGTGATAGGCGGGCTTACCGAAGTACCGGCCGACCGGAGCTGCGGCGATACGGTCCTCCATGACCAGGTGGTCGAGGAGGTCTCGGCTGCGGACCCCGCGCAGGTGTGCGAGCCCCGCGCGGTGCTGCATCACCTCGCGAACGGTGATGTTCGCCTTACCGTTGGCACCGAACTCCGGCCAGTACTCCGCCACCGGGGCGTCGTAGTCGATCAGGCCGCGGTCGACGAGGCGGTGGATGACCGTGGAGGCGACGCCCTTGGTCGCCGAGAACACCATGGCGCCGGTGTCGGCCGACCAGTGTTGCCGTCCGCGCCGGTCCGACCACCCGGTCCACACATCGACCACCGGCTGACCGTCGAGATACACGGCGAGCGCTCCGCCGCCGAAGCGCGGGTGCGGGAACATCGCCGCGAAGTTGCGCAACGCGAGCGCGAAGTTCGGGTCGGCGGCGCCCTGCAGCCCATGGGGCAGGGTGTCGCGTCGGCGCGTCGCCTGAGTCACAGAGAGGAATTTAACGGGTCTAAGCACATCTGCAGCAAATTGTTGCCAAACCGTTAACTTGATTGTCGGACTGTCAGGTTGACTGCTCGGCCACGGCCAGGATTCGCTGCGCGGCCAGCGCCGGGGTGAGCTCGCCGTCGCGGACCGCGCGCTCGATCTCGGCCCGCTCGGCGCGCACGGCCGGATGGCTCAGCACCCGGTCGAGGACGGCGTCGCGCACCATCGACCATGTCCAGTCCACCTGCTGCCTGCGCCTGCGGGCGTCGAACTCGCCGGCTTCCGACAGCACGTTGCGGTGCGCCAGCACCGTGTCCCACAGCTCCCGTAAGCCGGTACCCTCAAGCGCGCTCATGGTCAAAACTGGTGGACGCCAAAGTGTTTCGCGTGGATAGATCAGCCTGATCGCGGCCGACAGCTCGCGCGCGGCGGCCTTGGCCTCGATGGCGTGGGCGCCGTCGGCCTTGTTGACCACGACGATGTCGGCGAGCTCGAGGACACCCTTCTTGATGCCCTGCAGCTGGTCGCCGGTGCGGGCCAGCGTGAGGAAGACGAAGGTGTCCACCATGTTGGCGACTGCCACCTCGGACTGTCCTACCCCGACCGTTTCCACCAGGATCACGTCGAATCCGGCGGCCTCGGCCAGCACGATCGACTCCCGGGTCGCCTTTGCCACGCCGCCGAGGGTTCCCGACGTCGGCGAGGGGCGGATGTACGCGTCCGGGTGCACGGCAAGCTTCGCCATCCGGGTTTTGTCCCCCAGGATCGACCCACCTGTGCGGGTGGACGACGGGTCGACGGCGAGCACGGCCACCCGGTGGCCGGCCTCGATGAGGAACATGCCCAGTGCCTCGATGGTGGTCGACTTCCCCACCCCGGGCACGCCGGTGATACCGACGTGCAGGGCCCGGCCCGCGTCTGGCATCAACTCCAGCAGCAACTGCTGAGCCTGATCGCGGTGGTCGGCGCGGGTCGATTCCACCAGGGTGATGGCCCGCGACAGCGCCGCACGATCGCCGCCTCGGATCGCCTCGGCCAGTGCGGTGACGTCGGCGGGCATCAGGTGAGGTCGTACCCGAGCCGCTCGGCGAGCTTGTGCAGCAGATCCACCGCCGCGTCGGCGATGACCGTGCCCGGCGGGAAGATCGCGGTGGCACCGGCGGCGTAGAGCTCGTCGAAGTCGCCGGGCGGGATCACCCCGCCGACGACCACCATGATGTCGGGACGGCCCACCTCGGCGAGCGCGTCGCGCAGCGCCGGAACCAAAGTCAGGTGCCCGGCGGCCAGCGACGACACCCCCACGACGTGGACGTCGTTGTCGGCAGCCTGGCGGGCGACCTCCTCCGGCGTGGAGAACAACGAACCCACGTCGACGTCGAAGCCGATGTCGGCGAACGCGGTGGCGATCACCTTCTGTCCCCGGTCGTGACCGTCCTGGCCCATCTTGGCCACCAGGATGCGCGGCCGCCGACCGTCGGCTTCGGCGAACTTCTCCACCAATTCGGTTGCGGCACTCACGTTCTGGGCCTTTCCGACCTCGTCGCGGTACACCCCGGCGATGGTGCGGATCTCGGCCTGATGCCTGCCGTACACCGCCTCGAGGGCGTCGGAGATCTCCCCGAGGGTGGCCTTGGCCCGCGCGGCGTTGATGGCCAGCGCCAGCAGGTTGTTGCCCAGTCCGTCCTCCCCCGCCGTGCCGGTGACGCCGGCGGCGCGGGACAGTTCGGCGAGTGCGGATTGGCAGGCGGCCTCGTCACGCTCGGCGCGGAGTTGCTTCAATTTGGCCAGCTGCTCGGCGCGGACCCGGCTGTTCTCGACCTTGAGGACCTCGATGTCCTGATCCTCGGCCACCTGGTACTTGTTCACCCCGATCAACGGCTGGGCGCCGGAGTCGATGCGCGCCTGCGTGCGTGCGGCCGCCTCTTCGATGCGCAGCTTCGGAATGCCGTCGCTGATCGCCTGTGCCATGCCGCCGTGCGCGCCCACCTCGGCGATGTGCGCGCGGGCCTTCTCGGCGAGCTGATGGGTCAGCCACTCCACGTAGTAGGAGCCGCCCCAGGGATCGATCGGACGGGTGGTGCCCGACTCCTGCTGCAACAGCAGCTGCGTGTTGCGGGCGATGCGCGCCGAGAAATCGGTGGGCAGCGCCAGCGCCTCGTCGAGGGCGTTGGTGTGCAGCGACTGGGTGTGGCCCTGCGTGGCCGCCATCGCCTCCACGCAGGTCCTGGCGACGTTGTTGAACACATCCTGAGCGGTCAGCGACCAGCCGGAGGTCTGCGAATGCGTGCGCAGGGACAGCGATTTGGGATTCTTGGCACCGAACTCGGCGACCAGTTCACTCCACAGCAGCCGGCCGGCCCGCAGCTTGGCGACCTCCATGAAAAAGTTCATCCCGATGCCCCAGAAGAACGACAGCCGCGGGGCGAACGTGTCGACGTCCAGGCCGGCGTCCCGGCCGGCCTTGAGGTACTCCACCCCGTCGGCCAGCGTGTAGGCGAGCTCGAGATCGGCTGTGGCACCGGCTTCCTGGATGTGGTAGCCGGAGATCGAGATCGAGTTGAACTTCGGCATCTTGGCGCTGGTGTAGCCGAAGATGTCGGAGATGATCCGCATCGACGGCTTCGGCGGATAGATGTAGGTGTTGCGGACCATGAACTCTTTGAGGATGTCGTTCTGGATGGTCCCGGCCAGCTTCTCCGGCGGCACACCCTGCTCCTCGGCCGCCACCACGTACAGCGCCAGGATCGGCAGCACAGCCCCGTTCATGGTCATCGAGACACTCACGGTGGACAGATCGATGCCGTCGAAGAGCTGGCGCATGTCCAGGATCGAGTCGATGGCCACGCCCGCCATGCCGACGTCACCGGCGACCCGGGGATGGTCGGAGTCGTAGCCGCGGTGGGTGGCCAGATCGAAGGCCACCGACAGGCCCTTCTGGCCGGCCGCGAGGTTGCGCCGGTAGAAGGCATTGGATTCGGCGGCGGTGGAGAACCCGGCGTACTGCCGGATGGTCCACGGCTGGTTGACATACATCGTCGGGTAGGGCCCACGGATGAACGGCGGCTCGCCGGGGAAGCTGTCCAGCGGATAGCCGGCGGCGACGACGGCGTCACGGTCGGCACCGGTATAGACCGGCTTGACGGCGATGCCCTCGGGGGTCTGCCAGTCCAGCTGCTCGGCGGTGTAGCCGTGTGCGGCCGCGGCGGCGGCGACCCGCTCGGCGACGGCCGCCTCGGTGGGCGGGGCCACCGGACGCTGCCCACGCAGCGGGACGTCGGCAAAGCTGGGCACGAGTGCGACATCGGACTGAGTCATATCAGGCCCCCAATCGGGTGAGCAGGGACGAAAGAGCTTCGACCGCATCGATTTTCGCGGTCAGATAACCGTCCGGCCGGCCATCCGCCGGGACGTCGGCGACGGCTTTCTCCGGACCGGCGAGCAGGATCTGGTCCAGCCCGGCGGCCCGGGCGGCCGCCACCACCGCGGCGGCGTCGGTGCCGTAGCGGGCGTCGGTGCCACAGATCACCGCCACCGACGCCCCGGCATCGGCGATCGCGGCGGCTGTTCCGGCGGCGTCGACGGTGCCCGGATTGACCGCCTCGATGCCGCCGGAGGCCAGCAGGTTGGCCGCGAACGTCGCCCGGATGTTGTTCTCGGCCAGCGGTCCCAGCGGCAGCAGCAGGACGACCGGGCGGGACCCGGTGCGCTCCAGATAGGCATCCGAGCGGTCCCGCAGCGCCTCGAAACCGGCGGCGTAGCGGCGCACGGTGTCCGACGAGTCATAGTGCGGCAGCGGGGGTTCGGTCAGGTTGGGGAACTCATTGACGCCTGTCACCGCGGTGCGGCGGTGGGCGATGTCCTCGGCGCGTTGTGCCCGCACCTGCTCGATCTGCTCGGCGACATGCTCGCGTGCCGCGGTGAAACCGCCGCGGGCTTCGATGTCCTGGAAGTGCGACCAGGCCTGGGCGGCAAGGCGATCGGTGAGATCCTCGACGTACCAGGAACCGCCCGCGGGGTCCAGCACCCGGCCGATGTGGGACTCCTCGAGCAGCAGCAGCTGGGTGTTGCGTGCGATGCGGCGGGCGAAACCCGGGCTGATGCCGGGGAACCCGCTCGGGATCGCCACGTCGAACGGCTGCACCGCCACGGTGTCCGCTCCCCCGACGCCGGCGCCGAACGCGGCCAGCGTGGTGCGCAGCATGTTCACCCAGGGGTCGCGCTGCGTCATCATCGGCAGCGAGGTGACTGCGTGCACCGTCGCGGCCCCGGCCTCGGGCTGTCCGAGCACGTCGGCGACCCGGGCCCAGAGTTGGCGGGCTGCGCGGAATTTCGCGATCGTCATGAACTGGTCGTCGTCGGCCACCAGCCGGAAGCTGATCTGGCGCACCGCGTCGGCCACCTCGATACCGGCGTCGACCAGGGCGCGCACATAGTCGACGGCGGCGCCCAGCGCCCCGGCCAGCTCCCATGCGGCGTTGGCGCCGCGGTTGTGGAACGCCGGGCCGTCGACGGTGATCGCGCGTACCCCGGCGGTGCCGGCCAGACCCGTCGCGACGCGGGTCAGCTCGTCGAGTTCCGGTGCGGCGAAGCCGCTGAGCGGTGCGGTGAGCGGGTCGGCACCAAGATCGATCGACAGTCCAGTTTCCCGGGTCGCTTCGCTCCTGCCCGCCGATATCGCGCGCTGGGCGTCGTCGGCGCCGGCGACCAGGGCCAGCACCGCCTCGGCGGCGGCGGCAAAGCGCGCCCCGGCATCGAGGATCACCGGTGCGAGCTCGAGGTAGACCCCCTCCAGCAGCCGGTCCAGGTCCGCGGCGGGCACCCCGGACTCGCCGACGCGCAGCACCAGCGCGCTGACCCCGTCGGCGAGGGCGGCCAGCACGGCGGCATTGCCGTCGGCCACCGCGCCGCCGGGAGCCGGGAACACCTCGGCGACCTTCCAGCCGGCCAGCACGTCGCGGTGCGCATCGGCGCCGCGGACAAACGGCCAGTCGCCGGGCAGCGGCGGTTCGGGCAGCGCGTCGAGTCCGGTGTAGAGCGGCCGGATCGGGAAGCCCTCGTAGGTGGGCGATTCCAGCAGTGTCTCGGGCTCAGCGGGCAGATCCGCCGGATCTTTCCGGCTGCTCTTGGCCAGCACGCCGGCCACCGCCGTGCGCCAGCGGGCGCGGCTTGCCTCGATCTCTACTGACACCGGCAACTCCTGTTGTCGCAGCATTGGGGCAGCCGGTACCGGGACCAGCCATCAGACCATCAGGCTAAATGATCACGTCAGGCGTGACGTGGCCGACTACGGCTACCCGCCGGTAACCCGCGTCGCACTCGGCAACCCGTCGCATCGCGGGCCGTAACCTTGGTGAACGTGACATCGAAGGCCCGCAGCACGTGGCGCAGTGTGCGTAGCGCGGTGATCTCCACCGCGCGCCAGGTATCTCGGACGCGCCTGATCGTCACCGCGGTCGCCTCTGTGATTCTCGTCGCAGTCGTGGTGCTGGTGCCGTTGCCCACCGCGGTGCAGCTGCGGGATTGGGCGACGTCGTTGGGCGCCTGGTTCCCGTTGGCGTTCCTCGGCGCCCACATCGTGGTGACCGTGTTCCCGTTCCCGCGCACCGCATTCACGCTGGCCGCCGGTCTGTTGTTCGGGCCCGGCCTGGGCGTGGTGATCGCGGTGGCCGCCAGCACGGTGAGCGCGCTGATCGCGCTACTGCTGGTGCGGGCGCTGGGTTGGCAGTTCAGCAAGCTGGTCAGCCATCCGGCTCTGGAGTCGGTGGACGCGCGGCTGCGGGCCCGCGGCTGGCAGGCGATCTTCTCGCTGCGGATGATCCCGGCCGTGCCGTTCTCGGTGCTCAACTACGCCGCCGGCGCGTCCGCGGTGCGGGCGCTGCCGTACCTCGGCGCGACGCTGGCCGGACTGATCCCCGGCACCGCGGCGGTGGTCTTCCTCGGTGACGCGCTGACCGGCAACATCAGCCCGCTGCTGGTGCTGGTGTCGGTGTGTACCGCCGCCGTCGGCGTGGCCGGGCTGGTCTACGAGGTGCGCACGCACCGGCGTAAGCCCGCCGCCGACAACTAGGGGGCCCGGTGGGACCCCGGCGGCGCGATGGCATCCTGCGGCGGGATGACCGGCGCCGCGCCGACCACCGGCACCGACGCGCGGGCTTCGGCCTCGGCCCGGGCCACCGCCTGAGCGATCGCCGGGTCGGTCTTGGTGTCGAACCAGTCGGCGACCTCGTCGGCGTCGTCGTCGGCCTTGGCTGCGGTCTCGTCGACCGGTGAGGGCGTGTACCGGAACACCCCGTCCTCGCCGGGCGCGCCGAGCAGCTTGGTGAATCCCTGCAGCGCCGAACCGAAGTCGCTGGGCACCAGCCACACCTTGTTGGCTTCACCCTTGGCCATCTGCGGCAGCGTCTGCAGGTACTGGTAGGCCAACATCTCCGGGGTGGGCCGACCGGCCTTGATCGCGGCGAAGGTCTTCTCGATCGCCTTGGCCTGGCCCTGGGCCTGCAGGTAGGAGGCGGCTCGCTCGCCCTGGGCGCGCAGGATCCGGGACTGCCGGTCGGCCTCGGCCGCCAGGATCGCGGCCTGCTTGGCACCCTCGGCGGCCAGGATCTGGGCTTGCTTCTGCCCCTCGGCCTGCTTGATCGACGCCTCCCGGTTGCCCTCGGCGGTGAGGATCATCGCGCGCTTCTCGCGGTCGGCGCGCATCTGCTTTTCCATCGAGTCCTGGATGGACGGCGGCGGGTCGATGCTGCGCAGCTCCACCCGCGCCACCCGCAGCCCCCAGCGGCCGGTGGCCTCGTCGAGGACGCCGCGTAGCTGCCCGTTGATCTGGTCGCGGCTGGTCAGGGTCTGCTCCAGGGTCATGCCGCCGACCACGTTGCGCAGGGTGGTGGTGGTCAGTTGCTCGACACCGACGATGTAGTTGCTGATCTGGTACACCGCCGCCTGCGGGTTGGTGACCTGGAAATACACCACGGTGTCGATGTTGACGGTCAGGTTGTCCTCGGTGATCACCGGCTGCGGCGGGAACGACACCACCCGCTCGCGCAGGTCCACCCGGGCGCGGATCTTGTCGACGAACGGGACCAGCAGGGTCAGCTGCCCGGAGACCGTCTTGCTGTAGCGGCCCAGCCGCTCGATGACCGCCGCCTCGGCCTGCGGGATCAGCGCGATGGACTTGGCGACGACGATGATGGCGAACACCACCAGCACCGCGAGCAGGACCAGACCGGCGATGGCACCGTCCATGAAGGGTTCTCCTTACCCGTTTTTCCAGACGACCGCGGTGGCTCCGTCGATGTGCATGACGGTGACGTGGTCGCCCGGCTCGTAGACATCGTTGTCGTTGTAGGGGCGGGCCGTCCAGACCTCGCCGTCGAGCTTGACCTGGCCTTCGTGCTGCGCGACCCGATCGAGCACCAGCGCGCTGCGGCCCTCCAGCGCCTTGACCGGTTCGGGCAGGCCCTTGCCCGCGGTGAACTTACGTCGCAGCGCCGGGCGTACCAGCGCCACGAGCAGGACCGACACCACCAGGAAGACCAGCCCGTCGGCCCACACCGGTAGGTCGAGCAGCCAGCTCGAGCCGGCGGCGGCCAGGGCTCCGCCGGACAGCATCAGCAGGAACATGTCGCCCGTCAGTGCCTCGGCCCCGGCAAGGCCCAAGGCGAACACGAGCCAGATCAGCGCCGCGGGCATGTTCCCAGGGTACGCGGCAGACGGCGCCGCGGACGCGGAAAGCCGGTTCGGGGACGAACCACTACACTGCGAGCATCATGTGGTGCCCAAGCGTTTCACTGTCCCTGTGGGCCAATGCGTGGCTCGCCGGCCAAGCCGCGCCCGATGACGTCCTCGACGCGTTATCCGCCTGGGCGCCAACACATTCGGTGACCGCCTACGATTCCGTCGCGGCCGGCCATACCGGCCTGCCCTGGCCGGATGTGGACGACGCCGGCGCGGTGTCGTTGCTGCAGACGTTGCGCACCGTGGCCGGCCGCTCGACCGGTGACCGACCGCCGGCGATCAGCGTTGCACTGCCGGTACCCGGCGACGTGCGCGGCCTGGCGGCGGGTACCCAGTTCCAGCGGGACGCACTGAGTGCCGGCGAGGCGATCATCGTGACCAGTCCGGCCGGGGACACCATCGGCCTGGTCCCCGATTTCGAGTACGACGACACCGACGACGAACTGCCCGACGGCGACCGGGTGCCGGAACTGTGCGCGCTGTCGTGGACGGTGTACTCGCTGCCCGCCGCCCCGGTGCCGGATCACCTCGACCTCGGCGAGGCGGAGTACACGCTGCGGTCGGCGGTCCGCTCAGCGGCCGAGGCGCTGGGCGCCTTGCAGCTCGGGGCCGCGGGCGGGGTGGACGATCCGCGCGGGCTCGTCGAGCAGATCCTGGAATCCGGCCGGCATCACCGCGCGCCCGATCACGCTCCGACCAGGGCGCTTCGGGTGCTGGAGAACGCCGCCCATGTCGATGCGATCATCTCGGTCAGCTCGGGGTTGATGCCGATCGGCACGCAGAGCGCCTCGGAGGCGCAGATCGCCAACGACGCGCTGCGGCCGCTGGCCTCTGTGGTCCGCTCGGCCCGGCTCGCCGCGGTCAGCGCGATCCTGCACTCGGCCTGGCACTAGCGCCCGCCGCACACTGCGGCGTGCAGAACCGGCCGTCGACGCTGGCCCCGTAACCCGGAACGGGCTGGGACCCAACCACTCTCGACGGCTCCCGGCCGTCGCGCACCTCGTCGAGGAGGTCGAGCACCAACCGGGCGAAGCGGGGCTGGGCATTGGGTGTCGTCGCCCGCGCCAGCGCGATTCCCAAATCGTCGGCCTGTTCCCGCAATTCGTTGTCCAAGTCCCACACCACTTCGATGTGGTCGGCGACGAACCCCACCGGACAGATCAGCACCGCGGTGGTGCCCGATTCGGCCAGCGCGCAGAGATGGTCCCCGACATCGGGTTCCAGCCACGGCACCTGGGGTGGACCGGACCGGGACTGCCACACCACGTCGTAGTCGGCGTAGCCGGCGGCCGCCGCCACCAGCGCGGCGGTGTAATGCACCTGGCGGGCATACAGATCCGGCCCGCACCGGTCGGCGGCGCGCAGGGGTATCGAATGCGCGGTAAACACCAGCCGGGCGTCGGGGCGCACCGAGTCGGGCAGTGTCGCAGCGGCATCGGCGATCGCGTCGGCGAACATCGCCACCAGCAGCGGATGGTCGAAGTACTGGCGCAGCTTGACCAGTTCCGGCGCACCGTCGCCGACCGCGGCACGAGCGCGGACGATGTCCTCCTGGTACTGGGCGCATCCGGAGTAGCCACCCCACGCGGAGGTGGCGAACACCGCGGCACGCCGGACACCGTCGGACGTCATCGCGGCGACGGTGTCTTCGACCATCGGGTGCCAGTTGCGGTTGCCGAAGTACACCGGCAGCTGCTCACCGCGCTCGGCGAGCTCGGCGCGGATCGCCTCGATCAGCGCGCGGTTGATGCCGTTGATCGGCGAGACACCACCGAAGTGCAGGTAGTGCTCGGCGACGGCGGCCAGCCGCTCGGGCGGGATACCCCGGCCGCGAGTCACGTTCTCCAGGAACGGCATCACCTGTTCGGGGCCCTCCGGGCCGCCGAACGACAGCACGAGCAGCGCGTCAAACGCCGGCGCGGACATCGGCCTAGAGCAGCTGGGTGCTGGCGCCACCGTCGGCGAAGATGATGCCGCCGGTGGTGGCGGGCAGCCAGTCCGAGAGCAGGGCGCACACCGTCTTGGCGACCGGCGTCGGGTCCTTCATGTTCCAGCCCAGCGGGGCACGCTGATCCCAGCCCTCTTCGAGCAGCTTCATCTGTGCGCCGGCCTCTTCACCCAGCGCACCGCCGACGATCGCACTCATCGCCAGGGTCCGGATCGGGCCCGCGGCAACCAGATTGGACCGCACCCCGACCTTGCCGGCTTCGCGCGCAACGAACCGGTTGACCGACTCCAGCGCGCTCTTGGCGACCGTCATCCAGTTGTAGGCCGGCATCGCCCGGGTGGGGTCGAAGTCCATGCCGACGATGCCGCCGCCGGGATTCATCACCGGCAGCACGGCCTTGGCCAGGGAGGCATAGGAATACGCCGAGATGTGGATGCCCTTGGCGACATCCTCGTACGGGGCGTCGAAGAACGGGTTGATGCCCATCCCGGTCTGCGGCATGAAGCCGATGGAGTGCACCACGCCGTCGAGCTTGTTGCCCTCGCCGATCTCGGCGGTGATCCGGTCGGCCAGCGTCGACAGGTGCTCCTCATTCTGCACGTCGAGTTCGATCAGCGGCGCCGGGTTGGGCAGCCGGTCGGCGATCCGGCGGATCAGTTTCATCCGGTCGAAGCCGGTGAGCACCAGCTCTGCGCCGGCCTCCTGTGCGACCTTGGCGATGTAGAACGCGATCGAGCTGTCGGTGATGATTCCCGTGACGAGGATGCGCTTGCCTTGCAAAAGAGTCATGTGAAGCCCTTCAGTTCGTGTCTCTTCGTACCGACTCAGTGGCCCATGCCCATACCGCCGTCGACCGGGATCACCGCACCGGCGATGTAACTGGCGTCCTCGGATGCCAGGAAGCTGACCGCCCCGGCGACCTCCTGCGCCGTCCCGACCCGTTTGGCCGGGATGAAGTCCAACGCACCCTCCTGGATGCGCTCGTCGAGCGCACGGGTCATCTCGGTGTCGATGTAGCCGGGTGCGACGACGTTGGCGGTGACGCCGGCCTTGGACAGTTCGCGCGAGATCGAGCGGGCCATGCCGATCAGGCCGGCCTTGGCGGCCGCATAGTTCGCCTGGTTGCCGATGCCCCACATCCCCGACACCGAGCCGATGAAGATGATCCGGCCGAAACGCTTGCGCTGCATGCTGCGTGACGCACGCTGGGCCACCCGGAACGCCCCGGTGAGGTTGGCGTCGATCACGTCGGTGAACCGGTCTTCGGTCATCCGGATCAGGAAGGCGTCCTTGGAGATGCCTGCGTTGGACACCAGCACCTCGACAGGGCCCTGATGTTCCTCGACCTCGGTGAACGCGCGGTCCACCGCCGCACTGTCGGTGACGTCGCACTCCACCCCGAACAGTCCTTCGGGTGCGCCGGAACCGCGATGGGTGACCGCGACCTTGTGGCCGTCGGCGGCCAGTCGCTGCGCGATCGCCAGGCCGATGCCCCGGTTTCCACCGGTGACGAGCACCGAACGGGAGACGAATGCGGGTTTTGCTCCCACAGCGTTGTCGGTCATGGGAGTCAACTTAGTGCCTCGGCTCGCTTTCCTTGAAATTGGCGACGCGCCGAAAACGCGTGGTGTCAGCCCGGCAGACGGCGGTTGATCAGCAACGCGGACAGGGCGGCGACGGCCAGCACCAGCGCCCCGAGCCGCAGCCAGCCGGTGGAGGCCTCACCCCGGATGGTCTCGTAGCCGATCTGGTCCTGCAGCGAGGTGAAGACCTCTTTGAGCTGCTGCAGGCTCGACGCGGTGTAGGCGTTGCCGCCGGAGAGCTCGGCGATCTTCTTGAGCATGTCGTCGTCCACCGGAACCGGCTGGCGCTGGTCGTTGATCTCGACATAGCCGTACGGGGTACCGAACGACACCGTGGAGATCGGCACACCCTGATCCTTGGCCGTGCGGGCGGCGGTGAACGCACCCTTGGGGTTGTCCGGGTTGGACGGCACGGTCTCCTTGCCGTCCGACATCAGCACGATGCGGGCCGGCGGCGGGGTGTCACCACCACCGATCACCGCGCCGACCGTCGCGATGGCCTGCAGCGAGGTGAAGATCGCCTCGCCGGTGGCGGTGCGGTCGGCCAGTTGCAGCTTGTCGATCGCCTGTTTGGTGGCCTCGCGGTTGGTCGTCGGCGACACCAGAACGGTGGCCGTGCCGGCATAGGCGATCAGCCCCAGGTTGATGCCCGGGGTGAGCTGATCGGCGAACTGCTTGGCGGCTTCCTGCGCGGCGGCCAGCCGGCTGGGCTCGACGTCGGTGGCGCGCATCGACTGCGAGACGTCGATGGTCAGCATCACCACCGCGCGGTTGCGCGGGATGCGCACATCGTGGGTGGGCCCGGCCATCGCGATGGTCAGCAGTACCAGCGAGGCGATCAACAGGATCGCGGGCAGGTGCCGCCATGTGTTGGGGCGTTTGGGCGCAACGCTTTCCAGCAGTTCCATGTTGGCGAAGCGCAGGAAACGCTTCTGCCGGGCGTACTGCACCACGACGTAGAGCCCGACCAGTCCCGCGATGACGAGCAGGAACAGGAAGAACCACGGGTGTTCGAACCCGGACAGCGTCATCGGCCCGAGCAACGGCAAGGTCATTGGCTACCTGCCAGGGCGCCGCGCCGGCGGGAGGCGACGAACCGCACGATGTCGGCGATCCAGTCGCGGTCGGTGCGCAGCGTCATCAGCGGTGCGCCGCAGCGGCGCAGGGTGCGCGCCACCTCTTCGCGGTGCACCGCGGCGGCGCGGGCGAAATCGTCGCGCAACTGCTCGTCGATGGTGAATTCGCGGGTGGCGCCGGACTCGGTGTCCTGCAGGATCACGTCGCCGACCGGCGGCAGTTCGACGTCGCGCGGGTCGAGCACCTCGATGCCGAGCACCTCGTGGCGGGCGGCGATGGCGCGCAGCGGCCGCATCCAGTTGATCGGGCCCAGGAAGTCACTGATCACCACCGCCATCCCGCGGCGACGTTCGGGCCTGCGCAGGGCGTCGATCGCGGCGGCCAGGTCACCCCGAACCCCCAGTGGCGCGCGCGGCGCCGTGGCGATCGCTCGCAGCAGGCTCTGCTCGTGCTGGCGTCCGGAGCGGGCCGGTACCCGCACGATCGAGTCGCCGTTGGCGACCAACGCGCCGATGCGGTTGCCGCCGCCGCTGTTGAGATAGGTGATGGCGGCCGCCGCGGCGACGGCCAGGTCGCGCTTCTCGCAGCCGGTGGTGCCGAAGTCCAGGCTGGCCGACATGTCGACCACCAGCCACGTCTCCAACTCGCGGTCGGCGATCATCTGCCGCACGTGCGGGTGGGTGGTGCGGGCGGTGACCGACCAGTCCATCCGGCGTACGTCGTCACCGGGCTGGTAGAGCCGCGACTCCCCCGGCTCCGAGCCCGGGCCGGGGATCAGGCCGAGGTGGTTGCCGTGCAGCACCCCGTCGAGCTTGCGCTTGACCGTGAGCTCGAGGGTGCGCAGTGCGGCCGAGAGCTTGGCGTCACCGATCTCACCGCGCTGGAACGACGGCGGGTGGATGGTTTCCGATTCGCTCACCGACCGTTGGCACCCGCCCCGGCGGGAACCCCCGGAGGCGCCGAATGTCCTTGCTGCGGAACGGCGTTCACCTGAGGCAGCGCAACGGTCTGCAGGATCCGGTTGATCACGGTCTCGGCCTTGACGTCGTCGGCCAGCGCGTCGTAGGTCAGCACCAGGCGGTGGCGCAGCACGTCGGGGATCACGTCGATGACGTCCTGCGGGATCACGTAGTCGCGGCCGCGCACCAGCGCGAGCGCGCGGGCGGCGGCGATGATGCCCAGCGACGCGCGCGGCGAGGCGCCGAACGCCACCCAGGACTTGACGTCGTTCATGCCGAACTGCTCGGGCCGCCGGGTCGCGGTGACGACGCGCACCACGTAGTCCACCAGCGCGTGGTGGACGAAGTTGTTCGCGGCGACCTCCTGCAGCCGCTGCAGATCACCGGTGTTGAGGATCTGCTTGGGCTCCGGCGGGGCGACCCCCATCCGGTAGATGATCTCGCGTTCTTCCTCCGGCGAGGGATAGTCCACGTTGATCTTGAACAGGAAGCGGTCCCGCTGCGCTTCGGGCAGCGGGTAGACGCCCTCGTTCTCGATCGGGTTCTGGGTGGCCATCACCAGGAACGGCTTGGGCAGCGGGTAGTCCTTGCCGCCGATGGAGATCTTGCGCTCGGCCATGACCTCCAGCAGCGCCGACTGCACCTTTGCCGGAGCGCGGTTGATCTCGTCGGCCAGCAGGAAGTTGCACATGACAGGGCCGAACTCGGTGTCGAATTCCTCGCGGCCCTGGCGGTAGATGCGGGTACCGATGATGTCGGTGGGCACCAGGTCGGGGGTGAACTGGATGCGGGCGAAGGTGCCGCCGACCACCTTCGCGAAGGTCTCGACCGCCAGCGTCTTGGCGACACCGGGGACACCTTCGAGCAGCACGTGCCCCTTGGCCAGCAGCCCGACCAGGATGCGCTCGACGAGCTGGTCCTGGCCCACGATGATGCGCTTGACCTCGAAGATCGCCCGTTCCAGGGTGTGCACCTCGCCGGCCAGACCGTTACCGCCGGACGGCGGCGCGGCCGGTGCTCCGGTCGGCCCGGCAAACCCTCCGGGGCCTGCGGGCGACCCACCTGGTGACGTCATCGACTTCCTCCACAGCTGTTGGTTTCCTCGGGCACCTCGGCACCCGCACACAACTATTCCAGGCGTTCTGAGATCCGTCGACGTGCCCCGTTCGCTGGCGCGTCGGGCAACGGGGTTGGCCGGGCCGCGCTCAGGTCTCGATGATGCGCGTCAGGTACGGCGTCATGCCCGCGGTGCGGACCGGGCTGACGGTGACCTGACCGGCCGCCGACGAAGCCTCCAGCATCTGGCCGTTGCCCAGATAGAGCGCGACGTGCTGGGTGCCGTTCGGTCCGTAGAAGATCAGGTCGCCGCGCTTTGCCTGTGACGGCGGGATGTGCCGGCCCGCGTTGTACTGGTCGCCGGAGTACTTGGGGATCTGCACCCCCACCCCGGCGAAGGCGTAGCGGGTGAAGCCCGAGCAGTCGTAGCCGACCTTGCCGGCGTCCTCTTCCACCCCGGCGCTGGGGCCGTTGATCGCGCCGCCGCCCCACGAGTAGGGCACGCCGCGCTGGGAGGCGCCGCGGGCGATCACGTATTCGATGGCCTGCGGGCCCCGGACCCGGCCACCGGGCAGCGCCGAGGGCGAGCCGCCGATGCCGAGCCCGGCCAGGAACCTGCGGCCCAGGTCCATGGTGGCCTGGGCAGCCTGCTGGGTGACCTGCAGCGAGGCGTTGGCCACGGCCAGCGGATCGCCGGGGGCGCCGGCACTGAGGATCTTGGGCAGCGTCGGGTCCCACTCGCCCGGATCGGCATTCGCCGGGGCGGCAATGCCCAGCCCCAGAGTCAGTGCCGTCAGGATCGTCCCGACGAACAGCCGCCGAGAACTGGTGCGAGACATAGGGAAAACTCCTGTACAGCTGAAAGTCAGTATTCGATGTAGCGGACGACGAACGGTGTCATGCCGCTGGTGCGTACCGGCGAGATCTTCACGTTGGAGCCGGTGTAGGGAGCTTCGAGCATTTGGCCCTGGCCCAGGTAGAGCGTCACGTGCTGGCTGCCGCCGGGGCCGTAGAAGATCACGTCACCGCGGCGCATCTGCGACGACGGGATCTTGCGGCCCATGTTGTACTGCGACCCCGAGTAGTGCGGCAGCTTGATGCCGACACCGGCGAACGCATAGAGGATCAGCCCGGAGCAGTCGAAGCCGACGGTGCCTGCGCCGCTGTCGATTCCGTTGCTGGGGCCGGTGGCGGTCCCGCCGCCCCACGAGTACGGCACGCCCATCTGGGACATGGCTCGTTTGATCACGTACTCGGAGGCCTGCGCGCCGTACACGTAGGGAATCGCACCGTTGGTGATGCCGGTGTCGTCGGGCTTGAGGATGCCCAGCTTCTGCAGGAAGGTCTTGCCCATCTGCTTGGTCGCGTTCAGCGAGGACGACGAGATCTGCAACACCGCGTTGATGATCTGGATCGGATCGCCGGAGACGAACGCGCTGGGCACCATCGGCAGGGTGGTGTCCCATTCCGAGGCGCTGCCGTACGGCGGGACGACGCCGGCGTTGGGCGCTTTGGGTGAACCAGGCGCGGCCGGATCCCAGCGATCCCCCGGGGTCGCCGGGCCGGTCGCGGCCGACTGGGGCACCGCGGCAGGCGAATCCGCCGGCGTCGACCGCTGAACCGAGAGGCGGGCGGCGTCGAGCTTCTCCTGGGCGGCCTTGCGTTCGGCGGCCAGCCGGTTGATCTCGGCCTGCTGATCGGCGAACGTCTTCTGTGCGGCGGTGAGCGCGCTGACCGCGGACTGCTGGCTGGCTTCGGCGTCGACGACGGCCTGGTCGGCCTTCTCCTTGGCCAGCCGGGCCGCGGACTCCTTGTTGACCTGCTCGGTGCGGGCGCGCTGCAGGTCGGTCATCACCTGCTGGGAGCTGACGGCCAGGGTCTGCCCCGCCGACGTGCTGGCGATGATGTCTTCGGGGTTGGTGGCCATCACCAGTGCGGCCGAGGGCCCGTTGATGTAGGTCGCCGCAGCGAAGGTGTCGAAACGCTTCTGGGCATCGGCGATGGCGGCGTTGGCGGCGGAGACCGCCTGCGCGCTCTCCTCGACCTGCGCACTGGCGGCGGTCGCCGCGTCGCGAGCGGTCTGCACGTCGACAATCGCCTTGTTGACACTCTCCTGCTCGGCCTGCACCTTGGCACCGATGTCCTGCAGCCGCTGGTTGGCGTCGGCGACGTCGGCGATCAGCCCGGCGATCGTGTTCGGGCCGCCGGCGGGCTCGGCCTGGGCCAGCCCCGGCACCGTCAGCGTCATGGCGACGGACAGGGCCAACGGGCACACCGGCTTGGCGATGCGGATGGCCGGCCGGAAAAGAGAGCCGCGATGGGAACGTCTCATTCGACTCTGGTCTCCTCTGCTCCACGTGCAGTCACGCCAGTAACAGATGTCACATGAGTCACATCATTAACAATGGCGACAGTTGCACCGTACGTCACATTTGTCGCAGAGGAAACTTCCGGCAAGAATTACATGTTTGTCATTTACGGGATGTTGCCGAAAAGTAATCTTATTGATTTGCCAGATAAGGCTATTTTGCCTGCTCAGCAGCGGTTGTGGCATTTTGCGAGCGGCGGGCTCGACGCTGCAGAACTCGGGTCAAAACAGCCGCCCCGGCCACCCCGATCACGAGCGTGATCGTTAATCCCATCCAGGGAAAGTCCGGGGTGTCCAACTGGTCGACAAATGCCTGTGTGCCGACCACGGGATTGGGCGCCGTCTTGGCCACATCCTGGCCCGCTTCCAGCGTGACGCGGTCATAGGTGGTGCTGTAGGTCCCGGCCCAGCCCGGGCTCAGCACCAAGACCGTGGCACCGGGATCGGTGCTGCCGATCTCGGTGGCGATATCGCGCAACGGGGTGTCGATGGCCGGGCTGTTCTCCAGCACGACGACCTTGAGGTCGATGCCCTTCTCGCGTGCGCCGGCCACCACCTGCCGCAGGCCGTCGGCGTCGGCGGCAGGCGCGGCGACACCGTCGGCGTCCACGTCGGCCTTGACCGCGGCCAGGCACTGCTCGACCGGGGTCGACGGGGCCAGCCCCACGCTGCTGCACACCTCCACGGGAATGTAGGTCGGCGCGTGCAGATTCGTCACGATCCGAAACCGTACCCCCGCGCGCGACCCCGGGGTGGCACCACGCGCCGAGGAAGACAAGACTGGCGGGAGTGCTTGGTGGCCGCGCCCGGTCACCGGTCCGCCTGCTTAGCAGGACAAGCGTACTGTTAGTATTCGAGCCGGATGCCGACACAGC
This sequence comes from Mycobacterium sp. shizuoka-1, assembly GCF_002723835.1. Lineage (GTDB taxonomy): Bacteria > Actinomycetota > Actinomycetes > Mycobacteriales > Mycobacteriaceae > Mycobacterium. Next base: position 97,106 of record NZ_BEWG01000104.1, on the reverse strand, counting down.
CCGTCGGCACCGAATGACAACGCCGGGAGTTGATGTGAGCGATTCAGTGAATTCGTTTGGAGCGCGCGACAATCTGAAGGTCGGCGACAACAGCTACCAGATCTACCGCCTCGACGCGGTGCCCGGGACCGAGAAACTTCCCTACAGCCTCAAGGTGCTCGCCGAGAACCTGCTGCGCACCGAGGACGGTGCCAACATCACCAAGGAGCACATCGAAGCGATCGCCAACTGGGATCCCTCGGCCGAGCCGAGCATCGAGATCCAGTTCACGCCGGCGCGCGTGCTGATGCAGGACTTCACCGGCGTCCCCTGCATCGTCGACCTGGCCACCATGCGGGAGGCCGTCGCCGCGCTGGGCGGTGACCCGGACAAGGTCAACCCGCTCTCGCCCGCCGAGATGGTGATCGACCACTCGGTGATCCTGGACGTGTTCGGCACCGCCGACGCCTTCGAGCGCAACGTCGAACTCGAATACGAACGCAACGGCGAGCGCTACCAGTTCCTGCGCTGGGGTCAGGGCGCCTTCGACGACTTCAAGGTCGTCCCGCCCGGCACCGGCATCGTGCACCAGGTCAACATCGAGTACCTGGCCCGCGTGGTGATGACCCGCGATGGTGTCGCCTATCCGGACACCTGTGTGGGCACCGACAGCCACACCACCATGGAAAACGGCCTGGGCGTGCTCGGCTGGGGCGTCGGCGGTATCGAGGCCGAGGCCGCCATGCTGGGCCAGCCGGTGTCGATGCTCATCCCCCGTGTGGTCGGCTTCAAACTGACCGGCGAGATCAAGCCGGGCGTGACCGCGACCGACGTCGTGCTGACCGTGACCGACATGCTGCGCAAGCACGGCGTGGTGGGCAAGTTCGTCGAGTTCTACGGCGACGGGGTGGCCGAGGTGCCGCTGGCCAACCGCGCCACGCTGGGCAACATGAGCCCCGAGTTCGGTTCCACCGCAGCGATGTTCCCGATCGATGAGGAGACCATCAGCTATCTGCGGCTGACCGGGCGCACCGACGAGCAGCTGGCTCTGGTCGAGGCCTACGCCAAGGCGCAGGGCATGTGGCACGACCCGGCGAAGGAGCCCGTCTTCTCCGAGTACCTGGAACTGGATCTGTCCACCGTCGTGCCGTCGATCTCCGGCCCGAAGCGCCCGCAGGACCGCATCGAGCTGTCCGACGCGAAGAACGCGTTCCGCAAGGACATCCACAACTACGTCGAAGAGAACCATCCGGCACCGGAGACCAAGCTCGACGAGGCTGTCGAGGAGTCGTTCCCGGCCAGCGACCCGGTGTCGCTCTCGTTCGCCGACGACGGCGCGGTCGACGCCCGCCCGTCTGCGGCCAACGGGGCCGCGGGCCGGCCGAGCAAGCCGGTGACCGTCACATCTGCCGACCGCGGCGAATTCGTGCTCGACCACGGCGCTGTCGTGGTCGCCGGTATCACCTCGTGTACCAACACCTCCAACCCGTCGGTGATGCTCGGCGCCGCGCTGCTGGCCAAGAAGGCCGTGGAGAAGGGGCTGACCTCCAAGCCGTGGGTCAAGACCAACATGGCGCCCGGTTCCCAGGTGGTCACCGACTACTACAACAAGGCGGGCCTGTGGCCCTACCTGGAGAAGCTGGGCTACTACCTGGGCGGCTACGGCTGCACCACGTGCATCGGCAACACCGGGCCGCTGCCCGACGAGATCAGCAAGGCCATCAACGACAACGATCTGTCGGTCACCGCGGTGCTCTCGGGCAACCGCAACTTCGAAGGCCGCATCTCCCCCGACGTCAAGATGAACTACCTGGCGTCCCCGCCGCTGGTGATCGCCTACGGCATCGCGGGCACCATGGACTTCGACTTCGAGACCGATCCGCTGGGCCAGGACACCGACGGCAACGACGTCTATTTGAAGGACATCTGGCCCACGACTGCCGAGATCCAAGAGACCATCGCGTCCTCGATCAGCCGGGATATGTTCACCGCCAGCTACGCCGACGTCTTCAAAGGTGACGAGCGCTGGCGGTCGTTGCCCACCCCGGAGGGCAGCACCTTCGAATGGGACGAAGCCTCGACCTACGTCCGCAAGGCGCCGTACTTCGACGGCATGCCCGCCGAGCCGGAACCGGTCAAGGACATCACCGGCGCCAGGGTTCTTGCGCTGCTGGGCGATTCGGTGACCACCGACCACATCTCGCCGGCCGGCAGCATCAAGAAGGGCACGCCGGCCGCCCAGTACCTCGAAGCCAACGGCGTCGAGCCCAAGGACTTCAACTCGCTGGGGTCGCGCCGCGGCAACCACGAGGTGATGATCCGCGGGACGTTCGCCAACATCCGCCTGAAGAACCAGCTGCTCGACGACGTCTCCGGTGGCTACACCCGCGACTTCACCCAGGACGGCGGACCGCAAGCGTTCATCTACGACGCCTCGCAGAATTACCAGGCCGCCGGCATTCCCCTGGTTGTGTTGGGCGGCAAGGAATACGGATCGGGCTCGTCGCGGGACTGGGCAGCAAAGGGCACCACGCTGCTGGGTGTGCGCGCGGTGATCACCGAGTCCTTCGAGCGCATCCACCGGTCCAACCTGATCGGCATGGGCGTGATCCCGCTGCAGTTCCCGGCGGGCGAATCCGCGGCCAGCCTCAAGCTGGACGGCACCGAGGTGTTCGACATCACCGGCATCGAGGAGCTGAACAACGGCAAGACGCCGAAGACCGTTCACGTCAAGGCCACGAAAGAGGACGGCAGCGCCGTCGAATTCGACGCCGTGGTGCGCATCGACACGCCCGGCGAGGCCGACTACTACCGCAACGGCGGCATCCTGCAGTACGTGCTCCGCAACATGCTGACGTCCGGCTAGCCGGACGTGCCCCGGGTCAGCGAGGACCATCTGGCGGCCCGCCGCCGCCAGATCCTCGACGGCGCACGGCGCTGCTTTGCCGAGTACGGCTACGACAAAGCAACCGTGCGCCGCCTGGAGCAGACCATCGGTCTGTCTCGTGGTGCGATCTTTCACCACTTCCGCGACAAGGACACCCTGTTCTTCGCGCTGGCACGCGAAGACGCCGCCCGGATGGCGGAGGTCGCCTCGAGCCAGGGTCTCATCCAGGTGATGCGGGACATGCTGGCCGCACCCGATCAATTCGATTGGCTGGCAACCCGATTGGAGATCGCCCGCAAGCTGCGCAATGACCCGGTGTTCCAGCGCGGCTGGGCGGAGCGCTCAGCCGAACTGTCGGCGGCCACCAGCGACCGGCTACGCAGGCAGAAGCAGGCCGGCCGGTTGCGCGAGGACGTGGCGCCCGACGTGCTGCAGTGCTATCTGGACCTGGTGCTCGACGGACTGGTGGCGCGGCTGGCGGCCGGTGAAGACCCCCAGCGCCTGTCCGCCGTGCTGGATCTGGTGGAAGATTCGGTGCGCGCTACCGACGCGTGACGTGGTTGGGCCCGCCGCGACTGCGCATCGTGGTCCCCGACTCGCGCAACAACGCGTGGATCGAGCCGTACGAGCGGCCGGTCGAGGCCACCAGGGTACGGATACTCGCGCCCCCCTCGTACGCGTTGCGCAGGCTGTCCAACAACTGATCTCGGGCTTCGTTCGGCTTCCTCATGATCACCCTCCCCGGTCGATCGGCGCCAATAGCCCACAGCGTAGGAGCGCATCTGCGCGGCGTGGCCGAAATGACCGAAATGGTGCGGGCTCAGGCGAGCTCGATGAGGTCCCGATATTCGTCGGACCAGAAATCCTCGGTGCCGTCCGGAAGCAGGACCACCCGCTGCGGGTCGAGCGCCTCGGCGGCGCCGGGGTCGTGGGTGACCAGCACGACCGCGCCGGTGTAGCTGCGCAGCGCGTCGAGAACCTGCTCGCGCGAGGCGGGATCGAGGTTGTTGGTCGGCTCGTCGAGCAGCAGCACGTTGGCCGTCGAGGCCACCAGGCCGGCCAGGGCCAAACGGGTCTTCTCACCGCCGGACAGGGTGCCGGCCGGCTGCTCGAGTTGCGCACCGCTGAACATGAACGCGCCGAGCAGCCCGCGCAGGTCCTGTTCGCCGGTGTCGGGGGCGGCGTGACGGATGTTCTCCCACACGGTCGCGTTGTTGTCGAGCGTGTCGTGTTCCTGTGCGAAATAACCGATCTTGAGCCCGTGCCCGGGTTCCAGGCCGCCGGAGTCCGGAGTCTCGGTGCCGGCGATCAGCCGCAGCAGCGTGGTCTTACCCGCGCCGTTGAGGCCCAGCACCACCACGCGCGAGCCACGGTCGATCGCCAGGTCGACTCCGGTGAACACCTCGAGTGAGCCGTAATTCTTGGTCAGGCCCTTGACCACCAGCGGTGTCTTGCCGCACGGCGCCGGCGTCGGGAACTTGATCCTGGCCACCTTGTCGGCCACCCGCTCGGCATCCAACTCGGCCATCATCCGCTCGGCGCGGCGCAACATGTTCTGGGCGGCAACGGCTTTGGTGGCCTTGGCGCCCATCTTGGCGGCCTGGGTGCGCAGCGCACTAGCCTTCTTCTCGGCGTTGGCCCGTTCCCGGCGCCTGCGCTGCTCGTCGGTGGCGCGGGCGTCGAGGTACTTCTGCCAGCCCATGTTGTAGACGTCGGCCTCGCCGCGCACGGCGTCGAGGAACCACACCCGGTTGACCACGTCGGCGAGCAGGTCGACGTCGTGGCTGATCACGACGAGCCCGCCGCTGTGGTTCTGCAGAAACCCGCGTAGCCAGCCGATCGAGTCGGCGTCGAGGTGGTTGGTGGGCTCGTCGAGTAGCAGTGTGGTGGCCGAACCGGAGCCGGTATCACTGGCGGCGAACAGGATCCGGGCCAGTTCGACGCGCCTGCGCTGGCCGCCGGACAGGGTACGCAGCGGCTGGGTGAGAACCCGCTCGGGCAGACCCAGGCTCGCGCAGATGCGGCCGGCTTCGCTCTCGGCGGCGTATCCGCCGAGCGCGGCGAAGCGTTCCTCGAGCTGGCCGTAGCGCCGCACCGCCTTGTCGCGGGCGGCCTCGTCGACCACCTCGGCCATCAGCACCTGCTGCTTCTCCAGGTCGGCCAGCAGGGTGTCCAGGCCACGCGCCGAGAGGACCCGGTCGCGGGCCAGCACGTCGAGGTCGCCCTCCCGGGGATCCTGCGGCAGATACCCGATGTCGCCGCTGCGCACGATGGTGCCTGCGTACGGTTCGCCCTCCCCTGCCAGGATCCGCATCGTGGTGGTCTTGCCGGCGCCGTTGCGCCCGACCAGGCCGATGCGGTCACCCGGCTGCACCCGCAGCGCGGGGCCTTCGGCGAGCAGCAGCGTGCGCGCCCCGGCGCGGACCTCGAGGTCCGTTGCGGTGATCACGGGTGCTGCTCCTTGCTGACTTCTGGGCTACTTCTCGTCGGTGAAGACCGGGGCCCGGTTCTCGGCGCGCGCAGCAACCGCCTCTTCGAAGTTGGCGGTGAGCAGGCGCACATAGAGCTGCCCGAGGCCCTCGGCCTGCATATGCCCTTCCAGGCTACCGGCGTCCAGTCCACTCCATAGCGTCCGCTTGGTCAACTCGGTTCCCGGGCGGGAGAACGCGGCGATGCGGCCGGCGATCTCGAAGCAGGCCGGCAGCAGTTCCTCGTCGGGCACCTGGCGCGACACCAGCCCGATCCGTTCGGCTTCCTGCGCGTCGACGTCACGACCGGTCAGCATGATCTCGAACGCCCGCGACGACCCGATCGCCCGTGGCAGCAGGTAGCTCAGCCCCAGCTCACTGGCGGTCAGGCCGTTGTTGATCCCGGCGGCGCGGAAGTAGGCGCCGCTGGCGGCCACCCTGATGTCGGCGGCCAGCGCCAGGCACAGCCCGCCACCGATCGCCGCGCCGTTGACCGCGGCGATGATCGGCTGGTGCAGCTTGCGCATGGCGAGGATCACATCGTCGAGCACCGCCATCGAGCGCAGGCCGAAGGACGGCCGGGTCAGCCCGGCGACATGCGGCACCGAGCCCGCGGACTTGTGGTCGGCGCCCGAGGAGAAGCCCCGCCCGGCGCCGGTCAGCACGACGACTCGCACAGAGTTGTCGTAGTTCAGCTCGCGCAGGACGTCCCGCAGCGGCACCATGACGTCGAACGCCATCGAGTTCATCCGCTCGGGACGGTTGAGGGTTACCAGAGCCACACCTGGCTGCGGCTTGTCGACGAGGACGAAACCAGAGTCACGAATCACCGTTGCACGGTAACTCGTGCGCCGCTCAGTCGGATTGCGACTGGGACGCGATCGCCGCGTCGACGTCGAACTCCTTGACCTGGCGGATGAGGTCCTCCAGGGCCGCGGGCGGCAGGGCGCCGGCCTGGTTGAAGATCAGCTTGCCCTTCTTGAACGCCATCAGCGTCGGGATCGAGCGGATCTCGGCGGCGGCCGCGAGTTCCTGCTCGGCCTCGGTGTCGACCTTGCCGTAGACCACATCGGGATGCTTCTCCGACGACGCGGTGAAGGTCGGGGCGAAGGCCCGACACGGCCCGCACCACGACGCCCAGAAGTCGACCAGCACGATGTCGTTGCCGGTGATGGTGTCGTTGAAGTTCTGTGCGGTCAGGTCTTGGGTAGCCACGTCAGTCCTAACGTCGGGTAGTCGCTGTGTGTTCCCTGTCGGGTTTCAATACAAACGGCCCAGCGCGACGGCCGCATCGAATCCGCCGAACTCGCTGAGCTTGCCGTCGCGCACCCGGTTCACCCAGCCGGGGTCGGCCAGCAGGGCGCGGCCCACGGCGACCATGTCGAATTCACCGGCCTCGAACTGATCGAGGAGCCGGTCCAGCGACGACGGCCGGATCGGGCCGCCGGGCGCACCGGGATTGAACTCGGTTTCCAGGCCGACCGAACCGACCGCGATGACCGGCAGCCCGGTCACCTTCTTGGTCCAGCCGGCCAGGCTCAACCGCGGGTCCTCGTCGGCGAACGCGGGCAGGTAGTGCCTCCGGGTGGACGGGTGCAGCACGTCCACGCCGGCGTCGACCAGCGGGGCGAGCAGCTCTTCGAGCTCACCGGAGGTGGTGGCCAGCGCGGCGTCGTAGTTGTCGGTTTTCCACTGCGAGAACCGGTAGATGATCGGGAAGCCGGGGCCGACCGCCGCCCGCACGGCCGCCACGACCTCCGCCGGGAATCGGGTGCATGCCGCCGGCGAGCCGCCGTAACCGTCGGTGCGGTGATTGGTTCGCTCCCAGAGGAATTGGTCCAGCAGGTAGCCGTGCGCGCCGTGCAGCTCGACGGCGTCGAAGCCAACTGCGCGGGCGTTGGCGGCGGCCAGCGCGTACGCCTGTGCCAGCGCGGGCAACTCGTCGATGCCCAGCGCCCGGCCGGCCGGCTCACCACTGAGGGCGACACCCGACGGGCTGACCGGCGCCTGGTCGGGCCGGTCGCCGTCGTGGACGCCGCGGGCCACCCCCTGATGCCATAGCTGGGCGGCGATCGCCCCGCCCTCGGCGTGCACGGCGTCGGTGACCGCACGCCAGCCGGTGAGCGCCTCGTCCCCGTCGAGGGTGGGGATGCGATCCGGCCAGCCCGCCGCCGGATGCGGGATGCGCACCCCCTCGGTGATGATCAGGGCGGTGCGCCCGGCGGCGCGGCGGCCGTAGTAGGCGGCGACGTCGGGGCCCGGGACTCCGTTCGGCGAGGCGGCCCGGGTCATCGGCGCCATCGCGAACCGGTTGCGCACGGTCAACGATCCGATCGTCAGCGGTGTGAACAACTCCTGCACACCGGTGTCCTTCCCCGAGTCGCTACGCTGCTGCCCGCCGATCGAATCAGACAGTGAAGCCCAGGGCGCGAAGCTGTTCGCGGCCGTCTTCGGTGATCTTGTCGGGCCCCCACGGCGGGTTCCACACCCAGTTGATCTTGGCCTCGTTGACCAGGCCGGCACCGACCAGCGCGGTCATCGTCTGGTCCTCGATCACATCGGTCAGCGGGCAGGCCGCCGAGGTCAGCGTCATGTCGATCTGCGCCACCGTGCCGGTGTCGGCCTTCTCGACGTTGAGCCCGTACACCAAGCCGAGGTCGACGACGTTGATGCCGAGTTCGGGATCGACCACGTCGCGCATGGCCTCCTCGATGTCGGCCAACAGCTCCTCACTCGCCACGTCGCTCATTGCTTCTCCTCCAAGTCTTTTCGCTGTGTTGCCTGCGCCACCGCGTCTTTGAATGCCATCCAGCCCAGCAGCGCGCACTTCACCCGCGCCGGATACTTCGCCACGCCGGCAAAAGCGACGCCGTCGCCGAGCACGTCTTCGTCGCCCTCGACGGTGCCCCGCGACGACACCATCTCGGTGAACGCCGCCACCGTCTTCAGCGCGTCGCCGACCGTCTGCCCGATCACCTGGTCGGTGAGCACCGAGGTGGCGGCCTGGCTGATCGAGCACCCCTGACCGTCGTAGGAGATGTCGGCGACGTGCTCGCCGTCCGGCGACAACGCCACCCGCAGCGTCACCTCGTCCCCGCAGGTCGGGTTGACGTGGTGCACTTGCGCGCCGAACGGCTCCCGCAGACCGCGATGGTGCGGGTGCTTGTAGTGATCCAGGATCACTTCCTGGTACATCTGCTCGAGCTTCACGAGAAGAACTCCACGGCTCGTCGGACTCCGGTCACCAGCCGATCGACCTCGTCGAGGGTGTTGTAGACCGCGAACGACGCCCGCACCGTCGCCGCCACGCCGAACCGGCGGTGCAGCGGGGCCGCGCAATGGTGCCCGACCCGAACGGCCACGCCGTCGTCGTCGAGCACCTGACCGACGTCGTGGGCGTGCACGCCGTCGACGACGAAGGCCACCGGAGAGCGGCGCACCGCCGGATCCGTCGGCCCGATGATCCGAACCTGCGGGATCGCGGTCAGCCCCTCGATCGCGGCGGCGACCAGGCGGTGCTCGTGGGCGGCCACCGCGTCCATCCCGATGTCGCCGAGATAGCGTGCCGCGGCGGCCAACCCGACCACCTGGGAGATCATCTGGGTGCCGGCCTCGAACCGCTGCGGCGGCGCCATGTAGGTGGCGCTCTCCATCGAGACGGTCTCGATCATCGACCCGCCGGTCAGGAACGGCGGCAGCGCATCGAGCAGCTCGGCGCGGCCGTACAGCGCACCGATCCCGGTGGGGCCCAGCATCTTGTGCCCGGAAAACGCCGCGAAGTCCACGCCGAGGGCCCGGAGGTCGACCGGCTGGTGCGGCACCGACTGGCAGGCGTCCAGCACCGTCAGCGCGCCGACGGCCTTGGCCCGGCCGACCATCTCGGCCACTGCGGGCGCGGTGCCGGTGACATTCGAATGATGGGTGAAAGCAACGACTTTGACCCGCTCGTCGAGCTTGAGCGAATCCAGGTCGACGTGGCCGTCATCGGTGAGGCCATACCAGCGCAGGGTGGCACCGGTGCGCCGGGCCAGCTCCTGCCAGGGAATGAGGTTGGCGTGGTGCTCCAGCTCGGTGGTGACGATGACATCGCCCGGGCCGACCGCACCGGCGAAACGGTCGTCGCCCAGCACGTAGGAGACCAGGTTGAGCGCCTCGGTGGCGTTCTTGGTGAAGGCCAGCTCATCGGTCCCGGCGCCGACGAAGGCCGCGATGTCGGCCCGGCCCTGCTCGTAGGCGTCGGTGGACTCCTCCATCAGCTGATGGGCACCGCGGTGCACGGCCCCGTAATGGTTGAGGAGGAACTCCCGCTCGGCGTCGAGCACTTGCAGCGGCTTCTGCGCGGTCGCCCCGGAATCCAGGTAGGCCAGCCGATGTCCGCCCCGCATCACCCGTTCCAGGATCGGGAAGTCCGCCCGGACCTTGGTGACGTCCAGATCGACCGAGGCGGTCATGTCAGGCGCCCGCCGCCGCCTGGGTGAACCGCACGTACCCGTTCTCCTCCAGCTCGTCGGCCAGTTCCGGCCCGCCGGACTCGACGATCCGACCGTCGACGAAGACGTGCACGAACTGCGGGCGGATGTAGCGCAGGATCCGGGTGTAGTGGGTGATCAGCAGGACGCCGGCGTGCTCGGCCTCGGCGAAGCGGTTGACCCCTTCGGAGACCACGCGCAGCGCGTCGACGTCCAGACCGGAGTCGGTCTCGTCGAGGATCGCGATCTTCGGCTTGAGCAGACCCAGCTGCAGGATCTCGTGGCGCTTCTTCTCGCCACCGGAAAAGCCTTCGTTGACACTGCGTTCGGCGAACTGCGGGTCGATCTCGAGGTCGGCCATCGCGGCCTTGACCTCTTTGACCCAGTGCCGCAGCTTGGGTGCCTCGCCGCGGACCGCGGTCGCCGCGGTGCGCAGGAAGTTCGACATCGACACCCCGGGCACCTCGACCGGGTACTGCATGGCCAGGAACAGGCCGGCGCGGGCGCGTTCGTCGACGCTCATCGCCAGCACGTCCTGCCCGTCGAGAGTGATCGACCCCGACGTGACCTGGTACTTGGGGTGACCGGCGATCGAGTAGGACAGCGTCGACTTGCCGGAGCCGTTGGGGCCCATGACCGCATGGGTCTCCCCCGACTTCACGGTCAGGTTGACGCCCTTGAGGATCTCCTTCTCGCTGCCGTCCTCTCCGGCGACGGCGACGTGGAGGTCCTTGATGTCCAGAGTGCTCATGGCTGTGCGGTTCTCTCTTCGGTGATGGCGAGTTCGTTCTCGATGGCGTCGGTCAGGCGGTCGCGGACATCCGGGACGGCGATCTTCGAGATGATCTCGCCGAAGAAGCCCCGCACCACCAGACGGCGGGCCGCTTCTTCCGGGATGCCGCGGGCCTGCAGGTAGAACAGCTGCTCGTCGTCGAACCGGCCGGTGGCGCTGGCATGGCCGGCGCCGACGATCTCGCCGGTCTCGATCTCCAGGTTCGGCACCGAGTCGGCGCGCGCGCCGTCGGTGAGCACCAGGTTGCGGTTGACCTCGAAGGTGTCGGTGCCGGTGGCCTCGGCGCGGATCAGCACGTCGCCGACCCAGACGGTGTGCGCGTCGGGCCCGGTGGAATCCGGATCACCTTGCAGCGCACCCTTGTAGAGGACGTTGGATGTGCAGTTGGGCTGGGCGTGGTCGACCAGCAGCCGGGATTCGAAGTGCTGGCCGGCGTCGGCGAAGTACAGGCCCAGCAGTTCGGCGTCACCGCCCGGGGCGTCGTAGCGCACGGTCGCCGAATTGCGCACCACGTCGCCGCCGAGGGTGACCGCGACGTGCCGCAGCACGGCGTCCTTGCCCAGCCGCGCGTGCTGCGCGCTGACATGTACGACGTCGTCAGCCCAGTCGGCGATCCACACCACGGTCAGCCGGGCGGCATCGGCCACCACGAACTCCAGGTTGTCGGCGTAGGTTCCGCTGCCCCGAAGGTCGATCACCACGACCGCCTCGGCGAGCTCCTCGACCCGCAGCTGCAGATGCCCGTAGGCGGTGGCTCCGGCGCCGGGCCCGGTGACGACTATCTCGATCGGGGTCTCGGTGTGCGCATTGCGGGCCACGGTAACGACGGTGGCCGAATTGAACGACGAGAACGCCTGTGCGGCAACCCGATCGGCCGGGACGCCACCTTGACCGAGGCGCTCATCACCGCGACCGACGGTCTCCACGGTCACGCCGGGCTGCTCGGTCACGCTGATCTGGGCGGCGCCGGTGGCCGGGGCGGTGCCGTCGTGCAGGCCGCGCAGCCGCTTGAGCGGGGTGAACCGCCAGATCTCGTCGCGGCCACCGGGCACCTCGAAGGCGTCGACGTCGAACGAGCTGAACTGCTCGCCCTTGTTGATGGCGGCGAGTCGCGAACCCTCGACCGCCTGACTCAGATTGCTCACTTAACCGACCGCGCCTTCCATCTGCAGCTCGATCAACCGATTGAGCTCCAGGGCGTACTCCATCGGCAGTTCCTTGGCGATCGGCTCGACGAAGCCGCGCACCACCATCGCCATCGCTTCGTCCTCGGTCATGCCGCGGCTCATCAGATAGAACAGCTGATCGGCGCTGACCTTGGACACGGTGGCCTCGTGCCCCATCGTCACGTCGTCCTCGCGGATGTCGACGTAGGGGTAGGTGTCGCTGCGGCTGACCGTATCGACAAGCAGCGCATCGCATTTCACGCTTGACCGCGATCCGTGCGCACCCTTGTTGACCTGCACCAGGCCGCGGTAGGACGCCCGGCCGCCGCCGCGGGCCACCGACTTCGACACGATGTTGCTCGACGTGTTGGGGGCCAGGTGCAGCATCTTGGCGCCGGTGTCCTGATGCTGTCCCTCGCCGGCGAACGCCACCGAGAGCACCTCGCCCTTGGCGTGCTCACCGGTCATCCACACGGCCGGGTACTTCATCGTGACCTTCGAGCCGATGTTGCCGTCGACCCACTCCATGGTGGCGCCTGCCTCGGCGCGGGCCCGCTTGGTCACCAGGTTGAACACGTTGTTCGACCAGTTCTGGATGGTCGTGTACCGAACGCGCGCGCCGGGTTTGACGATGATCTCCACCACCGCCGAGTGCAGCGAGTCGCTCTTGTAGATCGGCGCGGTGCAGCCCTCGACGTAGTGCACGTAGGAGCCTTCGTCGGCGATGATCAGGGTTCGCTCGAACTGGCCCATGTTCTCGGTGTTGATCCGGAAGTAGGCCTGCAGCGGGATGTCGACGTGCACACCCTTCGGCACGTAGATGAACGAACCACCCGACCACACCGCGGTGTTCAGCGCGGAAAACTTGTTGTCACCGGCGGGGATCACCGTGCCGAAGTACTGCTTGAAGATCTCCGGGTGCTCCCGCAGGCCCGAGTCGGTGTCCAGGAAGATCACCCCCTGCGCCTCGAGGTCCTCGCGGATCTGGTGGTAGACGACCTCGGATTCGTACTGCGCCGCGACACCGGCGACCAGGCGCTGCTTCTCCGCCTCCGGGATGCCGAGGCGGTCATAGGTGTTGCGGATGTCCTTGGGCAGGTCCTCCCACGAGGCGGCCTGCTTCTCGGTGGACCGGACGAAGTACTTGATGTTGTCGAAGTCGATGCCCTCGAGGTTCGAGCCCCAGTTCGGCATCGGCTTCTTCTCGAAGGTGCGCAGCGCCTTCAGTCGGACGTCGAGCATCCACTCCGGCTCGCTCTTCTTGGCCGAGATGTCACGCACCACCGCTTCGGAGAGGCCGCGCTGTGCGCTGGCCCCCGCCACGTCGGAATCCGACCAGCCGTAGCCGTAAGTGCCCAGCGAGGCGATCGTCTCGTCCTGGGTCAACGGCTGGGCCGGCTTGGCCTCCGGGGTGAGTGTCATGGCGACGCTCCTTCTGGTCTAGGGATGTGCCGGGGTGAGCGGCACGTGGGTGGTGCAGGCACAGTCGCCATTGGCGATCGTCGCCAGGCGCTGCACGTGGGTACCGAGGACCTCCGACATGGCCTGCTGCTCGGCCTCGCAGAGCTCCGGAAACTCCTCGGCGACATGCGACACCGGGCAGTGGTGCTGGCAGATCTCGATGCCCGGCAGCGGGCCCCGCACCCGCGTCGTCGTGGCCGCGTAACCGGCCTTGGTCAACGCATCGGCTACCCGCTCGGCGGTGGATTCAACGTCGTCGGGACCCGGCTTTACTCCCGCCAGGATCGCGTCGATCCGGCGCCGGGCGAAGGTCTCCACCGCTTCCTCGCCGCCGATCTCGCGCAGCTGACGGATCGCGGCCGACGCCAGGTCGTCATAGGTGTGCTCGAGCTTGGCGCGCCCGGCGGCGGTCAGCCGGTACCGCTTGGCGGGCCTGCCCCGGCCGGCCTGCTGCCACGCCGCCGCGGCATTGGCCTGGGCGTCCCCGGCCTCGATGAGCGCATCGAGGTGCCGGCGCACCCCGGCGGCGGACAGCTCCAGCCGGCGACCGATCTCGGCGGCGGTGATCGATCCCGACTCGACCAGCAACTGCACAATGGCGCGGCGGGTCTGTCCGTCATGCACAGCAGCGCCCAGCACGGGAGCCGGTTCTGTACCGGACGGGATTTTCACAACACCAGTGTTACGCAATTCCTCGGACCGGTCTAGCAAGGGCACCCTTAGCAGGTCGGAGCGTCCCGGTCCGGCGGTTAGAGTGCTGTGGTGGCAGCCCGCCAACGCTCTCTGAGTTCGTCGATCGCCCGCTTGCACGGCGATGAACGCACCGTGGGCTCGCCGCTCAACGACGCCGAACTGCGCGCGATGCGCCGGACCCGGCTGTTCGGCGCCACCGGAACGGTCCTGATGGCAATCGGCGCGCTCGGCGCCGGCGCCCGGCCCGTCGTCCAAGATCCCACCTTCGGGGTGCGCCTGCTCAACCTGCCCTCCCGCATCCAAACCGTCTCGCTGACCATGACCACCACCGGTGCGGTGATGATGGCGCTGGCCTGGCTGATGCTGGGCCGCTTCACGCTCGGCCCGCGCCGGCTCTCGCGCAGCCAGCTCGACCACACCCTGATGCTGTGGATGGTGCCGCTGCTGATCGCCCCGCCGATGTACAGCAAGGACGTCTACTCCTACCTGGCGCAGAGCCAGATCTCGGCCGACGGCCTGAACCCCTACAAGGTCGGTCCGGCGCCCGGCCTCGGCCTCGACCACGTGTTCACCTTGTCGGTGCCCAGCCTGTGGCGGGAAACCCCGGCGCCCTACGGACCGCTGTTCCTGTGGGTCGGGCGCGGCATCTCGGCGCTCACCGGCGAGAACATCGTCGCGGCCGTGCTCAGTCACCGGGTGGTGGTGCTGCTCGGGGTCGGGATGATCGTGTGGGCGGTACCGCGGCTGGCGCGGCGCTGCGGGGTGGCCGAGGTGAGCGCGCTGTGGCTGGGTGCGGCCAACCCGTTGCTGCTCATGCATCTGGTGGCCGGCATCCACAACGAGGCGCTGATGATGGGCCTGATGCTGACCGGCACCGAGTTCGCCCTGCGCGGGGTGGACGCCGCCGGATCGCTGGTGCCACGGCCGTTGCACTGGCCGCGGACCCGCGACCAGTGGGCGGCATGGACGCCGCTGGCCATGTTGATCGCCGGCGCCGTGCTGATCACGATGTCGTCGCAGGTCAAGCTGCCGGGACTGCTGGCCCTGGGCTTCGTGGGGATGGCGCTGGCCTATCGCTGGGGTGCCACGGTCACCGCGTTCCTGAAGGCCACCGCGCTGATGACCAGCCTGTCGCTGGCGGTGATGGCGATCGTCGGCTGGGCCAGCGGGCTGGGCTTCGGCTGGATCTTCACGCTCGGCACCGCCAACGTGGTGCGCAGCTGGATGTCGCCGCCGACCCTGCTGGCGCTGGGCACCGGCCAGGTCGGCATCCTGCTCGGCCTCGGCGATCACACCACCGCGGTGCTGTCGCTGACCCGCGCCATGGGCGTGCTGATCATCATGATCACCGTCACCTGGCTGCTGCTGGCCGTGTTCCGGGGCCGGCTGCACCCGGTCGGCGGCCTCGGGGTGGCACTCGGCGCGACCGTGCTGCTGTTCCCGGTGGTGCAACCGTGGTACCTGCTGTGGGCCATCATTCCGCTGGCGGCCTGGGCCACCCGCCCGGGATTCCGCATCGCCACCATCGCGGTGACCCTCGTCGTCGGCATTTTCGGGCCGACCGCCAACGGCGACCGGTTCGCGCTGTTCCAGATCGTCGACGCCACCGTGGCCAGCACGGTGATCGTGCTGCTGCTCATCGCTGTCACGTTCAACCGGCTGCCGTGGCGCCGGGTGCCCGGCACCAGCGAGGCGTTCAGCGGTCAGGAACCCGACCCACTAGACGAGCCACCGGCGCCACGCCCGGCGCCCGGCGCATACGCTGAGTCCCCGTGAGTTCCGGCCGCGACATCCCCGTGCGACTGCGCGGGGTCTACAAGCGCTATGGCACGACGACGGCAGTGTCCGGCCTTGACCTCGAGGTGCACGCCGCCGAGGTGCTGGCGCTGCTGGGCCCCAACGGCGCAGGCAAGACCACCACGGTCGAGATGTGCGAGGGGTTCGTGCGGCCCGACGAGGGCACCATCGAGGTACTGGGCCTGGACCCGGTCGCGGACAACGCGCGGGTGCGGGAGCGGATCGGCGTGATGCTGCAGGGCGGCGGTGGCTATCCGGCGGCGCGGGCCGGCGAAATGCTGCGCCTGGTCGCCTCGTACGCCGCCCATCCCCTCGATCCAGACTGGCTGCTGAACACGCTGGGGCTCACCGACGCCGCCCGCACCACCTACCGCCGGCTCTCCGGCGGCCAGCAGCAGCGGCTGGCGCTGGCCTGCGCCCTGGTCGGCAGGCCCGAGCTGGTGTTCCTCGACGAGCCCACCGCAGGCATGGACGCGCACGCCCGGCTGGTGGTGTGGGAGCTGATCGAGGCGTTGCGCCGCGACGGCGTGACGGTGGTGCTGACCACCCATCAGCTCAAGGAAGCCGAGGAACTCGCCGACCGCATCGTGATCATCGATCACGGTTCGGCGGTCGCCGCAGGCACGCCGACCGAGCTGATGCGCGGTGGCGCCGAAGGCCAGCTGCGCTTCCGGGCGCCCCGCAAGCTGGACCTGACGCTGCTGATCGCCGCACTGCCCGAAGGCTATGTGGCCCGCGAGCATTCACCGGGCGAATACCTGGTCGAGGGCCAGATCGACCCGCAGGTGCTGGCGACGGTGACCGCGTGGTGCGCCCGCCTGGACGTGCTGGCCACCGACGTACGCGTGGAGCAGCGCAGCCTCGAAGACGTGTTCCTGGAGCTCACCGGCAAGGAGCTGAGGTCATGAGTGAGCTGTTCCCGGCGGGCACCTTCACCCCGGACCCGCGGCCCAGCACGGTCGCACGGATGCTGGCCGCACAGTACGGTCTGGAGCTGAAGCTGTTGCTGCGCAACGGCGAACAGCTGCTGTTGACCATGTTCATCCCGATCACCCTGCTGATCGGGCTCACCCTGCTGCCGCTGGGGGCGTTCGGGCCGCACCGCGTGGCGGTGTTCGTCCCCGCGATCATGGCGTTGGCGGTGATCTCCACGGCGTTTACCGGTCAGGCCATCGCGGTGGCGTTCGACCGCCGCTACGGGGCCCTGAAACGCTTGGGCGCCACCGCACTTCCGGTGTGGGGCATCATCGCAGGCAAGTCGCTCGCGGTGGTGACCGTGGTGTTCCTGCAGGCGCTGCTGCTCGGCGGGATCGGCCTGGCGCTGGGCTGGCGACCGCACCCGGCCGGCCTGCTACTGGGCGCCGTCGTGATCGCGCTGGGCACCGCCGGGTTCGCGGCGATGGGCCTGCTGCTGGGCGGGACCCTGCGCGCCGAGATCGTGCTGGCCGTCGCCAACCTGGCGTGGTTCGTGTTCGCCGGACTCGGCGCGCTGACCCTGGAGACCGAGGCGATCCCGCGCGGGGTCGCGTGGGTGGCGCGACTGACCCCGTCGGGTGCGCTCACCGAAACCCTGACCCAGGCGATGTCGCTGTCGGTGGACTGGTTCGGCGTCGCCGTGCTGGCGGTGTGGGGCGGGGTGTCGGCGCTGGCCGCGTTGCGCTGGTTCCGGTTCACCTGAGCTCGGGCAGCAGGTGCTCGAGCTGGCCGACCTCCTCGATGTTGTGCCGGACCCAGGCCTGCAGCATGTCGTCGGGAAATCGTCGGGTGAGCAGTCGGTTCACCGGGGCCAGTAGCGGGCTGCGGGCGCCTACGTCGAGCACGCTGACGTAGTGCGCGCCGTCGGAGCCCGGCGACCAGGTGTGTTCGAGGGAGAAGATCACGGCCCCGGCCAGCCGTTGCACCAGCCGAATGCCGGTCTCGTCGAGTTTCTCGACCCGGTCGACGACGTCCACGTGATACTCCGGGCGTCCGCCGAATCGCTCGACGATGCGGAATCGGGCACCCTCGGCGGCGCCCCCTTTCGGCGCGGGCCGGGCGAGTTCCCAGCGGATGTGATCGAGCGGATGCCAGGCCAGGTAGCGGTCGATGACGACGCCGCCGTAGCTCATCGTCCCGCCGAGGCCGGTGAACCAGCCCAGCAACATCGCCGGCGTCACCCCGGCGAGCGGACGATGCACGATCGTCACCCGCCGCCGGTGATGCGGTGCGCTGGTGTAGCGGACCGTCGCGGTGTCGACGGTCCGCATTGGGTAAAGGACCGGGCGCACGGCGGGTGTCAGCGTTTTCATCTCGACCTTCATTAGATACGTTGTCGTTTCTTGTCTAGACGGTATGCTGACCCGATTAGATACGCAAGCGTTTCTTCTATGAGGAGGGCAATGCGGCGCCGGCGCGGTACCGAGCTCGAGGCGGCGATCCACGCCGCCGTGTGGGAACTGCTGGTCACCGGGGGTGCGAGTGCGGTGACCATGGAGGCCGTGGCGACAGCTGCGGGCACCAGCAAACCGGTTCTCTATCGGCGCTGGCCAGACCGCTCCGCACTACTGCGGGCCACTCTGCTGCAGACCGCCACGACGGCGATCCCACACGAAGACACCGGAAGTTATCGCACCGACATGCTGGCCATCCTGCGTGGCTGGGCGGCGTTGTTCAGCGGCCGGGGCGCCACCGCGATGCGCGCCATCGTCGCGGCGATGGCCGACGATGCCGAATTGGCCGGCGCATTCCGCGACGACGTCATCGGCTGGCGCAAACAGGAGATGGCGGCTCTGCTGGCGCGGGGCGTCGCGCGCGGCGACGTCCGCGCCGACGTTCCGGTGGACATCGCCCGCGAGCTGGGCCAGAGCGTGCTGTGGCATCGGTTGTTGATCACCGGTGACCCGATCGACGACGACCTCGTGGTGCGGCTCGTCGACGAGGTGCTGGTTCCCTTCGTCGGACCGTAGCCCTACTACGGGACGTAGTTAGTCGTCCTCTACGATCAGGCCGTGCCCGTCGGACGGTTTTTCCTGCGGCTGGTGGATCTCCTCCCGCTGCCGAGCCTGCGCGCCCAGCGCATCATCGCCGCCGCGGTCCTCCTCACCCAAGGCGGTATCGCGGTCACCGGAGCGATCGTCCGGGTGACCGCGAGTGGGCTGGGCTGTCCGACCTGGCCGCAGTGCTTCCCGGGCAGTTTCGTGCCCGTCGCGCACGCCGAGGTGCCCCGCATCCATCAGGCCGTCGAATTCGGCAACCGGATGATCACCTTCCTGGTGGTGATCACCGCGATCCTGGCCGTGCTGGCCGTGACCCGGGCGCGGCGCCGCCGTGAAGTGCTGGTCTACGCCTGGCTCATGCCGGCCTCCACCGTGCTGCAGGCAGTACTCGGCGGCATCACGGTGCTGACCGGGCTGGCCTGGTGGACGGTCGCCATCCACCTGCTGGTGTCGATGGCGATGGTGTGGCTGGCGACCCTGCTCTACGTCAAGATCGGCGAACCCGACGACGGCCTGCCCACCGCCCTGGTGCCCAAGCCGCTGCGGCACCTGACCGCGCTCGGCGCGCTGACGCTGGCTGCGGTCCTGGTCACCGGAACGCTGGTGACCGGCGCCGGGCCGCACGCCGGCGACAAGAGCCCGCAACGCACCGTGCCCCGGCTCGAGGTGGAGATCCTCACGCTGGTGCACATGCACTCCACCCTGCTGATCGCCTACCTCGCCCTGCTGGTCGGCCTGGCCGCCGGGCTGCAGGCGGTCTTCGCCCCGCGGCTGATCATGCGGCGGCTCGCCGTGCTGGTCCTGATCGTGGTGGCTCAGGGGCTGGTCGGCGCGGTCCAGTTCTTCACCGGTGTGCCTGCCGCTCTGGTCGCCATTCACGTCGCGGGCGCGGCGGCCTCCACCGCGGCCACCGCCGCGCTATGGGCGTCGATGCGACAGCGGACCGAGCCCAAGACGCTCGCAGGCTGACTCGACCTCGAGGGCGAACGCACGCTGCTGCAGCCCGCGGGCCTCTTCGCCGAGCTGGCGCCAGCCCAGGGACGGCTCGATCAGCTCCAGTTCCAGCAGCATCGGGTCGTCGGCGCCGCCGATGAGGTCGACACGGGCGTAGAGCAGCTCGCTGGTGGCGATGCCCAGGTGCGCGCCCGCGGCCGCCAGCGCGGCCGCCCCCACCTCCCACAGGGCGACGTCGGGGTCGGCGGGCCGCAGCTTCTCGGAAGCGAACGTGCCGGACTCGTCCAACTGCGGCTGCTCCCCTTCCGGCGGCAGCATCGGGCCCTTGATGAAGGCGTGCGACTGCTTACCGCCGAGGAAGACCAGCGCGGTCTCGCCCTGCTCGACGCGGGCGTCGTACGGCTGCACCAGTGCGGTCCGCCCGGTCTGCTGCAGCGCCGCGACATGCGCGCGGGCGGCGCCGGGGTCGACGAACCGCCCGGTGTCGATCGAACCCGCCCCGATCGCGGGCTTCACCACGACTTCGCCCTTGGGCAGCTTCACCTTCTGCCCTGGCTCGAAGAAGTACGACCGCAGGGTCGGCACGCCCGCGGCCGCAAGATCCTGCAGGTAGCGCTTGTCGCTGTTCCACGCCACCACCGGTGGCGCGTTGAGCAGATGCCGCACCCGGGTGGTCCAGGCGAGGAACTCCTCACGCCGTTCGGCGTAGTCCCACGCCGCGCGCAGGATCACCAGGTCGGCACGCTCGGTCTGGGGGTCGTCCCAGGACAGCCACCGCGCATGCAACCCCCGGCGGCCCAAGGCCTCGAGCACGCCGTCGTCGTCGCCGTCACCGGAAATCAGCTGCGGGCATCCGGCCAGCACGATGCTCGGGTGGAAAACGTCCGGGCGGGCCAACTTCGGGGGTGGGGTCACAGCGGGGATGATAGTGACATGCACGCAATCGAAGTCGCCGAGACGGGCGGCCCCGAGGTCCTGAACTACGTCGAGAAGCCGAAACCCACGCCCGGCGCCGGTGAGGTGCTCATCGAGGCGGACGCGATCGGGGTCAACTACATCGACACTTACTTCCGTTCCGGCATGTACCCGCGGGAGCTGCCCTTCGTGCTGGGCACCGAGGTGTGCGGGACGATCGCCGCGGTCGGCGACGACGTCGCCGCGATCAAGCCGGGCGACCGGGTGGTGACCGCTGCCGCGTCCGGAGCGTACGCCGAATTCTGCACCGCACCAGCCGATTTCGTGGCATACGTGCCGGATTCGGTGGCGTCCGACGCGGTCGCGTCGGCGTTGCTCAAAGGGATGACCGCGCACTACCTCATCAAGTCGGTGTATCCGGTGGCGGCCCGTGACTTCGTGCTCGTGCACGCCGGGGCCGGTGGTGTCGGGCTGATCCTGACCCAGTGGGCCACCAGCCTGGGCGCGCGGGTGATCACCACCGCCTCCAGCCCGGAGAAGGCCGAGCTGTCCCGGCAGGCCGGCGCCGTCGAGGTGCTCGACTACCCCGACGACCCCAGTGAATTTGCCGCCACGATCCGCGAGCTCACCAACGGCCACGGGGTCGCCGCGGCCTACGACGGAGTCGGCAAGACCACCTTCGACGCCAGCCTGGCCAGCCTGGCGATCCGCGGCACGCTGGCCCTGTTCGGCGCGTCCAGCGGGCCCGTGCCGCCGGTCGACCCGCAGCGGCTCAACGCCGCCGGATCGGTTTTCTTGACCCGGCCCAACCTCGCCCACTTCACCCGCACCCCGGATGAGTTCGCGTGGCGGGCCGGCGAATTACTGGATGCGATCGCCGACGGTTCGATCACGATCACCGTCGGTGGCCACTACCCGCTGGCGCAGGCCGCGCAGGCGCACCGCGACCTGCAGGGCCGCAAGACGACCGGTTCGATCGTGCTGCTGCCCTAGAAGAGGGTGGGCAGCGCCAGCACCGAGTCGACGGCCAACGCGACGAACACCACGGCCAGGTAGTTGTTGGACTGCAGGAACAGCCGCAACGGCTTGACCGGGTTGCCGCGGCGGACGCCGGCGTGCAGGCGGTGCGCCATGATCAGGAACCAGGCCCCGGCCAGTGCGGCCACCGAGCCGTAGAGCCAGCCGGCGGCGGGTGCCAGCGCCAGCGTGGCGATCACGGTCAGCCAGGTGTAGATCAGGATCTGCTTGGTGACCTGGACTTCGGTGGCCACCACGGGCAGCATCGGCACGCCGGCGGCCGCGTAATCGTCCTTGTACTTCATCGCCAGCGCCCAGGTGTGCGGCGGCGTCCAGAAGAAGATGATCGCGAACATGACCAGCGCCTGCCAGCCGATCGTGTCGGTCACCGCCGACCAGCCGATCATCACCGGCATGCAGCCGGCGGCGCCGCCCCACACGACGTTCTGCGAGGTGCGGCGCTTGAGCAGCAGGGTGTAGACCAGCACGTAGAACGCGATGGTGGCGGCGGCCAGGTGCGCCGAGAGCAGGTTGGTGGTCCACCACAGCCAGAAGAACGACCCGACCGACAGCGTCAGGCCGAACACCAGCGCGTGGCTGCGCGGCACCGTGGCCCGGGCCAGCGGCCGCCGCTCGGTGCGCTTCATCACCTTGTCGATGTCGGCGTCGGCCACGCAGTTCAGCGTGTTCGCCCCGGCCGCGGCCAGCAGGCCACCGAACAGGGTGTTGAAGATCAGGGGCAGATCGACGGTGCCGCGGCCGGCCAGCAGCATGGCGGGGATCGTGGTGACGAGCAGCAGTTCGATGACGCGCGGCTTGGTCAGCGCGAGGTAGCCGAGCAGCCGGTCGCGGAATCGGATCGGCGCCCCGTCCACGAGGTGCACTTCACGAACTCTCACGCAACCGACTCCTAGCGATCCCGACGATCTACTACAAGCGATGGTAGACGGCGCGGTGCCGACTTCTGCACTGAAGGGTCGATTCACGGCGACGACACCGTGATGACACAGTTCCAGGTGTAGAGCTTCACCGGCGGGTAACGCTGGTAGCGGCACTATGCAGCACCGACCCAACCAGCACTAGGGTGAAGAAGACCACCCCAGCTTGCCAGCCCATCTGACGATGCCAGGAGCGAGTTCGTGACAACTGTCGAAGAGATTGCCGCGCTGACCCAGCCGCACCACCCCGAGGACTGGACGGACGTCGACTCCCGGGCGGTCGACACCGTGCGGGTGCTCGCCGCCGATGCAGTGCAGAAGGTCGGCAACGGGCACCCCGGCACCGCGATGAGCCTGGCGCCGTTGGCGTACACGCTGTTCCAGCGGGTGATGCGGCACGATCCGAGCGACACGCACTGGCTGGGCCGCGACCGGTTCATCCTGTCCTGCGGGCACAGCAGTCTGACCCTGTATCTGCAGCTGTACCTGGGCGGGTTCGGCCTGGAGCTCTCCGACATCGAGGCGCTGCGCACCTGGGGCTCCAAGACACCGGGCCACCCGGAGTTCCGGCACACCAAGGGCGTGGAGATCACCACCGGCCCGCTGGGCCAGGGCCTGGCCTCGGCGGTCGGCATGGCGATGGCCGCCCGCTACGAGCGCGGCCTGTTCGACCCGGACGCCGCCCCCGGTGAGAGCCCGTTCGACCACTACATCTACGTCGTCGCCTCCGACGGGGACATCGAGGAGGGCGTGACCAGCGAGGCCTCGTCGCTGGCCGGCACCCAGCAGCTGGGCAACCTCATCGTGTTCTACGACAAGAACCACATCTCCATCGAGCACGACACCAACATCGCGCTGTCCGAGGATGTCGTGGCGCGCTATCGGGCCTACGGCTGGCATGTGCAGGAGGTCGACGGCGGCGAGAACGTCGTCGGCATCGAAGAAGCCATCGCGGCCGCGAAAGCCGTGACCGACAAGCCGTCGTTCATCGCGCTGCGCACCATCATCGGCTATCCGGCACCGACCAAGATGAACACCGGCGGGGTGCACGGCTCCGCGCTCGGCGACGACGAGGTCGCGGCCACCAAGAAGGTGCTGGGCTTCGACCCGGACAAGACCTTCGAGGTCAGCGACGAGGTGATCGCCCACACCCGCAAGCTCGTCGAGCGTGGCCGGGAGGCCAGGGCGAAGTGGGAGCCGACGTTCGCAGCATGGGCCGAGCGGGAACCGGAGCGCAAGGCGCTGCTGGACCGGTTGCTGGCCCAGGAGCTGCCCGACGGCTGGGATGCCGACATCACCTACTGGGAGCCGGGCTCCAAGGCGGTCGCCACCCGGGCCGCATTCGGTCAGGTGCTCAACGACGTCGCCCCCAAGCTGCCCGAGCTGTGGGGCGGTTCGGCCGACCTGGCCGGCAGCAACAACACCACCATCAAGGGTGTGAAATCGTTCGGCCCGCCGTCGATCTCGACCGAGGACTTCACCGCCGACTGGTACGGGCGGGTGCTGCACTTCGGCATCCGCGAGCATGCGATGGGTTCGATCCTGTCCGGCATCGTGCTGCACGGGCCGACCCGGGCGTTCGGCGGCACCTTCCTGCAGTTCTCCGACTACATGCGTCCGGCGGTCCGGCTGGCCTCGCTGATGGACATCGACACCATCTACATCTGGACGCACGACTCGATCGGCCTTGGCGAAGACGGCCCCACCCATCAGCCCATCGAGCATCTGGCGGCGCTGCGCGCGATCCCGAAGTTGTCGGTGGTGCGGCCCGGCGACCCGAACGAGACCGCCTATGCCTGGCGCAGCATCATCGCCCGCGGAAACGGCAGCGGCCCGGTCGGTTTCATCCTCACCAGGCAGGGCATTCCGGTGCTGGAGGGCACCAGCGCCGAGGGCGTGGCCAAGGGCGGCTACGTGCTGGGCGGCGGCAACCCCGCCGATGACGCCGACGTCATCATCATCGCCACCGGGTCCGAACTGCAGTTGGCCGTCGAAGCTCAGAAACTGTTGGCGGACAAGGACATCCGGGCCTATGTGGTGTCGATGCCGTGTGTCGAGTGGTTCGAGTCGCAGCCGCAGGAGTACCGCGACAGCGTGCTGCCTCCGGATGTGTCGGCTCGGGTCGCGGTGGAAGCCGGCGTGGCCCAGAGCTGGTACAAGATCGTCGGCGACACCGGCGAGATCGTGTCCATCGAGCACTACGGCGAGTCCGCCGACGACAAGACCCTGTTCCGCGAATTCGGGTTCACCGCCGAAAACGTTGCGGCCGCAGCGGAACGCGCAATCGACAACTGATCCCCCAACGACCAACAAGAGAGGCAACCGCCATGGCGCAGAATCCCAACCTCGCGGCGCTGTCCGCCGCCGGTGTGTCCGTCTGGCTCGATGACCTGTCCCGGACCCGGCTGAAGACGGGCAACCTGCAGGAACTCATCGACACCAAAAGTGTCGTCGGCGTCACCACCAATCCGTCGATCTTCCAGGCCGCGCTGTCCCACGGCGATGCCTATGACGCGCAGGTGTCCGAGCTCGCCGACCGCGGCGCCGACGTGGACGCCACCATCCGCACCGTCACCACCGACGACGTCCGGGAGGCCTGCGACGTGCTGCGGCCGCAGTGGGAGTCCTCCGACGGCGTCGACGGCCGGGTCTCGATCGAGGTCGACCCGCGGCTGGCCCACGACACTGACAAGACCGTCCTGCAGGCCATCGAGCTGTGGAAGATCGTCGACCGGCCCAACCTGCTGATCAAGATCCCCGCGACCGAGGCCGGCCTGCCGGCGATCACCGCGGTCCTGGCCGAAGGCATTTCGGTGAACGTGACCCTGATCTTCTCGGTGGAGCGCCACCGCGCGGTGATGGACGCCTACCTGACGGGTCTGGAGAAGGCCAAGGAGGCCGGTCACGACCTGGCCACGATCCATTCGGTCGCCTCGTTTTTCGTGTCCCGGGTGGACACCGAGATCGACAAACGGCTCGAGGCGATCGGCTCGGACGAGGCGCTGGCGTTGCGCGGGCAGGCCGGGGTGGCCAACGCCCGGCTGGCGTACGCCGCCTACGAAGAGGTGTTCGTCGGCGGTGAGCGCTTCGGCGCGCTGGCCGGCGCGGGCGCGCGCGTGCAGCGGCCACTGTGGGCCTCCACCGGCGTCAAGAACCCCGACTATTCCGACACCCTCTACGTCACCGAGCTGGTCGCCCCCAACACGGTGAACACCATGCCGGAGAAGACGATCGACGCGGTCGCCGACCACGGCGTGGTCACCGGCGACACGATCACCGGCACCGCGGCCGCCGCCCAGGAGGTCTTCGACAAGCTGGCCGCGATCGGTATCGACCTGACCGACGTATTCCTGGTCCTGGAGAACGAGGGCGTGGACAAGTTCGAGAAGTCCTGGCAGGAACTGATCGACGCAACCCAGGATCAGCTCGACGCCGCGGCCAAATGACCGGCACCGACCGTCCCGTGCCCGGGGTGGTGGCGCCCGCCCCGCCCACGTGGCACAACCCGCTGCGCGACAAGCGGGACAAGCGGATGCCGAGGATCGCCGGGCCGTGTGGTGTGGTGATCTTCGGCGTGACAGGCGATCTGGCCCGCAAGAAGCTGATGCCGGCGATCTACGACCTGGCCAACCGCGGCCTGCTGCCGCCGTCGTTCTCGCTCGTCGGGTTCGCCCGGCGGGACTGGGCCGACGAGGATTTCGGCGCGATCGTGCACGACGCCGTCTGCCAGCACGCCCGCACCCCGTTCCGCCAGGAGGTGTGGGACCGGCTGGCCGAGGGGTTCCGCTTCGTGCAGGGCACCTTCGACGACGAGGCGTCGTTCACCCGGCTGTCCGAGACGCTGGAGAAGCTCGACGTCGAGCGCGGCACCGGCGGTAATCACGCGTTCTATCTGTCTATTCCGCCGAAGGCGTTTCCGGTGGTGTGCGAGCAGCTCAAGAAGTCCGGGCTGGCCCGCCAGCAGGAGGGCCGCTGGAGCCGGGTCGTCATCGAGAAGCCGTTCGGCCACGACCTGCAGAGCGCGATCGACCTGAACAAGGTGGTCAACAGTGTCTTCCCCGAGGAGTCGGTGTTCCGCATCGACCACTATCTCGGCAAGGAGACGGTACAGAACATCCTGGCGCTGCGGTTCGCCAACGAGCTGTTCGAGCCGATCTGGAACAGCCACTACGTCGACAGCGTGCAGATCACCATGGCCGAGGACATCGGCCTGGGCGGCCGCGGCGGTTACTACGACGGGATCGGCGCGGCGCGCGACGTCATCCAGAACCACCTGCTGCAGCTGCTGGCGCTCACGGCGATGGAAGAGCCGGTCAGCTTTCACCCGCACGAGGTGAAAGCCGAGAAGATCAAGGTGCTCTCCGCGACATCGCTGGCCCAGCCGCTGGACCTGACCTCCTCGCGCGGGCAGTACACGTCTGGGTGGCAGGGCGGGGAGAAGGTCGTCGGCTTGCTCGACGAGGAGGGGTTCTCCAAGGACTCCACCACTGAGACGTTCGCCGCGATCACCCTGGAGGTCGACACCCGGCGCTGGGCCGGTGTGCCGTTCTATCTGCGGACCGGAAAGCGGTTGGGCCGCAGGGTCACCGAGATCGCGCTGGTGTTCAAGCGGGCCCCGCACCTGCCGTTCGACGCCACCATGACCGAGGAGCTGGGCAAGAACGCCCTGGTGATCCGGGTGCAGCCCGACGAGGGCATCACGCTGCGGTTCGGGTCCAAAGTGCCGGGCAGTGCGATGGAAGTCCGCGACGTCAACATGGACTTCTCCTACGGCTCGGCGTTCGCCGAGGACTCGCCGGAGGCCTACGAGCGACTCATCCTCGACGTGCTGCTCGGCGAGCCGTCCTTGTTCCCGGTCAACGCCGAGGTCGAATTGTCCTGGGAGATCCTCGATCCCGTGCTCGACTACTGGGCCACCCACGGCAAGCCGGACCCCTACGAGTCGGGCACGTGGGGTCCGGATTCGGCGTTCGAGATGTTGGCGCGATCCGGTCGGGAATGGAGAAGGCCATGATTGTCGATCTGCCGAACACGACCACCAACGACCTCAACAAGAAGATCACCTCGCTGCGTGAGGAGGGCGGGGCGATCACGCTGGGCCGGGTGCTGACGCTGGTGATCGCCCCGGACACCGAGGATCTGGTCGAGGACGCCATCGAGGCCGCGGTGGCAGCCAGCCGCGAACATCCTTGCCGCATCATCGTCGTGGTGCCGCAGGACCGGCTGGCCAGCGAACCCCGCCTGGACGGTCAGCTTCGGGTCGGCGGCGACGCCGGCGCCGGCGAGGTGGTGGTGCTGCGCATCGCCGGGCCGCTGTCCAACCATGCCAACAGCGTGGTGCTGCCGTTCCTGCTGCCCGACACCCCGGTGGTGGCGTGGTGGCCCGGGACAGCCCCATCGGTTCCCGCCGAGGACCCGCTGGGCCGGCTGGCCATCCGGCGGATCACCGATGCGACCACCGCCGAGGATCCGCTGGCGGCGATCAAGAGCCGGCTGCAGGGGTACACCGACGGAGACACCGACCTGGCCTGGAGCCGGATCACCTATTGGCGTGCCCTGCTGGCGTCGGCGGTGGACCAGGCGCCCTACGAACCCATCACGTCGGTGTTGGTGTCGGGCCTGGAAAGCGAACCGGCGCTGGACATCCTGGCCGGCTGGCTGGCCAGCCGGATCGACGGCACGGTCCAGCGCGCCGTGGGCGACCTCAAGGTCGAGCTGGTCCGCGCCTCGGAGACGGTGACGCTCAGCCGCCCGCAGGAGGGCATCACCGCCACGCTCACCCGGACCGCCCGGCCGGAAGCCCTGCTTCCGCTGCCCCGCCGGGAGACCCGCGAATGCCTGGCCGAGGATCTGCGCAGGCTCGACGCCGACGAGATCTATCACGAGGCGCTGGCCGGTATCGACAAGGTGCAATACGTCTAAAGGGAGTTCGAGTTGACCAGGATTGTCGAGACCTACCCCGATACCGCGGCCCTGGTCGCCGCCGTGGGCGATCGCCTGGTCGAGGCGATCACCGCGGCCGTCGCGGCCCGCGGCCAGGCGCACATCGTCGTGACCGGCGGCGGAACGGGTATCGGCCTGCTCGAACATGTGCGGGCCCACGGCGCGGCGATCGACTGGCCGAACGTGCACGTCTACTGGGGTGACGATCGCTTCGTCCCGGCCGAGGACGCCGAGCGCAACGACAAGCAGGCCCGCGAGGCGCTGCTCGACCATGTCGACATCCCGGCCGCGAACGTGCACCCGATGGCTCCCAGCGACGGCGAGTTCGGCGACGATCTGGACGCCGCGGCGCGCGGCTACGCCGACGTCTTGGCCGCCACCGCCGAACCGGGCGAACCCACACCGGTTTTCGATGTGCATCTGCTCGGGATGGGCGGCGAAGGGCACGTCAACTCGCTGTTCCCGCACACCCCGGCCGTCGCAGAGACCCGGCGCCTGGTGGTCGGCGTCGAGGACTCCCCCAAGCCGCCGCCCCGGCGGATCACGCTGACCCTGCCCGCCGTCACCCGCTCGCGGGAAGTGTGGCTGGTGGTGTCGGGTGCGGCCAAGGCCGACGCGGTGGCCGCGGCCATCGGCGGCGCCAGTGCCGATGAGGTGCCGGCGGCCGGCGCGGCCGGCCGTGAGGCCACAGTGTGGCTTCTCGACACCGAGGCGGCCGGCAAGCTGCCAGACTGAGCCCATGGTTGACAAGACTCCGCCCCGCACTGGCCGCGACCGGATCAAGACCCTGGCCCAGGCCGCGCTCAATGCGGATGTCACCGTCGACCAGCTCGACACCATCATCACCGGGATGAGCGATGCGCTCACCGACCTGAACAAGACCATGACCGGGATGAACGGCACCCTCGAGTACTTCGAGGAGACCCTGGGCGTGTTCAATTCCACGCTCACCCGCATCGACGAACTGGCGCCCCGGCTCAACGCGGTCGTCGAGCGCATGGAAGGGATCGTCGACCGGATCGAGCGCATCGTCGGCATCGGCGAGGCCGTGATGTCCCCGCTGGCCGCCACCGAATCCGCGGTGCGCGGGATGGTCAACGCGGTGCGGCGCGGCGGCCGCTAGCTCACCACCAGCCGTCGTCGGGATCGGCGACCGACCAATCGGCCAGCACCGGTGGCGCGACGGGCGGCAGCGGGCCGATCAGTTCTGCGGTGTTCTCCAGCGAGCAGTCAGGTTGTGTCATACCGGTTTTGACGGAGACGGCCCGATTTCGGTTCCGGTCTGGGTCAATCGGGGCCGCAGGCGCCGTGGCTCGATCTCTTCTCCCGCGCTGACATCGTCGGCCAGCGCCGCCCCCGCCGTGACGAGGCCCGCGACGTCGATGTCGTAGGGCGCCGCGGTGGTCTCGGCCAGCGCCGCCGAGGCCCGCCGCAACAGTGCCACCCCGCCCGCGTGATTGCCGCGCTGGACGTGGGTGATGCCGACCGCGAACTGCGCCAGTGCCTGCCACAGGGTGCACTCTTCGTCGGGTCCGTTCTTCCACGCCGCCTCGAAGACTTCGTGGGCGTGAAATGCCCTGCCTTGATTCAGCAGGTCCTGTGCGTAGGCCAGCGTCTCGGCAGGCGGTAGCCGAAGGTCGTCGGGGATGCGCGGCACTCCCGCCGCGCCCGGCGGTAACGGCCTGCCCAGGGCGTCGCGAGCCCGGGCATTGCGCGGGCGACCGGACTCGTCGCGGTCACGGTCGCGGTCCACCTCACCGACTCTAGCCAGCGTCCTGAGTCATTGATTCGCCAACCCGGGAATCGCCCGAATCGGCCCCCTTCGTGCGCCGAACGTGGGTGTTGTCGTTGATTTTTCGTCGATTCTCACCGACAACCCACACGCTCGGTGGTCGGGACCACTGCGAACGAACTAGCGACTCAGGACACTAGCCGCTGTTGCGCAGCGCCGAGGCCAGCCCGCTCATGGTCAGCAGGATGCCGCGCTGCACCAGCTCGTCGGTGTCCCCGGAGCGGTACCGGCGCAACAGCTCGACCTGCAGGTGGTTGAGCGGCTCCAGGTACGGGAACCGGTTGAACACCGAGCGGGCCAGTGCGGGGTTGTCGGCCAGCAGATCATCCTGCCCGGTGATCAGCGAATGCATGCGGATCGTGCGGTCGTGTTCGGCGACGATCTTGTCGAAGACCCGGTGCCGCAGCTCCTCGTCGTCGACCAGCCCGGCATAGCGAGCCGCCAGCCCCATGTCGGACTTGGCCAGCACCTGCGCCATGTTCGACAGCACCGTGGCGAAGAACGGCCACGTCGCATAGAGGTCCTGCAGCACCTCCAGCCGGCCGTCTCCCTCGGCGATCCACTGCTCGAACGCGGTGCCGGTGCCGTACCAGCCCGGCAGCATCACCCGCGACTGGCTCCAGGCCAGCACCCACGGGATCGCCCGCAGGTCGGCGATCGACGTGGTGGGTTTGCGTGAGGTCGGCCGACTGCCGATGTTCAGCGACCCGATCTCGCTGACCGGGGTGGATGCCTTGAAGTACTCGACGAATCCCGGTGTCTCATGGACCAATTCGGCGTAGGCGCGCTGCGCGCGGGCGGCCAGGTCGTCGAGCACCTGGTAGGCGCGTTCGGCCCGCTCGCCCAGTCCCTCGGTGTCGAGCAGGGTCGACTCCAGGGTGGCAGCCAGCAGCGTCTCGAGGTTGCGGTGCGCAATGCGCGGCTCGGCGTACTTGGCGGCGATCACCTCACCCTGCTCGGTCAGCCGCAGCGATCCGTTCACCGCCCCCGGCGGCTGGGCCAGGATGGCGTCGTAGCTCGGCCCGCCGCCGCGGCCGACGGTGCCGCCACGGCCGTGGAACAGCCGCAGCCGGATGCCGGTCTTGCGGGCCGAATCCACCAGATCCAACTCGGCGCGGTACAGCGCCCAGTTGGCCGCCAGGTAGCCGCCGTCCTTGTTGGAGTCGGAGTAGCCGAGCATGACCTCCTGGCTCTCCCCGCGGGCGTGCACCATCGCGCGGTACAGCGGCAGGTCGAGGATCGATTCCAGGATCGACGCCCCGCGCTGCAGGTCGTCGATCGTCTCGAACAGCGGCACGATGCCGACCGGGGCGTACGGATGTTCGCCCGAAACATCCAGCAGCCCGGCTTCTTTGAGCAGAATACCGGCCTCGAGCATGTCCGAGACCGACTGGCACATCGAGATGATGTAGTTGGGCACCGCCGCCGGGCCGAACACGTTCACCGCGCGGGCCGCCGCGAAGACGATGTCGAGTTCCTTGCGAGCCAGCTCGGAGAGCTCGGAGTCGTCGCGAACCAGCGGGCGCCGGGTGGCCAGTTCGGCCGCCAGCAACTCGACCCGCTCCGATTCCGACAGCGACGGGTAGTCGGGGTGCACTCCGGCCCAGGCCAGCAGTTCGGCGATCACCTGCTCGTGCACCTCGGAGTTCTGCCGCATGTCCAGGCCACTGAGGTGGAAGCCGAACACGTCCACCGCGTCACGCAGCCGGGCCAGCCGGTCGTCGGCCAGCAGCGAGCTGCCGTGGGCGCGCAGCGAGGTGTCGATGACGTCGAGGTCGGCCAGCAGTTCCGCCGGGGTCTGATAGGGCTGCAGCCCCAGGTCCAGCGTGTGCGCCGGGGTGCGGTCCAGGATGGCCTGACCGGTGGCGGTCAGCCGGGCGTGCACCACGCGCAGCGCTCGGCGGTACGGCTCGTCGAGGCGGGCCGGTTCGTGGCAGGCATCGGCCAGCGCGACGAGGTCGTCGGTGGTCTTCACCAGCCGCGCCGACATCGACAGTTCCTGCTCGAGCGTGGTCAGCTCGGCAAAGTAGTGCCCCAGCGCGGTGTAGGCGGCACTGCCGGTGGCCAGCCGCACGACGTCGGCGGTGACGTTGGGGTTGCCGTCGCGGTCGCCGCCGATCCAGGAGCCCGGTCGCAGGATCGGCTGGGCCAGCAGCGTGGTGCCCGGCCAGCGGGCTCGCAGGGCGTCACGCACCTGCGCGTTGACCTTCGGGATCACCTCGAAGAAGGCCGCCGGATAGTACCGCAGGCCGACTTCGATCTCATCCTGAATCTTCAACCGGGACAACCGGATCAGTGCGGTCTGCCACAGCGTCAGGATCTGCCTGCGCAGTTCGGTCTCCACCGACCGGCCGTCCTCGGTCTCGGCCTGCCCGTGCAGCCGCATCCGCATCAGCGCGGTGATGCGGTGCTGGGTGTCGAACACGGTCCGCCGACGGGTCTCGGTCGGGTGGGCGGTGATCACCGGCGACACCAGCGCGCCCGTGAGCGCGTCGGCGACGGTGGCCGCCGGCAGCTGCGCGGCATCCAGCTTGACGTAGGTGGCGGCCAGCGTGCTGTTCTGCGGCGGTTCGCCGGCGGCGACGTGGATGGCCCGGCGGCGTTCGCGGTGGATGTCCTCGGCGACGTTGGCCAACAGGGCGAAGTGGCTGAAGGCGCGGATCACCGGGATCGCCTGGTGGATGTCGATGCCGTCGAAGAGCTGCGCGAGTTCGGACCGGTCGATCTCGGAACGGCGGACCCGGAACGATTCGACGCGGGCCCGCTCGACGAGAGCGAACACCTCGTCGCCGTTCTGCTCGCGGACGGTGTCACCCAGGATCGCGCCCAACAACCGGATGTCCTCGCGCATCGGCTCGGTGGCCTCCCGCCCCACCTGGGTGCGGGTGACCGCGCCGATCGGCTCCAAGGACGCGTCTTCAGCCATCTGTTCAGTATCGGGGGCGCCGGTGGGGTCCGCAGAACGTGTGAATCTATCCACAGACCCGGGTTCGTCCACAGATCGGTTTTCGGACGGACTTATTCGAAACTATGTTCGATACCGTGGGATCATGACGTGCGAACCCCTCACCGCCCAGGCGGTACACGACCGGGTCCGCATCGAACTCGATCGGATCGACGCGGCACACGCCGGCCTGCGGTCCATCTGTACTGATCTGGCCGGCAACGCTTTTCGCATCGAGGTCGCGCAGCGCCTGGAAGACCAGCATCGGACCAACCGGGGCCTGTCCTACCGGATGTTCGGTGAGATCGCCGAACCGGTCGACGGCCCTGGGCAGCCGGCCGGGGTCAAGGTCCGCGACGTCGTTGCCGGCCGGTTGCGGCTGACGGCCGGGGAGGTCAGGCGCCGGTTCCGGGTCGCGGCCCGGATCCGGCCGGGCCGGTCGCTGACCGGGCCGGTACTGCCGCCCGAACTGCCGGAGCTGGCTGCGGCGGTCGAGGCCGGTGCCGTCGGCGAGGACCATATTTCCGCCGTGTGCCAGGCGCTGGACAGACTGCCGTCTGCGGTGGCACCGGCCGACCGCGAGGCCGCCGAGCGCGCGCTGGTGCGCCATGCGCGACAACAGGATTCGGCGTTCGTCGCCGCGATCGGAGTCGAGATCGGTGATTGCCTGAACCCGGATGGCACGTTCACCGACGCCGATCGTGCCCGGCGGCGCGGACTGCATCTGGGACGGCAGGGCGCCGACGGCATGAGCCGGCTGACCGGGTGGCTGGATCCCGAGGCCCGCGCGTACGTGGAGGCGGTGACCGCCGCGCAACGCCCGGGCCGCCACGTTCCCGACGGCACCGACGGGCGCGACACCCGCTCCCCCGAACAGCGCTGCCACGACGGGCTGAAGCTGGGCTTGAAGGCCGCGGTGGAATCCGGGGGGCTCGGACAGCACCGCGGGCTGCCGGTCACCGTGATCGTGTCCACGACGCTGAGTGAATTGGAGCAGGCGGCGGGGTGGGCGCGAACCGGCGGAACGGGCCGACTGCCGATGCGCGACGTCATCCGGATGGCGAGCGAGGCGATCCACTACCTCGCGGTGTTCGAGGACCACTCGGCCCGGCCGCTGTACCTGGGCCGCGCCAAACGCCTGGCGACGGCCGATCACCGGATCATCTGTTACGCCCGGGATCGCGGCTGCACGAAACCGAACTGCTTCGAACCGGGCTATCACAGCGAGGTGCACCATGCCGTGCCGTGGAGCGAGGGCGGCCCGACGGACGCTGACAACCTGTACTTCGGCTGCGGCCCCGACCACACGATGGCGACCGAGGGGACATACGCCACGACCGTCACCGACGACGGCCGGATCGCCTGGAGCGACGGCACCGGTCCGCCGCGCGTCAACGACGCGCACCACCCCGAGCGGCTGCTGAATCAGGACGATGACCAGCCGGGCTGAGGCAGGATCAAGTCATGGCGATCTCACCGACGACAGTCTTCGCGGCGCGGCGGGTGATCACCATGGACCCAGATCTACCCGATGCGACGGCGGTCGCGGTGGCGGACGGACGTGTCGTGGCCGTCGGTTCCGTGGCCGAGTTGCGAGACATCGGGACGGTGGACGACAGCTTCGCCGATGCGATCGTCTGCGCGGGATTCATCGATCAGCATCTGCACCCGATCCTGGGCGCCACCACGCTGATGACCGACGTGATCGCGATCGAGGATTGGGAGCTGCCCGGTGCGACCTACCCGGCCGCGCATTCCGCCGAGGAGTATCGCCGGCGACTTTCCGAAGCTGCGCAACGGTTTTCGGAGCCCGACGAGTGGCTGTTCTCCTGGGGCTACCACGAGCTCTGGCACGGCGCGCTCGACCGGCACGCGCTCGACGAGATCAGCACCAGCCGGCCGATCGCGGTGTGGCAGCGTTCATGTCACGAGTGGTTTCTGAACTCGGCCGCGATCGATGCGCTGGGGCTCACGGCAGAGGACGTGAGCGGCCCGGCCGCCGGCATGGTCGATTTCGCCGCCGGCCACTGGTGGGAGACCGGGATGAACCTGCTGCTCCCCCACCTCGCCCCGGTGTTCATGAGCCAGGACCGCCTGACGAATGGACTGCATCAGCTGGTCGACTACCTGCGCCACAACGGCGTGACCGCCATCAACGAGCCCGGCCTGATGTGGGCGCTCGAACCGTGGTCGCTGTACCACGACATCCTCGGCGATCCGGCGACGCCGTTCACGTCGACATTCCTGGTCGATGCCCGCAGCCAGGCCGATGGCGGGATGGATCCGGCGGACGCGGTGGCCGACGCACAACGCCAGGTCGAGTCGGCCTCGACCGGCAAAGTCCGGCTGCTCCCCAAGCAGGTCAAGCTGTTCGCCGACGGCGCGATCATCAGCCAGCTCATGCAGATGCGCGATCCCTACCTCGACGACGACGGCCATCCCGACCTGTGCCACCATGGCGAGTGGATGATGCCACCCGATACGTTCCGGGCGTTTGCGGAGGTGTACTGGAACGCGAACTGGCAGTTGCATATTCACGTCAACGGGGACGCGGCGCTGGATCTGGTGCTCGACACCGTCGACGAGTGCATGGCCGAACATCCGCGCACCGACCATCGCACGGTGATCGTCCACTTCGCCAATTCGTCCGAAGAACAGATCGACCGGATCGCGCGACTGGGTTGCATCGTGTCGGCCAACCCGTATTACCCGGTCGGATTCGCCGATCAGTACGCCGCCCACGGCTTGGGCGCCGACCGGGCAGACGTGATGGTGCGCGCCGCCTCGGTGCTCCGCCGGGGCATCCCGCTCTCGCTGCACTCCGACCTGCCGATGGGACCGGCGGCACCGCTCACGCTCGCCTGGTGTGCGGTGAACCGGCGCACCCCGAGCGGACGAACAGTCGCGCCGGAACAACGGATCTCGGTACACGACGCACTGCGGGCGATCACCATCGAGGCCGCCCACTCCTGGCGACTGGAGGGCGAACTGGGCAGTATCTCCCCGGGCAAACTGGCCAACTTCACGATCTTGGCCGACGACCCCTACGTCGTCGAACCGCTGGCACTCAAGGACATTCCGGTGCTCGGCACCGTCTTCGAGGGCAGGTGGTTCCCTAACGAGTGACCGGCGGCGCCTGGTCCAGCATCTCCGACAACAACGCACCCAACCGCTTCTGCTCAGCGGCGCTGAGGCGAGTGGTCATCTGGGCCAGCAGACCGGCCACCTTCTCGGCGACCTCAGCGCTCCGGCGCTGCCCCTCCGCAGTGAGGGTGACGTGCACCGAGCGGGCGTCCTCGCGACCCGCGCTCTTGCGGGCCAGCCCACGGCGCACGGCACGGTCCATCAATCCGCTCACCGAGGACCGCTCCAACCCCAGGTAGTCGGCCAGTTCGGCCATCGTCGGCTCGCGATCGCGCAGGATCGCCAGCGCACGCAGCTGCGTCAGCGACAGGTCGTTCTCGGCGGCGACCCGGTTGAGCACCGCCATCACCGCGAACGAGGTGCGCACAAGGTCCTCGAGCAGCGCTTCATTCATGGCGCTAGCGTAGCACCGTTAGTTCGTATTACCATCTATTTTAGTTCGTAATACCATCTATTATTGGAGCCTCTCATGCACGCAGCCGTCGTCAACGACTTCACCAGACCACCCGCCTACCAGAACTTCCCGAAGCCCACCGCGACCGCCGACAGCGAAGTCGTCGTCGACGTCGTCGCCGCCGGGCTTCATCCGCTGGTGCGCTCCCGCGCGGCCGGAACGCACTACACCAGCACCGGCACCCTCCCGCTCGTCCCCGGTATCGACGGCGTGGGCCGCGCGCCCGACGGCACCCTGCGCTATTTCGTGGTGGCCACCGACCTGGGCGCCATGGCCGAGCAGACACTCGTCGACCTGCGCCGCAGCGTCGTTCTACCCGATGAGGCCGATCCGGTTGCGATCGCCGCGGCGATGAACCCGGCCATGTCCTCGTGGGTGGCGCTGCGGCGTCGCACCACCCTGCAGCCCGGCCACACCGTGGTGGTTCTCGGCGCGACCGGTAGCGCAGGGCGCCTGGCCGTCCAGGCCGCCAAACATCTGGGCGCGGGCACAGTGATCGGGGTCGGGCGGGATCGCCGGCAACTGGACGCACTGCCCGCGCTAGGGGCCGACCAGACCATCGCGCTCGACGCACTCGACACGAACCTCGACCAGGTGCTGGGCGCCGACATCGTCATCGACTACATCTGGGGCCCGCCCGCCGCCGAGCTGATGGCCGGCTTCGCGCGCGACCGTCACGATTCGAGCCGGCCGCTGACCTGGATTCAGATCGGTTCGATGGCCGGCGTCAGCGCCGACATCCCGTCGGCAGCGCTGCGATCCATGCCGCTACAGATCGTGGGCAGCGGTATCGGCTCGGTGCCGGTTGCCGACATCGTGGCCGAACTGCCGCAGCTGGCCGCCCTGATCGCGAACGGCACGCTGCGGACACAGCCACGCGCGGTCCCGCTCAAAGATGTGGAACAGGTCTGGCAGGAGCCGGAAGACGGTCAGCGGGTCGTCTTTACAACCTGACGGTCACGCCCTGGGTGCTCAGCTGTACTTGATCTGCAGCGCCATGCCGACGATGGACACCACCCAGATGCCGGTGACGAACAACGTCAGCCGGTCGAGGTTCTTCTCCACCACGGTCGACCCGGACAGGCTGGACTGCACACCGCCGCCGAACAGCGTCGACAGGCCGCCACCCTTGGCGCGGTGCAGCAGCACCAGCAGCACCACCAGCACGCTGGTGACCACCAGGATGATCTGCAGAGTCAAAACCATGGCGACCAGACTACCCGGTCACCGCGGCGATCACGGCAACGGCCCACCTGCGGCGATGGCCGACAGG
Organism: Mycobacterium sp. shizuoka-1; assembly: GCF_002723835.1. Lineage (GTDB taxonomy): Bacteria > Actinomycetota > Actinomycetes > Mycobacteriales > Mycobacteriaceae > Mycobacterium. The sequence goes on along the minus strand of NZ_BEWG01000104.1, from coordinate 59,044 downwards.
GTGGCGAATTGCTCGCCGTCCAGCGAAGCCCCGCCGACCAGCGCGCCGTCGATGTCCTTCTGCGCCACGATCTCGCCCACGTTCTTGGCATTCACCGACCCGCCGTAGAGCACCCGCACGCCATCGGCCACCTGCGGCGACGCGATCTCGCCCAGCTCGGCGCGAATGGCACCGCACACTTCCTGCGCGTCGGCGGCGCTGGCCACCCGGCCGGTGCCGATCGCCCACACCGGCTCGTAGGCGATCACCACCTGTGCCACCTGCTCGGCGGTCAGCCCGGCCAGCGAACCACGCAACGACGTCACATTGAACTCGACGTGGTTGCCCGCCTCGCGGACCTCGAGCTGCTCGCCGATGCACACGATCGGGGTGATCCCGTGCTTGAGCGCCGCGGCCGCCTTCGCCGCGACGAGCGCGTCGTCCTCGTGGTGGTAGGTGCGACGCTCGGAGTGCCCGACCACCACGAACGTGCAGCCCAGCTTGGCCAGAAACGCGCCGCTGATGTCGCCGGTGTACGCGCCCGAATCGTGCTGCGACAGGTCCTGCGCACCGTAGGTCAGCCGCAGCTTGTCGCCGTCGACCAGGGTCTGCACACTCCGCAGATCGGTGAACGGCGGGATGACCGTGACATCAACCTTGTCGAAGTACTTGTCGGGCAACGAGAACGCGATCTTCTGGACGAGCGCGATGGCCTCGAAGTGGTTGAGGTTCATCTTCCAGTTGCCGGCGATCAGCGGTTTACGTGGCACAGCACTCCTAGGACGATTCGAGGATTTCAATACCGGGCAGAGCTTTGCCCTCAAGGTATTCCAGCGACGCGCCGCCGCCGGTGGAAATGTGCGAGAAACCGTCCTCGGGCAGCCCGAGCTGACGCACCGCGGCTGCCGAATCGCCGCCGCCGACGACGCTGAACGCACCCTTGGCGGTCGCCGACACGATCGCCTCGGCCACTCCCATCGTTCCCGCCGCGAACGCCGGGAACTCGAACACGCCCATCGGCCCGTTCCAGAAGATGGTGCGCGCGTTCGACAGCAGCGCGGTGAACCGCTTCACCGACTCCGGGCCGATGTCCAGGCCCATCTTGCCTTCCGGAATCCGGTCGGCGGCAACGGTTTCGGCGGGCGAATCGGCCGAGAACTTCTCGGCGACGACGATGTCCACCGGCAGGTGGATCACGTCACCGTATTTCTCGAGCAGGTCCCGGCAGGTATCCAGCATCTCTTCCTGCAGCAGCGACGTGCCCACCGAAACACCTTGCGCGGCAAGGAAGGTGAAGCACATGCCGCCGCCGATGATGAGGCTGTCGGCCTTCGTGGCCAGATTCTCGATGACGGCCAGCTTGTCCGACACCTTGGAACCGCCCAGCACCACCGCGTAGGGCCGCTCGGTCGAGCTGGTCAGCTGCTCGAGCACCTTGACCTCGGTGGCCACCAGCGTGCCCGCGTAGTGCGGAAGCAGCGTGGCGACGTCGTACACCGACGCCTGCTTGCGATGCACCACGCCGAAGCCGTCGGACACGAAAGCACCGTCGTCACCGACCAATTCGACCAGCGCCTGGGCCAGTTTGCGCCGTTCGGCATCGTCCTTGCTGGTCTCCCGCCCGTCGAAGCGGATGTTCTCCAGCAGCAGGACGTCACCGTCGGTCAGGCCTTCGGCCCGAGCCAGCGCATCGGTGCCCACCACGTCGCCGGCCAGCTGGACATGTCTGCCCAACTGCTCCCCCAGCGCCACGGCAACCGGCGCCAGCGAGAACTTCGGCTCCGGGCCGCCCTTGGGCCGGCCCAGGTGTGCGGTCACCACGACCTTGGCCCCGGCATCGGCCAGCGCCTTGAGCGTCGGCACCGAGGCGATGATGCGGCCCGGGTCGGTGATGTGCCCGTCGTCGTCGAGCGGGACGTTGAGATCGGAGCGCACGAGAACGCCCCGACCCTCAACGCCCTCGGCCAACAGGTCAGCGAGAGTCTTGACGGCCATCGCTGTTACAGGGACTTACCGACCAGCGCGACCAGGTCCACCAGGCGGTTGGAGTAACCCCACTCGTTGTCGTACCAGGACACGACCTTGGCCTGATCGTCGATGACCTTGGTCAGACCCGAGTCGAAGATGGAGCTGTGCGGGTCGGTGACGATGTCGCTGGAGACGATCGGTGCGTCGTAGTACTTCAGGATCCCCTTGAGCGGGCCCTCGGCGGCGGCCTTCATCGCGGCGTTGATCTCCGCGGCGGTGGCCTTCTTGCTCAGCTCCGCGGTCAGGTCGGTGACCGAACCGGTGGGGATCGGCACGCGCAGCGCGTAGCCGTCGAGCTTGCCCTTCAGCTCCGGAAGCACCAGGCCGATGGCCTTGGCCGCACCGGTCGAGGTCGGCACGATGTTCAGCGCGGCGGCACGCGCCCGGCGCAGATCGCTGTGCGGGCCGTCCTGCAGGTTCTGGTCCTGGGTGTAGGCGTGGATGGTGGTCATCAGGCCCTTGACGATGCCGAACTCGTCGTTGAGGACCTTGGCCAGCGGGCCGAGGCAGTTCGTCGTGCAGGACGCGTTGGAGATGATGTTCTGGCTGCCGTCGTACTTGTCGTCGTTGACGCCGAGCACGATCGTGATGTCCTCGTCGGTGGCCGGCGCCGAGATGATGACCTTCTTGGCACCCGCGTCGAGGTGGCCCTTGGCCTTCTCGGCCTTGGTGAAGATGCCGGTTGATTCGACGACGATGTCGACGCCGAGATCGCCCCACGGCAGTTCAGCCGGGCCGGCCTTGACCTCGAGAGCCTTGATCTTGGTGTCGCCGACGACGATGGTGTCCTCGCCTTCGAGACTCACGTCGTACGGCAGCCGGCCCAGGATGGAATCGAACTTCAGCAGGTGCGCGAGAGTCGCGTTGTCGGTCAGGTCGTTGACCGCGATGATCTCGATATCCGTGTTCTTGCCCTGCGCCTTCTGCGCGTCGAGAGCCCGGAAGAAGTTGCGTCCGATGCGGCCGAAGCCGTTAACGCCAACCCGGATGGTCACGTTGTCTCCTCTAGTAGCTTCTCAGTACCCGCGCCCAGCCTAGTGTCCTGCTCACCGGCGTGCGCGACCGCCTGGAATGTCACCCGGGGGTCCCCCCGATTCGGGGACCGCTCTGGTCGGCGCGCGGCGATCCCGTCCACCGTTCCCGGATCTCGGGCAGCGTGCCGTCCTGCTCGGCGGCGGCCTGCGCGACGTTGATCCGGCCCAGCAGCGCGGTGGCGCTGGTCGGCACCGCAACCGCGATCTTCTCCGAGGTGATGCCGCGTTGGACCACCGCGACCCCGGGCATCGCACCGGTCAGTCGGGTCAGTACCGGTTCCAGGTACAGCACCGCGTCGCACCGACCGGTGGACAGCTCGCGCAATGCGCCGCGGATCCCGCCGTAGGGATAACGCCGCACCCGGGCGACCTTGCCGTCGGCCAGCAGCCGGTTGGCGATCGGCTGGCCGGTGTCGCCCGCCAGCACCCCGATGGTCAGCCCGTCGAGATCGTCGATCGAAGCCACCTCGGGCAGCCGGCCGGCATCCACCGCCAGCGCCTGGCCGGAGATCAGGTAGGGATCGCAGAACGCCGCCTTCAGCGCGCGGGAACCGGTGACCGCGATCCCCGAGGCCACACAGTCGAAGTCGCCGGAATCCAGCGCGTCGAGCATCTCGCTGACGTCGCGGCCCCGGTAGTGGACGAACCGCACCTCGGCGCCCAGCCGCCGGCCGATCGCGGTCATCAGGTCGGCGTCCAGACCGGTGTCGCCCGACTCGGTGAACGGCGGATCGGAAAACGCCACACCGACGCGCAGAACCTCACCGCCGGACATCGGACAACGGTAACCCTGCCCGCCACAGAGCAATTCGGGGGCGGCGGGCTGGGCGGCCCGATCGCCATTACGCTGTTGCGATGGCACGCGTCTTGTCGGTCAACCTGGCCCGGGTCCGCGCGAACCCGGACGCACCGTCGAAGCGGACCGGCATCGACAAGGTGCCCACCGACGGGGCCGTGCCGGTACGCGCGCCCGGTCCGATGCGCCAGGGTCTGGGCAGCGGTCTGGTCGGCGACACGATCGGCAACCAGAAGCTGCACGGCGGCGACGATCAGGCCGTCTACGCCTACGCCCGCGAAGACCTCGACGAGTGGGAAACCCGGCTGTCGCGGCCGCTGACCGGCGGCATGTTCGGCGAGAACCTCACCACCGCGGGCGTCGACGTCACCGGCGCGCTCATCGGCGAACGCTGGCGGGTGGGCAACTCCGGGCTGGTGCTCGAAGTCTCCGCCCCGCGTACCCCGTGCCGCACCTTCGCCGCGTTCCTGGACATCGACAACTGGATCAAGACGTTCACCGCCGCCGGCAAACCCGGCGCCTATCTGCGGGTGATCTCGCCAGGGACCGTCCGCGCCGGCGACACCATCGAGATCGAGCACCGGCCCGACCATGACGTCACGATCAACCTGGTCTACCGCGCCAAGATGTCCGAACCCGCCCTGCTGGCCCAGTTGCTGCCCGCCGACGCGCTGTCGGCCGAACTCAAGGCCTACGTGGCTAAGCGTCTTCGAGCAGATCAGGGGTGACGGCCGACTCCGTGTCGGGAATGCCGTCCTGCTTGGCCTTGCGGTCGGCCATCGACAGCAGGCGCCGAATACGGCCGGCCACAGCGTCTTTGGTCATCGGCGGATCGGCCAGCCGGCCCAGTTCCTCCAGCGAGGCCTGCCGGTGTTCGACCCGCAGGCGCCCCGCCGCGGCCAGGTGATCGGGCACCGTGTCGGCCAGGATGTCCAGCGCCCGCTCGACGCGAGCGGCGGCCGCCACCGCGGCGCGGGCCGAGCGGCGCAGGTTCGCGTCGTCGAAGTTGGCCAGCCGGTTGGCGGTGGCCCGCACCTCGCGGCGCATCCGGCGTTCCTCCCACGTCAGCCGGGTGTCCTGAGCACCCATCCGAGTCAACAGGGCGCCGATCGCCTCACCGTCGCGCACCACCACCCGGTCGGTGCCCCGCACCTCGCGGGCCTTGGCGCTGACGCCCAGCCGGCGCGCGGCGCCGACCAGAGCCAGGGCGGCTTCCGGTCCGGGACAACTGACTTCGAGCGCTGAGGAGCGCCCAGGCTCGGTCAGCGAGCCATGGGCGAGGAACGCGCCCCGCCAGGCCGCCTCGGCGTCGCCGACGCTGCCACCGACCACCTGGGCGGGCAACCCGCGCACCGGCCGGCCACGCATGTCGAGCAGCCCGGTCTGGCGGGCCAGCGCCTCCCCGTCCTTGGCGACCCGCACCAGATAGCGGGTGCTCTTGCGGATGCCGCTGGCCGACAGCACGTGCACCACCGCGTTGTAGCCGTAGAGGTCGTAGATGTCCTTGCGCAGCCGCCGGGCGATGATCCCGAGGTCCACCTCGGCCTCGACGACGACCCGGCCGGACACGATGTGCAGCCCGCCGGCGAAACGCAGCAGGGAGGCCACCTCGGCACGGCGGGCGGATACGGAATTGACCGTCAACCGGCTGAGTTCGTCCTTCACCTCAGCAGTCATCGCCACGGGTCGTCACCTCTCGGTCCGTTGCCAGCTGGTCCCTGCACGCCGTCCCCCTGTCGAGTCCCGCCGGCCTGCATGGACGCCGCCGACGGGCGGGACGACGGCGCGGGAACCGTGTTCCGGGCGCGTACACCGTCAAGCGCTGCAGCCAGCTTCGCCGGGTCATGTAAAGGTGTACCAGGTCTGGAGACGTCGGCAAACCGAACCGAGGCTTCCAGCAGGCTTGCGGTGCGGCGAAGTTGGTCACGTTCCCGGTCAGATGGGACGCACGACGAATCGACGATGATCTCGTCGACGACGAAGCCGGGCGCGTGCTGGGCCAGCACGTGGATATGACGCTCGGAGGAGAAACCCGCGGTCTCCCCCGGCTCGGCGGCCAGGTTCAGCACCAGAGCCCGGCGCGCGGTGGTGGCGGTCAGCGCCGCCGCCAGCTCCGGCACCAACAGGTGCGGGATCACGCTGGTGAACCACGAACCCGGACCGAGCACCACCAGGTCGGCGGTCATGATCGCGTCGATCGCCTGCCGGGTGGCCGGCGGATCGCCGGGTGACAGGCGCACCCGCCGCACCTTGCCCGGTGTCGTCGCCACCGCGACCTGACCGCGAATCACCCGGCTCATCCGGGGGTCGTCGTCCAGGCCGGCGACGTCGGCCTCGATCTCCAACGCGATCGGACACATCGGCAGCACCCGGCCCTTGACGCCCAGGATGCGGCCCAGTTCGTCGAGCGCGGCCACCGGATCGGCCAGCAGTTCGTTGAGCCCGGCCAGGATGAGGTTGCCGATCGGATGTCCGGCCAGCGCACCGCTGCCGCCGAACCGGTGCTGGATGATGGTGGCCCACAACCTGCCGTGCGGACTGTCGGAAGCCAAGGCCGCCAACGCCATTCGCAGATCACCGGGTGGAACGACGTCGAGTTCGTTACGCAGCCGGCCGGACGACCCGCCGTCGTCGGCGACGGTGACCACCGCGGTGATATGTGGGGTGAGCCGGCGTGCCGCGGACAGCGTCGCATACAGACCGTGCCCGCCACCGAGGGCGACGATCCGGGTCATTCGCGACCCAGATCGCGATGCAGCACCCGGACTGCGAGGTGCTCGTTGTGCTCGAGCAGCCCGGCAAGGGCCTCGGCCATGGCGACGCTGCGGTGCTTGCCGCCGGTGCAGCCGATGGCCACGGTCATGTATCGCTTCCCTTCCCGGCGGTAGCCGTCGACGACGAGTCTCAGCAGCTGATGGTAGGTCTGCAGGAACTCCCCGGCGCCGGGTTGACTCAGGACGTAATCCCGCACCGCCGCGTGCTGGCCGGTGTGCGGCCGCAGTTCGTCCACCCAGTGCGGGTTGGGCAGGAAACGGACGTCCATCACCATGTCGGAATCCATCGGCAGCCCGTACTTGAAGCCGAACGACTCCACGGTGACGCTGGTCTGCGCGACGGTCTCGCCGCCGAAGGCGCGTTCGATGCTGTCCCGCAGGCCGTGCACCGACAGGGTCGAGGTGTCGATGACCAGATCGGCGGACGCCCGCACCGGGGCGAGCATCGCTCGTTCGGCGGCGATGCCCTCGGCCAGGGTCTGGTTGCCCTGCAGCGGATGGCTACGCCGGTTGTTCTCGTAGCGCCGGACCAGGATGTCGTCGGAGGCTTCCATGAACAGCACCCGCGAGTGGATGCCACGGGTCGCCAGCTCGTTGCGCACCCAGTCCAGGTCGCCGGTGAAACCGCGGGAGCGCACGTCCATCACCACCGCCAGCTGGGTGATCCGCGAGCCCGCCGCCAGGCCGAAATCCACCATCCGGGCGATGAGCTCGGGCGGCAGATTGTCGGCCACATACCAGCCGAGATCCTCGAGTACCTTTGCCGCGGTGCCCCGGCCGGCCCCGGACAGACCGGTCACCAAGACCACGTCGATACCCGATTCCTCGCCGGTCTGGCCGGTGCGCATGTGTTCGCCTGTGCTGTGATCTGTCATCGCGTCGCCTGTTCAGCAGACTGATCTTTGCCGACGGGCTCGGCCTGCGCAGCCGATCCCGTCGAATCCACCGTCACGCCTAGTGCTTCCAGCACCGCGGTGGCCGTCGCGGCACCGATGCCGGGCACCGCCGTGATCTCCGCGACGCTCGCCTGCCGCAGCCGCGCCAGCGACCCGAAGTGGGTCACCAGCGCCTTGCGCCGGGTCTCCCCCAGCCCGCGCACCGAGTCCAGCGCCGAGGCCGTCATCCGCTTGGACCGCTTGCTGCGGTGGTAGGTGATGGCGAAGCGGTGCGCCTCGTCGCGGACTCGCTGCAGCAGGTACAGGCCCTCGCTGTTGCGGGGCAGGATCACCGGGTCGATCTCCCCGGGCACCCACACCTCCTCGAGCCGCTTGGCCAGACCGATCACCGCGACGTCGGTGACCCCGAGGTCGTCCAGCACCGCCTGGGCCGCGTTCACCTGCGGTGCGCCGCCGTCGACGACGTACAGGTTGGGCGGGTAGGCGAACTTGCGGGATTTGCCCTCCGGGGAAAGCTCCTCGAGGGGCTGCTGCTGCTCGTGAACATGGCGGGCGAAGCGCCGCCGCGTCACCTCGGCGATCGAGGCCACGTCGTCGGAGCGGCCCTCACCGGCGGCCTCCCGGATCGCGAAATGCCGGTAGTCGGACTTGCGCGGCAGACCGTCCTCGAACACCACCATCGACGCCACCACATCGGTGCCCTGCACATGGCTGATGTCGACACACTCGATGCGCAGCGGCGCGTCAGCCAGCCCCAACGACTCCTGAATGTTCTGCAGCGCAGCCGATCTGGCGGTGAAGTCGCCGGCGCGCTTGAGTTTGTGCTGTTGCAGCGCCTCCTGGGCGTTGCGATGCACCGTCTCGGCCAGCGCCTTCTTGTCACCGCGCTGCGGCACCCGCAGCGCCACCCGCGAGCCCCGCAACCCCGACAGCCAGTCGCCCAGCTCGTCGGCGTTCGGCGGCAGGCACGGCACCAGCACCTCGCGCGGTACCGGATTGGTGGCCTCGTCCGCGGCCCCGTCCAACTCGGCCTGGTCGCCGTAGAACTGGGTGAGGAACTGCTCGACCAGCTGAGCCTCCGCGGATTCGCTTGGATCGCCGGGCTTTTCGACCACCCAGCCACGCTGACCACGGACCCGGCCGCCGCGGACGTGGAAGACCTGCACCGCGGCCTCCAGGTCGTCGTCGGCGAACGCGACGACGTCGGCGTCGGTGCCGTCACCGAGCACGACGGCCTGCTTCTCCAGCGCGCGCTTGAGCGCCGCGATGTCGTCACGCAGCCGGGCCGCCCGCTCGAAGTCGAGTTCGGCCGAGGCTGCGTTCATCTGGTGTTCCAGCTCACGGGCGAACCGGTCGGTCTTGCCGGACAGGAAATCGCAGAAGTTCACGACGATGTCCCGGTGTTCTTGGGCTGTGACCCTTCCCACGCACGGCGCCGAGCACTTGTCGATGTAGCCCAGCAGGCACGGACGCTCGATCTGGCTGTGCCGCTTGAACACTCCGGCCGAACACGTGCGGGCGGGGAACACCCGGGTCAACAGGTCCAGGGTCTCCCGGATGGCCCACGCATGCGAGTACGGCCCGAAGTAGCGGACCCCCTTGCGCCGCGGGCCGCGATAGACGAACAACCGCGGATACTCCTCGCCCAGCGTGACAGCCAGCACCGGGTAGGACTTGTCGTCGCGGTAGCGGACGTTGAACCGCGGGTCGAACTCCTTGATCCAGTTGTATTCCAGCTGCAGGGCCTCGACCTCGGTGGTGACCACCGTCCACTCGACCTTCGCCGCGGTGGTCACCATCTGGCGGGTTCGCGGATGCAGCGCGGAGATGTCCTGGAAGTACGAGGTCAGCCGGCTGCGCAGGCTCTTGGCCTTGCCGACGTAGATGACCCGGCCATGCGGATCCCGGAATCGATAGACACCCGGCTCGACCGGGATCGACCCGGGCGCAGGTCGGTAGGTCGCGGGATCGGGCACGCTCTCCAGCCTAAGGTGTGCCAGATGGCCGCCGTGACACCTCCGGGGTCGCCGGAAGCCGGGTATCAGGATCCAGCCAGGTCGGGCCGGTAAGTGGCCAGCGAGGTGCGCAGCGTGTCCATCGCCGCCACGGCGCGCTCGCCGTCGACGGACTGGATCGCGAACACCGGAAGGTATTCGTAGTGGGCCAGATCCACCCGCGCCCATCGCGCGCCCTCCGGGAAGGACACGCCCATCACCTCGTTCCACGGCACGACCCGCTCGACCAGGACGTTGCGCACCCCGATGCCGGCCGGACCGATACGCATCCGCGGCATCGCCAGCAGCAGGATCGCCCCGGCCAGGATCACTCCGAGGGCGCCCATCGCCACCTGATCGGCGGTCTGGATGATCGCCCCGGTATAGCGGATCTTCAACAGGAACCCGACCACGATGCCCGCCGTCGCGATCACGAACGCCGCGGTGTAGGCGACGTACGGCATGCGGCGCGGCCGCACCACGACATCCCAGCGCTCGTTCGCCGCGGTCATGCCCCGCGCAGGTGCCGCAGGGTCAACGCCGTCGACAACGCGGCCGCGGCGGCCTGGGCACCTTTGTCCTCTGCCGAACCGGGCAGCCCGGCCCGGTCCAGCGCCTGTTCCTCGTCGTTGGTGGTGAGCACCCCGTTGGCCACCGGCGTCGACGCGTCCAGCGACACCCGGGTGAGCCCCTGCGTGACGGCATCGCAGACATAGTCGAAATGCGGCGTCTGGCCCCGGATCACCACCCCGAGCGCGACGACCGCGTCATGGGTGCGGGCGAGTTCTTGTGCCACGACCGGGATTTCGATGGCGCCGAGAACTCGCACCACGGTCGGGCTCGGCACCCCGGCGTCCTCGGCCACCCGCCGGGCGCCGTCGAGCAGCGCATTGCAGATCTTCGAATGCCAGGTACTGGCCACGATCGCCAGCGACACGTCGGAGGCGTCCATCTCCGGAAAGTCGGGAACGCCTGCGCCACCACTCATATCAGAGGGCCCCGCCGAGATCGCCCGGCACGGCGTCGTCGTAGTCCTCGAGGCCGGTCAGGTCGTGACCCATCCGGTCACGCTTGGTCATCAGGTAGCGGATGTTCTCGGCGTTGGCGCGCACCGGCAGCGGCACCCGCTCGATGATGTGCAGCCCGTAGCCGTCCAGACCCACCCGCTTGGCCGGGTTGTTGGTCAGCAGCCGCATGGAGCGGACGCCGAGGTCCACCAGGATCTGCGCACCGATGCCGTAGTCGCGCGCGTCGGCAGGTAACCCCAGCTCCAGGTTCGCGTCGACGGTGTCGGCGCCGGCGTCCTGCAGCTGGTAGGCCTGCAGCTTGTGCATCAGGCCGATGCCGCGACCCTCGTGGCCGCGCATGTAGAGCACGATGCCGCGGCCCTCGCGGGCCACCATCGCCAGCGCCGCATCCAGCTGTGGACCGCAGTCACACCGCCGCGAGCCGAACACGTCACCGGTCAGGCACTCCGAGTGCACCCGCACCAGCACGTCATGACCGTCGTTCTCCGGCCCCGCGATATCGCCCCTGACCAGCGCGACGTGCTCCACCTCTTCGTACATGCTGGAATAACCGACCGCCCGGAACTCGCCATGGCGGGTCGGGATCCGCGCCTCGGCGATCCGCTCGATGTGCTTCTCGTGCTTGCGCCGCCACTCGATCAGGTCCGCGATCGAGATCAGGGCCAGGTCGTGTTCGTCTGCGAACACCCGCAGCTCATCGGTCTGGGCCATCGAGCCGTCGTCCTTCTGACTGACGATCTCGCAGATGGCGCCCGCGGGCTGCAATCCGGCCAGCCGGGCCAGGTCGACGGCGGCCTCGGTGTGACCGGGTCGGCGCAGCACCCCGCCGTCCTTGGCGCGCAGCGGCACGACGTGGCCCGGCTTGCTGAAATCCTCGGCGACGCTGGTCGGATCGGCAAGCAGTCGCATCGTGGTGGCCCGATCGGCAGCCGAGATACCAGTTCCCACACCGTTTTTCGCGTCCACCGTGACGGTGTAGGCGGTGCCGTGCTTGTCCTGGTTGACCGCGTACATCGGCAGCAGGCCGAGCTTGTCGCAGATCTCACCGGACAGCGGAACACACAGGTAACCGGAGGTGTAGCGGACCATGAACGCGACCAGCTCCGGTGTCGCCTTCTCGGCGGCGAAGATCAGGTCACCCTCGTTCTCGCGGTCCTCGTCATCGATGACGACGACGGCCTTGCCCGCCGCGATATCGGCAACCGCCCGTTCGACGGTGTCCAGCCTCGTCATCTCTGCCGCCTACCCATGTCCTGATGCTGCTTGTAGACAGTATGAACCACCGCGCCCTGGCGAATATTGCCCGTCCTGGTCAACGGTCGCCCGCCGGCCGGTTCGGCGCCGCCGACCGCCGATATCCGCAGGCCAGGTGCGCGGTGTGACGTACGTGACAGGACGGGACCCTGAGGTGAACCCCAGATGAACTCATGGTGGGTCCGGCCCGCTCGGCGGGCTCGATGCAGCGCGGGTGCGATCTGATACCTGCGACCCCACAACCCTGAGGAGTGCGATGAGGGGACTTGGTCTCGATGTCGGCGTGCTCGGCGTCCTGCCGGTGCGCGCCGGCGAGCTGAACTCACCCGAGGCGGTCGGCCAGTGGTTGCGCTCGGTCGGATCCGTCGAGCGAAGCCGCCAGGTCGGTGCGATCTCGCGGGAGAAGCTGACCACCTTCGTCTCGCTGCTCGACGCCGAAACGGGCCCGGAGCTGCTCGGGTCGGTCGACGCCGACCTGGCGCACCGGATCGTGCAGGCGGCCGACACCGCGCAGTCGGCACGGTGGCTGGCGACGATCGACACCGACGTGGCCGCCGAAATCCTTCGGCGACTGCCGAATTCGGCCCGCGAGACGCTGCTCGACCAGATCGGCGCAGCACAGGCCGACGTGCTGCGCGAGGTTCTGACGTGGCCGCCGACGTCGGTGGCCGCACACATGCTGCCCGACGTCTTCACCATCCCGGACGCCGTCACCGCCGTCGACGCCGAGGCACTGGTACGTGCCCAGAGCGCGCAGATGCGCGGCCGAGCCCGTCCCGGTGCGCTGATCTACGTCACCGACGCCGACCGCCGGCTGATCGGATTCCTGGAGTTCCAGGACCTGGTGCTGGCCCAGCCGGAGCAGACCGTCGCCGAACTGACCAGCCTGGACCCCGTCTGGGTGGGTCCGCTGACCGGCGCCGAGCAGGCCGCCCAGTCACTGGTGGACTACGACCTGGCCGCGCTGCCCGTGGTAGACGATCAGCGCAGGCTGCTCGGCGTTCTGACCGCCGACACGGCGGCCGACATCATCGACGCCGAGGCGACCAGGGACGCCGAGCGACAGGGCGGGTCGGCCCCGCTGGAAGTCCCCTATCTGCGGGCCTCGCCATATCGCTTGTGGCGCAAGCGAATCGTCTGGCTGCTCGTGTTGTTCGTGGCCGAGGCCTACATCGGCACCGTGCTGCGCGCGTTCGAGGACGAGCTGGAAGCCGTCGTTGCGTTGGCGTTCTTCATCCCATTGCTCATCGGGACCGGTGGCAACACCGGCACCCAGATCACCACCACGCTGGTGCGGGCGATGGGAACCGGCCAGGTCCGGCTGCGTGACGTGCCCAAGATCCTGGCCAAGGAGGTGTCGACCGGCTTCCTGATCGCCGCGACCATGGCGCTGGCCGCGGTCATCCGCGCCTGGACCCTCGGCGTCGGCCCCCAGGTGACCATCACGGTGTCGTTGACGGTCGCCGCGATCGTGCTGTGGGCCTCGATCGTGGCCTCGGTTCTGCCGCCGCTACTCAAGAAGCTGCGGGTCGACCCGGCGGTGGTGTCGGGGCCGATGATCGCGACCATCGTCGACGGCACCGGGCTGATCATCTACTTCCTGATCGCCCACGCCACCCTGCCCCAGCTCGCGGGGCTCTAGGGAGGCGTCAGCTCCACGACTTCGAGGTGCTTGCCACGATCTTGTTCCCGCTACCGTCAACCGCGATCGTGCCGTCCGCGTTGGTGAGGTAATAACCATCCCGGACTGTGATGGTGAGAGTCCCCGAGCCGAATCCGTAACTCGCACCGCCGGTATCCAGGTTGCCGGTGATGTTGCCGCCCTTGCTGTTGTCGTAGCCGGGGGTGCCGCCACGGTTGGTGCCGACAAGGTCACCGTCGATATCGTCGACGTTGAGGTTCCACACGACCTTCGTGCCGGACAGGCCGGTGACGTAGGAACCGGACGCGAACGTCGGTGCACTGTTCACCGCGAAGACCGGCACGTTCACCTTGACCGTGCTGGTACCGCCGTACGCATCGGTGACCGTCAGGTTGAACCAGTCCGTCGTGGTGGTGCCCGAGGCACCGATCTTAGCCGCGGCGTGGTAGTACGCCGCGTTCTTGGTGATCGAGTACGACATCGTCCCGTTGGAGTTCACCGTCACCGTGCCGCCGTTGGCGGTGGTGATGGTGCCGCCACTGGCCAGCGCGAAGGTGGTACCGCTGCCGTCGTACTTGTTGTTGACGTAGAGCGCATCCCCGTCGGAGTCGCTGACTGCGAAGGTGATTCCGTTGATCGTCTGCACATAGCTGGACGAGTTCAACGACCCGGGCGAGGTCAGGTTGACCGTCCCGGTGCCACCGTTGACGGTCACCGCAGGCGCGTTGTTGCTGATCGACGGGGCGACGTTGATCGTAGCGATGATCACCGACTTGCCGGTGGCGTCGGTGGCCCTGATGGTGAACGAATCGTTCGGGGTCGTGGTGTGACCCAGGCTGCCGTTGCGCGTGTAGCTGTAGGTGCCGTCGGCGTTGACCACCACGGTGCCCTTCGACGGACCGCTGCCCAGGCTGTAGGTCAGCCCAAGCCCGGTATCGCCGCCCGGGACGTTCAGTGAGCCGGTGGTGGAACCGGCCACGCCGTTGGTGTTGGTCTGCGGCGACGGTGTGGTCAGGCCGTTCAGTGTCACCGTCGCGGTGGTGACGCCGCCATGGCCGTCGTCGACCTGCACCTGGAACGAATCCGTGGTGACCCCCACCTTGGGGATATAGGTGAACGACGTACCGCTCATCGTGACGATGCCGCCGTTGGTCGTGTACGCCGATCCACCGCTGGTGTTGAGCAGGCGGTAGGTCAGGCTGTCGCCGTCGTTGTCGGAGCCACCAGAGATGGTGCCGCGCACCACCCCGAGGCCGCTGGTGCTCGAACTGGCGACACCGCCGCTCAGCGTCGGCGTCGCGTTCTGCTTCTCGATCGGAATGCCGTAGGTCACCGCGGTGGTGCCGCCGAACCCGTCACTGACGTTGATGGTGAACGTGTCACCGGGGTCGCCCGCGACAGCATGGTCATGCCAATAGCTGTCCGAGACACCGAACCACGCGTACTTCTGGTTCGTGTAGGTGAACGCCCCGTTGGCAGCAACCGTGATCGACCCGCCCTGAGCGGTGCTGTATGTGCCGGCGGCCCAGGTCACCGGATCACCGTCTGCGTCAGTCGCTTTCAGAGTTCCGGTCGTGGTCTGCTTGTCGTTCGGACCGACGATCCGCTCCAGTTTCGAACTGCCCACTGTCACACCGTTGCCCACCGGCGCACTGTTGCCGATCGTGGCGTCGACGTTGACCACGGCGATGGTGACTGTCTTCCCGGTGCTGTCCGTGCCCAGGATCGTGAACGAGTCCGTCGTGGGCTGCGATCCGGCCGTCGCCGACCTGGTGTAGACGAAGGTGCCATCGGCATTCACCGTCACCGTGCCCCTGGCGGCGTTGGGAGCGGTGCCCAGCGAGTAGGTCATCAGCCCGGTATCGGCACTGCCGGTGGGGATGTCCAGATTGCCGGTCACAGTGCCGGTCCGGGTGTTGAATGTCGCCACCGGTGACACCGAACTCACCGGTACCGATACCGACGTGGTGTAGGTGTGGCCGAAGGCGTCGGTGCTGACCACCTGGAACGAATCCGTCGTGGCACTCGAGGCCCGATTCGGGATGTAGGTGTAGGCGCCCGTGGTCGCGTTGAGCTTGACGATGCCGCCGTTGGCGGTGTAGGCCGATCCCCCACTGGCTCCGCTGAGCGCGAAGGTCGTCGGATTGTCCGAGTTCTGCGGCACGCTGATGGATCCGCGAACCACGCCCAGCCCCGAGGTGCTCGTGACCGTATTGGTCATCGTCCCGATGGCCTGGTTGTAGTAGACGGTCACCGTGACGGTTTTTTGTGTCTCGTTGCCGTTCGGCATGTACGGCTTCGACACGCTGATCTGGCCGTCCCCCTGCGCCAAGACCGTCAGTGTGAACGTCAGCGTCTTGGGAGTCGTGGGCCCCAGCGGATTCCAGTCCCACACAGTCCAATTCATCCGCCCGTTGGTGCCATCGACCACGGTGACGGTGAAGCGGCTGTCGTTGGGTTCGGTGAATCCGTATGAGGTGATCGGGTCGCCGTCGGCGTCGTAGAACTGGACGTAACCCGACACGGTGGTGCCGCTGGCGCCCGGCAGATGCTGGCTGGTCTGCTGCATGTCGGTCACCACGGGCCCGTGATCGGTGGCGACGTCGGCGAACCGCCGGAAAATCGTGACCACGACGACGTACATCATCAGCGACACCGGATTCGGCGCCGGACCGATGTCGATGGTCATGTCCAGAACGCTCGCGGGGGCGAGGAAGGCCGCCCTGGCCGCCCCGATGACGCCGTCCAGGTCATTCGCGGTGAGCCCGTTGATGACCGGGTTTGCGGCAATATCCTGCAATGCTCCGGCGATGCTCACCGCTTCTTCGATCCAGTGCTGGATGTCGACGGTCTGCGAAGTGTTGAACAGCACGATCGCACCCGCGAGCACCGCGGCGGTCACCGATGCCTGCGTGATCGTCGACGGCGCGCCGTCGACCATCTTGAACGGAGGCACGAACTGGTCGATGAGAGTGGCCAGGCCATTGAGGCCGTAGGACAGCCGGTCGACCACGATCGAGGGCTTGAAGAACGCGTTCAAGAACGTGACCGGGAACTTGAGCCACCCATTGGCCGCGGTCAGCGGGGCCGCCATCAACGCGTCCAGCTGGGCGGCCCAGGCGTCGAGCGAGGTCTGGATGGCGTATTGCGCCGGGGTGGTGATCGGGCCCGCGCCGGCCTGAACGGCCGCCGTGTCCCCGGAATTCGGCCATACCGCGGCGGACGACGTGGCCGCCGCGGCGGCGGCCTTCGCCGAGGTGGCCTTCCGAACGGGGATCGTCGTCGTGGGCGCCGGTGTCTCGGCAGGCGTTTCTGTCGCGGTGCCGTCGGTGGCGGTTGCCGCCGGCGTCGCGGGATCGGTCTCGGCAGGCGAGGCCGAGGAATCGGCCGCAGTCGTGGTGGTGGTGCTGGTGGTGGTCGTGCTGGTGGTGGTCGTGCTGCTCGCAGCCGGTATCCGGCTTGAGCCCACCGACCGGACCGCTACCGCGGAACCGCTGTTGGAGTCCGCGGCCGGTTGCTTGCCGGTCGGGCGGGGGCGCGCAGGTCCGGCGGTGCCGGCCTTGCGGGTGGAGTTCGCGGAAGGGGCGGAGTTGCTCCCGGAGTTGCCGGCCGCGGTCTTGGCGGATCCGGAATCCGAGGAGGAACCGTCGGTGCTGGCCGCGGCGACGCCGTGGCCGACACCGACCGCGAGACCGACCCCGAGTGCGGCGGCGAAGATCCCGTTGCGCGCCGCGCTCGTCCGGTTGCGGGCAACGCGCTTGCGATGGCGCCCGGCCTGCTTTCTGTGGCGAGCCGCGTGCTTCTTGGAACTCAACGGATCTCCCGACACGTCCGATTGTGACGAGCCTCGCACAGTCCAGCATGGGAGACCCGCGCCACTTCTTGGTTGGCCCGCAACGTAACATTGCGTACGGTATTTCTCCAAAGCTTGTTTCAGTCAAATTTCGAGGAAACGCATCTACCTGCACATTCTTCGCGAAATTCACATCCGCGTGTCCACTTCAACCGCTGAGCACTCGCCTAGCATGAGAGATGTAGCAAATGTGCACACGGGTAAGTCCTGATTGAGGTATAACGCCAGCGATCTCACCAGCCACAATTCCGGCAACGGCGGGCGTCCGTTACTCGGATCGACCGCGAAGCAGCACTCAGGCGACGGTGTAGTTCCTGGAATTGCTGGACAGGACACCGGTGACCACGCCGCCGGTCACGACGTAGTAGCCGTCGTACACCTTGATCGTGACCACCGTGCCGCTACTGGCGCCACTGGTCGACAGGGTCAGCCAGAACGAGTCGTAGCTCGCGGTGCCCTGCGTCGACGTGACGACGTACGACACGTCGTCACCGTCGCTGTCGCTGGCGTTACCCACGCCGGTCCAGTAGTTACCCCACCGGGTGCCGCCGGAGGTGGTGCCCGGTGCCGTGTTGCTCGCGTAGACCGGCACCTTCACCGCCAGCGTGGTCGTACCGCCATAGGCGTCGGCGACCGTGACGTCGATGTAGTCGTTCACGGCGCTGTCGGCGGCACCGACCTTGGCTGCGGCATGGGATTGGGCGTTGCTCACGGTGCGGGTGTAGGTGTAGGTCCCGTCGCCCTTGAGCACCACGGTGCCGCCGTTCCTGGTGGCCAGCGTGATCGTCCCGGCGCCGACCGGGGCGGTCTGGCCGTTGATCGTCAGCGCGTCACCGTCGGCGTCGCTCCAGGTGATCGCCCCACTGGTCGACTGAGTGGTCCCGGATCGCGTCCCCACCGCCGCCGGGGTGGCGACCGTGACCACCGGTGCGGCGTTCGCCACGTTGGGAGCCACGTTGATGGTCGCGACCGTCACCGTCTTGCCCGTGGCGTCGGTGGCCTGCACCGTGAACGAATCGTTCAGGCTCGTCGTGTGGCCCAGGGCGGCGTTCCGGACATAGGTATAGGTGTAGGTGCCACCGCTGTTGGTGAGCGTCACCGTGCCCTTGGCGGGACCCGTGGCCACGCTGTACGTCAGCCCCAGACCGGTCGTGTCGCTCGGAGACGGGATGTTCAGCGTCCCTGTCTCGGTACCGAGCGTCGTTCTCACCACACCCGTCGAGGTGCCCGGCGTGGTCAGCCCGGTCAGGCTCACCGTGGCAGTCGTGACGCCGCCATGACCGTCGTTCACCTGGACTTGGAACGAATCCGAGCTCACCCCCACCTTGGGGATATAGGTGAATGAGGTCCCGCTCATCGTGACGATGCCGCCGTTGGCGGTATAGGCCGATCCTCCGGAGGCACCCACCAGGCTGTAGGTGAGGCTGTCGCCGTCGTCGTCGGAGCCGCTGTTGATGGACCCCCGCCGCACGCCCAGCCCATCGACCGCCGGGGTGCCGTTCAGGGTGCCCGCCAACGTCGGCGCCGCGTTGAGCTTGGCGATCGGGACCGAGTAGGTCACCGCGGTGGTGGCGCCGAACGCATCGGTGACGTTGATCGTGAAGGTGTCGCCGGGGTCGCCGTCGACGGCGTGGTCGTGCCAGTAGCTGCTGTGGATTCCGAACGGAGCGAACTTGGACTGCGAATAGGTGAAGGTTCCCGACGCGGTGACGGTCACAGAACCACCCTGGGCGGTCGTGTAGGTGCCCGCAGCGTAGGTCACCGTGTCGCCGTCGGCGTCCGACGCATGCAGTGCGCCGGACGTGTTCTGCTCGTCGGAGGGTCCGCCCCACACGTTGTAGGTCGGCGCTCCGACGGGCGAGTCGGTGGTCAGACCGCTACCCACCGGTGCGCTGTTGACCACCGCCGGCTTGACGGCCAGCCTCAGGGTGACCGTGCGACCGGCGGCGTCGGTGGCGATCACCGTGACCACATCGCTGTTCGCCGTGGTGCGGCCTACGCTCGACGTGTACGTGAAAGCACCGGTGACCGGGTTGAAGGACGTCACTGTGCCCTTAGTCGGGCTGGCGCCCAGGGCGTAACTGGTGAAGATGCCGGCATCACCACTGGGGACCGGTACGGACCCCGTGACGACGTAGGGCGTCGAGGTGTTGAGATTGCCGGGGGTGATCGACGTGGTGTTGGGCACCGTGACCGTCGCGATGGTGGTGCCGCCGTGGCCGTCGGTCATCTGCACTTGGAAACTCTGCGTGGCGCCGGCGGTGGCCGAGGACACGTAGGTGAACGCGCCGGTGGTCGGGTTCAGCGTGACGATGCCGCCGTTCCCGGCGCCGTTCTTCGTATAGCCGGAGTTGTTGCTCAGCCCGTTGACCGAGGATCCGACCAGCGAATAGGTCAACGTGTCACCGTCGGAGTCGCTGCCGCCGACGTTGCCACGCACGACGCCGAGGCCGTCGGCTGCGCCCATCGTCGGCGACGCTGTGGGATTGGCGTTCGATCCGTCGATGATCTGGATCTTGAAGGTCACGGTGTATTTGACGCCGTCCGCGGAGGTCACCGGGATGTTCACCGTGTCGTATCTGTCGGCCTCGTTCTCGGAGGTCGAGCGGTGGAAGAACGCCTTGCCGGGAAGGGTGTTGGTGTAGGTGAATCCACCATCGCTGGTGTTGATGGTGACCAGCCCGCCACCTGCCGAGGTGTAGGTCCCGAGTAGCGACGTCCCGAAATCCACCGGGCGGCCGTCCGAATCGACCGCGTGGAAGGTTCCCGCCGCGTACTCCGAGCGCGTGCTGTCCCCGCCCAAGCTGATCGTGTACAGCCAACTGTCGTAGGTGGTGCTGGTGGTGAAGTTCGCGAGCACGGCGATCTGCTGGAATCGCTTGTAGATGGCGACCAGCGCGACGTAGGTCACCACCGTGAAGGGATTCACCTGGGCCGCGGTCCAGGTCGGCAGCGTCACATCCCAGGCCCTGGTCGGGTCGTAGAAAGCGCCACCGTCGCTGAGCCCCAACGTCAGGGTGGCGGCGGCCTGCGCCGCTGCGATCTTGGTTTCCAGGGAAGTGGGGTTGGTGAGATCGGCCCTGGTGACAACGGCCCCGGTTGTCGCCTTGATGACGTCGATCTCCCACTGGGCCGGGTCATAGACACCGTTGAGCATGTCCGTCAGGACCGTTGCCGTGCCGACCACTGCCGCGCCCATGATCTTGTACTGCGTGATGATGCCGAACGTGCCTGCGCCGGGGGCGATGTTGAACGGCGGCACGATCCGATTGAGGAAGTCTCCCCAGGCGTTGAAGGTGTCGCTGATCGTGTAGCTGGGGATCGCCGACTTGACGAACAGATTGAAGATGCCGACGAGGTCCGGAAGCCATCGCGCCGGGCTGCCCGGCGGGGCAGTGGCGAAAATGGCGTCGAGCTGATCGTCGAGGGCGTCGAGGCTCTGGTCGATGGTGTGGTTGGTCACGGTGACAAAGTTGTGCGGCGGACCGGGCCAACCGGCGAGCAGGTCGATGGCCCGCTGCAAGCTCCCCAGGAAATACCACGCCCCCGTCCCGGCCTCGGCCGTCGCAGCGGCGGTGGGTGTGGCTGAGGCTGCCACGCGCGCGGCCGCGCTGGGGGCCGCGCCGAGTCCGGGCGCCAGAAGGTCGTGCAGCTGCTCGGCGATCGGTGTCACCGACAGCCGAATAGAACGTTCGAGATCCCTTGTTGCATTGCGAATTTCGTGGTCGATCCCAGCGCTGATATGACGAACGGCCCGGGTCACGAACTCCGACAGATCACTCAGCAGATGTGTGCCGTCGACCGGCGCCATGAGAGAGCGCGGGTAACTGCGCGGAGTGACCACCGACTGCCGACCGGTGCGCTCCTCGTGGTTTCGGCCTGCGGCCAACCACATCGACTCCACCGGGCCGCCCGGAAGCGTCGGCAGCCGAACCGGGCCGCCGATCGGGCCGAGCCCCATCGAGTCCAGCGCATCGTTGATGGCAGTGAGGTAACCCGTTGGCCCCCGGTCACTCCCGGCGGGAGACTCGACACGCAGGGCCATGACCGCAGCGCTGCCGCGTGCCGCACCGGCTGGTACGGCCGACGGCGCGGACCCGGCGGCCGAAACAACACTCACCGCATTGACGACCGGCCCGGATCCCGCTGTCGGCAACCGGTCACCGGGCGCGACACCCGCAGCCGGCACCTTGCCCGGACCGGCAGGGTTCGCCGGCTTGAGCGCACCGGCCGTCGATGGCCGGTCACCGCGGCCGGCTCCGTGCTTCGGCACCTCCGACCGCCCGGCCCCCGAAGCGGGACCGCGCGGCGCGGCCGACGAACCGCGGTCGGACTTCGCATGGCCGGCACCCGAACCCGAATCGGCGGGATGTGACGAGTCGTCCGGAGCGGCCGACGCGATGCCCTGACTACCGACAATCGCCGCACCCAGCCCAACACCGACCGTGCCGACGCGCAACCACTGGGCGCAGCTCGAAGCCTCGAATGCCGACGGCTTGCGGTGGCGGCCGTGCGCCCGACGCGGTTTACGCGGACTGGTGGCCGCCATCTCACCTCCCTGTGTTCGAGTGTCTTCACGCCGACACAGTCACCCGGGCGGAACCCAATTCGGGCCAGCCGGGGACTCTGTGACACGACTCACACACATTGCTCGGGAGAGGCGCACCTTACGTACATCCGGCAACGTAACACGCGGCGCTGCTTTCGCAAAGGACAATTACAGCGCCGACAACGACTGATCCTTTGAACAGGGCGTTTGGCGCGATTAACTGCGAAGATTGGGCCGGATTAGCTTCACTTTGTCGGCGAACGCCCAACGATCCAGCAAACCCTCGTACTGATCATGCGATCAGGGATTTGCCCCGGGTAACCGCCCGCGATCGCTGAGCAGTCGCTCAACGTATTTGGCGATCACATCGACTTCGAGGTTGACCGGCGTGTCGACCGGGGCGCGGCCGAGGGTGGTCAGCGCCAGCGTCGTCGGGATCAAGGACACCTCGAACCAGTCATCGCCCAACCCGGACACCGTGAGCGAGATGCCGTCGATGGTGATCGAGCCCTTTTCCACCACGTAGCGGGACAGCTCGGGCGGCAGCGCGACCCGCACCACCTCCCAATGCTCCGACGGGGTGCGGGACACCACCTTCCCGGTGCCGTCGACGTGCCCCTGGACGATGTGGCCCCCCAGCCGGCTGTTCACCGCCGCAGCCCGCTCCAGGTTCACCGCGCTGCCGACGTCCACCGCGCCGAGGCTGGACCGGTTGAGCGTCTCGGCCATCACGTCGGCGCTGAACCGTCCGTCCGGCAGCACCTCGACAACGGTCAGACAGACACCATTGACCGCGATCGAGTCGCCGTGGCGGGCGTCGGCGGTGACCACCGGCCCGCGGATGACGAATCGGGCCGAGTCGGCCAGCTCGTCCTTGCCGACAACCTCACCTAGTTCTTCGACGATTCCGGTGAACACCCGCCCAATCTAGTCCGACCCCCGCGACACTCGCTTAGCCACACTAAAAACGCAGCTCAGCCCACCTACGGCCGGCTCGGGCCGACCTGGCGGCACCGGCGGAGTCGGGCCGACCCTCTACGATGCACCTATGCCGACGTGCCGCCGAATGTTTGCCGTCCTTGTCGCCCTCCTCGCCGCCGCAGCCCTGTTCGTCGCCGGCTGCTCCTCGCCGTCCACGCCGTCCGAGCCGCTACCGGACGCCGCCGGGCTGCTGCAGCAGTCCACCCAGGTCACCAAGGGACTCAAGAGCGCCCACCTGGACATCACGGTCGGCGGCAAGATCGAGGGCCTGCCCGTCAAGAAGCTGACCGGCGATCTGACCAACGTGCCCGCGGTCGCGGTCTCCGGAAACTCCACCATCACCATGGGCGGCTCCGATGTGGACATCCAGCTGGTGGTCCTGGACGGCACGCTGTACGCGGCGCTGACCCCGAACAACTGGCTGGACATGGGCCCTGCCAAGGACATCTACGACCCCTCGGTGGTGCTGAACCCCGACAACGGCTTGGCCAACTGGCTGGCGAGCATCACCGACGCCAAGTCTGAGGCCAGCGAGACCATCAACGGTGTCGACACGATCCGGATCACCGGCAAGGTCAGCGCCGACGCCATGAACAAACTGATCCCGCTCAAGGCGACCAGCCCGCTGCCCGCCACGGTCTGGATCCAGAAAGCCGACCCGCACCAGCTCGTGCAGGCCAAGGCCGACACCGGCAACGGCGGCAGCATCCAGATCACGCTGTCCGAGTGGGACAAGCCGGTCACCGTCACCAAGCCCGCCGTCTGACGGCACCGGTCATGGCTGAGTCTGTAGACACCGCCGCCCACCGCGCCCAGCACAGCGGCCGCAGCCGCCGGCTCGCGCTCGGCGCGGGCAGCCTCGCGGTCCTGCTCGGGGCCCTCGACACCTATGTCGTGGTCACGATCATGGTCGACATCATGTCGACGGTCGGCATCCCGGTGAACAAGCTCCAGCAGGTCACCCCGATCATCACCTGGTACCTGCTCGGCTACATCGCGGCGATGCCGCTGCTGGGCAGGCTGTCCGACCGGTTCGGCCGCAAACTCGTGCTGCAGCTGTCGCTGGCCGCCTTCGCGGCCGGATCGGTGGTGACCGCCCTGTCGACCGACCTGACCATGCTGGTGATCGGGCGGCTCATCCAGGGCGTTGCCGCGGGCGCGCTGCTGCCGGTGACGCTGGCGCTGGCCGCCGACCTGTGGGCGGCCCGCAGCCGCGCCACGGTGCTCGGCGGCATCGGCGCGGCCCAGGAGCTCGGCAGCGTGCTGGGCCCGCTGTACGGCATCGGGGTGGTATTGCTGCTCGGCAAGTGGCAGGACGTGTTCTGGATCAACGTGCCGCTGACCCTGATCGCGATGGTGATGATCCACTTCAGCCTGCCCGCCCACGACCGGGTCGCCAACCCCGAGAAGGTGGACGTGGTCGGCGGCGTGCTGCTCGCAGTCGCGCTGGGCCTGGCGGTGGTCGGCCTGTACAACTCCAACCCCGACGGCAAGCAGCTGCTGCCTCCGCACGGCCTGCTGCTGGTCGGCGGGGCGATCATCGCCGCGATCGCGTTCGCGGTGTGGGAGCGGTTCGCCCGCACCCGGCTCATCGAACCGGCCGGCGTGCGATTCGGGCCGTTCCTGGCCGCGCTGGGCACCTCGTTGTGTGCGGGCGCGGCGCTGATGGTCACCCTGGTCAACGTCGAGCTGTTCGGTCAGGGCGTGCTGGGCAAGGACCAGACCCAGGCCGCCTTCCTGCTCTTGCACTTTCTGATCGCACTGCCGATCGGCGCCCTGATCGGCGGCTGGGTCGCCACCAGGATCGGCGACCGGATCGTGGCGGTGGTCGGCATGCTGATCTCCGCGGGCGCCTACTGGCTGGTGTCGCACTGGGGCACCGACGTGCTCAGCGCGCGCCACGACCTCGGCTTCGTGTCACTACCGGTGATCGACACCGACCTGGCGCTGGCCGGCCTCGGCCTCGGCCTGGTGATCGGTCCGCTCACCTCGGCCGCGCTGCGGGTCGTGCCCGCCGCCCAGCACGGCATCGCGTCGTCGCTGGTCGTGGTCGCCCGCATGACGGGCATGCTGATCGGTGTCGCGGCGCTGACCGCGTGGGGCCTCTACCGCTTCAACCAGATCCTGGCCACGCTGCCCAGCCCGGGCGGAACCAGCCTGGCCGCCAAGCTGGCCGGCGAGGCGGAACGGTATCGCACCGCGTTCGCCATGCAGTACGGGTCGATCTTCTTCGTCACCGTGATCGTCTGTCTGGTCGGAGC
This sequence comes from Mycobacterium sp. shizuoka-1, assembly GCF_002723835.1. GTDB lineage: Bacteria > Actinomycetota > Actinomycetes > Mycobacteriales > Mycobacteriaceae > Mycobacterium. The sequence goes on along the minus strand of NZ_BEWG01000104.1, from coordinate 33,975 downwards.
CGCGCTGGCACTGTTCATCGGCGGTAAGCAGGCGCACCCCGACGACGAGCCGGCCGCCGAACCCTCACTGAACGCTTCGCGGTAGTTCCACATCGCGGGCCAGCAGGTCCGCCCAGGTGTCCCGGCGGACCACCAGCCGGGCGTCGCCGTCGGCGGCGAACACCACCGGGATCCGGCGCGCTCCGTTGTACTGGTTGGACATCGTGTAGCAGTACGCGCCGGTGACGGGCACGCCCAGCAGATCGCCGACCACCGGATTGTCCAGTGGCACACCGTCGATCAGCTGGTCGCCGGATTCGCAGTGCCGGCCGACCACGGTGACGCTCGCGCCGCCGCCAACCCGGTTCACCAGCGTGGCCTCGAACCGCTGCCCGTACAGCGACACCTCGAGGTTGTCCCCCATCCCGCCGTCGACCGCCACGTGGGTGACCGCACCGCGTTTGACCGTGGTGACGCGGTACACGGTGCACGCCGCGGCGGCGGTCATCGACCGGCCCGGCTCGACGATGATCCGCGCGCCGGCAGGCACCAGCCCGCGGGCCCGGTCGATCATGGTCTGGGCGTAGTCCGCGACCGACGGCGGCTGGTCGGCGTAGGTGTAGCGCACGCCGAGCCCGCCGCCGAAGTCGTAGACGTCGAAGCTGCCGAGTTCGGCGACCGGCGCCACGGCGGCCGCCAGCTGCTCGGCATCGAGCAGCTGGGAGCCGACGTGGGTGTGCACGCCGTCGCAGCGCAGCACCCGGCTGCGGCGGATCCGCTCGATCGCCACCCGCGCGTCGGCCGGCAGCAGGCCGAACTTCGAGCCGGCGTGCCCGGTGGCGACCGCGGCATGGGTGGCGGCCTCGATCCCGGGGACCACCCGCACCAGACAGGCCTGCCGCCGGCCCGGTGCGACGATGCGTTCCAGCCGGTCGATGTCGTCGAAGTTGTCGACGACGATCAGCCCGACACCGTTGCCGACGGCCAGTTCGAGTTCCTCGTCGGTCTTGGCGTTGCCGTGCAACAACATCCGGGCCGGGTCGGCGCCGGCGGCCAGCGCGGTGACGATCTCTCCCCCGCCTGCGACGTCGAGCAGCAACCCCTCCTCGCTGGCCACCCGCTGGATTGCCGTGCAGGGGAACGCTTTCGAGGCGAATGCGACGTCACTGCGCGGCCAGCGGCTGCGAAACGCGTTCAGATACTCCCTGGCCCGCCGGCGCAGCGCCCCCTCGTCGACCACCATCACCGGGGTGCCGAATTCGGCGGCCAGGACATCCAGCCGGCAACCGCCGACCGTCAGCACGCCGTCGCCGTCGACGTGGGAGCCGGGCGGGAACAGGTCGAGGACCGCGGGAACGCTCATCGGGACATCTTGCTGCACGCAGCCCGGTCCGCGATCACCGTGACGTCGCGATGGCGCTGCAGGAGGGACGCCGGCACGTCGGTGCCGACCGGCCCGTCCACCGCGGCGGCCAGTGCGCAGGCCTTCTCCGGTCCCGACGCCAGCAGCAGGATCGAGCGGGCCCGGCCGATCGTCGCCAGGCCCTGGGTGATCGCGCGGCGCGGGACGGCAGCCACCTGCCCCGAGAAGAATCGGGCGTTGTCCTGGCGGGTGCGCTGCGACAGCTCCACCACCCGGGTCGTCGAATCCGGCGGTGAGCCCGGCTCGTTGAAGGCCAGGTGGCCGTTGGACCCGATGCCGGCGATCTGGACGTCGACGCCGCCGATCTCGGCGATACGGGCCTCGAACTCCGCGGCGGCCGCCGCCGGATCGTCGCTGTCCCCCTGTGGCACGAACACATTGCCCGACGGGATGCCCAACGGCTCGGCGACCCGATCCCGCACGTAGGCGGCGTAGCTGTGCGGGTCGTCGGCGGCCAGGCCCACGTACTCGTCGAGGGCGACGACGAACGCGCCGGACAGGTCGATCTCCCCCGCGGCACTGCGGCGGGCCAACTCGGCGTACAGCCGCTGCGGGGTGCCGCCTGTGGCGACGCCCAACCGCGGGGCGCCGGTCGGCAGCAACCCCAGCAGTGCGTCGGCGGCCGCGGCGGCGAACACCTCGTCGTCGACGACGGTGAGGTTCATAGCGCACCCCGCTCGCGCAGCCGCGCCGCGTCGTGGCGGGCCAGGCACTCGGTCCACCAGTCGTGGTACTCCGGGCGCGGCCTGACCACGGTGGGCCGCCCGCTGCGCTCGACCGACGTGCCGAGCGCCTCGGCGGCGAACAGCGCCGCGCCGATCGCCGAATGGTCGGTCAGCGACAGGTCGACCCATACCTCCCGGCCGGTGGCGTCGGCGAGGTCGCGCCACATCAGTGGGCTGACCGCGCTGCCCCCGCCCAACCGGACCGGACCCGCGTGTCCCGTGGTCGCCGCCAGCACGTCGATACAGCGCCGCAGTTCGACCACGATCCCGGTCAACAACGCCCGGCCGATGTGCCCGACGCCCATCCCCAGGTGCAGGCCCTGCAGGGTGCCGGTCAGACTCGGATCCCACAGGGCGCCCTGCTCACCGGGTGTCAGGTAGGGCAGGAACAGCGGCGCCTGCTCGGCCGGGACGGCGCCGGCGGCGTCGAGCAGCGCGGCCGGACCGTCCAGGCCGAACAGTGCGGCGACCGCGTCGAACGCCGAACCCATTGCCAGCAGATCCATTTCGAGGCCCCAGCCCGGGCCGGCCAGCGGAGTGACGAGGTAGCGCTGCGCCGGGTCGCGGGTCGGCTGATCGGAGATGCCGAGCACGATCGCGCTGGTGCCCGCGATGACCCCGACATCGCCGTGGTCGACCGCGCCGACCCCGACGGCGCCGAGCACCGAGTCGGCCGCACCGAGGACCACCGGCAGCTCGCCGGGCACTGCCCAACGCTGCGCCCAGGCCGGCCGCAACGGCAGGGCCGTCCTGGCCGGCGCCACCTCGGGCAGCCCGCAGATCCCTGCTGCCGCAGCGATGTCGGCGTTCCAGCTGCCCTGCTCGATGTCGTAGGCCGCGCTGCCCGCCGCCGTGCTCGGATCGGTGAGCAACTGCCCGGTGAGCTCGCCGAACAAGGCGTCCTTGGCGCCGGCGAGGCCGGCACCGGCGCGCCCCAGCTTGCGCAGCCGGGCATGCATGGGTGCCAGGTAGCGCCCGTCGACCCGCTGCCCGGTGATCCGGTAGAGCGCGGCATCGCCGAACTCGTCGCGCAGATCGGTCGCCTGCTCCTCGGCGCGGGCGTCCTCCCAGGTGATCGCCGGCCCGGTCGGTGAACCGTCCGCGTCGAGTTCGACCAGCGTCGGCAGCATCCCGCTCAGGCCGATACCGCGCCAGCGCCGCGGGTCCACCGCCGCGGCGATCCGCTCTCCGGCGGTCCGCACGGCGCGCCACCAGTCCTGCGGATCCTGCTCTGCCGCTTGCGCTTCCGGCCGATGGGTCGGGTAGCCGCAGCGGGCGGCGGCGACGACGGCACCGTCGTCACCGACCGCGACGACCTTGACAGCCGAGGTGCCGAGGTCGACTCCGAGGATGACGGGCCCGTCGGTCACGACCGCGACGCCGGTGTGCGGCTGCGGGCGACGACGGTGAGCGCGTCGGCGGCGGCCTGCAGTGTCTCGTCGATGTCGCGGTCGTCGTGGACCAGCGACACGAACAGGTTCTCGAACTGCAGCGGATGGAACAGCACCCCGCGAATCACCATCTCCTCGTACCACCGGGTGAACAGGGCCTCGTCGGCCCGGGCCACCGCGTCGCGCCAGTTGTGGATCGGGCCGTCGGCGAACCACAGCTGGAACACCGTGCCCAGACCCTCACAGTAGGCGTCCAGACCGCGCTCGGCGGCGAGCTCGCCGAGACCTGCGGCCAGCCGGTGGCCGAGCGCCCGCTGCCGCTCATAGAGGCCCGGTTCGGCCAGCAGGTCCATCGTGGCCGAAACTGCCGCGCACTGAACCACATTGGCGTTGTAGGTACCCGAGTGCGAATAGCGGCCCTCGGCCACCAGGTGCATGGCCTCCGTGGAGCCGCCGACCGCGGCGACCGGGAACCCGCCACCGAGCCCCTTGGCCAGCGTCGTGAGATCCGGTGTGACGCCGAACCATTCCTGGGCCCCGCCGCGGGCGAACCGGAAACCGGTGATCACCTCGTCGAAGATCAGCAGGGCGCCATGCTTGCGGGTCTCGCTGCGCAGCAGTTCCAGATACCCGGGTTCAGGCAGGATGCACCCGGTGTTGAACACCGCGGGTTCGGTGAGCACGGCGGCGATCTCGTCACCACGCCGGTTCATCAGGTCGACGAAGCTGTCCGGGTCGTTCCAGGTCAGCACCACCAGGGTGTCCTCCAGTTCGGCGGGCACCCCCGGCCCCATCGCGACCGGCCGGGGATGGTCGGCGGGCCCGGCCAGCTCCGGGTCGACGTGGTTGGACCAGTACACGGTGTCCTGCCAGCCGTGGTAGTGCCCCTCGAACCGGACCACGATGCGCCGGCCGGTGGTCGCCCGGGCCAGCCGGACCGCCGTGCCCACCGCTTCGGATCCGGAGTTGGTGAAGCGCACCTGCTCGATCCCGGGCACGGCCGCCACCACCTTCTCGGCGGCCTCGATCTCCAGCTCGTAGGGCAGCCCGAAGCAGGTGCCCAGATCGCGCACTGCCTCGGTGACCGCGTTGGTCACCACGGGATGGCGGTGGCCCAGGATCATCGGGCCCAGCCCCAGCAGATAGTCGATGTAGGTGTTGCCGTCCACATCGGTCAGCCGCGATCCGCTGCCCTGCGCCATGAAGATCGGATAGGGCCGCCACCCGTTGCGCGGCAGCCGGGCCGTCGAGCCCGCCCCACCGGGGATCGTGCGCTTGGCCCGTTCGTACATGGTCGAGGTGGTGGCTGTGCGGGCGGCGTACGCGTCGGCGAACGACATCGGATTCTCTTTCGTTGCAGTCGTTGTCATGTCACTGAGGAGCGGAGACGGAGGTGCCCAGCAGGGTCACCAGTGTGCGGTGGAGGATTTCGGTGGTGGCGATCATGTCCGGGATGGAGACCCACTCCTGGGCGGCGTGATAGTTGCCGCCCTCGGGACCGAACAGCACGGTGGGGATGCCGGCACTCTGGAACAGGGCGGCGTCGGTCCAGGCGTTGAGGCCGGTCACCGGTGAGCGCACGCCGTTGACCGCTTCCGTCGCGTCACCCAGTGCGCTCAGCAGCGCCTCGTTGCCCTCGCCGGTGAAGGGATCGCGGTCCAGGCGGACGACAACCTCGCCGCGGAAGCGCGGCTCGGACTGCTTGACATCGGCGAAGATCGCCTCGATCTCGGCGACCCGGTCGGCCAGGGTCTCACCGGGCTGGGTGCCGATCTCGATGCCCAGCACCGCCTGGTTGGGGTAGGTGGCGTAGTCGGTGCCACCGCTGATGGTCCCGGTGTGGAACACGGTGCGGCCGTTCTTGGGATCGGGGTTCGGCTTCCAGCGGGTCTCGTCGAGCTGGTGCAGACGGGTCACCACCTCGGCCATGTGCACGATCGCGTCCACGCCCTTGTCGGGTGCCGACCCGTGGGCCGGCTCCCCGTGCACGACGATGTCGATCCAGCCGAATCCCTGGTGTTCGCCGTAGATGGTGTGCGAACCGTCGGGTTCGAGGTTGATGGCGAGGTCGATCTCGCCGGCATGGTGGGCCACCAGATGCTCGGTGCCGATGCTGATGCCCTCCTCGTCGATCACCAGCGCCACCAGCACGTTGCCGGCCAATTCCGTTCCCGAGCGCACCAATTCGCGCACCGCAAGCATCGCCGCGGCGCAGCCGCCCTTGTCGTCGGCCACCCCGAGGCCGATCATCCGGTCGCCCTCGATCACCGGCTGCAGGGCGGTGTCGGCCCAGTTCGCGTAGCCGACGGTGTCGCTGTGGGCGGACAGGCAGATCGTCGGGCCGGGTGCGCTGCCCCGCAGCCAGGCCAGCACGTTGGGCCGGCCGGGTTCGACCTCCTCCAGCGTCGCGTCCAGGCCCAGATCGGCCAGCCAGTCGCACATGAACCGGGCGACGTCACCCTCTCCGGCCCCGCCCGGGATCAGCCAGGGCGTCACGGAGTCGATTCGAACCATCGCCTCGAGCAGCTCGATCGCTTCGTCACGAGTGACGGTCATGTGGTGTTCTCCTTCGGTGTTGGTGATTCTTCGAGGTCCGAGAAATGGCATGCCACAGCGTGGTCCGGGGTGGCGGCGGCCAGGATGGGCTGCTCGGTGCGGCAGCGTTCGGGCTGACCCAGCTGCCGGTAGAGCGGACACCGCGGGGCGAAGCTGCAACCTGGCGCGGTGGAGGTGGCGTTCGGCGGCTCGCCGGTCAGCAGCGTGCGCGCCGCCCGCCTGCCCTCACCGGCCTTCGGCATGACGCCGACCAGCGCGCGGGTGTACGGGTGCCGGGGCGTGCCGATCACCTCGGCGGCGGGACCTTGCTCGACCACCCGGCCCAGGTAGAGGACCGCCACCCGGTCGGCGAACACGCCGGCCAGAGCCAGGTCGTGGGTGATGAAAAGGATTGCCACGCCGAGGCGTTCGCGCATGTCGAGCAACACCCTGATGACCCCGGCGCGCAGCGACACGTCGAGCATGGAGACCGGTTCGTCGGCCACCAGCAGCCGGGGCTCCAGCGCGAGCGCGGCCGCAATCGCCACCCGCTGGCGCTGACCGCCGGAGAGCGCGAAGATACGTCGCTGCGCGATCGCCGCCGCCGGGGTCAACCCGCACATCTCGAGCGCGGACAACGCCACCCGGCGCCGGGCCGCCGCATCCAGGTCGCCGCGGTGGATGGCAAGGCCCTCGCTGACGACGCCGAGCGCGGTGGCGTCGCTGGGCAGGCTCTCGAAGGGATCCTGGAAGATCATCTGGAAATCCCGGCGCTGCCGGCGCAGCGTGGCGCCGCGGGCATGGGTGATGTCGACCCCGCCCACCGATACCGATCCCGAGCTGGCCTCGACCAGCCGCATGATCGTGCGCGCGACTGTGGTCTTGCCGCAACCCGATTCACCGACCAGCGCCACGATCTCGCCCTCGTGGACGCACAGGTCGACGCCGTCGACGGCACGTGCGATCAGCCGTCGTCGGCCGTGCCGCACCGGGAAGTGCACGTGCAGGTCGCGCACCTCGGCGACCACCGGCTTGGTCATGCGGACACCCCCACCAGATGGCATGCCGCGACATGGTCGACGCCACCGGGCACCGGCCGCAGCGGCGGATCGTCGGTCGCGCAGCGGGCCAGCCGCTCGGCGCAGCGGTCGTGGAACCGGCACCCGGCCGGCGGGTGGGCGAGATCGGGTGGGCTGCCCGGGATCCCGCTGATCGATGCCTGCCCGGCAGCCAGCCGCGGGTAGCAGTCCAGCAACCGGCGGGTGTAGGGATGCGCGGGTGTGGTACCGGAGTTCAGGATCTGGTCGGCCGGCCCACGCTCGGCGATCCGCCCGGCGTACATCACCGCGACCCGGTCGCACAGTTCGGCGAGCACGGTCAGGTCGTGGGAGATGATCAGCATCGCCAAGCCCAGTTCGTCGGCCAGGCCGCGGATCAGCTCGAGGATCTGCGCCTGGGTCATGACGTCGAGTGCCGTGGTGGGCTCGTCGGCGATCACCAGATCGGGGCGGCACGCCAGCGCCATCGCGATCATCGCGCGCTGCTTCATCCCGCCGGAGAGCTGGTGCGGGTAGTCGGCGGCCCGGCCGGCGGGGATGCCGACCTGGGTCAGCAGCTCACCCACGCGCAGCCGCACGGCCTTGCGGTCGGTGCCCGGCTCGTGCGCGCGGATGGCCTCCCCGATCTGATCCCCCACCGTCATCACCGGGTTGAATCCGTTCATCGCGCCCTGGAACACCAGCGACAGCCGCCGCCACCGCACGGCGCGGAGTTCAGCTTCGGCGACGCTGCGCAGATCGGTTCCCGCAAAGCTCAGCTCGTCTGCGGTCGCAACGGCGCCGCGCGGCAGCAGCCGCGCCACCGCGAGCGCCAACGTGCTTTTGCCACAGCCGGATTCCCCGGCCAGCCCGACCACCTCACCGGCCGAGATGTCCAGGTCGACCCCGTCGACCGCGCGCACCCCGGCGCCGTAGGTGACGGTCAGATTGCGAATGCTCAACAGGGTCATTCGACCGCCGCCAGCCGGGGGTTGAGGATGCGCTCCAGGCTCTGGCCGACCAGTGAGAAGGCGAGCACCACCGCGACGATGCCGACACCGGGAGGCAGGAAATACCACCAGAAGCCGTTGCCGACCGCGCCTGCGGCGAAGGCGTTGTGCAGGATCTGGCCCCACGAGGTGCGGGTCGGGTCGCCGAGGCCGAGGAAGGACAGCGTGGCTTCGGCGAGAATCGACCCGGCGATCACCAGGACCGCGTTGGCGATCACCAGCGCCAGGACCCCGGGCAGGATCAGCCGCCACAGGATGCGGGTCGAGGACAGTCCGACGGTCTTGGCACGGGCCACCACTTCACGCTCGCGCAGCGCCAGGGCCTGGGAGCGCACGATCCGCGCGGTGCTGGGCCAGCTGGTGATCGCGATGACCAGCACGATCATCGGCAGGCTCTGCCCGATGATCGCCCCGAGCGCGATCATCAGCGGCAAATTGGGCAGCACCAGGAAGAAGTCGGTGATGCGCATCAGGACGGCGTCGACAAAACCGGTGAACCAACCGGCCAGCACGCCGACCAGCGTCCCGATCAGCACGGTGATCAGAGTGGCGATCAGCCCGATCTCCAGCGACACCGACGTGCCGGCCAGCACCTGACGCAAGATGTCCCGGCCGAGTTCGTCGGTGCCCAGCCAGTGGGCACCACTGGGCGGCAACAGGATTCCGGTACGTGACTCGGCGACGTCGGTGCGGTCGTAGGGCGCCAGCAGCGGGCCGAGGATCGCCACCAGCACGACGGCGGCGACGGTCAGCAGGCCGGTTCGGCCCATCGGGTCGGCCACGAGCTGACGCAGCACACCGCGCCAACCGCCGGGCACGTGCGCCGCGGCGGGCTCCTCGGGTTCGAGGCTGGGGTCGAGCAGCGGGCCGGTCATGTCAGCCGCACCCGCGGGTCGAGCATCCGGTAGACCACGTCGCTGGCGAAGTTGGCCAGCACCACCACTACCGCGAAGATCAGGAAGCAGGCTTCCATCACCGGGTAGTCGCGCCGGATCACCGACAGGTAGATCAGCTGTCCCATCCCCGGCCAGGAGAACACCGTCTCCACCTGGATGGTGCCGCCGACGGTGGCGCTGGCGTACAGCGTGGTAGCCGTCACCACCGGTAGCAGCGCATTGCGCACCCCGTGGCGCCAGAGCACCCGTCGCGGTGTCAGGCCCTTGGCCCGGGCAGTGGTCATGTAGTCCTCGGACAGGGTCGCCAGCAGGGAGCTGCGGGTGATCAGGACGAATTGGGCGATGTCCACCAGCACCATCGCGATCGTGGGCAGCACGAGATGGCGTGCCAGGTCGGCGATTCGAGTGAACGCCGTGGGATAGATCGCGTCGGCGGTGTACATCCCGGCAATCGGGAACCAGCCGAGCGAGACGGCGAAGACGAAGATCAGCAGCATGCCCACCCAGAATGTCGGCAGACTCCAGAACACCAGCGATCCGATCACCAGTCCGGAGTCGGTGCGCGATCCGCGCCGGGACGCGGCGAACACCCCGATCAGCACGCCGAGGATGATCACCAGCAGGGTGGAGATGGTGACCAGGATCAGCGTGTTGCCAAGGGCTTTGACCACGATCGGGCCCACCGCGGACTGATAGGTGTAGGAGAACCCGAGGTCACCCTTGACCAGGTTCTGCAGATAGGTGACGAATTGGGATGCCATGGGCTGGTCGAGCCCGTAGTAGCTGCGCAGCCGGGCGATCGCGTCGGCGTCCAGGTGCTGGCCGCGGGCGATGTGCGTCACCGGGTCTCCCGGCATCAGATGGAAGAGAACGAAATTCGTCGCCACCACCGCCACGAGGGTGAGCACCAGGTAGGAGATCTTCTGACCGAGGTACCGGAGCATCGAGTCTCAGGCCGGCTTCACGTCGAGGTAGTTCACCCGCGGGAAGTTCAGGATCATGCCGCCGTTCATCGGCTGCCAGCCGGTCCAGGTGTTGGTCCGGGTGCCGGTCAGCTTCTTCTGGTACCACATCACGATGTAGGGACAGGCCGCGTAGTGAATGGCCTGCATTTCCTGCACCAGCGCGACCCGGGCGGCGCGATCCATCGTGGTCGACTGCTGGTGGTAGAGCTCGTCGTAGCGAGGGTCGGTCCAGAAGGTGTCGTTGTTGCCGCCGATCTGGTCGGTGGTGGCGATGCCCAGCAGGTAGGACGGGTCGTAGAACGAGGAATCCCAACCCCAGATCATCACGTCCCAGTCCGGGGTGTCGGCGTTGTAGACCGTCGCGCCCATGCTGTCGGCGTCGGTGCTGGACAGCTTGAGGTTCACCCCGACGGCTTTGGCCGCGGTGACGAACAGGTCGGCGGCCTTCATGTCGACGGTGGTGTCGGCGATGACCAGCAGCCGGAACTCCAGGGGCGCACCGTCTTTGGATTCCCGGATACCGTCGCCGTTGCGGTCGGTGTAGCCGGCCTTGTCGAGCAGTTCCTTGGCCTTGGCCGGATTGTTGTCCAGCACCGCGTCGGGCGCGGGGACGAAGTGGAAGTCGCCGAAGGCCGGCGGCAGCAGATCGGTGCCGGGTTCTCCGTAACCGGCCAGCGCCAGCTCGACAAGTTGCTGACGGTTGACCGCGCACGACAACGCCTGGCGCACCACCGGATCACGCAGAATGGGGTTGCCCTTGGAGCCGGCGGCGGTCGAACAGTTGAAGCCGATCATGTGGAACGAGAACGACTCCATGGCAGTGGTTTTGACGTCGGCGGCATTCTGCAGGCCGGTGTAGATCGTCGGCGGGACCTCGGGCACGATGTCGATGTCGCCGGTGCGCAGCGCCTGCGTGACCACGTCGTCGGAGCCGAATTTGGTCCAGGTGACCTTCTGGGCCGCCGGCTTGGGTCCCCACCACGAATCGTTTCGGGTGACGGTGGCGACACTGCCCTTGTCCCAGGACACGAAGCTGAACGGGCCGGTGCCGACCGGCTTCTCGTTGGCGTACTTGGGCAGATCGTCTTTGGCGACCCCCTCCCACAGATGCTTGGGGGCGATCGGCATGATCACGCCGGGTTGCAGCGTCTGCGGCTGCGCGTAGGTCAGCCGGACCTGGTTGTCGCCGACCTTCACCACATCGGTGAGGTCTTTGAGGTAAGCCCCATAGGTGCCGTAGTCGTTGTCGCGCACCATCAGAAAGGTGAAGACGACGTCGTCGGCGCTGAAGTCCTTGCCGTCGTGCCACTTCACCCCGGACCGCAGGGTGTAGGTGAAGGTCTTGCCGCCGTCGGTGATCTGCACGTCGCTGGCCAGCGAGGGCGCGATGTTGAGCTGCGCGTCGTAGCCCATCAGCCGGTCGTAGACCAGTTGCAGGACGTCATCGGACTGGGTGGAGTCCGCGGTGAACGGGTTCAGCGAGTCGATGTCGGTGGTCGAGCCGACCCGCAACACGGTGCTGCTCGCCGTCTGCGGTGCGCAGGATGCGAGCGCCGCCGCGCCGCCGAGAGCGGCGGCAACCACCGCCGAGCTGCGGAGAAATGTCCGACGATCCATCGCTGATGCCATGGCAATCCCTTCTGAGACTCACTCTGTATACAGAGTAGTATGAGTGCTGGTGATTGCCGGGCTATTGCGCGATTGTTTCGGAAAGTTTTCCGATGCGATCGGGAAAGTCGCAGTTCCACAGCATGATTGCCGTAATACTGGATAACTGCATACTGAGTGGATCAACCTGTGGGATTCGGGAGGGGAACGCGACGATGCCGACGGCAAAGCGGGTCGATGCCGCGGGGGCGTCCACCGAGCGCAAGCTGCGCTACCAGCATGTCTATGACCTGGTGCTCGGCATCATGGCCGAGCGCGGCCTACAGCCGGGCGACCGGCTGCCCTCGACCACCGAGCTGGCCGAGATCGCCGACGTCAGCGGCATCAGCGTGCGGCGCGCCCTCGACGAGCTCGAGCGGGCCGGCAAGATCACCCGCCGCCAGGGCCTGGGGACCTTCGTCGCCGAACCGCGCATCGCCAGCGACCCGACCCGCCCGGGCGAACTGCTGCACACCCTGCTGGACAACGACGGCGGGCTTCCGGCGGTCAGCACGGAGCTGATCTCGATCGGCGTCGGGCTGCCCAGCAGCACGATCGCCACCGCGCTCGGAGTCGACCCCGGCCAACCGGTGTGGGAGATCTGGCGTAAACGCAGCATCGGCAGCACCGACAAGATCCTCGAGCGCGCCGTGCTGCCGCTGGGTCGGGTGCCCGCGATCGACCACGACCATCTGGCCGAGGGCGGGTCGCTGTACCGCTTCATCGAGGAGCGCTACCACCTCACCGACGAATACACCGAGCAGGCGTTCGAGGTCGACACCCCCAACAGCTGGGAGGCCGAGCACCTGGAGATACCGGCGGGTGACCCGATCGTCCGGGTGCGCGGGGTCAGTTTCGACGCCGACGGGCGCGCCTTCGACTGTTTCGAACAGTGCTACCGCGCTACGAAATTCACGTTCTACACCGCCGGCCAGACCCGCCACCGCATCCTCGGGCCGTCGGAGCTGTCGAACTGGTCGGTGGCACCGCTGACCAACCCGGGGTATTGAGCTCGCGGCCGGCGGGTACCCGACCGGCCATGAGCAACGAACTTTCCGGTAAGCGGATCGCATTCCTGGTCGCCCCCGAGGGCACCGAGCAGGTCGAGCTGACCGAGCCCTGGAAGGCTGTCGAGCGGGCCGGTGGGACCCCGGAGCTGGTCTCGACCGACATCGGCAAGATCCAGGCGTTCAACCACCTCACCGCCGCGGACACCTTCGAGGCCGACAAGGCCGCCGACACGGTGTCGGCAGCCGACTACGACGGGCTGGTGCTGCCCGGCGGCGTGGCCAATCCCGATCTGCTGCGCACCAAACCGGCCGCGGTCGGCTTCGCCAGGAGCTTCTTCGACGCCGGCAAGCCGGTGGCGGTGATCTGTCACGGGCCGTGGACGCTGATCGAAGCCGACGTCGTCGAAGGCCGCCGAATCACCTCGTGGCCCAGCGTGGCCACCGATCTGCGCAACGCCGGCGCCGACTGGGTCGACGAAGAGGTCGTGGTGTGTACCGGCGGAGTCAACACGCTGGTCTCCAGCCGCAAGCCCGACGATCTGCCGGCCTTCTGCCGCGAACTGGTCGCGGCCTTCGCCTGAGCCCGCGCTATCCCGGCACCAGGCTCAACAGCAGGTCGGGACCGATCCGGTCGACACCGTCGTAGCGCCAGCGCAGCGCCCGCGCGATGCTGGGCACACCGACGTCGTCGACGGCGGTGACCGGTCCGCCGAGCAGGATCGGCCCCACATAGGCCAGGATCCGGTCGATCACCCCGGCCCGCAGGAAGGCGCCGGCCAGCGTCGGGCCGCCCTCGAGGAGCACGTCGGTGCGATCCGACAACGCCCGGGTGACCTCGTGCGGGTCGTGGGTGCGGATCACCATCGTGCGCGAATCATCGTTGAGCACATTGGCTTCCGGGGAGATCTCGCGCATGCCGACGACCACCCGCAGCGGTTGACGCGGCGCCAGTCCACCGCCGGGCAGCCGGGCGGTCAGCGTGGGGTCGTCGATGAACACCGTGCCCGTGCCGACCACGATCGCGTCGCACGCCGCCCGGCGCACGTGCAGGTCGGCGCGGGCCGCCTCGCTGGTGATCCACTGCGACGAGCCGTCGGCGGCGGCACTGCGCCCGTCCACACTGGTGGCGAACTTCCAGGTGACATGCGGGCGGCCGGTGCGCTGTTTGTGCAGCCATTCCCGCAGCGGACCGCCGGCCACCTCGTCGGCGCACACCCCGGCGGTCACCTCGATTCCGGCGGCACGCAAGCGGTCGGCGCCGCCGGCGGCCACCGGGTTGGGATCGGCGACGGCGTAGACCACCGCGCTCACCTCCGCCGCGATCAGCGCGTCGACGCACGGCGGGGTGCGGCCGTGGTGGTTGCACGGCTCGAGAGTGACCACCGCGGTCCCGCCGGCCGCCAATCCCCCCGCCGCGCGCAACGCCACCACCTCGGCATGCGGTCCGCCGGCCGGCTGCGTGGCGCCGACACCGACGACCTCGCCGTCCGCGTTCAGGATGACCGCTCCCACAGGAGGATTCGGGTAGGTCGAGCCCTTCACCCGGTCCGCCTGGGTGATGGCCAGCCGCATCGCGGCGTCGAGCACCGCCGGTGCGGGTGCCGTCATATCCGCAGATGCTGCGAGGCAGTGGCCGCCTGCCGGCGCAGCGCCTCGACCGCGGCGGCCGGGTCGGCCGCGCCGTAGACCGCCGAGCCGGCCACAAAGCAGTCCACGCCTGCCTCGGCGGCCGCCTCGATGGTGTCGGCATTGATGCCGCCGTCGATCTCCACCAGGATCGTCAGCTCGCCGGAGTCGACCAGCCGCCGTGCCGTCGTCACCTTGGCCAGCACCTCGGCGATGAAACTCTGCCCGCCGAAGCCCGGTTCGACCGACATCACCAGCAGGGTGTCGAAGTCGCGCAGGATCTCCAGGTACGGCTCCAGCGGCGTGCCCGGCTTGACCGACAGGCCCGCCTTGGCGCCGGCGGCGCGGATGTCGCGGGCGACGGCCACCGGGTTGTCGGTCGCCTCGGCGTGGAAGGTGACGTTATAGGCCCCGGCCTCGGCATACCCGGGCGCCCAGCGGTCTGGGTCGTCGATCATCAGATGGCAGTCCATCGGGATGTCGGTGGCCGCCAGCAGGCTCTGCACCACCGGCAGGCCGAGGGTGAGGTTGGGCACGAAGTGGCCGTCCATCACGTCCACGTGCAGCCAGTCGGCACCCTCGACGGCGGCGGCCTCGTCGGCGAGGCGGGCGAAGTCGGCGGACAGGATCGACGGGGCGATCAGGGGTCGCATGGCAGTCATTAAACAGTCTTCTGCAGGGCCGCCGCGAACATGGCGTCGGTGCCGTGCCGGTGCGGCCACAGCTGCACATGCGGACCGTCGCCCAGTTGCTCGGCCGGCGCGAACAGCGGCCGGGTGTCCAGAGCGGTGACCGGATGGCGGCGCAGCGCGTCGGACACCACCCCGACCGTCTCGGCCAGATGCGGTGAACAGGTGGCGTAGAGCACCACGCCGCCGGGGCGAGTCAGCGCGATCGCGGCGGCCAGCAGCTCGCGCTGCAGCTTGGCCAGCATCGGCACGTCGGCGGGGGTACGCCGCCAGCGCGCCTCCGGCCTGCGTCGCAGCGCCCCCAGCCCGGTGCACGGCGCGTCGACCAGCACCCGGTCGAAACCCCCGGGCGGCAGGGCCGATTCGCGGCCGTCCACCCGCAGCACCTCGACGGGCAGGCCGCGGGTGTTCTGCTCGACCAGGTCGGCGCGGCGCGGCGCGGGTTCGATCGCGGTCACGCCGCCGCCGTACTGCGCGGCGATCGCGGCGATCAGCGCGGTCTTGCCGCCCGGCCCCGAACACAGGTCCAGCCAACGCCCGCCGTCGGCGCCGATCAGCGGGGCCAGCGTCAGCGCCTGGGCCACCAGCTGACTGCCCTCGTCCTGCACCAGGGCTTTGCCGTCGCGCACCGCAGGCAGCCGGCCCGGGTCTCCCCCGCCCAGGTACACCGCATACGGCGAGTACCGGCCGACGGTCCCGTCGACCTCGGCGGCCAACTCCGCCGCGGTCAGCACACCCGGGCGGGCCGCCAGATGCACGCCGGGACGGGCGTCGTCGGCGGCCAGGGCGGCGTCGAGCTCCCCGGCGGCGGGGCCCAGCGCGTCGGCGAACGCCTGGGCGATCCAGCGCGGATGGGCGTGCACGAACGCCAGGTGGCCGACCGGGTCGGCGTCCGCCGCGGGGGCCAGCTCGGCCAGCCACGAGGCCTCGTCGCGGCCGGAGATCGTGCGCAACACTCCGTTGACGAAACCAGCTCTGGCGCTGTCGAATTCGATACCCGCCTGCTCGACGGTGGTGGACACCGCGGCATGTTCGGCAACGTTGGTGCGCAGCAGCTGGTAGGTGCCCAGCCGCAGCAGATCCAGCAGCACCGGGTCGATCTGGTCGGTGGGACGCCCGGCGGCGGCCGCGATCACCGCGTCCAGCAGACCCAGGGTGCGGCAGCTGCCGTAGGCCAGTTCGGTGGCGAATGCCGCGTCGCGGCCCGCGATCCCGCGCTCGGCCAGCATCGCCGGCAACACCAGGTTGGCGTAGGCGTCGCGCTCCGACACCGCGCGCAGCACGTCGAAGGCGGCCTGACGGGCCGGATCCAAGGGGGTGCGGCGCGGTCGCCGCGGCGGCCGCTGCTGGGCGCGATCGCGACCCGGCGGCGACGCGCTCCGGTCGCGTTTCTGGCCTGACTGCCGAAACGGCTTGCCGCCATGCGGCTTTCGCTTTCCCGGCTCGTTCATGACGCTCGGGCTGTCTCGTCGAGTCGGGCGCCGCGCGCCCAGTCCGCGGCGGCCATCGGCTTCTTGCCCGGCGGCTGCACCTGGCCGAGCAGCACCGGCGCCGACCCGGTGCCCACCCGGACCCCGGCGCGGTCCACCGTGATCGTTCCCGGCGCCGACGCCGGCGCCGCCTCGTCGACGGTGACCGGGCCGAGTTTGACCCGCAGGTCGCCGATCATGGTCCAGGCGCCCGGGTTGGGTGTCACCGCACGGATCCGGCGCTCGATGACATGCGCGGGCAGTTCCCAGGACACCCGGGCGGCCTCGACGCTGATCTTCGGCGCCAGGCTGACGCCCTCGGCGGGTTGGGGCACCGGGGTCAGCGTCGCGTCGCCGATCCCGTCGAGCGTGGCCTCCAGCAGGCCGGCCCCCGAGTCGGCGAGCCGGGCCAGCAGGTCGCCCGCGGTGTCGGTGGGCCGCACCGTCTCGGTGACCACCCCGTACACCGGTCCGGAGTCCAGGCTCGGCTCGATCAGGAATGTCGTTGCGCCGGTGACGGTGTCGCCGGCGGCGATGGCCGCTTGGACCGGTGCGGCACCGCGCCAGGCCGGCAGCAGCGAGAAATGCAGGTTGATCCAGCCGTGGGCCGGCACCGCCAGCAGCGCCTGCGACAACAGCGCACCGTAGGCCACCACCGCGCAGCAGTCCGGCGCCAGGTCGGTCAGTTCGGCGACGAACTCCGGCGAGTTGGGCCGGGCCGGCCGCAGGATCGGGATGCCGGCCGCCTCGGCCAGTCGCGCCACCGGTGACGGGGCGGGCTTGCCGCGGCGCCCCGCAGCGGCATCGGGACGGGTGAGCACCGCGATCACGTCGTGGCGCGGCGAGTCGATCAGCCGCTGCAGCGACGGCAGTGCCGGTTCGGGTGTGCCGGCGAAAATGATTCGCATACTTCTACTTTGGCACCTGATAGAACTCGCGCTGCGACACCCCGGCCATCGGCGCGACGAACATCGTCGGGATCGTGGTGATCAACCGGTTCACGGTCGCCACGGCGTCGTTGTAGTACTGCCGCGCGAAGGCCAGCTTGTCCTCGGTGTCGGCCAGGTTCTGCTGCAGGTTGAGGAAGTTGTTCGACGAGTTCAGCTGCGGGTAGGTCTGACCAAGCGCGAGCACCTGCCCGACCGCGGTGTCGAACTCCTTTTCCGCCGAGGTGCGTTGCGCCACCGACTTTCCCGCGGTCGCGGCGGCCAGCGCCGTCTGCGCGTCGGCCACGTGGTCCAGGATCGCCTTCTCGTGGGCGGCGAAGGTCTGCACGGTGTGCACCAGCCCGGGGATCAGCGCGGCCCGCCGGGTGAGCTGCACGTCGATGCCACCGAGCGCCTCGTCGACGCGAACGTCGGCGGCGCGAACCTTGTTGTAGCCCAGCACGAAACCGATCAGCACCGCGACCGCGAGCACCAGCACCACGATCAGCACGACGCTCACCA
>NZ_BEWG01000104.1:0-16095 GCF_002723835.1 Mycobacterium sp. shizuoka-1 | reverse complement strand
CCGCTGGATCCGCCGCCGCCACTGCTGGACGACGACGAGGACTGCGAGGCGGTGTAGGCGCCGATCGAGGACGACAACGCCGACTCGAAGCTGTCGAAACTAGCACCACCGCCGCCGGCCGAATGCCAGGTGGTGCCCGGGGAGGAGTCATACCAGTCCGGATCGGGCGGCGGTTGGTTGGTCGCGGCCTGATACTTGCGTGCCCACAGCGCGGCGACCCCGCCGGCCACCGCGAACGGGATGTAGGCGGTGTAAAGGTCCTTGCGGGCGGCGAAGTCGAAGCGCGACTCGGCCGAGTCGGTGGACAGCATCCGGTAGAAACCGCCCGCCTGCGACCACAGTTCCCGGCCCGCCGGCGTGCGCCGGCTGCCGACCCCGTCGGTCCACGACCGGGCCGAGATGACGAAGAACACCGCGAACGGCAGACCCCACAGCGTGGCCGAGGCCCAGACGAAGGCGCAGACGGCCAGCACGAGCGCGAGGAAGTTGGCGAACCGCAGCCACAGCTCCTTCGAGCGCTTGACCATCAGCCCGCCGCCGAACGCCCACGTGCGGACCGCGGTGGCCATGTCGGCCTTGGCCTTGGTCAGCTTCTTCCCGGCCGTCACCGTGCCGTTGGCATCGAACGCCCGGCCGGCGCCCAGCACTCCCAGCGCCGAGCCGACATCCACACTGACCGGGTCGACGTCGGCCCACGCAGACTTCTCCGCGGTACCCCGGATGGTCCATTTCTTGTCGCTGACCTGATGCAGCGAGATCAGCTTGCGTTCGGCCAAGTAGAACAGCGTCGCGGTGAGCCCGTCGGCCGGCACCTTCTCGGTGCGGATGTACTCACACTGCACCGGTCCCAGGCCGGGTGGCGGCGCATACTGCAGCGGAAAGCCCGGCGCGGGTTCGATCGTGGTGCGCCACCACAGCCAGGCGCCGAAACCGGCCGCCACGGTGGCGCCGACCAGCCACAGCACCACCGGCACCGACCGGCCCAGGATCCGATCCCAGCGATACGTCCACGGCAGTTCGGCGCGCGGCGGCGTCGGCACGTCGACCCCGGCGCGCACCGTGACCGGCGTGCGCGGCTCGAGGTTGCTCGCCGACAGGTGGACGGTGTCGCCGCTGACGATCAGGTCGTCACAGGCCCGCCCGAGCCCGTAGCCGACCGAGCACTGGGCGCCGGTGACGCCGCCGGGCAGGGTGACCGCGATCTCGGCCCGTTCGATGGTGTTGTTCCACGCCGGGGCGATCACATTCCAGTAGAACGCCGTACGCGCCGACGGGTCACCGGTCGAGGACGCGAACGTCTTGTCGGCCCCGGTGTTGCCCGGGTCGAGCACCCCGTCGATGGTGTAGCGGATCCGGAAGACATGGGTGCCGTAGTCCAGGTACTGGTTCGGATCGCCGATCTTGGCCACCCGGAAGCGTTTTCCGGTCTGCCACTGCAGCGCGTACGGGATGGGGCGATCGTCCATCAGGATCTCGGTGATCCGCGGTTCCTGGCGCACGTGCGGGCTGTTGAGGTTGGCGACGTCCCAGTACCGGAAGATGCCGTGCCGCCCGCTGGGAAAGTCGCCGGTGATGATCTCGGTGGCGTCCATCCGGCCGTCGGCGCCGACCACGAACTCGGCGTGGTAGTCGGTGATCACCACCGGGTCCGACGGCGGGGCCCCCTGCGAGGTGCTGGTGAACAGCAACGGCCACAGCAGCCCGAGGGCGATGAGCGCCACGGTGATCGACAAGCCGATCAGCCGGCCGGTCCGTTTCATCTCGCCTCCCCGAACTTTTCGGGTTCACCCTATGTGCAGCGGGTCGATCTGTACCCGAACCGCCTCGTGGTCGTGGCGGGCGCTCTGGATGGCCGTGGCATGGCGCAGCGACGCGGCCAGCCCCAGCCCCTCGTCCCTGGGCACCCGCACCAGCATCCGGATCACCGGTTCGCCGGGGCGGGCCGCCGGCGGACGGCGGACCCCCGGCGGCAGGTCCACCGGCCCGAGCAGGTCGGCGTCCCCGGGCAGTTCGGCGTGCTCGAGGAATGCCGCCACCGCCTCCGAGCCGCCGTCGACAGCAGCCATGTGCACGCTGGGCGGCAGCCCGACCTCGGTGCGGGCCGCCAGTTCCGCTTCCGCGTGGCCGACCGGATCCCACTTGATCAGGGCCTGCACGGTCGGGATCGCCGATTCGGCGACCACCGCCACCACCCCACCGTCGGCGCGGGAACGCACCTGCGCGGCGGCGGCCATCCAGCGTCGCAGGGTGTCCTCGGCGGCGCGCAGGTCCTGGCGCCCCAGCAGCGCCCAGCTGTCCAGCAGCAGCGCCGCGCCGTAACCACCAGGCACGTGCGGCTCCGCCCCGGGAGTGGCGACCACGAGGGTCGGGCCGGGTTCGATCTCGGTGTGCACCGCGTCGCCGGCCGAGGTGATCACCGGCGTGCCCGGAAACGCCCGGCCCATCTCCTCGGCGGTGCGCCGCGCTCCGACCACCACCGCGCGGATCGCGTCCGAGCCGCACCGGCGGCAACGCAGCGCGGTGTCGATACGGCCGCACCAGCGGCAGACCGCGCCGGCCGCATCCCGCTCGGACAGCGACAGCGGACCCACGCAGTGCCGGCAGCGGGCGATCGTCCGGCAGCGCGCGCAGGCCACCGACGGCACGTAGCCGCGCCGCGGCACCTGGATCAGCACCGGAGCGTCCTGTTCGAGCGCACCGCGCGCGGCCCGCAACGCCAGTGACGGCAATCGGGCCGTGCGAGCGGCCGGGTCGCGTTCCTCGGCATACCCGGAGTCGTCCAGGGCGACCACCCGCGCGGCGGCCGCGCGTACCACCGGTCGAGGCGCGACCAGATCGTGCGCCCAGCCGCTGTGCACCAGCGCATGCGCCTCGGCGGTGCGGGCATAGCCGCCGATCACCGCCGCGCACCGCAGTTGGTGGGCGCGCAGCATCGCCACCTCGCGGGCGTGCGGGTAGGGCGCCCGCGGTTCGGCCAGGGTGTCGTCGCCGTCGTCCCAGACGATGACCAGGCCCAGCCGCTCGACCGGGGCGAACACCGCGCTGCGGGTGCCGATCACCAGCCGGGCGTGCCCGCGCAGCGCCGCCAGCCAGCGCCGGTAGCGCGCCGACGGGCCGAGCCCGGCGGACAGGGCGACCACGGCGGACGGGTCGATCCGCGCGGTGGCGGCCTGCCACAGCGCGTCGATGTCGCGCTGGTCGGGCACCACCGCCAGCACGCCGTATCCGCCGCCGACCGCGGCGGCGGCGGCTTCGGCGATGCGATCGCACCACTGCTCGCCGGGCAGGGCCTGCCAGACCGCGCGGGCGGCCCGGCCGTCCCGCAGTGCGGCCAGGAAGCCTTCCCCGCGCGAGTAGCGGGCCCAGCCGGCCGGGTCGACGGGGTCGATGACGGGCAGCAGCGGCGGGTCGGCCTGGGCTTTCTCGGCGCGGGCATGCCTGGGCGGAATGGCCAGTCGCAGCACGTCGGGTCGGGTGCCGGCGTAGCGGGCGGCGACCGCGTCGACCAGCCGGCGGACCTCGCCGGTGAGGACCGGTTCGGCCGAGATCACCCGGTCCAGCCAGCCCAGCTGGCCCACGTGGTCGGTGTCGGATCGCCGTTCCAGCAGAAAGGCGTCGACCAGCCGGCCGTGGAAGCGCACCCGCACCCGCACCCCGGGCTGGGCGTCATCGGACTGTTCGGCCGACACCAGATAGTCGAATTCCCGGTCCAGATGGGGCACCGAGAGCATCGGCAGCACCCGGGCGATGGGTTCGTGCTCGGCGGCGCGCCGGATCGGCATCGTCGAAGACTAGCGACGACCGGCGACGTTCTCCTCGCCCGTCCGGCCGAAGAAGAAGCCGGCGGTGATCAGGACCTGCGACGTGGCGTACACCCACCAGATCGGCACCTCGAGCGCCTGCGAGTCCAGGATGAACCGGCCGATGCCGATCATGCCGTCGGAGACCGCGAAGCACACCGCACCGAGCGCGGTCCACGGGGTGGGTAACCGGGCCACCAGCGCCGCGCACACCATGGCGCCCAGCACCGCCATGTAGACGGTGACCGGGACGGTCAGCCCGTCGGTCACCAGCCGCGGCCAGAACCACACCAGCAAACCCAGGCACGCGACGACCACCCCCGCCGAGGCGACCAGGCGGGCCGGAGTGGGCCCGCGCAGCGGCAGCAGCGCGCCCAGGTAGCACAGATGGGCCACCAGAAACGAGCCAAGCCCGAGCACGAACGACGGCTGCCACCACGGCATCGCCAGGAAGAAGTCGCCGCCGGCGGAGAACAGCAGCGCGGCCACCAGCCAGCGCCGCTCCCGCACCACCGGATGCCACCGAGCGGCCACCGCCAGCAGCACCGCCATCAGCGCCTTGACCGCCGGCTGGCCCCAGAACAGGCCGGTGAGTTCGGCGTTCTCCGGCAGCCGCAGCGCGGCGACCGCCAGGAAGACGCCGTAGCCGATCGCCGCGGCGGCACCGGCCAGCCACCAGGTTGTCGGGGTGCGTAAGTACGGTGGGCTGATGCCCAACGTGGACCGTGCGCCGGTGGATGCCATTCTGCAGAAGGTACTGGAAGCGGTGCCGTTCCAATTGACCCTGGACGGCGGAATCGACGAGGCCCGGCGCCGGCTGCGGGACCTGCCGCGCCGCCCGGTGCACCCCGACCTGCGGGTGGAGAACCACCACATCGACGGTCCTGCCGGCCCGATCCCGGTCCGGGTGTACTGGCCGGACGATCTGAATAATCCGCCGGTCACGATGTATTTCCACGGCGGGGGCTTCGCCGTCGGCGATCTGGACACCCACGACGCCACGGCCCGCCAGCACGCGGTCGCGGGCGGCTGCGTGGTGGTCTCGGTCGACTACCGGCTGGCCCCCGAGCACCCCTATCCGGCGGCGGTGGACGACGTGTGGGCCGCCACCCGGTGGGTGGCCGAGAACGCCGACCGGTTCGGCGCGGACGGTTCGCGGCTCGCGGTCGCCGGCGACTCGGCCGGCGGCACCCTCTCGGCTGTGGTGGCCCAGCTGGCCCGCGACAACGACGGCCCGGCGATCGCGTTCCAGCTGCTCTGGTACCCGTCGACGATGTGGGACAGCTCGCTGCCGTCGATCACCGAGAACGCGAACGCGCCGGTGCTCGACAATGCGGCCATCGACGCCTTCAGCCGCTGGTACGCCGGGGATGTCGACCTGACCGATCCGCCGCCGGGTCTGGCCCCGGGGCGGGCCGCCGACCTGAGTGGTCTGCCGCCGGCGTATGTCGCGGTGGCCGGTCACGACCCGTTGCGCGACGACGGCGCCCGCTACGCGGAGCTGCTGGCGGCCGCCGGTGTAACGGTGGAGCTGCATCTGGCCGACACACTGGTGCATGGCTACCTCGGTTACGCCGGGGTCGTTCCGGCCGCCACCGAGGCGACCGATCGTGGTTTGGCCGCTCTGCGCGCAGCGTTGCATGCGTGAGCGGCTGGAAAAGCGGTGCTAGCAGCAAACCTTGTCGGGACCGTCCGGACAGGCCACAATGGCAACAGAATTCACACCGTGGAGGGATCTACCCCATGAACATTGCTGAAGCCGCCGGAACCCGGCGAACACTCGGCATCTGTCTCGGCACGATCGCCGCAGGCCTGGCGTCGGCCGTGATCGCCGCCCCGGCCGCGGTCGCCGCCCCCGACTGCAGCCAAGGCAACATCGACTCGACCGTGTCGACCGCACAGGGCCAGCTCCAGAGCTACCTGGCCGGACATCCGGCCGGCCAGAAGATGCTGATGACCGCCGCGCTGCAACCGCGTGCGCAGGCCTCGGCCACCCTGTCGGCCTACGCGCAGGCCAACCCGCAGGAGTACCAGGAGTTCACCGCGATCCTGGCTCCGCTGGGCACGCTGCAGAAGCAGTGCGGCGTCCAGGTCATCCCGCCCCAGTACCAGTGGGCGTTCGACCAGTTCGTCGGCTAACGCCGCAGCATCTCCGGTCCACCAGTGCAGCCCGGCCGTCCTGACTTCCCGTCGACGGCCGGGCTGACTCGTTGACGCCGGCACAGCGGGGCCGCCGGGTTCTGGAGTGGCTGACCCAGCAGAGCGCCCAGACTTCCGGGACCCCGGAGTACGGTTCGTGGCTGCTGGGCCGCGTCTCCGAAAGCCAGCGGCGGCGACGCGTGCGGATCCAGATCATCCTCACGGTGTTCGTCGTGGTCGCCAACCTGATCGGCGTCGTCGTCGCGATGTCGGTGATCACCGTCGCGATACCGGTGCCCAACATCTTCGCCGGCCGCGCACACCCCATCACCACCGTGATCGCCCCGGCCTACGTCGCGGTCGCGGTGATCATCGGGTGGATCTGGGCCACCCGTCGGCTGCTCGACGCCCTGCGCTGGTCGATCGAGGGACGCCCGCCATCGCCACGCGACCAGCGCAACACCTTCCGCGCCCCGTGGCGGCTGACCGTCATCCCGTTGGTGCTCTGGGGCGTCGGCGCGGCCCTACTGACCACGCTGTACGGGCTCGTCGACACCGGCTACATCCCCAAGATGCTGTTCGGGATCACGTTCAGCGGGATCGTCGTGTCGGCCAGCTGCTACTTCTTCACCGAGTTCGCATTGCGCCCGGTGGCGGCGCAGGCACTCGAGATCGGCACGCCGACGCAGCACGGCGGACCTGGGGTGCTGGGCCGCACGATCATGGCCTGGGTGCTCGGTTCCTGTGTGCCGGTGATCGGGATCGCGCTGGCGGGAGCTTTCACGCTGACGCTGCGCAACATGACCGTGACTCAGCTCGCGGTCGCCGTGCTGCTGTTGGCCGCCGCGGCGGCGATATTCGGTTTCATCCTGATCCTGATCGCCTCCTGGCTGATCGCCACACCCGTTCAAGTCGTGCGCTCGGCGATGCAGCGTGTCGAAGACGGCGATCTGGACGCCCACGTGGTCGTGTTCGACGGCACCGAACTCGGCGAGCTGCAACGCGGCTTCAACGCGATGGTCGAGGGCCTGCGCGAACGCGATCGGGTCCGTGATCTCTTCGGCCGCCATGTCGGCCGTGACGTCGCCCTGGCCGCCGAGCAACGCAACGTCAACCTCGGTGGCGAAGAGTGCCGTGCCGCAGTGATATTCGTCGACATCGTGGGCTCGACACAGGTCGTCGGCAGTCGTCCCCCGGTGGAGGTCGTGGAGCTGCTCAACCGGTTCTTCGCCGTCGTGGTCGACGAAGTCGAACGCTACGAAGGGCTGGTCAACAAGTTCGAAGGCGATGGCGCACTGGCGGTCTTCGGCGCACCGGTGGCCCAGGAGCAGCCCGAATCCAACGCACTGGCCGCCGCGCGTGCACTCGCCGCGCGACTGCGCGACGACGTGCCCGAGATCGCGGTGGGCATCGGGGTGGCGGCGGGCACCGTCGTGGCCGGCAACATCGGCTCTCATCGTCGCTTCGAGTACACCGTCATCGGCGACCCCGTCCACGAGGCCGCCCGGCTGTGCGAGCTGGCCAAGAAGACCGATGCCACGGTGCTGGCGTCGGCTACCGCCGTGGCGGCCGCCGACCGTGGCGAACAACGGCACTGGACGACGCGGGACGAGGTGGTCCTGAGGGGTCGCAACACCCCCACCCGGCTGGCGTACCCCGTGGAATGATCTCGGCGCCGGACCGCTTATTCACTCCTGACAGTCCCATCGAACATGGAGGAACCCGATGACCGCTCCGCTGGCCGGCCGACGTGCACTGGTGACAGGCGGCTCCCGAGGAATCGGCGCCGCGATCGTGCGGCGGCTGGTCGCCGACGGTGCCGCCGTGGCGTTCACCTACCAGTCGTCGGCGCAGGCGGCCGACGCGCTGGCCGCGGAGCTGGTCGCGGCAGGCGGGTCGTCGGTGGCCATCGCGGCCGACAGCGCCGACGCGGCCGCCATCAACGCGGCGGTCGACCAGACCGTGGCGGACCTGGGCGGTCTCGACATCTTGGTCAACAATGCCGGCATCGCCCTCGCCGGGCCCATCGAGACGTTTTCGCTGGACGACTTCGACCGGCTCGTCGCCGTCAACGTGCGCGGGGTGTTCGCCGCGATCCAGCGGGCGGTCCCGCATCTGGGCGAGGGCGGCCGCATCATCACGATCGGCAGCGTCAACGCCGACCGGGTCCCGATGAACGGCCTGTCGGTGTATGCGTTGAGCAAGGCGGCCGTCGCCGGCCTCACCCGCGGTCTGGTCCGCGAACTCGGCCCCCGCGGTGTCACGATCAACACGATCCAGCCAGGGCCGGTGGCCACCGATATGAACCCGGAGGTGGGCGGGTTCTCCGATCAGGTGCGCCCGTTCATCGCCGTCGGCCGTTACGGTCAGCCACGCGACATCGCCAGTGCGGTGGCCTACCTGGCCTCCCCCGAGGCGGGTTACGTCACCGGCGTCACCTGGAACGTCGACGGCGGTTTCGTCATCTAGGACTTCTCGCCCAAGCCGACGTTTCGCCGGGAAAGTTCGAGAACATCCCGGCAAAACGTCGATCTCGGCGCAGAACTAGACGGAGTTCTTCAGGTCGTCGACCTTGTCGAGGCGCTCCCACGGCAGGTCGACGTCGCTGCGACCGAAGTGGCCGTAGGCGGCGGTCGGCGCGTAGATGGGCCGCAGCAGGTCCAGGTCACGGACGATCGCACCGGGCCGCAGGTCGAACACCGCGGTGATGGCCTTCTCGATCCGGGCCGGGTCGACCGTCTCGCTACCGAAGGTCTCCACGAACAGGCCGACCGGGGCAGCCTTGCCGATGGCGTAGGCCACCTGCACCTCGACCCGCTCGGCCAGGCCGGCGGCGACGACGTTCTTGGCCACCCAGCGCATCGCATACGCGGCCGAGCGGTCCACCTTCGACGGATCCTTGCCGGAGAACGCGCCGCCGCCGTGGCGGGCCCAGCCACCGTAGGTGTCGACGATGATCTTGCGGCCGGTCAGGCCGGCGTCACCCATCGGGCCGCCGACGACGAACGTGCCGGTCGGGTTGACCAGGAGCCGGAAATCCGAAGTGTCCATCGTGTCGTGGTTCAGATCGGCCAGCACGGTGTTGACGACCTTTTCCCGGATGTCGGGAGCCAGGGTGGCCTCCAGGTCGATCCCCGCGGCGTGCTGGGTGGACAGCACCACGGTGTCCAGCCGAACCGGGGTGGTCCCGTCGTACTGCACGGTCACCTGGGTCTTGCCGTCCGGGCGCAGGTAGTCGAGCACACCGCTCTTGCGCACGTCGGTCAGGCGGCGGGCCAGCCGGTGCGCCAGCGCGATCGGCAGCGGCATCAGCTCGGGGGTGTCTTTGATGGCGTAGCCGAACATCAGGCCCTGGTCGCCGGCGCCCTGCACGTCCAGCGGGTCACCGGCGCCCTCGACGCGAGTCTCGTGCGCGGTGTCCACTCCCTGGGCGATGTCGGGCGACTGCCGGCCGATGCCGATGTTCACCCCGCAGGTCTCGCCGTCGAAGCCCTTCTCGGAGGAGTCGTAGCCGATCTCCAGGATCCGCTCGCGCACCGTGGCGTTGATGTCGGCGAACGCTTCCTTGGCCGTCGTGGTCACCTCGCCGATCACGTGGACCTGGCCGGTGGTGACAGCGGTTTCCACCGCGACGCGCGACTTCGGGTCCGCGGCCAGCAGCGAGTCCAGGATCGAATCGCTGATGGCGTCACAGATCTTGTCGGGATGGCCTTCGGTCACCGACTCACTGGTAAACAGCCGACCTGCGCTCACAGTGTCTTTCCCTTCCAAAGATTAGTTTGGCGAATCTTATCCTCGCCCCTGACTGACCAAAGCGGGACGGTAGTTCCCCCGCAACCCTTCCGCGCAGCTTTCCGGTAATCCCCGACCCGTCAGGCCTCGCGCCGCAGGACTGTGGCGATCGCGTCCACGATACGGCTTGCCATCAGGGTCTTCGACCCGTGTTCCAGTGCGGTCTCAGTGCCGTCGGCGTTCAACAACCACCCGTCGTTGCTGTCCACCTCGAACGCACGGCCCTCCCCCACGGCGTTGACCACCAGTAGATCGCATCCCTTGCGGGCCAGCTTGGCTCGGGCGTGGAACAGCACATCGCCCTCTTTGTCACCGGTCTCGGCGGCGAAACCGACGATGGCCCGCATGTTGGGCAGCTGACCGTCGGCACGCTGGCGGACCGCCCCGGCCAGCACGTCGTCGGTGCGCACCAGCTCGATGGCCGGCGCGTCCACCACACCCGGTTTCTTCTTGATCTTGTCGGCAGCCACGTGGGCGGGCCGGAAATCCGCGACGGCGGCGGCCATCACAAGCACATGGGCGTCGGGCGCGTGCTTGGTGACCGCCTCGTGCAGCTGCGCGGCGGAGGTGATGTGCAGGACGTGCACCCCGGCGGGGTCGGCGAGCCCGGCGGTGTTGCCGGCGATGAGCGTGACGTCGGCGCCCCGCTGGGCGGCCACCCGGGCGACCGCATAGCCCTGCTTGCCGGAACTCCGGTTGCCGATGAACCGGACCGGGTCGATCGCCTCCCGGGTGCCGCCGGCGCTGACCAGCAGCTTGATCCCGCGCAGGTCGTAGGGCATGGCGTCGGAACGGGCCAGCAACAGCTCGGCGAAGGTGGTGATCTCCTCGGGCTCGGGCAGCCGTCCCGGGCCGGTGTCGGCGCCGGTGAGCCGCCCGGAGGCGGGTTCGAGGACGACCGCACCGCGGTCGCGCAGCGTCGCCACGTTGTCCCTGGTGGCCGGGTGCAACCACATCTCGGTGTGCATGGCCGGGGCGAACAGCACCGGGCAGCGGGCGGTCAGCAGCGTGGCGGTCAGCAGATCGTCGGCCCGGCCGGCGACGGCACGGGCCAACAGGTCGGCGGTGGCCGGGGCGACGACGACGAGGTCGGCCTCCTGGCCGAGCCGGACGTGCGGCACCTCGTCGACGTCGGTGAAGACGTCGGAGCGGACCGGATGCCCGGACAGCGCCTCGAAGGTGGCAGCGCCGACGAACCTCAATGCCGACTCGGTCGGCACGACGCGGACGTCATGTCCGGCCTCGCTGAGCTGGCGAACCACGGAGCACGCCTTGTAGGCGGCGATGCCTCCGGCGACGCCGACGATGATCCGCTTGCGGTTCATCAACTGCCCGGGCCTGCTGGTGTTACTCGCCTTCGGTGTGTTCGAGCAGGTCGCCGTGGATCTCGCGGAGCGCGATCGACAGCGGCTTCTCCTGCAGGCCGGGCTCGACGAGCGGGCCGACGTATTCGAGGATGCCGTCGCCGAGCTGGTTGTAGTAGTCGTTGATCTGGCGGGCGCGCTTGGCCGCGTAGATCACCAGGGCGTACTTGCTCGACACCCGGTCCAGCAACTCGTCGATGGGCGGGTTGGTGATGCCCAGAGGGGTGTCGTAGGCGGTTGCGGCACCCGGGGCCGGATCGTAGTGATCCGTGCTGGCTTGCGTCACGTAGAGCTTCTTCCTGGCGGATTGTGCGAATTGTGCAGAGTGAGATTTCGGAAGCTTCGGGGCATCAATCTCGTGTGCCCACCAGCAAGGATACCAATTCGGCGCAGGCCGAATCCAATTGACTGTTCACCACGACGACGTCGAACCGCCCCTGAGCGGCCAACTCGGCGCGCGCGGTGTCCAGGCGGCGGGCCATCACCTCGGGGGTTTCGGTGCCCCGGCCGACCAACCGCTGCTCGAGCGTCTCCCAGCTGGGCGGTGCCAGAAACACCGTCAGCGCCTCGGGCATTGCCCGTTTGACCGCCTCGGCGCCGGCCAGGTCGACCTCGATGAGGACCGGATGACCAGCTGCCGCAGCCTCGGCCACCGGCGCCGCCAGCGTTCCGGAGCGGTGCAGACCACCGTGGATCTCCGCCCATTCGAGCAGGTCACCGTCGTCGATCAAGTGCTGGAACCGCTCGGGCGTAACGAAGTGGTAGTCGACGCCGTCCACCTCACCCGGGCGCGGGGCCCGGGTGGTTGCCGACACACTGAACTGCAGGTCGGGCACCTGCTCACGCAGGCGGCGGACGACTGTCGACTTCCCTACCGCGGATGGCCCGGACAACACCATCACTCGGCCTCTGCCGCGATGGTCGGGCATCGTGATGCCCGCGTTGTCCGGCCCTCCGCCGGCGTCCACCGACCTGCCTAGGCGGTGAAGTCGAACTTTTCCAGCAATGCCTTGCGCTGCCGGTCGCCGAGGCCGCGCAGGCGGCGCGTCGGGGCGATCTCCAGCTCGGTCATGATTTCCTGCGCCTTGACCTTGCCCACCTTGGGCAGGGCCTCCAGCAGCGCGGAAACCTTCATCTTGCCGAGGACCTCGTCGGTCTCAGCGTCCTTGAGCACCTGCTTGAGGTTGGTGCCACCACGCTTGAGCCGATCCTTGAGCTCAGCTCGTGCGCGACGCGCGGCGGCAGCCTTCTCCAACGCGGCTGCGCGCTGCTCGTCGGTCAACTGGGGAAGGGCCACGGGTTCCTCCGTCTCATCACCATCATTGTTTTGCCTGGGCCGGGTACTTCAGCCAGCGACAGCGACCGTACCCACGCTCTCTGACGAAATCTAACCCCACCCCCTGCTTACCGGTGCAAACCCGCAGGATATGGCCCAAGATCACGTTGTCCGGACAGCTGTCGGGACAACATTCCGACCCGCTCGGCCGGCCGCTCTCGACACCGAAGTCCGGCCGCGAAATGCCGCCCTACCAGCAACTTCGGCCATCCACCCTGGCCGGCGGGCCACGGGTCGGCGCGGGGCAAGGGCGATCCGAGCCGAAATTTCACCTCACAGGCAGGTCGCGGCGTGTCGGGCGTGTCGAATCGGCTCCCGCCGCGCACTTAGTGCACGCACAGCCGCGCGACAGATCTTGCATAGCCGAGCTACCTAACGTGGCGGGTGTCGGGGTTGTCCAGTGACAGATTCGAACCTCGAAGGGACCTGCCATGTCCATCACAGCGTCGCCCCACCTCACCCGCCGGATCGCCGGCCGGATCCTCCCGACGGCCGCCGGTATCGCGATCGCGGCCCTGACGCTCGGCGCGGCACCGGCCGTCGCCGACCCCGGCCCGGGCGGTCCCGGCGGCCCCTGCGGTTTCCAGGACTGCCAGGGGCCCGGTCAGCGCGGTCCTGACGGTCCCCCACCCGACCGCGGCGGCCCCGGCCCGGCCGACTGGCGCGGCGGCCCCGGTGGCGGGCCTGGCGGCCCGCAATGGCGCGGTGACGACGGCGACCGCCGCTGGCGCGGGATCGACCAGGGCCGGTTCGACCACCAACCGTTCAACTACGGCGGCAACTGGGTCACCCCGGTGTTCGACCCCGGCTTCCGGGCGTGGGGTTTCTGGCTGTTCGGGGTGTGGATCCCGCTGTGACGCGCCCGGATCGCGCCGCGGGTGGGGTATCTGCGGCGCGATCCGTGGCGGAGGGCTAGAGTACTTGCGGGGCGCTACAGGACTTGATGTTGGGAGACATCGTGGTTTCTGAGGCACCCGAGGCTGCCGTTTTGCGGGCGACGCGCCCCTATCCCGACCGAGTCGGGCCCAAGGGCAATCTGATCTACAAGATCATCACGACGACCGATCACAAGCTGATCGGCATCATGTACGTGATCGCCTGCTTCATCTTCTTCGCGATCGCCGGGCTGATGGCGCTGTTCATCCGCGCCGAGCTGGCTCTGCCCGGCCTGCAATTCCTGTCCAACGAGCAGTACAACCAGCTGTTCACCATGCACGGCACGGCGATGCTGCTGTTCTACGCGACGCCGATCGTGTTCGGGTTCGCCAACCTGGTGCTGCCGCTGCAGATCGGCGCGCCCGACGTGGCCTTCCCCCGGCTCAACGCATTGTCGTTCTGGCTGTTCGTGTTTGGTGCGCTGATCGCGCTCGGCGGGTTCATCACCCCTGGTGGCGCAGCCGATTTCGGCTGGACCGTCTACGTCCCGCTGTCCGACGCGGTGCACAGCCCCGGCGCGGGTGCCGACCTGTGGATCCTGGGTGTCGCGGTCGGTGGTCTGGGCACCATCCTCGGCGGCGTCAACATGATCACCACGGTGGTCTGCATGCGTGCTCCCGGCATGACCATGTTCCGGATGCCGATCTTCACCTGGAACATCTTCGTGACGTCGATCCTGGTGCTGATGATCTTCCCGCTGCTGACCGCGGCGGCCTTCGGGCTGGCCGCCGACCGCCGTCTCGGGGCGCACATCTACGACCCGGCCAACGGCGGGATCATGTTGTTCCAGCACCTGTTCTGGTACTTCGGCCACCCCGAGGTGTACGTGCTGGCGCTGCCGTTCTTCGGGATCGTCTCGGAGATCTTCCCGGTGTTCTCCCGCAAGCCGATCTTCGGCTACACCACCTTGATCTACGCCACGATCAGCATCGCGGCGCTGTCGGTGGCGGTGTGGGCGCACCACATGTACGTCACCGGTGCGGTGCTGCTGCCGTTCTTCAGCTTCATGACGTTCCTGATCGCGGTGCCCACCGGGATCAAGTTCTTCAACTGGCTGGGCACGATGTGGAAGGGGCAGTTGACGTTCGAGATGCCGATGCTGTTCTCCATCGGCTTCCTGGTGACCTTCCTGGCCGGCGGTCTGTCGGGTGTGCTGCTGGCCAGCCCACCGCTCGACTTCCACGTCAGCGACACGTATTTCGTGATCGCGCACTTCCACTACGTGCTGTTCGGCGTGATCGTGTTCGCCACCTACGCCGGAATCTACTTCTGGTTCCCCAAGATGACCGGCAGGATGCTCGACGAGCGGCTGGGCAAGTTGCACTTCTGGCTGACGTTCATCGGTTTCCACTTGACCTTCCTGGTGCAGCACTGGCTCGGTAACGCCGGCATGCCGCGTCGCTACGCCGACTACCTGCCCACCGACGGGTTCACCACGCTGAACATCATCTCCACCGTCGGCGCGTTCATCCTCGGCATCTCGATGCTGCCGTTCCTGTGGAACGTGTTCCGCAGCTGGCGCTACGGCGAGGTCGTCACCGTGGACGACCCGTGGGGCCATGGCAATTCGCTGGAATGGGCCACCTCGTGCCCGCCGCCGCGGCACAACTTCACCGAGCTGCCGACCATCCGCTCCGAGCGACCGGCCTTCGAGCTGCACTACCCGCACATGGTGGAGCGGATGCGGGCCGAGGCCCACGTCGGTGGCTCACGGCACCGGCACGAGGCCCAGAAGGCCGACGCCTAAGCACCTACGCCAGATAGGCGACGGCGTCGCGCAGCTTCTCCCCTGCCGCCCGGACCGCGGCGACACCCGGTCCGGCGCGCAGGACCTCGCGCGACACCGCGGGCAAGAGCTGACCGGGGCGGGCGCCACCGAGACCACCGAGCGACTCGGGACGGCCGCCTTGGGCACCGACTCCGGGGACCAGCACCGGCCCGCCGAGCCCGCTGAGGTCGGGCACCGTGTCCAGGGTGGCGCCGACGACGACGCCGACCGAGCCCGGCTGCGGGGTTGCGGCCCGGTTCACCGCGGCGGCGTCGTCGACGATCGACTGCGCGACCGTGCGCTCGCCGGCGACCGCCCGCTGCACCGAGGCGCCTTCGGGGTTGGATGTGGCGGCCAGCACGAACACTCCCCGCCCGTTGGCGGCGGCCAGGTCCAGAAGCGGTCGCAGCGAACCGAATCCGAGATAGGGCGACGCGGTGACGGCGTCGGCACTCAGCGGTCCGTCACCAGCCCAGGCCTGTGCATAGGCGGCCATCGTGGAGCCGATGTCGCCGCGCTTGGCGTCGGCGAGCACCAG
Organism: Mycobacterium sp. shizuoka-1; assembly: GCF_002723835.1. Classification (GTDB taxonomy): domain Bacteria; phylum Actinomycetota; class Actinomycetes; order Mycobacteriales; family Mycobacteriaceae; genus Mycobacterium. Next base: position 422 of record NZ_BEWG01000104.1, on the reverse strand, counting down.
CACCCCGGCCTCGCGCAGCGCAACCATCGTCTGCTCCAGGACGGCGAATCCCGCTGAGCCGTAAGCCTCGAAGAACGCCACCTGCGGCTTGACGATGGCGAAGCCGGCGTAGGCCTGTACGCAGATCTCGCAGAAGCGGGCCACGCCGTCGGCGCTGACCGGCAGGTCCCAGGCAGCCAGCAGCTCCGGGTGCGGGTCGATCCCAAGGCACAGCGGACCGCGCTCGGCGATCGCGGTGGCCAGCCGGGCACCGAACCCGCGCTCAGTCATGGCTCAGGGCGGCGTGCAGTTCCTGCAGTGAGCGCACGTCGATGTCGCCGCGGATGCCGGCCTCGATCCCCTGCACGGCCGCCGAGGCTCCCTGCACGGTGGTGATGCACGGGACGTTCATCGACACGGCCGCGGAGCGGATCTCGTAGCCG
>NZ_BEWG01000103.1 GCF_002723835.1 Mycobacterium sp. shizuoka-1 | reverse complement strand
CGCTGGTCTTGATCAGAATTCGGATTCCTTGCAGATCATCTTCCGGGAAGGCACGCCCGCCCGGGATCCACAGGTTCTGATCATTGCTCTCGCGACCCCGATGGTCACGACTATCTCTCTCCAGAATTTTTTGATGCTAACCATCAATGGGTTGTGCACAACTGCATCACTCTTTTCGAGTGCCTCAAACGTGGGGGTCTCCTCGACTCCGAGGCGCAGCCACAGGGCTCCGAGAGTTGTGAATATGGCGAGAAGGAAGGGGATCCTCCATGCCCAAACGAAAATTTCTTCCTGAGTGAATACGGCTGACAGGACACCAATCGCTCCCGAGCTAAGCAATAGACCTCCAGCTGTACTTACCTGCTGCCAGCTTCCGTAGAGGCCGCGGTGCGCGGGCGGGGCCGACTCAACCATAAAGATGGCCGAGCCAGATGATTCGCCTCCAGCTGCGATGCCCTGGAGCAGGCGGAGAATTGTAAGTAGGATAGGCGCAGAAATTCCGATGGAGGCCTGGGTTGGCAGCACACCAATAAGTACCGTGCAAATACCGATGAGCAGGACTGAAGTAACGAGAGCCAAGCGCCGGCCGTAACGGTCTCCAATGTGGCCAAACAGCACGGCGCCCAGTGGCTTCGTGAGGTAGCCGGAGGCGAAGACGGCAAAGGTTAAGATCAACGCGCCGGTTCCGTTGTCAGAAAAGAAGAGCTTGGCGAGGATAACCGCCGAATAGCCATAAATCCCGATGTCATAACCCTCCAAGACATTACCGGCTGCGGCGGCGATGGCGGCACGGCGAGAGTGGGTACGTACCGACTCAGACTCGAATTTGGACAGTGTTTGTTTCATTGGTCAGTCTTCCTTCTCTAATAGGCGGAGGGTGAGAATGTCGAACTTCTCCATGTGTCTAATTCGCGATCACTGATGCATCCGACCACTTGAAGCGAAGTTGTGTCGAACACGCGACGGCATGTCGCGTCGCAGAAGCTTTTTGTCTCGCTCGAGAGCATTTTCACGTCGAAGGTCAATCTCTCTTCCTGGGGGAGATTGACCTGGCGCTGCATTCCAGTTGGAGCATGATGGCCTGTGGGCCACTGCCCTCTGTTAGGCAGAGAGTGACTCTGATGGGTGCTATCCACTCGCTCGTCGTTCGTCAATGGTTCCGCTCAATCCGGGCTTCGCAGCTCGTGGCGGTCGCCCGCCTACTCGATCGCGTTGACGCTGGCCAGGCGGCCCAGTGGAGCCGTGGAGAGCCAATGTCGAGTAGGCGCACGGATGTTGGTATGGCGCCTGGCAGCCAGCCGGTTGTGGTTGCTGTTGTATCGGCGTGTATTCACGTCAACCAAGGCGTACCAATCGGGATGGGCTCGGCGGGCCCCATCAGCAGCTGGCGCACAACGAGCGTCAACCGACGACCGGGATGTCGACGGCGATCGCGGGCGTTCAACTTGTCACCGGCGTTGAATCACGGATCCCTCTTGACAGAAGGCTTCTCTGTGTGACAGAAATGGCAGATACTCGCCCCATAGGCGAGCCAGTTGCTTTGATCAGGAGGCTTGAGTTGAACACAGACCTGTCCGTGAACTACATATCCGTCGGCGGAATCAGGACGCGCTATATCGATCAGGGCGAGGGTCCGGTCATCCTCCTGATCCACGGTGGCCACTCGGGTATGAGCATGCCGGGCGGCGGGGATGGTTGGGCTCCCGTCATCGCTCCTCTGGTCGACAAGGGCTTCCGCGTCGTGACCTTCGACAAGCTGGGGCAGGGAGAGACTGACCTCGCGCCGACGCATGCCGAGTGGACGTTCGATGCGGTGGTCAAGCACGCCAGGGGCTTCATCGACGCTCTGGGACTCGAGGACATGATTCTGGTCGGGCACTCGCGCGGTGGCCTGCTGGCGAGCAAGCTCGCTCTTGACATGCCGGAGTCGACCAAAGGTCTCTTCATCGTGTCGAGCGCGACGCTCGCTGGCACCGACGCTAAGTTCCGCGACGTTGAGTTCTACGACGCGATCACGCGTTCGCTTCCGGCGGACGCGTCTCCGGAGGAGATCTGCGGAGCCTACTTCCGTGCGCTGTACGTGACCCCGGTGCCGCAGGAACAAATCAATGCGGCCGCCGCTAAGTACGTCAAGGAGAACCACCAGAACGCCCTCAAGACCTACCCGATGGTTGAGAAGAAATACTGGGAGCCGAGTCTTCAGGCGGCGAAGGACGACATCCGCGCTCGCCTCTTCGCCGGCGAGGTCAATATTCCCGTCGAAGTCGTCTGGGGCCGCGACGATCGCTCGGCGCCGGTTGACCTGGGCATCGCCTTCTACCAGAAGCTCGCCCTCGTCTCGGAGACCACGAGCCTGCACATCCTGGGAACCGCGGGCCACAACGTCTTCGCGGAGCGAACCGAGGACTTCGTTCGAATCCTGGCGGACTACGCAGGCCGTCGCAGCGCCAGCTATGCGACGCGTCGTTGATGGTGATCCTGGGGAACTATCCCGCTTGACGGGGTCTTCGAGTCCGTGCCGGATTGGCGCAGCGCGCCCAGATCGTGCTGCTGGCTTCGGCGTGCGAGTCGAACACCGCGATCGCGGACAAACTGGCCTGTATCTCTTGAAGTGGCCCCCCTGTTCGTGTCCGGTTTCCGGCGACCACGGTGGGCTCTGGGAGAGGGGCCGAAGACAGCGGCGGTTTTCGGCTGGGCGTGATGTGCCCGTGAAAGAGATCGCGGCGCCCGTGGCTCCGTCCTCCCCGGACGAACCCGGTTGAGGGAATTGTTGCCCGGGCTGGTGTGCCGGTTGCGCTCAGCGCGCCGGGCCGGCCCGGCGCAGGCGCCGGATGACGCACAAGCGCGGGATCCTTCGGCGGGCGACAGCCGCAGGGCGGCCCGCATTGGGGCATGGCGGTCCTCCCGCGGGGTGGATTCTACCCCTGATTCCGCTCCCCCTTCCACGGGCCACTGGCTGGCCCCGCCAGAGGGGGCGGAGGAAGAAGCGGTCCCCATCGTGGAAGCCCTCGGCTGCGGCCGGTTCTGGGTCTGAGATCGGTGCCGGGCGGGGCTCACACTGGCCGGGCCTTCAGATCGGACTTGGTCATGCGGAAGGACGCCTCAACCTGCCACAGGTCGTGATACGCGCCGATCACCGCTGCTGCGGACATCTTCTCGGCGCCGGTGACCTTCAGGAACCTCGCCTTCTTCAGCGGCGTGCTGCCCGGGCAGGGACTGGGGAATTAACGGTGTATCCGGCTCGACACGCCGGGGCGGCAAGCCTGGCGGGAAGGAGCCCGATATGGCCGCAACACTTGAGGCTGTGCCGAGTACGAAAACCGTTGACGAACTGACAGAGAAATCCGAGGCCGAGGCTGCCCGCGAGCTGGTCAGGATGGCGAGGGAGCAGGGGCTGTCCCTGGCCGGTCCTGACGGACTGCTCAAGCAGCTGACCAAGACCGTCATCGAAACCGCCCTGGACGAGGAACTGACCGAGCACCTCGGTTATGAACGGCACGACACGGCGGCGAAGGATACTGCCAACTCGCGCAACGGAACGCGGTCCCAGACCGTGCTGACGGAGACGACAGGCCCGGTGCAGATCGACGTTCCGCGGGACCGGGAGGGGTGCCGATAGGCCCTGCTGCGAAGGTCCCGTGCTGCGTTGGCGCCGAGGATCAGCCCCCGATATACGGGGCGGTTTCTAGTGAACGTTGCGAATTAGATGTGTTTGCATCCGGTGTCCTAATCGTTGCATGGCTGCCCGTGGCGAGCGGTCGTTGAGACATGCTCGGGGCCTGTCGTTGAGTCCGTCGCAGACGTCATCGAGCTGGTCTAACTCCACACGTTCAGGTCCGTGCCCTTTGGAAAGTACTGCCGGAGCAGTACGGGGTCGCTTTAAGGGCCCTTCGCAGTTAAGCATGGTTGATGTCTCGGCCGGGCAGGGGCACTGACGGTCGGTGTTGTTGAAACCAAAGACCGGGCCGTGGAGAACGCGGCCTTGAAAGCTGCCGTTTCGTATTTGGCTGCGTCGATCGGGAGGTGCGCCCGGGCTTGTAGAGCCGCAGACCGTCCGTGCCGCAGGCCCATTCCGGTGGCGGACGGTGTGAGGTGTGTCAAGGATGTGAGACAGTCGGGTAGTTTCTTTTCGGTCAGGCAGCAGCGGGAAGCGGCTGGTTTCTGGTTGTGAAGTTGGCCATTGCTGTCGCGGGCGGCAGACCCTCGTTGTTGGTGTGAGGGCGCCAGCGGTTGTAGAACACTTCGATGTAGCGCATGGTCGCCCGTCTGGCGTCCTGGCGGGTGGTGAAGCTGTGGTGATGGTAGAACTCGTTTTTCAGGGATGAGAACAGCGATTCTGCGACTGCATTGTCCCAGCACACCTGTTGCCCGTCATTGAGCGTGACGATGTTGTCGTCATCGGTGGTGATGATGACGGATCGATGAGAACAGCCCCGCTCGGTGTTTTGAGC
>NZ_BEWG01000102.1 GCF_002723835.1 Mycobacterium sp. shizuoka-1 | reverse complement strand
CGCTGGTCTTGATCAGAATTCGGATTCCTTGCAGATCATCTTCCGGGAAGGCACGCCCGCCCGGGATCCACAGGTTCTGATCATTGCTCCGCTCTTTCTGACCTCTACCAACTCGGCGCACAACTGGGTGAGGGTGCTCACTGAATTCTGGGTGAGTTGTTCCAAATTTGGGTCAGGGTACAGTTTGTGAAGCTCTTCATCGGAGAAGTTGGCAAGCATGGCCTTACCGGTCGACGTGCAGTGTGCAGGCATGGTCCTACCCAGGCGCGATACCACCCGCACGGCGGACGGGCTCTCGAGCGCCGCGATGAAGCGGACCGACGTGCCATCCAGCATCCCGATATGCACTGTTTCCTGCAGCGCATCGCTGAGCTGGCGCAGAATCGGAGCTGCGATGCGCGGTATATCCATTCTGGCGAAAACAGCGAACGCCACCCCGGTCAAGGCCGGTCCGGGCAGATAAGCCTTGCTGATCGGATCCTGGCGGTGTTGCCCGTCATTGAGCGTGACGATGTTGTCGTCATCGGTGGTGATGATGACGGATCGATGAGAACAGCCCCGCTCGGTGTTTTGAGC
>NZ_BEWG01000101.1 GCF_002723835.1 Mycobacterium sp. shizuoka-1 | reverse complement strand
GCGCCGCCGCGGCGGCCGCGACGTCGGATTGGGGTTCCGGGCGCGGCGGCGGGGGCGGTGCGAACGGCGGCCCCTGGACCGGGACGACGGGCGGGACGGGCTGTTCGCCGTTCTCAGACGGTCGCCGGTGCGATCCGCCCTGCTCGGGCGCGGCTTCTGGCTCGGGTTCGGCGCGGCGGCGCCGGCGCGGCGGCGCCGCCTCCTCGGGTTGCTGTGGCTGCGCGGCAACCAGCGGTTCCTCGGGCACGTCGATGATCGGGTTCTCCGGGGTGGCCGGACGGCTGCCGGTATCCTCGGGGCGCACCGGGGCGATGCGGCTGCTCTCGACGCGCCCGGGCACCGGCGGCATCGTCGTCGTGTCGCGGGTCCAGTCGGCGGCGCGATCACCCTCCAGGGCGGGCCGCTGGCCCAGATCGGCGTCGAACAGGATCTCCAGGTTGGCGCGCAGCGCCGCCAGCTCCGAGCGCAGCGCGGCCACCTCGTCGGTGGCCTGCGCACGCAGTTCGGAGGCCAGTTCGCGGCGCAGGTGGGACTCGACGCTCAGCTCGTACTCGCGGCGAGCCGAGATCTCGCGGTCCAGCTGCAGGTCGTAGACCAGCTTCAGATCGCGGGCCCGGGCGGCGTCGATATCGCTCTGCCTGCGGTAGATCACCGAGACGAACGCCGCGATCACCGCCGCCCACAGGGACAGGATGACCGCGAGTTTGAGCAGCTCGACACGGTTGGTGAACACCAATGCGGAACTGGCCGCAATGGCTAGGACCAGCAACACCGTCAAGAGCAGCCAACCCGGCCTGCGGCCGCCGCGCCGATTCCTGGCGCCGCGGGACAGAACGGTCATGGGCTGACTGTACCCGCGCGATGTCCGTGCGCGTGTCGTCGAGCTGCGGCGATTCGCCGCCGGCGGCTATTCGCGGGCGGCGTCGGGATCGTCGGTCGGCTCGCCGGGCGACTTGCAGCAATGTTGCAGCCACACCGCCGCGACCACCAGGGCCAGCGCGCTCAACGCGGCGATGATCGAACCCGGGGTGTCCGCCCGCGCATGGCCGGTCCGGCTCAGCAGCAGGTAGACCACGACCCCGATCCACCAGCCCAGCATCAGCGCCCCGACCCACGCCGAGGCCTTGGCGATCACCACGCTGCGGGCCACGGCCAGCGGGTGCAGGCGGCCACCGCCCGTGCCGATCTGCCCGTCGCGGATCTTGGCGCGCACCGAGACCGCCCAGGCGGCCTCGAGCGCGGCGACGGCCAGCAGTGACAGCCCGGTCCATGCCGTGATCGGTGGAAAGTAGTGATAAAGCACCCGCATCAGCAGCCAGGTCAGGGCCGCGACGCCGAGCACCGCGACGGCGAGGTCGCGTTTACGTGTCGGCCCCATCAGCCGTCCAGCCGCAGAGGCGTCAGCCGCACTCCGTCTCGGTCGACCGCCTCGAGTTCGGTCAGCAGGCGGTCGACGCGCTGACGCTGACCGGCCACGGTCAGCTCGGCGTCGGGGTCGACGGCCAGCCACGGGATCATCACGAACGCCCGCAGGTGGGCCAGCGGGTGCGGCAGCGTCAACCCCTCGTCGCGGGAGAACACCTCGGTGCCGCCGTCGGAACAGGACACCAGGTCGACGTCGAGGGTGCGCGGGCCCCACTTCTGCTCGCGCACGCGGTCGTTGGCGTTCTCGAGGGCCTGCGCGCGACGCAGCCATTCGTGACCGTCGGCCTCCGGGTCGTCGGCGACCACGACGGCGTTGAGAAACGGTCCCTGCTCGACCCCACCCCAGGCGTCGGTCTCATAGACGGGCGACAGCGCGCGCACGGTGTCGCCGAGTCCGACCACCGCGGCCTTTAGCCGTGCCATCCGGTCACCGAGATTGGAACCGATCGAGAGCACCACTCGCGTCACGCGCCACCTCCGGCGGGAACAACCTGACCCCGCCCGGCGCGCCGGGACCGGCGGGCGACCACGGCGACATCGGCGAACGTCAACGGGATCGGGGCGTCGGGCTTGTGCACCACCACCTCGACGGCGTGCACTCGCGGGTCGGTCATCACGTCCTCGGCGATCTCGGCGGCGACGGTTTCGATCAGATTGCGGGCCGGCCCGCCGACGATGGCGGCGGCACGCTGGGCCAGGGTGCCGTAGTCGTAGGTGTCGGCGAGGTTGTCACTGGCGGCGGCGTCGGCCAAGTCGATCCACACGGTGATGTCGACGACGAAGTCCTGCCCGTCGCGGCGTTCATGGTCGAACACGCCGTGATTGCCGCGGACCGTCAGCCCGCGCAGTTCGATGCGGTCAGCCATTCATCCACGCTCCCACCACTTTCACCGCGTCCACACTGGCCCGGACGTCGTGCACCCGCACCCCCCACGCTCCGTGCAGACCGGCCAGCGCCGAGATCACCGCGGTCGCGGTCTCCCGGCCATGCGGCGGGCGGACGGTGCCGTCGGGTGCGGCGAGCAGCGCCCCGAGGAATCGCTTGCGAGAGGCGCCCACCAGCACCGGAATCCCGGTGGCCACGAAGGTGGGTAGCGCGTGCAGCAGCGCCCAGTTGTGCCGCGCATCTTTGGCGAATCCCAGTCCAGGGTCGATGATGAGGTTCTCCGGCGCCACCCCGGCGGCGATCGCGGCGTCGACGCCGGCGAGCAGTTCGCCGCGCACCTCGGCGACCACGTCGCCGTAGGCGGGAACCTCGTGCGGATGCTCGGCGCTGACCGACCGCCAGTGCATCAACACCCACGGCACCTTGGCCTCCGCGAGCAAAGGAGCCATCGCCGGGTCGGCCCTGCCCCCGGAGACGTCGTTGACGATGCTCGCACCGTTGTCCAGAGCGGCTGCCGCGACCGCTGCGTGCATGGTGTCGATACTCACGGTGATGCCTTGGGCGGCAAGCTCTTTGATGACAGGCACGACGCGGGCTGCTTCCACCGCGGCGTCGATACGCACCGCGCCCGGGCGGGTGGACTCACCGCCGACGTCGACGATGGCCGCACCCTCGGCGGCCAGTGCCAGCCCCCGCTCCACCGCACATGCCGGATCTAGATAGCGTCCGCCGTCGGAAAACGAATCATCGGTGACGTTGACAACCCCCATCACCTGCGTGCGCAGCCCGTGTGATTGCGTCATTTACGCAAGATGAGTTCCAGCGCCTCGGCTCGGGATGCCTTGTCGGTCTTGAATTGTCCGCGCACCGCCGACGTCGTGGTGGTGGCTCCCGGCTTGCGCACCCCGCGCATCGCCATGCACAGGTGTTCGGCTTCGATCACGACGATGACGCCGCGCGGCTTGAGCTTGCGCATGACCGCATCGGCGATCTGTCCGGTCAGCCGCTCCTGCACCTGCGGCCGTTTGGCGTACAGGTCGACCACCCTGGCCAGCTTCGACAACCCGGTCACCCGGCCGTCCTCGCCCGGGATGTAGCCGACGTGAGCGACCCCGTGGAAGGCCACCAGGTGGTGCTCACACGTCGAGTACATCGGGATCTGCTTGACCAGCACCAGCTCGTCGTGTTGTTCGTCGAACGTGGTTTCCAACACGGTGTCCGGGTCGGTGTACAGGCCGGCGAACATCTCCCGGAACGCCCGGGCGACGCGCGCCGGGGTGTCCTTCAGGCCCTGGCGGTCGGGGTCCTCCCCGACTGCCAGCAGCAGTTCGCGAACCGCCGCTTCAGCCCGCGGCTGATCGAAGAGCGGGGTGTCCAGCGTGATCGAATCCGGCTGCGCCATTGAAGCTCCGTTCGTCATCCGCCGTTGGCCGGCGGTTTCGACCGCCCACCGTCCTCACCCGGGTCGTCGTGCGGGCCGGCGTTGGGGCCGGCGTGGCGCGGCTGATAGGGCGGATACGGCTGCCCCTGTTGGGGAGCCGGCGGCCCCCACCCCGGCGCGGGCGGCGGCGGATACCAGTACCCACCCTGCGGCGGCGGGCCCTGCGGCGGCCAGCCCGGGGCGTGCCAGCCGGCGGGCGCACCGTAGTCGGGCTGGGTGGAGCCGGGCTGGCCGGCGGGCTGCGGGCTGGTGTGCGCGCCGTTGCCGTTGCCGTTCCCTGTTCGCGCCTGCTGCGCCTGCGCGGCAGCGGTCGCCTGGGCGATCGCTTTCTTGAACGCCGGCTCCGGCATCGGCTTCGGCCACGGCTCACCACGTTCGATGGCCAGCTCACCCGGTGTCTTGATCGGCGGCTTGTCCGACGGGATGCGCCCACCGAAGTCGTCGAACACCGTCAGGCGGGGCCGCTTCTTCACCTCGGTGAAGATCGCCTCCAACTCCTTGCGGTGCAGCGTCTCCTTCTCCAGGAGCTCACCGGCCAGGGTGTCGAGCACGTCGCGGTACTCGGTGAGGATCGCCCACGCCTCGGTGTGGGCGGCCTCGATGAGCTTGCGGACCTCGTCGTCGATGTCGCGGGCGACCTCGTGGCTGTAGTCCGACTGGGTACCCATGGTGCGACCCAGGAACGGATCGCCGTGCTCGGTGCCGTACTTGACGGCACCCAACTTGGAACTCATGCCGTACTCGGTGACCATCGCGCGGGCGATCTTGGTGGCCTGGTCGATATCGGACACCGCGCCGGTGGTCGGCTCGCGGAACACCAGTTCCTCGGCGGCGCGGCCGCCCATCGCGAACACCAGCCTGGCGATCATCTCCGAGCGGGTCATCAGGCCCTTGTCGTCCTCGGGCACCGAGACCGCATGGCCACCGGTGCGGCCGCGGGCCAGAATCGTCACCTTGTAGATCGGCTCGATGTCGGGCATCGCCCACGCCGCCAGGGTGTGACCACCCTCGTGGTAGGCGGTGATCTTCTTCTCCAGTTCGGAAATCACCTTGCCCTTGCGACGCGGTCCGCCGATCACCCGGTCGACCGCCTCCTCCAGCGCGGCCGCGGTGATCACCGTGCCGTTCTCCCGCGCGGTCAGTAGCGCGGCCTCGTTGATGACATTGGCCAGGTCGGCGCCGGACATGCCGACGGTGCGCTTGGCCAGGCCGTCGAGGTCGGCGTCGGGAGCCATCGGCTTGCCCTGCGAGTGCACCCGCAGCACCGCCTTGCGGCCGGCCAGGTCGGGGCTGGTGACCGGGATCTGGCGGTCGAAGCGGCCGGGACGCAGCAGGGCCGGGTCGAGGATGTCGGGCCGGTTGGTGGCGGCGATCAGGATGACGCCCTGGCGGTCGCCGAAGCCGTCCATCTCGACGAGCAGCTGGTTGAGGGTCTGCTCGCGTTCGTCGTGACCGCCGCCCAGCCCGGCGCCGCGCTGGCGGCCGACGGCGTCGATCTCGTCGACGAAGATGATGCACGGGCTGTTCTGCTTGGCCTGTTCGAACAGGTCGCGGACCCGGGAGGCGCCGACACCGACGAACATCTCGACGAAGTCGGAGCCCGAAATCGTGAAGAACGGAACTCCGGCCTCACCGGCGACCGCGCGGGCCAACAGCGTCTTGCCGGTGCCCGGCGGACCGTAGAGCAGCACGCCCTTGGGGATCTTGGCGCCCAGCGCCTGATACCGCGACGGGTTCTGCAGGAAGTCCTTGATCTCGTAGAGCTCCTCGACCGCCTCGTCGACGCCGGCGACGTCGGCGAACGTGGTCTTGGGCATGTCCTTGGAGAGCTGCTTGGCGCGCGACTTGCCGAAGCCGAAGCCCATCCGGCCGCCGGTCTGCATCCGGGAGAACAGCACGAACAAGCCGACCAGCAGAAGCAGCGGCAGCATGTAGACCAGCAGTGAGCCCAGGATGCTGCCCTGGTTGACCGTGGTGTTGGTCTTGACGTTCTTGGCACTCAGGGCGTTGAACAGGTCGACCGCGTAGCCGGTCGGGTACTTCGTGATGACCTTGTTCGAGTTGTCGGTGTCGCCGTTGCCGTTCTTGAGCTCCAGGCGAAGCTGCTGTTCCCGGTCGTCGATCTGCGCGCTCTTGACGTTGTCGCCACTGATCTGCGCCATTGCCACCGAGGTGTCGACGGGTTTGAAGCCACGGGTGTCGTCACTGAAGTAGAAGAACGACCAGCCGAGCAGCAGCACGACGGCGATCACCGTGAGCGTGCGGATCACGTTTTTGCGGTTCATCAAGCATCGGCCGTTGCGGCCCGGTCCTTCCGATATGCGCAGCTGGGATAGTTCAGGCTACCGCTAGACCAACGTCGGCAACTGCCCCCAGGGTTTCCGTCTGCCACCAGTCGGTGTTCGCTGTGCGCCGAATCGGCTCTTTCGGGGCGCGCACAACCATGCTTGGCTGGCACGGTGCTCGCTTCGACCGAACGGTTAGTTGACTGCGACGGCGTCCGGCTCCGGGTGCGCGAGGCCGGTGACCGCGACGCACCGGTGGTGATCCTGGCGCACGGCTTCCCCGAGCTGTCCTACTCGTGGCGGCATCAGATCCCGGTCCTGGCGCAGGCCGGCTACCACGTACTGGCTCCCGACCAGCGGGGCTACGGGGGTTCCTCGCGTCCCGACGCGGTCGAGGCCTATGACATCCACGCGCTGACCGCCGACCTGGTCGCGCTCCTCGACGACGCCGGCGCCCGCCACGGCGTGTTCATCGGCCACGATTGGGGCGCCATGGTGGTCTGGTACACCGCCCTGCTGCACCCGGACCGGGTGCGAGCTGTCGCGGGCCTGTCCGTCCCACCGATCCCGCGGGCCCGGACCCGTCCGACCGTGCGGTGGCGGGAGAAGTTCGGCGAGGACTTCTATATGTTGCGCTTCCAGGAGCCCGGCACGGCCGACGCCGAGATGGCCGCGGACGTGGCCGCGACCATGCGCGGAATGTTCGACGATCTGTCGCCGTCGGCACCACCCGGCTGGCTGCGCGCCGACGAGTTCGACCACTACGTGTCCGAGTTCAGCGCAACCGGGTTCACCGGCGCACTGAACTGGTATCGCAACTACGACCGCAATTGGGAGTCCACCCCGCAGCTCGCCGATGCCCGCATCCGGGTACCCGCGCTTTTCGTCGGCGGCACCGCGGACCCGATCGCGCCGACGATGAACCCGGCGCGCGCCCGCGACGTGGTCGCGGGCCCGTACACCGAACAGTGGATCGACGGTGCGGGGCACTGGCTGCAGCAGGAGCGCCCCGAGGACGTGAACCGGATCCTGTTGGAATTCCTACGCGAAGTGGAGTCGTCATGACCGGCAGGCCGCTGCAATTCGGTGTCTTCCTCACCCCGTTCCACCCGGTGGGCCAATCCCCCACCGTCGCACTGGAATACGACCTGGAGCGAACCGTCGCCCTGGATCGGCTCGGCTTCGACGAGGCGTGGTTCGGCGAGCACCATTCCGGCGGCTACGAGCTGATCGCGTGCCCGGAGGTGTTCATCGCCGCAGCGGCCGAGCGCACCAAGCACATCCGGCTGGGCACCGGCGTGGTGTCGTTGCCGTACCACCACCCGCTGATGGTGGCCGACCGCTGGGTGCTGCTCGACCATCTGACTCGCGGCCGGGTGATGTTCGGCACCGGCCCCGGCGCACTGCCGTCGGACGCCTACATGATGGGCATCGACCCAGTGGAACAGCGACGGATGATGCAGGAGTCGCTCGAGGCCATCCTGGCGCTGTTTCGCGCCGGCCCCGACGAACGCGTCGACCGCCAGTCGGACTGGTTCACCTTGCGCGACGCCGCGCTGCACATCCGGCCGTACACCTGGCCGTATCCGGAGATATCCACCGCGGCAATGGTTTCCCCGTCCGGGCCGCGGCTGGCGGGTCAACTGGGCACTTCGTTGTTGTCGTTGTCGATGTCGGTGCCCGGCGGGTTCGCGGCACTGGAGGACGCATGGGGCATCGTCGTGGACCAGGCCGCCAAGTCCGGCCGGCCGGAGCCCGACCGCGCCACCTGGCGGGTGCTGGGCATCATGCACCTGGCCGACACCCGCGACCAGGCGATCGACGACTGCACCTACGGCCTGCAGGATTTCGCCAACTACTTCGGCGCCGCCGGTTTCGTCCCGCTGTCCAACGATGTCGAGGCGGCCGACCAGTCACCGCGACAGTTCGTCGCCGACTACGCCGCAGGTGGGGGCTGCTGCATCGGCACGCCAGAGGACGCGATCGCCTACATCAGCGATCTGCTGGAACGATCCGGTGGTTTCGGCACGTTTCTGATGCTCGGCCATGACTGGGCCGACCCGGCTGCCACCTACCACTCCTACGAGCTGTTCGCCCGAAAGGTCATGCCGCACTTCAAGGGACAGCTGCACGCGCCGCGGGCGTCACACGACTGGGCCAAGACCAAGCGCGACGACCTGTTCGGTCGCGCCGGTGAGGCGATCATGAAGGCCATCGGCGATCACGTCGGCGAACAGTGATTTCGGCGCGCAAACCGCCGCTGAGCGAACGAAAACGCGCCGAAATCGCTAGACCTCGGTGGGCGTTCCGGGCGTCAGCCACCGCACGTTCGGTCCCGACAATGTCCGGCGGGCAACGGCTTCCGGATCGCGGAAATGCGTCCAGCCCGCATAGTGCACGGGGACGGCGACCCGTGGTCGCAGCAGATCGATCAGCTCGGCGCCGTCGCGAGCGGTCATGGTGAAGCGGACGGGTCCGGTCAAGCCGAACCGCACCCCACCGAGATGGAGCAGGGCCACGTCGACCGGCATCCGGCGGGCGACCTCGCGCAGCCCGTCATAGAGCACGCTGTCGCCCGACATCCACAGTGCGGCGGTGTCCTCGCCGGTGCGGTGCAGCGCAAAGCCGTTGACCTTACCGGTGATCGGCCGGCTGAACTTCGGGCCGTGCCGCGCCGGGGTGGCGGTGACGCGCAGCGGTGCGCGCCCGGGTGCCGCCAGCGTGGTCGACTCCCAGTCCGCCAGGCCGCGGACGTTGCGCAGACCCAGCCGGTGCGCAGCAGGCACCGTGGTGATCACGGTGCCGGCCTGTCCGAGGACGGCCCGCCCGGCGTCGTCGAGGTTGTCGGCGTGTTGATCGTGGCTGAGCAACACCACATCGACCGGGGCGATCTCGGCCGACGGCTGTGCCGGTCCGGACACCTTGCGCGACGACGTGCCCCACCCGAAGGTGTAGCGCCGACCAGGGGCGTCGAATGTCGGGTCGGTCAGGATGCGCCACCCGTCGATCTCGATCAGGGTGGTGGGCCCACCGAGGTGGGTGAGCAGCGGCTTGGACATGAGTCAAAAATCTCACGCCGCACGCTACGGTGTCTGGCATGCCAATCCCCGGACGTCGTGTCGTTGTTGCGCTGGCTTCGATGGGGGCGGCGGCTGCCGTGCTCACCGGCTGTGATTCCGCACCGGCCGGACCGGTGGGCGCCAATCCCCGCCAGGTCACCGTGATCGGTGACGGCGAGGTGCAGGGCGTGCCGGACACCCTGACCGCCGACGTCGCCGTCGAGGCCGCCGCCGCCGATGTCACCGCCGCGATGAACCAGGCCAACGACCGGCAGAACTCGGTGCTCAACGCGCTCAACGCCAGCGGGATCGACGCCAAGGACATCAGCACCACCGGAGTGAGCCTGCAACCGCAGTACGGCGACAACTCGCTGATCACCGGCTACCGGGCCAGCAACTCGATCCAGATCAAGATCCGCAAGCTCGACACCGCCTCGCAGGTGCTGGCCAATGTGGTCAGCGCCGGCGGCGATGCCACCCGGATCAACTCGGTGAGCTACTCGATCGAGGACGACTCCAAGCTGGTCACCGACGCGCGGGCCCGAGCGTTCAACGACGCCAAGCAACGCGCACAGCAGTACGCCGAGCTGTCCGGGCTGTCGCTGGGCAAGATCATCTCGATCTCCGAGGCGCCCGGCGGCACGCCGCCGCCTCCCCCGGTCCCGATGCCGGCGCCGCGCGGCGCGATGGCCAGCGCGGTGCCGCTGTCACCCGGTCAACAGACAGTGAGCTTCTCGGTGACCGCGGTGTGGGAACTGAGCTAGTCAGTCGTCGTCCCAGTCTTGGTGGCAGTCGACATCGGCAACACCGTCGTTGTCGGAGTCACGATCCACGACCTGGCCGTTGACGGTGATGATGCACGACAGCTGGGTGCCGGTGGAACGAGCGCTGACCGAGTAGTTGGGCACGGACCCCTGGCTGATGAACGTCAGCGACCAGGGCGCCGCGACATTGGTGAGTTGCTGCGTGTTGTTCGCCTGGTCGCGGTAGGTGACGGTGGACAGCGTGCCGTCGGAGGTGATCGTGTACACCACGACGTCGCCACTGGCACCCGCCTGTGGTGCGGCGGCCAATCCGAGGACCGGCAGCGTCGCCAACAGGATCGCCGGAAGGACAGATCTGGTCATCGAGGTCTCTTTCATCGGTGGCGAGGCGCTCGCCGCATGCGGCGCACACCGTATCCGATTCCGGCCGGTGAGTTCCGTGTTCAAACAATGGTTTTCTTGTCGCTACGCCCGGTGAAACACCGGGTGACCGCCGTATTGCATGCTCGGGTCTGAGCCATCGCCGGTTTTCGCGTCGACATGCAGATGTAGCAAATGTCGCCCGTTCGGCGGACATCGCATTGCCCGCATCGTTGTTAGGTTGTCCCTCGGGGAACGCGTCGTTGTCGGGATTCACCAACCCCCTGGATTCGGTTAGGTCAAATCGCCTGCGCTGCCGATAAATTGAGCCGGCCGCGAGCCGATACCGGATCCGGCGACCTCGGCGCACCGTGTGAAGGAAGTGTCGTGGCCGCTGCCAGTCCGAAGAAGACCACCGTCAAGAGTCGGCGCCGCAAGTCGACCACAGCACAGTCTGCTGCGGCGCACTGGCTGCGCGTCGGCGCGGTGGGCTTGGGCCTGGGCGCGGCGGTCACCGTCGGACAGGGCACCGCCGCGGCGGCGCCCGATGACGGCGCCCAGAGCGGAACCCAGGCCAGTGCCACACACGGCAACGCTGCCAAGAGTGGCAGGACCGGCGCCACCACACCCCGACGCGCCAAGACCGGTCCCGCCCCGGACTCGCCCGCGGTCGGGAAGCCGGATCGCAACGGGCCCAACGCCCGTCTCTCGGTCACGACACCACGTGCGGACTCGCAGCCGGCCACGGTGGCGGTGACGCCCGCGCGCATCGCCAACCTCCTCACCACAGGCCTCCCGGCTCCCACCGCACTGCGCAACGCCGCCACCCTGCCCGTTCCCGCACCCCCCGCCGTGTTCGACATCGTGGGCAGCCTCCCGGCCCCGGTTCGGGCCGCGGCCGAGTCGGCGCCCGCCGCTGTCGACAACGCGCTAACCGGGATGGCGCGAATCCGATTGGGCCAGTTGCCTTCCGGACTGCCATTGCCGGCCAGCCCGGTCGGCGCACTGTTCGCCGCCGTCTCGGGTGCGGTCCGCGAAGTGGAGCTGGCCTTCGTCCGGCACAGCGCTGTCGGCCCGGTTGTCACCACGAGTCTCGACAACGCAGAACCGGAGGTCGCTCCGACGCGCGTGACACAACCTGCCGCAGCAGCCGGCACGCTCACCGAGGCCGAACGCGAGCAATCGCAGGCCGAGATCAACATGAAGCTCGGCTGGGTCCCGGTGCTCGGAACGGCCTTCAACGCACTGAGCCTGGTCTCGGACTTCCTCGGCTTCACGGTTGCGGCGTTGAGCGGCGACACCGCGGACATGGGCGACGAGCTCCGGGACATGGCCGTCGACCTGGTCGGAATGATCCCGATCGTGGGTGGGCCGCTGGCCGCGACGCTGCACTACGCGCTGGTGGCAGCGTCGGCGCCACCCAATCACGCCCCGATCGCCGTCACCGACAACTTCGGCGTCAACCAGAACACCCAGCTCACCGGCAACGTGAAGGCCAACGACACCGACGCCGACGGCGACCCCCTGAGCGTCGCCGTCGCCGCCGGCCCCGCCCACGGCAGTCTGACCCTGAACGCCGACGGATCCTTCACCTACAACCCGGCAACCAATTACTCCGGCGCCGACGGCTTCACCTACACCGTGTCCGACGGCAAGGGCGGCCAGGCCACCGGCACCGCCAACATCACAGTCAACTATGTTGCGCCACCGCCGAGTACGCCGACGCTCAGTCAACAGGTCGCGGCATTCGTCGGGACCACCAAGGGCCGGACCATCGCCAACCCGGACGGCTCCTATGCCGGGGAGTGCGTCTCCCTGGTCCGCCAGTACCTCGAGCAGGTGTTCAACATCCGCACCGGCGCCTGGGGTAACGCCATCGACTACCGCAGCGGCAGCTCAGGAGGCAACCAACTCGCCGCGCGCGGGTTCACCTGGCACACCGACCGCAACTTCCAAGACGGCGACATCCTCGTGTTCGGGCAGAGCTCACAAGGCGGAACCAGCGCATACGGGCACATCGGGATCTGGAACAGCGGCCAGTTCTACGACCAGAACGACGGCTGGCGGGCCAACGCCCGCACCGCGAATTACTCGCCGTTCGACAATTCCGCGCCCTACACCGACCGCGGCGTCTCCGCCGCCTTCCTCGGCTACTGGCGCGCACCCGCGGGCAGCACGGG
>NZ_BEWG01000100.1 GCF_002723835.1 Mycobacterium sp. shizuoka-1 | reverse complement strand
GTGTTTGGTAACCACACCGATACCGGAGGTCCTCACCTACTTCCGCTCACCACGCCGTTCACAACCTGTCTGGGAGTTACACCTAGGGCTCGCGCCACGCCTGTGCGGGGTAGAACTCTGCCGGGAGCCCTCGCGTCACCATCGGCTCTGGCCGACGCGCTGGCCTATGCCGGTCGAGACGTTGAGGCGGTCGTGGCGGGACGTAGCGTGGCGGCAAACGTCTCGACCGCGTTCGACGCGGTGGCCGCCGCTCCGATCCAGCAGGGCCTGCAGGCCCTCATCGGGCATATCGAGGCAGCGGTGGCGACCACGGTCCGGGTCGTCGGCAATCTCGTTCACGCCGTCGTGCATGCCGCGGTCGTGACCGTGCGGACGGTGACGTCGGCGATCGCCGATGTCGTCGAAATCGCCCTCCATCCCGCGCCATACGCAGACGGTCCGACGGTGGGGCTGCCCGACGCTCCCACCGGGACGGTCACCGGCGATCTGGGTTTCCGGGCCCCGGGCGACCTGCCACTGTCCTACGTCGTCACGACCGGGCCGACGCGCGGCACGGTGACGGTGAGCGACAACGGCGTCTACACCTATACCCCTACCCAAGCGGCCCGTCTGGCGGCCGACGGCGCCGGCCCCCTGACCGACACATTCGTGGTGACCGCCAGCGACAGGTTCGGGTCCACCCCCCAGACGGTGACTGTTCCGGTTGCCCCCGCGCGCTACGTCGTCGAGGTGCCCGACAGCGTTCTGTCGCCTCGGGAGCCCAACTTCACGCCCGACGGCAAGTCGCTGGTGTTCTCCGCCACCCCGCAGGACGGCGGCCGAGACGAGATCTATCGGATCGATGTCGACGGCACCAACCTGCGGTGCCTGTCCTGTGGGCTCGCCCCCGAGGTGACCGAGGACCTCTCGAAACCATTCGCGATGGCCAACGGGACGGACTATCTGCTCAGCGGCGGCACGCAGTCACCGACCGGAGGAGCGTCGGCCGACCATTACGTCCTGCACTGCACCGGCGGCGACGGAGGTTGTGGCGACGGGTCGTCGCTCTCGCTGATCAACCTTCCGACGCAGTACGCGCCCGGTGTCGTCGTCGTCCAGACCCGCGAGATGCGCATGGCTCCGGACAGCACGCACATCGCCTACACCCAGCTGCTCGCCTCGGGAACCAAGACGGTCCTGGTGACCAGTGTCGGCACGTTGCAGGCCGGCCCCGATGGATACGACATCGTCGATTCGCGGGTGGTCTATGACGCCGGTGAGATCAAAGCCTTCACCCCCGACGGTAAGGGCGTGATCGTCACCGACTTCTATGGCCGCTACAACCAGGGCAACGCCGACGATGTCGTGGTCGACCTGCAGAGCGGGTCGATCACCCGGCTGACCGCCAACCTGGACTACGACGAGAGCGCCAACCTCTCACCCAACGGGCAGTGGCTGGTCCTCGGAAGCTCGCGCACGTTGGACTATCTGACCCCGATGACGCAGGTCGTCAGGCCGAGCTTCGTGCCCGCTTACGTGGTGTTCCCGACGTTCCTGGCCAAGCGGGGCACCACCAATCAGACCTGGGTGGTGTCGCCCACCGACGAGTTGGCCGGTGAGAACGGGATCTTCCTCGGGGATCCCACCGGGACATACGTCTCGCGGCCGGTGGCGAACTGGAGCCCTGACGGCACTGCCGTTGCGTTCTGGGAGGCGCAGGCCACCGACGCGACCCGCAGTCAACTGGTGGTCGCCTACCTCAACGAGGTCGGCGGCGGAACGGTGCCGGTCGACACCGCGACGCCGGACATGTCCGGATGGGCCCCGGCGTTGTCGGATTTCGTTCCCACGCTCCCGCAGCTGGAACCGGGGCGGGCCGGACTCGTCGGCGGCACCGCAGAGGTGGTCACGACCACAAGCGGCAAACTGACGACGAAGACGGTCACCTATACCAACTTCGAGGACAGCTCCGGCTACATCCTCAACGGGACGGAGTCGACAACGGCGAACGCGACTTTCACGTCGATCACCTACAACGCCGACATCACCGTCACCGGAGCCGACGGCACCCAGATTGGCTGGTTGCGAGCCGACAACGTCCTGATCGCCAACCAGCAGACCATCCAGGGCACCATCGAGTCGTCGATGAACGGCAACCACCTCGTGATGGGGACCCCGGTCGCCTGACGGTCTCGACCGGGTCGATTCGGCACGGCGCGGGCACGAGTACGCGCCTCGATCGCTACGATGTCCGACAAACATCGATTCTCCTGAGGATCGGGATGTCGTAAGGCGGCAATGGTTGTGGTGAGCGTGGGTGAGCGCCGGACTCAAGCTGAGCGCACTGCCGCGATGCGAAGTCGGCTGCTCAACGCGACGATCGAATGTCTGGTCACCTACGGATACGCGGGCACGACCACGCCCCGGATCGCCGAGATCGCCGGCGTGACCCGCGGTGCTCAGGTGCATCACTTCCGGTCGAAAGAGGACCTGGTCGTCGCCGCGGTCGAGTACCTCGCCGAGCAGCGGATCCAGAAGGCCATGCGCCGGGACGCCGGCATCTGGAAGGGGCCCGATCCGGTTGCCGGTGTGCTCGAGTTCCTCTGGGATTCTCACCAGGGCGACATGTTCGTCGCCACCATCGAGCTGTGGGTGGCCGCGCGCACCGATGACGTACTCGCCCGTGAGGTGGCGCGGGTCGAGCCGATGGTCAACAGCACGCTGATCACGGCGATAGCCCAGCTGCTTCCGGATCACGCTGCGCGTAAACAGGTTCGGAACGTGTTGTACACCGCCATGGATGCGCTGAGGGGGATCCTGGTGGTCGGTTTTGTCGATCGGGACGAGACCCAGGCCCGTCGCCGGTGGGATCGCGCGTGTGTCTATCTGGCCGACATGTTGTCAGAGGCGTTGGCCGCCAACGATTCTGACTAGGGCCGCCGCGCCCTGACCGCACCTGCGATGCTTCGCAGGGTACTTACATACAACTCTGTACGCATGTAGTATCCCTGCGCACCACAGGCGATCGGAGGACGTGATGGCTGATGCCGGCATGCCCCGCAGCCGCAGGACGCAGACGCAGAGAACCGCAGCCATGAGATCGCGGATCCTCGCTGCGACGGTGGAATGCCTTGTGAAATATGGGTACTCCGGCACATCGACTCATCGGATCTCGGCGCTGGCTGGTGTGACCCGCGGCGCTCAGGTGCATCACTTCAGGTGTAAAGAGCAGCTCGTCGTCACGGCTGTCGAGCATCTTGCCGAACAGCGGATCCAGGCCGTCGTGCGCGAGCACCGCCGATTGCGGGACAGTGCCGATATCGCCGCGAGCGTGCTCGAATTCCTCTGGGACTCCCACCAGGGCGCGATGTTTGTTGCCACGATGGAACTTTGGTCAGCGTCATGGACCGACGGCGCGCTGGCCGCACATATTGCCCGGGTCGAGCACCGCGTCAACGATGTGCTCATCGACGGCGTCATCTCGCTGGTGCCCGGTGGGGCGGCGACCAGGGATCTGCGCAATGCCATCTACACCGCCATGGACGTCCTGCGGGGAATTCTGGTGGCGAGCCTGCCTGATCGCAATCGACTTCGCGCACGGCGTCGTTGGGATCGCGCTGTGGTCTACCTGCGGCCGCAGGTTTCGCGTGCGCTGCGCGAATTCACGAGCTGACCAAGAGGCTTGCAAAGATACGTGCCGGTCGGTATGTTTCTTCTCATCGGGTCGCACTCGTCGACGCCGATGCCGGAGAGGAGAAGTGATGGCGAACAGAGTGTTCGTGATCGGCGTGGGCATGACAAAGTTCGAGAAGCCGGGCCGGCGCGAGGGCTGGGACTATCCCGACATGGCGCAGGAATCCGGCACCAAGGCGCTCGAGGACGCCGGAATCGACTACCGGCAACTGGAGCAGGCTTACGTCGGCTACGTCTATGGCGAGTCGACCTCCGGACAGCGCGCGCTCTACGAGCTCGGCATGACCGGTATTCCGGTGGTCAACGTCAACAACAACTGCTCCACCGGATCAACGGCGTTATACCTTGCCGCGCAGGCGATTCGCGGCGGTCTCGCCGACTGCACGCTGGCCCTCGGCTTCGAGAAGATGCAGCCCGGGTCGCTGGGTTCGACGTTCAACGACCGAGCCCAGCCGATGGAAAACCACTTCCTCGCGCTGGCCGAGATCTCCGAAGTGCTCTTTCCGCCCGCGCCATGGATGTTCGGCGCCGCCGGCCGCGAGCACATGAAGGAACATGGTTCCACCGCAGAGCATTTCGCCAAGATCGGCTACAAGAACCACCGCCACTCGGTCAACAACCCGTACGCACAGTTCCAAGAGGAATACAGCCTCGAGGACATCCTCGCGGCGCCGATGATTTACGACCCGCTCACCAAGTTGCAGTGTTCGCCGACCTCCGACGGTTCTGGTGCGGCGATTCTGGCCTCCGAAGCGTTCGTCGAGCGACATGGGCTGGCCGATCAGGCCGTCGAGATCGTCGGACAGGCCATGACGACCGATTTCACCAACAGCTTCGACGGGACCTGCAAGGCGCTGATCGGCCATCACATGAATGTCGAAGCGGCACGGCGGGTGTACGACCAGAGTGGTCTGGGCCCCGACGACTTCCAGGTGATCGAACTGCACGACTGCTTCAGCGCGAACGAACTGTTGCTTTACGAAGCTCTCGGGCTGTGTGGCGAAGGCGAAGCCCACAAGCTCGTCGACGCCGGGGACACCACCTATGGCGGGCGGTGGGTGGTCAACCCGTCCGGCGGCCTGATCTCCAAAGGCCATCCGCTCGGTGCCACCGGACTGGCGCAGTGCGCGGAACTCACCTGGCAGTTGCGCGGCACTGCCGACAAACGGCAGGTGTCCGGTGTGACCGCCGCCCTGCAACACAACATCGGCCTTGGCGGCGCAGCTGTCGTGACCGCCTACCAGCGTGCGCAGCGCTGAATCCAACAGACGAAGGGAAAACACACCACCATGGGACACATCGAAGCGACCCGCGACCTCGCCGCCGGCCCGGAAGCCTTGTGGGCCATCATTTCCGACCCGAACACCTGGGGCCAGTGGTTCACCGTGCACGACAAGTGGCTCGAGGAGCCGCCGGCCACGCTGACCGCAGGCACCAGGCTGATTGCCAAGATCGTCATGCTCAACATGGCCAACAAGATCGAATGGACCGTGAAGTCCGTCGACGCACCGACGAGCCTCGCCCTCGGTGGCATCGGGATGGCCGGCGTGAAGGCTGATTTCACCTTCACCATCGAGCCGGTGGGCACCGGATCTCGTTTCACCGTCGCGGGCGACTTCGAGGGCGCTCTGGTCAAGGGCGCACTGGCCAAGGCCGTCGAAAAGGATGGCGCCAAGCAGCTGGACAAGACGCTGGCCAAACTCGATGAGTTGGCATCGGCAGCCGTCTGATGACCGACACGCTGGAATTCGACGACAGCGGGCTGGATCGCTGGACCGACGACGACCACTTCGAGGTGACGCGCGAGCGGATCGCCCAGTACGCGGAGGCGACCAACGATCCGATCCCGGCACACCGCGCCGGCGACGTCGCGCCTCCGGTCTTTGCGATCGTCCCGGTCTTCGAGGCCATGATGATGCCCACGGTGGACGTGCTCCCGGTGGAGTTGGTGCCCCGGGTGGTCCACGGTGAACAGGACTTCTTCTTCCACCGGCCCATCCGGCCGGGCGACAAGCTCGTGTCGCGCGGAAAGATGATCGGCTACGAGGGACTGGAGAACGGCACCAGGGCGGCGATCCTGCTCGAATGTCGCACCGAGGCAGGAGAACTGGTCAACGAGCAGTACGTGACGTGTTTCGTCCGGGGCTTCGACGCCGGAAAGAAGCTCGGTGAACTCACCCCCTCGCACAAGTTCGAGGACAGCCTGCGCGAGCAGGCGCCGCTGGCCAAGGTGGCCCAGCACATCGATGCCGACCAGACCTTCCGTTATGCACCGGCCTCCGGTGATCCCATGCCGATCCACCTCGACGAGGAGGTCGCCAAGGATGCCGGGCTGCCGGGGATCATCGCCCACGGCCTGTGCACCATGGCATTCACGTCCTGGGCCGTACTCACCGAGGTGGCCGACTCCGACGTCAGCCGCCTCAAGAGGTTTGCGGTGCGGTTCTCCAAAATGGTGCTCCCCGGCGATGACCTGGAAACCCGGATCTGGCGCAAAGACTCAGGTGGTGGCCTCACCACATACGCATTCGAGACCGCTCGTGGCGACGACTTCGTCATCACCGACGGGCTCGCCGTAATCGCCGGCTGAACGAAGGACACAATCATGGGCATTCTGGAAGGACGGGTCGCCGTCATCACCGGCGCGGGTCGCGGGATCGGGCGTGAACACGCTCTGCTGTTCGCCAAGGAGGGCGCGACGGTCGTCGTCAACGACCTGGGCGGCAGCAACACCGGTGACGGCAGCGACGACGGACCCGCGCACGAGGTGGTGGCCGAGATCACCGCCGCAGGCGGGCGAGCGGTGGCCAACAATGACAACATCTCCAGCTGGGCCGGAGCCAAGAGTCTTGTGCAGCAGGCAATCGACGAATTCGGCCGCCTCGACATCCTGGTCAACAACGCAGGCATTCTGCGTGACGCCTTCATCGCGGGGATGGACGAAACCCAGTGGGACGCAGTCGTCACCGTGCATCTCAAGGGTCACTTCGCGATGCTGCACCACGCATCGGAGTACTGGAAGACGCAGTCCAAGGCCGGTGATCAGCCGGTTGCCGCGGTGATCAACACCGCGTCGGGCTCCGGGCTGACCATCCCCAACGCGGGCCAGGCGAACTACGGTGCGGCAAAGGCAGGTATCGCGGCGCTGACCCTGATCGCCGCCGAGGAGTTGGAGCGCTACGGCGTACGGGTGAACGCCATCGCCCCGATCGCCCGTACCCGGCTGACGCTGGCGACGCCCGGCATGGGCGCACTGATGGCCGAACCGGAAGACGGCGAGCTCGACCTGTTTTCGCCCGCCAACATCTCCCCGCTGGTGGCCTACCTGGCCAGCGAGAAGTGTGCGGTCACCGGACAGGTGTACGCGGTGCAGGGCGGTGCCATCTCGCAGCTGAAGGGCTGGCACGACGTCGAGACCATCGAGACCGACAAGGTGTGGGAGATCGACGACATCGCCGCACGCCTGCCGGGGGCCTGATCATGATCGAATGGTCGGACACCGACATCATCATGCGCGACACGGTGCGCGAGTTCATCGCCAAGGAGATCCGGCCCCAACTCGACGAGCTCGAGAGCGGGAGCCGGTCGCCCTACCCGATCGCGCGAAAGCTGTTCAGCGAGTTCGGACTCGACGTGATGGCCGCCGAGGCGGTGAAGACGATGCTGGACCGGGAACGTGCCAAGTCCGAAGACGGCGAGGCGTCGCAGAGCAGTCCTCGAAGCGGTGGTGGCGGTCTCGGTGACCTCGGCGCCCAGGCGTCGATGGCTGCCGTTCTGGTCACCGAACTCGCCGCGGTGAGTATCGGTCTGCTGTCGACGATCGGGGTCAGCCTGGGGCTGGGCGCCTCGACCATCGCGACGCGGGGCACGTTGGCGCAGAAGGAGCGCTGGCTGCCGGACCTGATGACCCTGGAGAAGATCGCGGCGTGGGCGATCACCGAACCGGACGCCGGTTCGGACGCGTTCGGCGGGATGAAGACCTATGTCCGCCGAGACGGCTCGGACTATATTCTCAACGGGCAGAAGACCTTCATCACCAACGGACCGGACGCCGACGTCATCGTGGTGTACGCGAAACTGGACGAAGGCCCCGACTCGGGAGTGGACAAGCGCAACCGGCCGGTTCTCACCTTCGTGCTCGAGGCGGGCATGCCCGGGCTCACCCAGGGGCGGCCGTTCAAGAAGATGGGCATGATGTCCTCGCCCACCGGGGAGTTGTTCTTCGACAACGTCCGACTCGGCCCGGACCGGCTACTCGGCGAAACCGAGCAGCACGGGGCGGGTGACGGACGTGACAGCGCCAGAGCCAACTTCGCCGGCGAGCGGATCGGGATCGCGTTGATGTCGCTGGGCATCATCAACGAGTGCCACCGCCTGTGCGTCGACTATGCCAAGACCCGCACACTGTGGGGCAAGAACATCGGGCAGTTCCAGTTGATCCAGCTCAAGCTGGCCCAGATGGAAGTTGCGCGGATCAACGTGCAGAACATGGTGTTCCAGACGCTGGAGGCGGTGGGCCAGGGCCGGCTGCCGTCGCTGGCGGAGGCGTCGGCGATCAAGCTCTACTCCTCGCAAGCTGCCACGGAGGTGGCGATGGAGGCCGTGCAACTCTTCGGCGGTAATGGGTACATGGCCGAGTACCACGTGGAACGGTTGGCCCGAGATGCCAAGTCGTTGATGATCTATGCCGGCAGCAACGAGGTCCAGGTCACCCACATCGCCAAGGGACTGCTCTCGGCATGATCGGCACCGGCACGGGTTGCTACGCCGGCGTGCGCACCCGGGTCCTTTCGGTGAGCGGAGATGGCGTGCCGGTCGTGCTGCTGCACGGCTACGCCGACTCTGCCGACACCTGGCGGGCGGTGCTCGACCGGCTGGAAACGGCCGGTCGGCATGCCGTCGCCGTCGACCTGCCCGGGTTCGGCTGGGCCGAGCGTCGCCGTCCGGGTCCTCTGCTCCCGCAGTTCGACGCCTTCGTCGACGAACTCGTCGCCGACCGCGGCCCGGTGGTACTTGTCGGCAACTCGCTGGGCGCCGCGACCGCG
This sequence comes from Mycobacterium sp. shizuoka-1, assembly GCF_002723835.1. Taxonomy (GTDB): domain Bacteria; phylum Actinomycetota; class Actinomycetes; order Mycobacteriales; family Mycobacteriaceae; genus Mycobacterium. Next base: position 26,923 of record NZ_BEWG01000100.1, on the reverse strand, counting down.
ATGCGGGCGGCGGCGCGCAATCCTGACGGGGTGAAAGCGGTTCTGGCGCTGAACGACCCGTTGAACGCCCGTCATCTGGCCGCTCGGCTGGCCCGTGGCCGCCCATTGCCTGCGCAGCTGTGGCACACCGCGGCGATGCTGCCGATCCCGACGGGCGTACTCCGCTGGGCGACCGGCAAGGCCGTCCGTCATGTCCTCTACGGTCGCGGTGTCGCCGCCGATCCCGCGGTCGTGGCCCGCTGGCGACGCACCGTCACGGGACCCGCCGCGTTGGCGACGCTGGGGCGCTATGCCTTTCAGTACGCGTACGAGACGGCGGACGGACACCGCGGTCTGCGCGTCGACTGTCCGACGGTGATCGTGCACGGGGCGGGCGATCGCATCATTCCCGTCCAGGCCAGCCGGACCCTGCACCAGCAGATTCCGGGGAGCACCCTGGTGGTTCTCCCAGACTCCGGCCATTGCCCGCAACTGGACAATCCCGCCGAAGTCGTCCGACTGATCCTGAGGCTGGCGTGACCACACACCTGCTGAACCTGATGCGAGCCGTGATGGTGTTACAACGCCGCGGCATGATCAATCTCGTCGATCCGTTCGGCATGGCCACGGCTTCCCGAGCATTACGCCGTTACGGGTCGTTCGGTGGGCTGATCACCTACACCGCAGCGCGATACGCGGACTCACCGGCGCTCACCGACGACACGGGGACACTGAGCTTTCGGGACCTCGACCAGCTGTCCAACGCCGCGGCGCGGGTGCTGCTGGATCGGCAACTCGGCGACGAAAGCGCGGTGGGCCTGCTCAACCGCGGCCACCGTGGCTTGTTGATCGCCCTAGCGGCCGCCGGAAAGGCCGGTGTGCGAACGGTTCTGCTGAACACCGGGTTCGCCGGGCCGCAGTTGCGCGACGTGTGCGCCCGCGAGCGGATCGGATTGGTGCTCGCCGATGACGAGTTCACCGATGCCCTCACCGACCTGCCTGCCGGCGTCGAGGTGCTGCTGAACTGGTCGGAAAGGCTGACTACGCTGCCGGTGCTCGACGACCTCGCCGCCGCGCAGTCCGCCGATCGACTGCCGCCTCCGGAGCGGCCCGGGGGGCTGGTATTGCTCACCAGCGGTACCACCGGAAGTCCCAAGGGCGCCCCCCGCGACAACGTGAGTCCGCTGCAGTCCGCCCAGCTTCTGGATCGCGTGCCCTGGCCGGGCGGTGGGTGCTACGTCGTTGCCGCGCCGCTGTTTCACGCCACCGGACTGGCCACGGCCAGCGTCGGGCTGGCTCTCGGCAACCGCGTCGCGCTGACGCGGCGGTTCGACCCGGTGGCCGCGCTCGCCGCGATCGAGCGGCACCGTGCGAGCACCCTGATCGTTGTCCCCACGATGCTCAGCAGGATTCTCGATCTGGGCCCCGAGATCATCGGTCGCTACGACACCTCCTCGCTCGCGGTCATCTTCGCAGCCGGATCCACACTGGCGCCGCAGTTGTGCCGCCGCACCCTGGACACCTTCGGTGACGTGCTCTACAACCTGTACGGCTCCACCGAAGTCGCCACCGCCGCGGTCGCGACACCGGCTGAACTGCGGGTCGCACCGGGCACCGTCGGGCGCCCGCCGGTCGGTTGCCGGATCGCCGCCTACGATGCCGACGATCACCCGATCACCAGGCCCGGACAGACGGGCACCCTGTATGTGTCCAGCGGACTGAGCTTTTCGGGCTACACCGACGGCGGCACCAAGCGGGTGATCGACGGCATGATGTGCTCGGGCGACACCGGGCACTTCGACGAACGGGGGTTGTGGTACGTCGACGGTCGCGATGACGACATGATCGTCTCCGGTGGGGAGAACGTGTATCCGGTCGAGGTGGAGAACCTGCTCAGCGAGCACCCGGACATCGTCGAAGCCGCGGTCGTGGGTGTGGACGACCACGAGTTCGGACAACGCTTGGGTGCGTACGTCGTGCTCAGGGCCGGCGCCGCCATCGACGCTGACGGTGTCAAGGCGCATGTGCGGGCACGGCTGGCCCGTCACAAAGTTCCGCGTGATGTCGTCTTTCTGGCGGCGTTGCCGCGCAACGAGACCGGCAAGGTGCTCAAGAAGAACCTGGTCCTCGGGACTGCCGAATGATCGATGCTTCGGTCGGTGCTGTCGTGTCGCAGCTACGTGCCCGGCAGCCGGCGTGGGCGGCCCTGCCCGTCACCGATCGGGTCCGCTGGTTGTCGCGGTACCGGGATTGGCTGTGGGACAACCAGTGTCGGCTCGAACAGCTACTGGTGCAGGAGACCGGTAAGCCCGCCACCGAGGCCGGCCTGGAAATTCCCTACGTTGTCGAGGCGATCAACTACCACAGCAGGCGGGCGCCTCGGGTCCTGGCCGACCGCCGTCCGCGTCCGCACGGGGTGCTGGCCGTCACCAAGCGGCAGTTGGTCGTCGCGCGGCCGTATCCGGTCGTCGGCGTCATCACCCCGTGGAACTTCCCGCTCGGCCTGTCGCTCCTGGACGCAGTGCCTGCGCTGCTGGCCGGGTGTGCGGTCGTGGTCAAACCCTCCGAGCTCACGCCGACGGTGGTGTCGGCGGCCATCGCGGGTTGGGCCGAGATCGGCGCTCCGCGTGTGCTCGACGTGGTGTGCGGGGGCGGGCACACGGGTGCGGCGATCATCGAGGCCGTCGATTTCGTGCAGTTCACCGGGTCCGCGCGCACGGGGCGGGCGGTCGCCAGGGCGGCCGCCGACCGCTTGATCCCGTGCGCGCTGGAATTGGGCGGCAAGGACGCCATGATCGTGCTCGACGACGCGGACGTGACGCGGGCCGCCAACGCCGCGGTGTGGGGAGCGATGGCCAACTACGGCCAGATGTGTGTGTCGGTCGAACGGGTCTACGTCGAATCGGCGGTCCACGACGAATTCGTCCGCCAGGTGACGGCCGAACTGGCTCGGCTACGAACGGGAGTCGACTTGGGCCGCTTCACTGCTGAGCCTCAGCGGGAGGTGGTCCGACGGCAGCGAGACGATGCGGTGGCGCGTGGCGCCACCGCGGTGGCGGGCGGGCACGGCGACGGTCCCGCGGTGCTCGTCGACGTGGACCACGACATGCTCTGCATGACCGACGAGACGTTCGGACCGCTGCTCCCGGTCGTGCGGGTCGCCGACGAGGACGAGGCGGTGCGGCTGGCCAACGACTCCCGCTACGGCCTGTCCGCGGTGGTGTTCAGCGGTGACCGGCACCGTGCCGAGCGGATCGCGCGGCGGATCGACGCAGGGGCCGTCAACATCAACGACGTCTTCGCCAACCTCTTCACGCTGGCCTTGCCGCAGGGCGGCTGGAAAGAGTCCGGTCTGGGCACGCGCGGCGGCAGCGACGCGATCCTGAAATTCTGCCGGCCACAGGCGATCGTGGCCGCTCGGCTGACACCTGCCCGGGAGCTCACGTGGTATCCCTACAGCCCGCTGCGCCGCGCGGTGCTGCGCCGGGTGTCCCGGCTGATCGGGGCGAGAGGGCGGCGGCGGTGGTTCGGTTCACACAGGAGAGGCAGCACATGACAACAACGAGCCTGACCGACCGGGTTGTGGTGGTGACGGGCGGTGCGCGGGGGATCGGGGCGGCGATCGCGTCGCACTTCGTCCGGGCCGGCGCCACGGTGGCCATCGGAGATGTCGACGTCGAACAGGCCGAGCGGACCGCCGGTGCGATCGGCTGCTGGTGGGGTGAGGTCGATGTCACCGATCGGGCCGGCTTCGCATGCTTCCTGGACTCCCTGACCGGCGCGCTCGGCCCGGTCGACGTGCTGGTCAACAACGCCGGGATCATGCCGGTGACGCCGCTGGTCGATGAGGCGCCCGAGTCGATCCAGCGCCAGCTGGCCATCAATGTCGCCGGTGTCATCTACGGGACGCAGCTCGCGATCGACCGGATGAGCCCGCGACGTCGTGGCCATGTCGTCAACATCGCGTCCGCTGCGGGCCGGATGGGCTTCGGCGGAGTGTCGACCTATACGGCCACGAAGTTCGCCGTGGCCGGTTTCACCGAGGCCATCGCCCTGGAAGCCGCCGACTCCGGCATCACCTTCACCACCGTGTATCCGGGCATGGTGAACACCGAGCTGTCCGCCGGGCTCTCCGATCACTGGCTGATGCGGACCTGCGCGCCCGAGGTCGTCGCCGCGGCGGTCGTCGACGCTGTGCGCCGGGGCCGGCGCGCGGTGTACGTGCCGCGCCGGTTGGGGCCGCTGACCGCGGTGTACGGCGTTCTGCCCGCTCGCGCTCGCGCCTCCGTGATGGGACTCCTCGGGGCGGACCATCGGATGCTCGACGGCGACGACCACATTCGCCGGTCCTACGAGGACAGGCTCGAGGGTCGGTCACCGGCCTGACATTTGTGACAATTCTGTCAAGTCGCTGCCGGCCCGCCGGCGGCTCGCTAAGTTGTTGTTTGCCAACCGGGGGATGGAGCCGAGCCGGGGGGGGCAACGACGGAGGGGATCGCTGCCCCCCGCCTTGCTGCCCGAATCAGACCCAGGCGGACCAGAAGCGAGTCAGCGCCGCGCCCACCGAGGCGAGGTTGCCGGACACCCCGGACAGGTCGAAGAACCAGAACACCACCGAGAAGAACCACTGGTTCAACGCCGGTGCCAGCAGCAGGACGATCAGAAACAAGAACCCGAACTGCTTGGCCGGTGCCACCGCCCGCTGTGTCTCTGGGCTCAGATGCGGCTCCAGCGCCCCGTAGCCGTCCAGGCCGGGGATCGGGAGCAGGTTCAGCACCAACGCGGTGATCTGCAGGAACCCCAGGAACGCGACTGCCGACCAGAACACCCCGTGGCCGGGATCGAAGAACAGCCTGGTCGCGGTGAGCAGCACGATGGCCAGCACCAGGTTCGCCGCCGGGCCGGCCAGACTGACCAGCGTGCGCTGACGCGGCGTCATGAACCCGGTGCGCACATAGACCGCGCCGCCGGGCAACCCGATGCCGCCCAGCGCGATGAACAGCAGCGGCAGACCCAGTGACAGCAGGGGACTGGAGTATTTCAGCGGGTTGAGCGTCAGATAGCCGCGGACCGCGACATCGTGATCGCCGAACCGCCAGGCCGTGTAGGCGTGGCCGAATTCGTGCAGGCACAGCGACACCAGCCAGCCGGCGATCACGAAGATGAACACCGCCACGTACGACAGCGGCCGCACGGTAGCGGCGGCCAGCCAGGCCAGCACGCCGCCCGCGACGGTGATCGCGACGATCACCAGAAAGACCGGGCTGGGCCGCACCGATTGGTGCATGGGACGCACGTTCACCTCACGAAACTACCGGATGAGGAGGCTCTGACCTGCGATCGTGGGGGTATGCGCCCGCCCCGCCTGCCCGCACCCAAGCCATTCTCGGCCCTGTTCGGCGGCCTGTACGCCGCTGCGTACGGGCTGGGCGGCCAGCCGCTGGTCTACCAGGCCGTGCAGCGGCTGGGCCCGGTGGTGGCGTTGCCGGTGCTGGGTTTCGGGCCGGTGGTCGCGGTCGCCGATGCCACGCTCGCCAAACAGGTGTTCAGCGCCAAGCCGGACGCGCTTCTCGGTGGCGAGGGGGTGGGCCCGGCCGCAGCCATCTATGGGGCGGAGTCGATGTTCGTCCAGGAAGAACCCGAGCATCTGCGCCGGCGACGATTGCTGACGCCGCCGCTGCACGGTGCCGCGCTCGACGGCTACGTGCCCGTCATCGAGGCCGTCACCCGGGCCGCGATGGCCGCCTGGCCGGTCGGCAGGCCGATGCGGATGCTCGACGCGGCCCGGGAGCTGACCCTCGACGTGATCGTCCGGGTGATGTTCGGCCTCGACGACCCGGCCGAAGTCGCACGCTTCGGCGAACCGTTCGACGAGTTGCTCACCCTGGCCGTCTCACCCGAGACACCCGTCCGCTACGCCCTGCGCCGGGCCGGGGCGCTGCGCGCCTGGACCAGGTTGGCGGCGGTCAACCGCCGAATCGACGAGCTGGTCTTCGGCTTGATCGCGCAGCGCCGCGCCGACCCCGTCCCTGCCGGCGGCATCCTGTCAATGCTGCTGGACGCCCGCAACGAATCTGGTGAAGGGTTGTCGGACAAGGAAATCCGTGCCGATCTGATCACGCTGGTGCTGGCTGGGCACGAAACGACGGCAACCACCTTGGCATGGTTGATCGACCTGCTGGTGCACCACCCCCAGGCCTTGGAGCGGGTGCGCGCCGAAGCGGTATCCGGTGCGACGGCCTACACCGAGGCGGTGATCAACGAGACCTTGCGGCTACGTCCGCCGGCACCGATCACCGGCCGGATGACCGCCGGCCACTTCCAGCTGGGCGACTACACCCTGGCGCCGGGCACCCGGATCGTGCTGCTGCTCGACGTGATCAATCGCGACCCGCAGACCTACCCCGACCCGGACGAGTTCCGGCCGGAACGGTTCCTCGGAACCCGTCCCCAGCCCTATGCCTGGATCCCGTTCGGTGGCGGAATCAAGCGTTGCATCGGAGCCGGCTTCTCGATGTGCGAGCTGGTCACGGTGCTGCACACCATCCTGCGGGAGGCCCGCTTGGAGCCGGTCAGCGCCCGGCTGGAAAGCCCGCCACTGGGTGCTGCACCGGTGCTGGTACCCCGTGACGGCGCGCGGGTGTACTTCTTTCACGACACCCGCAGCCAGCCCGTGGTGTGCCGGTAGAACGCCGAGCGGGTGACCTCGCGGGGTGCCGGGACGCCGTCACGCACCACCCGGGCGCCGGTGCTGCCGAGCTGCACGGCCCGGCCGGTCAGCCATCGTCGCGGGCGCATCCGGCCGCTGCACACCGCGGCCCGCAGGCCGGGCATCGCGGCGGTCGGCTCGATCCGCACGGCCGTCACGTCCCCGTCGAACAGCACCGCGTCGTCGACCACGGCCTCGCCGTGGAGCACCCGCTCCCCGCCGGGCGGCAGCCAGAACGCGGTCCGCACCAATGCCGCACCCGTCTCGTCGCGAATCAGCGGAACACGTTGCGCCGCACCGGCCAACGCCCGCCGGGCACCCCACCAGCCCGACACCCCGGCCACCTCGACGTCGAGACGATCGGTGCGCAACAGCCGGGTCAGCACGGCCGACAGGTCGGTCGACGAGCCCACCACCACGACCCGCGAAGCCCCCTCGACAGCGGCATCGATGGCCGCCACATCGGGCCCGTCGTGGCACCGCAGATCGGCCAGTGGACGGGGCAGCCGGCGGTCGCCGAAACGCAACACGGTGATCTCGGTGTTGGTCAACGACACTCCTCGTGCTGCGCTCCGATAGGGTAGGTCACCGGCTGCACCACAATAAGCAGGAGAAACACCATGCCGGCAATCGTCCTCATCGGCGCCCAATGGGGTGACGAGGGCAAAGGAAAAGCCACCGATCTCCTCGGTGGGCGCGTGCAATGGGTGGTGCGCTACCAGGGCGGTAACAACGCCGGGCACACCGTGGTCTTGCCCACCGGCGAGAACTTCGCCCTGCATCTCATCCCCTCCGGCATCCTGACCCCCGGGGTGACCAACGTGATCGGCAACGGCGTCGTCGTCGATCCCGGGGTGCTGCTGACCGAGCTCGCCGGGCTCGAGGATCGCGGCGTCGACACCTCCGGGCTGCTGATCTCGGCCGATGCCCACCTGTTGATGCCGTATCACGTGGCCATCGACAAGGTGACCGAGCGCTATATGGGTAGCAAGAAGATCGGCACCACCGGCCGCGGCATCGGGCCCTGCTACCAGGACAAGATCGCCCGGATGGGCATCCGGGTCGCCGACGTGCTCGATCCCGACCTGCTGGCCGCCAAGATCGGCGCCTCCCTGGAGCTCAAGAACCAGGTGCTGGTCAAGATCTACAACCGCAAGGCGCTCGACGCCGGTGAGGTGCTCGAGGCGCTGCTGGCCCAGGCGGAGGGATTCAAGCACCGGATCGCCGACACCCGGCTGCAGCTCAACACCGCGCTGGAGGCCGGTGAGACGGTGCTGCTGGAGGGCTCGCAGGGCACGCTGCTCGATGTCGACCACGGCACCTATCCGTATGTGACGTCGTCGAACCCCACCGCTGGTGGCGCCGCGGTCGGCTCCGGCATCGGCCCGACCCGGATCACCACCGTGCTGGGCATCCTGAAGGCCTACACGACGCGGGTCGGGTCGGGGCCGTTCCCCACCGAGCTGTTCGACGAGAACGGTGCCTATCTGTCCAAGACCGGCGGCGAGGTCGGCGTCACCACCGGCCGGGCACGCCGCTGCGGTTGGTTCGACGCGGTGATCGCCCGCTACGCCACGCGGGTCAACGGCATCACCGACTACTTCCTGACCAAGCTCGACGTGTTGTCCAGCCTGGAGACGGTGCCGATCTGCGTCGGTTACACGGTCGACGGCAAACGCACGGACGAGATGCCGATGACCCAGAGCGACATCGCCCGGGCCGAGCCGGTTTACGAAGAACTGCCCGGGTGGTGGGAGGACATCTCCGGCGCCCGAGAGTTCGATGATCTGCCGGCCAAGGCCCGCGACTACGTGCTGCGGCTCGAAGAGCTTGCCGGAGCCTATGTTTCGTGCATCGGCGTGGGGCCGGGCCGGGATCAGACGATCGTGCGCCGCGACGTGCTGGCGCCGCGATGACGGATCGCGGCGATGAGCGCTCGCGCGAAGAGCAGACTGCTGATGAGCGCTCGCGCGAAGAGCAGACTGATAAGGAATACGAACTCGATCCCGACTACTACAAGCACGGCGGCTTCCCGAAATTCGAGGTAGCCCGGCCCGGAGAGGGATTCGGCCGGTTCCTCGCAGCGATGCGCCGGGTGCAGGATCTGGCCGTGTCGGCCGACCCGGCGCCCGACGTCTGGAGCGCCGCCGCCGACGGCGCCGAACAGCTGGTGGCGTTGCTGGATCCGTTCGAGGCGGCCGAAGGCGTGGGCCCGGCCAATCGGGTGCCCAGCCTGCCCGGGGCGGGCAGCCTGCTGATGCCGCCGTATCGGGTGACCAAGTTCGACGCCGAGGCGGTCGAATTGACCCTGCGGTTCAGCCGGTTCCATGTCGGCGGCAACTACGCCGTGCACGGCGGTGTGCTGCCGCTGACGTTCGATTCGGTGTTCGGCATGGTCATCCACGCCACCGGGCGGCCGATCAGCCGGACCGCCTTTCTCCATGTGGACTACCGCAACGTCACCCCCATCGACACCGAGCTGTCGGTGCGGGGCTGGCTGCGGGAAGCGCAAGGGCGCAAGGCGTTCGTCAACGCGGAGATGCGGACCCCGGACGGCACCCTGTGCGCCGAAGCGCACGGTCTGATGGTGCGTCTGCTGCCTGGGCAACCCTGACATCTGTCACCATGACGACGTGGCCGCGAATCGCACGTCGACGATGAAAACCCTGACCACCCCGCGGGCCGCCGCGGCCGCCGGGGTGGCGTTCGCACTGTTGTTCGGCGCCAATCTGATCCTGATCCGCTCGTCGCTGCCCGAGGGTGCCCAACCCGGTTCGCAGTGGCTGGATGCCGCGACGGACAAGATGAAGATCGCCGCGGTGCTGATGCCGTTCGCCGGGATTGCGTTCCTGTGGTTCATCGGAGTGGTCCGAGACGGTCTGGGCCGCTTCGAGGACAAGTTCTTCGGCACCGTGTTCCTGGGCAGCGGACTGCTGTTCCTGGCGATGATGTTCGTGACGAGCGCGATCGGCGCGGGACTGTCGGGCAGCAACAGCGCCGTGGGTCAGGAGGCTCTCGGGCACAGCGAGGTGGCGGTCTTCGGGCAGATGGTGGTGCTGGCGCTGTCGAAGACCTACGCGCTGCGGATGGCGGCGGTCTTCATGATCTCGCTGGCGACGATCTGGTTGCGCACCGGTCTGATGCCGCGCTGGCTGGTGTTCGTCAGCTATGTGCTTGCGGTGTCGCTGCTGATCTCCAGCGACATCAGCATGTGGCTGACTCTGAGCTTCCCGATCTGGGTGCTGGTCGTCAGCCTGCTGCTACTGGCGCGCGCCGGGGTGTTCGAGGGCCTTCGCGACGACTTCACGGACTGAGCTCACCAGGTCACCGGTAGCGCCCGGACACCGTAGATGAAGTGGAACGGTTTGAACTCGGTCTGCTCGAACGGCTCCGCGCAGGCCAGGCCCGGAAACCGCTGCAGCAGTGCGGGAAACGCGATCCGCATCTCCATGCGGGCCAGCGGCGCGCCCAGGCAGTGATGGACGCCGTGGCCGAAGGCCAGGTGGCCCAGGGTGTCTCGGCTGATGTCCAGTGTGTCGGGGTCGTCGACCAGCGCCGTATCCCGGTTGCCGGAGGCCAGCGCCGCCAGCACCAGACTGCCCGCCGGGATCGCGACCCCGGCGATGTCGACGTCGGCGGTCGTCATCCGCGGGATGCTGCTGTGCACGATCGACAACCAGCGCAGCAGTTCTTCGACCGCGGGGCCGACCGCGCCGGGATCGTCGCGCACCGTGGCGAGCTGCTCGGGGTGCCGTAGCAGCGCCAGGGTGCCCAGGCTCAGCATGTTCGACGTGGTCTCGTGGCCGGCGAGCAGCAACAGGCCGGCGATGCCCACCAGCTCGGCGTCGCTGAGCTCGTCGCCGTGCTCGCGGACCAGCATGCCGAGCATGTCTTCGCGGGGTGCCCTGCGGGCGCCGGCCACCAGTGAGGCCATGTAGTCGCGGCCCTGCCGGACCAGCTCGAGTCGTTCGGGGATCGGGATGGACAGGTCGAGTTGACGGGCGCTGCGGCGCTGGAAGTCGTCGCGGTCGGCGTAGGGGACACCGAGTAGTTCGCAGATCACCAGCGAGGGGATCGGCAGCGCGAACTCGGCCACCAGATCGGCTGGTGCGCCTGCCTGTTCGATCGCATCGAGCCGGTCGGCGACGATCTCGGCGATGCGCGGCTCGAGCGCTTTCATCCGGCGCACGGTGAATTCGCCGGTCAGCATCCGGCGCAGCCGCGTGTGCTCGGGGGGATCGAGGGCCAGCAGATTGCCGGCCCGGGCGGTGGCCTGTTCGTTCTCGGGCAGCGGCGGTGCGCCGGGGACGACGAAACCAGGGGGCCTGCTGTTGGCGAAGTGTTCGTGGTCGGACAGCACCGCCTTGATGTCGTCGTAGCGGGTGACCAGGTAGACCTGCATGCCGAAGGCGTTGACCGCGGTCACCACCCCACTGCCGTCGCGGATGTCGCGCAGCTCCGGTATGGGGTCGAACCCGTTGCGCCGCATGTGCAGTGGCGGCAGGGTCGCGGCGGGTGTCATGACACGACGTTACGCGCGGTCTGCGGGCTCGATCTCGGCGCGAGTGAAGGCAGGCCACCAGATCGCCGGCCCGATCAGGGTGAACAGCGCGGGGATGACGACCGTGCGCACGAGGAAGGTGTCCAGCAGGATGCCCAGGCCGACGATGATGCCCAGCTGGGTCAACACGATCAGCGGCAGCACGCCCAGCACGGTGAACACCGTCGCCAGCACGATACCGGCGCTGGTGATGACGGCCCCGGTCGCCGAGACCGCCCGCACGATCCCGCCGCGGGTGCCGTACCGGGGTGTCTCCTCGCGGGCCCGGGTGACCAGGAAGATCGTGTAGTCCACCCCGAGCGCGACCAGGAACAGGAACGCGAACAGCGGCGTGGTGATGTCCAGCGCCGGAAATCCGAGCAGATGCACGCTGACCCAGCCGCCCAAACCGAGCGCGGCCATCGTGGACAGCACGGTGGCCGCGACCAACACCAGCGGAGCCAGTGCAGCCCTCAGCAGGATGTAGAGCACCGCCAGCACGACGATCAAGATGGCGGGGATCACCACCCAGCGGTCGTGGACCGCGGCGTCCTTGGCGTCCAGGGCCTGCGCGTCCGAGCCGCCCACCACCGCACCGGGATCGGCCCGGTGCACCGAATCACGCAGGGCGGCAACGGTATCGAACGCGGCCTCGGAGGCAGGCTCGGCGGCGATGACCACCTGCCATTGAGACAGGCCGGTGTCGGACTGGCCCGCGGGGTTGACGCTGACGACGCCGGGTGTGACCCTGATCGCCGCGTCGATGGCGGAGCTGTCGGCGGTCTTGCCGATGACGCGGGTCGGGTCGGTGAGCCCGCTGGGGAAGTGCGCAGACAGCGTGCGGTAGCCGGTCACCGAGTCGGCGCTGACCCGGAACTGGTCGATCTGGTTGAGCCCGATCGGCGTTGCGAGCAGGCCGGCAGCCAGAACGGCCAGCACCGCGGTGGCCGCAACGGTGACGCGACCGGCGTGCCCGGACACCCAGTCGGCCACCCAATGCCAGGCGCCGGTGCCGGTGATCTCATCGCTTCCGGCGCGAGGGATGAACGGCCAGAACAACTTCGGGCCGAACACTGCCAGCAGCGGTGGGAGCACCAGCAGGACGAAGACGGCGGCGACCAGCAGCCCGGATGCGGCCTGCACACCCAGGCTGCGGGTACTGGGGGAGGACGCGAACAGCAGGGTGAGCAGCGCCAGCACCACGGTGGCATTGCTGGCGGCGATCGCCGGACCGGCGAAACGAACCGCGGTGCGCAACGCCGCCCGGTGCTCAGGCGTGCGACGCAGTTCCTCCCGGTAGCGCGAGATCAACAGCAGCGCATAGTTGGTGCCGGCCCCGAAGACCAGCACGCTGGTGATGCCCGAGGTCGAACCGTCGGCCGTCATGCCGGTGGCTTCGGCGATGGCGGTGCCCAGGACGGCGGCCACCCGATCGGCGAACGCGATCACCAGCAGCGGCACCAGCCACAGCACCGGCGAGCGGTAGGTGACGATCAGCAGCAGTGCGACCACCGCACCGGTGACGGCGAGCAGGGTGATGTTGGCCCCGGCGAACGCGTTCGCGATGTCGGCGCCGAAGGCGGGCCCGCCGGTGACGTTGACGGCCAGGTCGGCGGGCAGCCCGTCCTTGGCGGCCTGTCGCACGGACTTGACCTGGTCGTTGAGCGCGAAGCCGGACAGTGTGGAGTCGATCGACACCGGTGCCAGGGCGGCCTTGCCGTCCTGCGAGGCGCTGACGGGAATGGGTGGTCCGGGGGTGCCGGTCGCGGCGACCATCCGCCCGCGGGCGGCGTCGGCGGCGGCCAGGTCGGCCGGCGTCAGCTCGGCGCCATCGGCTCGGGTGACGACCAGGATCACCGGGGCCGTGCCCCCGCCGGGAAACTCTTTCAGCAGCGCGGCCACCCTGGCCGATTCGGCGCTGGGTGGCAGCGAGACCGGCGACTGGTCGGCGGAACTGCTTTGCCCGACCACGCCCATCAGGCCGCCGCCGAGCAGCGCGACGATCAGGGCGAGCAGCCAGGAATGCCGACTGGTGACAAGATCGCCGATGCGTTCCCACCCTGCGCGCCGGACGTCAGCTCCGCGATGCATAGCTCAAACATAGCTTCATTTTCTTAACATTTCACCTACTTAACAGATAGGCTGATGCGATGGATCTCTCCGGCCGAGCGGCCCTGGAGTCGGCCGTGGTCGCCGACGTCCAGGCGTTGTCGGCCGAATCCGACCAGATCGGTCGGGCGTTCGCTGGTACCCACCGGCTGTCGGCCAACGACTTCCGGGCGCTGGTGCACGTCATGGTCGCCGAGAACGCCGGCGCCCCCTTGACGGCCGGAGAACTGCGTGAGCGGATGGGGTTGTCCGGGGCGGCAATCACCTACTTGGTCGAGCGGATGATCGAGTCCGGTCACCTGCGCCGCGATTCCGACCCGGCCGACCGCCGCAAAGTGATCCTTCGCTACGCCGACCACGGCATCGAGGTGGGGCGGGCCTTCTTCACCCCGCTGGCCGGCCACACCCATGGCGCGCTGTCCACATTGCCCGACGAGGACCTCGCCGCCGCGCACCGGGTGTTTTCCGCGGTGCTGTCCGCGATGACCACCTTCCGCTCGGAGCTGTCGGAGCCTGCTGGTTAGCTGACACCGTGCTCGACACCGTGGCCGTGGAGAACTACCGCTCGCTACGCCGCCTGGTCCTGCCGTTGCGCGGTCTCAACGTCGTCACCGGCCCGAACGGCTCCGGCAAGTCCAGCCTGTATCGGGCATTGCGACTGCTGGCCGATTCGGCGCGCAACGGCGCGGTCAGTGCGCTGGCCCGCGAGGGTGGGCTGAGTTCGACGATGTGGGCGGGGCCCGGCACGAAGGGCCCGGTCAGCCTCAAGCTGGGGTTCGCCGGTGACGACTTCGGCTACGCGGTGGACTTCGGCATGCCGCAGGAGACCGAAACGGCCTTCAACCTGGATCCCGAGATCAAGTCGGAAGTCGTGTGGGCGGGTCCGGCGCTGCGGCCCTCGGCGCTGCTGGCTCAGCGGTCGGTACGCACGGTTCTGCTCCGCGACGTCGACGACGGTTGGCGTCCCGCCGCCACGCTGCGGCCGTTCGACAGCATGCTCAGCGAAATCGCCGATCCGCAGGCGGCGCCGGAACTGCTGGCGCTGCGCGAGCGGGTGCGCTCGTGGCGGTTCTACGACCACGTGCGCACCGACAGCGATGCGCCGGCGCGGCTACCCCAGATCGGCACCCGGACCATGGTGTTGAGCCATGACGGGGCCGACCTCGCGGCGGCGCTGCAGACCGTCGCCGAGGTCGGCGACTCGGGCGCGCTGGCCGAGGCGGTGGACAACGCGTTTCCCGGCAGCCGGGTGGAGATCCGCAGAAGCGACGGCCGCTTCGAGGTCACTCTCCGCCAGCCGGGGATGCTGCGGGCGTTGACGGCCGCCGAGCTGTCCGACGGGACGCTGCGCTATCTGCTGTGGGTGGCCGCGTTGCTCACCCCCCGGCCTGCCGAGCTGACGGTGCTCAACGAGCCCGAGTCCAGCCTGCACCCGGACCTCCTACCCGCGCTGGCCGCGTTGATCGCCCGGTCCTCGGAGCGCTCCCAGATCGTCGTCGTCACCCACGCAGCGGCGTTGGTCGATGCGCTGCGCCGCCGACGGCGCGACGTCAATGCCATCGAACTCACCAAGGACGCCGGAGCCGCCGGGCCGGCGACATCGAACGTGGGCGCGACCGCGATCGTCGGCCAGGGCCTGCTCGACGAGCCGTCCTGGCACTGGCCTGCACGGGGCTGAGCCCACCTATCCTTGGGCATCATGCGCGTGATGCTGGTCGGGTCTGGTGAACTGAGCCGCGAGCTGGTGCTGGCCTTCCAGCGGCTCGGCGCCGAGGTCGTCGCCGTCGACCGCTACGCCGACGCACCCGCTCACGACGTCGCCGACGAGGCGCTCGTCGTGAAGATCACCGACCCCGAGGAACTGACCGCCGCCATCGCCCGGGTCGAACCGGCCTACGTGGTGGTCGACACCAATGCCGTGGCCATCGACGCGCTGCGCTCGGCGGCCGACGGCGGAACCACCCAGGTCGTGCCGGGCGTGTATGCCACCCAGTTGAGCCTGGACCGGGAGGGGATGCGCCGGCTGGCGGCCGACGAGCTGGGCCTGCCGACCGCGCCGTTCTGGTTCGCCGGGTCTGTCGACGAGCTGACCGCCGTCGCCGAGCACGCCGGTTTCCCCCTGGTGGTCAAGCCGGTGATCGGGGTGCCGGGCCAGGGCCAGTCGGTGCTGCTACGCCCGGACGACGTGGAACCCGCCTGGCAGCGGGCCGTCGCGGCCGGCGGCCGGGTGCCGCACAACCGGGTGCTGGCCGAGACGGTCGTCGAGATCGACTATGCGGTCACGCTGCTGACGGTGCGCACCGACGGCCCCGCCGGACCGGCCCTGCACTTCTGTGAGCCGATCGGCCATCGCCAGCTCGACGGCGGGGTGCTGGAGTCCTGGCAGCCGCAGCAGATGACGGTCGCGGCGCTCGGCGCGGCGAAGTCGGTGGCCGCCCGGATCGTGCGCGCGCTCGGGGGCCGCGGCGTGTTCGGGGTCGAGTTGCTGGTCCGTGGCGACGAGGTGTACTTCTCTGACGTGAGTGTGCGCCCCTACGACAGCGGCTTGGTCACCCTGCGCACCCAGCGATTGTCGGAGTTCGAACTGCATGCCCGGGCCGTGCTCGGCCTGCCGGTCGACACCATCATGATCTCGCCGGGCGCCGCCGAGGTGACCTACGGCGGCCCCGATGATTCCACCGCCACCCCGGACGTCAACCCCGCGGTGCTGGCCGAGGCGCTGGTCGTGCCGGAGAGCGACGTGCGGCTGTTGGGCAGCCACGACGGGTCGGCCCGGTCGCGGCTCGGGGTCGCGCTGGCCACCGCATCCGACGTCACCTCCGCCCGGGACCGGGTCCGGCAGGTCTCGACCGCGCTGCACCGGGCGTGGCGGGCGTGACCGAACCGCAGGGCGACGGCTCGAGCCCGATGCCCATTTTGATCGCGCTGGGTGTTGCCCTGGCGGTGCTCGCCGCTGTGGGCATCTCGTGGCTGGTCAGCGACGTCCCGATGAGCGACGACACGTTGGTCGGTCGCGCCGCCGTCGGCCAGAACGACGCCCTGCAGCGCGAGAACTACCCGGATTTTCGCAAGTTCACCTGCCCGGCACAGCAGGGTGACGAGGCCGAAGTTCTTGCCCGGCAACGTAACTCCAAGACCACCCAGGGTGCCCGGTACGTCGACGACGTCACGGAGGTGAAGATCGACGGTGACCGCGCCACCGCGACTGTCGTCTATCACTTCGAGAAGACGCCGGACAACAAGGTCAAGGCGCCGATGACGTTCACCCGCCAAGGTGGGCAGTGGACGGTCTGCTCGCCCGGTCCCGCCTGAGGGATCGCGCGGTTCGTTCCAGGTTGGTGTGGAAGGATCGGCCGGGTGAGCTATGCAGGAGATATCACCCCGGAGCAGAGCTGGAAACTGCTCAGCGACAACCCCGACGCGGTGCTGGTGGACTGCCGCACCGACGCCGAATGGCGATGGGTCGGGGTGCCCGACCTGTCCGGCCTGGGCCGCAACGTGGTGTTCGTGGAGTGGAATCACGGCAACGGGCAGCACAACGACGATTTCGTGGCCGACCTGATCGCCGCCGGCGTCACGCCCGGCGACCGCCCGGTCGTCTTCCTCTGCCGCTCGGGGAACCGCTCGATCCCGGCCGCCGAGGCGGCCACCGCGGCGGGAATTGCGCCGTCGTACAACATGCTTGACGGGTTCGAAGGCCAGCTCGACGAGAACGGTCATCGCGGGGTCAACGGCTGGCGTGCGCTGGGCCTGCCCTGGAAGCAGTCATGAGCCAACCCGACGTGCCGTCGGTGCGGATCCCCGCACCGCTGCCCGACGGGGTCAGTCAGGCCACCATCGGGGTGCGCGGCGGGCTGCTGCGCTCGGGCTTCGAAGAGACCGCCGAGGCGATCTACCTCACCTCCGGCTACGTCTACTCCTCGGCCGCCGAGGCCGAGAAGGCCTTCACCGGTGACATCGACCGCTACGTCTACTCCCGGTACGGCAACCCGACGATCTCGATGTTCGAGGAGCGCCTGCGGCTGATCGAGGGGGCGCCCGCGGCGTTCGCGACGGCGTCGGGGATGTCCGCGGTGTTCACCGCGCTGGGCGCGCTGCTGGGTGCCGGGGATCGGCTGGTTGCCGCGCGCAGCCTGTTCGGCTCGTGCTTCGTGGTGTGCAGCGAGATCCTGCCGCGGTGGGGTGTGGAGACCGTCTTCGTCGACGGCGAGGACCTCGCGCAGTGGGAGGAGGCGCTGTCCACGCCGACGCAGGCGGTGTTCTTCGAGACGCCGTCGAATCCGATGCAGTCGCTGGTCGACATCGCCGCGGTCGCCGAGATGGCCCATGCCGCCGGTGCGAAAGTGGTGCTGGACAACGTGTTTGCCACCCCGCTGCTGCAGCAGGGCATTCCGCTCGGGGTGGACGTGGTGGTGTATTCGGGCACCAAGCACATCGACGGCCAGGGCCGGGTGCTCGGCGGTGCGATCCTCGGCGACAAGGAGTACATCGACGGTCCGGTGCAGAAACTGATGCGCCACACCGGTCCTGCGCTCTCCGCGTTCAACGCGTGGGTGTTGCTCAAGGGGCTGGAGACGATGTCGGTGCGAGTGAACTACAGCAACGCCTCCGCGCAGCGGATCGCCGAGTTCCTCGAAGGCCACCCCGCCGTGCGCTGGGTGCGTTATCCGTACCTGGCGTCGCACCCGCAGTACGACCTCGCCAAGCGGCAGATGTCCGGCGGCGGCACGGTGGTGACCTTCGAGTTGGATGCCCCCGAGGGCAAGGCCAAGGACCGTGCCTTCGAGGTACTGGACAGGCTGCAGGTGATCGACATCTCCAACAACCTTGGTGACGCCAAGTCGTTGATCACCCACCCCGCGACCACCACTCACCGCGCGATGGGCCCGGAGGGTCGCGCGTCGATCGGGCTCGGTGACGGGGTGGTGCGGATCTCGGTCGGACTGGAGGGCACCGAGGACCTGCTCGCCGACCTGGATCGCGCGCTGGGTTAGCGGTGTCGCGCAACTCCGATGCCAAGAAGGCCCGCCGCAAGAAGCGGCAGGTCAGCCGGGACTCGCGCTGGCTCCCGGACCACATGAAGGGCGCGATCGACGACGTCGACGTCGAACTCGCGCAGGCGGTGGAGACGTTCGACGAGTGGCTGACGTCCCGTGGCTGGACCTTCGACGCCGAGTTCTCCACCGAGACGCTGATCAGCTGGTTCTACGAACCGTCGGCCGCCGAGGTGGTCGACGACCGGTTCGAGCCGGTCACCCGGATCTGGATCACGGCCGCGGGAGCCGACGACGACTTCCCCGAGCGGGTCACCGCGGTGCTGGTCGGCACCGACGGTGCCGGGCAGGGCGCGCTCTACACCGTGGCGCCCGAAGTCCTGCTGGCCCACATCGACGCGGTGGAGACCTACCGGCCGGGGGCCGCGGTGCCGGTTCTCGGCTGAGGGGCGCCCAAGCTGTCGTTACCGCGTGAAAGTGCGAGTGGCGGTGTCGATAACGACAGTCTGGACGCGCTGATTCAGTCTGCGTCAGGGGTCTCGAGCACGCCGGTGGCGGTCTGCGCGCGCTTCTCATACGAGGCGCGGGCGCTGGTGTCGAAGTCGAGAAACACCCGATCGGTGCCCATCTGCTTGGACAGCCACCGCCGCCCGCGCGGCGGCAGGAACATCACCGCGGCCGCCAGGAACCGTGAGTAGGACGGAACGGAGACAGCGGTTTTCGGCTTGTCCAGTGCGCTGATGACCGCGGCGGCGATGTCCTCGGGCTGCACCGGCTTGGTGGCGCCGGTCGCATGGGTTCCCGCGATCAGCTCGGTGTTGGTGAAGGTCGGCAATACAGCGCTGACCTCGACACCCTGCGGCGCGAACTCGTCGGCCAGCCCGGTGGACAGGCCGACGACGGCGAACTTGGTTCCGGCGTAGAGCGCCTGGCCGGGCACCGCGAGCATGCCGGCCATCGACGCGATGTTGACGATGTGGCCGCTGCGGCGCCGGACCATCTCCGGCAACACCAGCCGGCAGCCGGTCACCACCCCGTAGAAGTTCACCTCGATGGCGGTGCGGATCGCCTGCTCGGAGTGGTCCAGGAACGGGCCGACCGGCATGACGCCGGCATTGTTGATCAGCACGTCGATATGGCCGCCGCCGTCGGCGCGGGCCTTGTCCAGAAATGTCGCGAACGACTCGGGATCGCTGACGTCCAGCGGATAACCGGACACCGGGCCGAGTTTGCTCAGCTGGGCGACCGCCGACTCCTCCAGCGCCACGTCCCGGTCGCCGATCACCACGCGCGCGCCGCGCTGCAGAAGCGCCCGGGCGGTGGCGAAACCGATGCCCCGGGCAGCACCGGTGATGGCGATGGTCTTGCCGCGGATGTTGTCCATGGCCAGCGACTTTACAGGTGTCAACTTTTTTGCGGAAGGGGCGGCACAATGGAGCGGTGACCAGCCTGCGCTTCGTGCCCGTCGACCAGGACGACGAGCTGGCCCAACCGCTGCTGGCCGAGCTGGCCACCGAATACGCCGTCCGCTACGACGGCACCGAGGAGGGCGTCGCGCGCTGGCTGCGCAGCCAGCCGGCCGAGACCTTCCGGCCGCCCGACGGCGGCATGCTCATCGGTGTCCTCGGCGATCGGCCGGTGACCGGCGGGGCGTTCTGCCGCTTCGATGACGACACCGCCGAGCTCAAGCGCATCTGGACCGACAGCGCCCACCGGCGGCGCGGGTACGCCACCACGCTGCTCGCCGCGCTGGAGACCGAAATCGCCCGGCGCGGCTACCGACGGGTCTACCTGACCACCGGAAATCGCCAGCCCGAAGCCGAAGCGCTGTATGACAGCACCGGCTACCGACGGCTGGCCGAGCCGCTGCCCAGCGATACCGAGCAGTACCCGATCGCGTTCGTCAAAGCAGTGCCGAACCGCTGACTGAATTCCTTGCGGGACAGGTCAATCCGACTCAGCGCGGCGTGGCCTGACGCGCCGCCTCGCTGATCGGACCGAACCAAAGCTGGCCGTGCCCGGGAATCAGGGTGTCGGTCTCCAGCATCGCCAGCGCGGACAGGCTGCGCACACAGTCGGCCTCGTCGTGGTTGAACACCCGGTGCAGCAGTTGCGGGCCGGTGCGCGTTGCCAGCGGGTGGCCGGTGACCAGCGCGTCGCCGCTGACCAGCACGCCGTCGACCAGGTAGGAGCAGTGCCCGCCGGTGTGGCCGGGGGTCGGCACCGCCAGCGGCCGGCCGGGCAGCCGCTCGGCGACGTCCTCGGTGAGCGCACCGGCCGACGGGATCCCGTCCTTCTTCAGCGCGCCTTTGCCGACGATGTCGAGCGACCACTTCACCCAGCGCGGCTGCCAGGCGTGCGCCATCAGCGCCACCGGCGAGGCCTGTTGCAGGTATTCGCGTTTGGCGTGGCCGACTTCGTCTGCATGGCAGTAGACCGGGGTGCCGTAGGTCGTGGCGAACCAGATCGCCGTCCCGAAGTGGTCGACGTGGGCGTGGGTCAACAGAATCGCCGTCACGTCCGACGGCCCGAATCCGAGCTCGGCCAGCGATGCCACCACATCGGCACGGCTGCCGGGGAACCCGGCGTCGATCAGCATCACACCGGCGTCGTCGGCGACGATCGTCCAATTGACCAGCGGTGTGTGCACCATGTGGACGCGTTCGGTGACGGCGGTCAGGGCCGGGGGCATGCCGCGATCTTAGGCGCAGCATGTGGTGGGCCGGATTCGTGACGGGACGACATCGTCGGCACGATAATTCGCTGTGACCGCAGTACGCTCTCGGCGTGACGGAGCGCTGCGACCACGACCCCCAACGTCGACTGGATGCGATCTCTCGACGGACTGCCCTGGTAGCCGGCTCGGCAGCGCTGGGAGCGGCAGTGCTGACCGGATCGGCCGACAAGCCCAGGGACGCGCCGCTGCCGGCGACCGGCACCCCGGCGGTTTTGCCCGACAATGCCCTGATCACGTTGGGTGTGGCGGCCGGACCGCCGCCGTCGGCCAACAGTTACGGCATCTCGACCGCGCTCAAACTCGGCAGCGACCTGTACGTGATCGATTGTGGGCTCGGCTCGCTGAATGCCTTCACCAACGCGGGCCTGAGTTTCGACGACGTGCGGTCCATGTTCATCACGCACCTGCACACCGACCACATCGTCGACTACTACAGCTTCTTCCTCTCCGGCGGTTACAAGGCGCCGCACGGCAAACCCGCGGTGATGGTGTATGGGCCGGGGCCGGCCGGTGGGCTACCGCCCAGCGAGCTCGGTGATCCCGATCCGCCCACGGTCAATCCCGCGGACCCGACACCGGGACTGGCCGCGACGACGGCCGCGCTGCACAAGGCATTTGCCTACACCAGCAATATCTTCATCCGCGACGTCGGGATCGTCGATATCGAGAGGTTGGTCAAGGTCAACGAGATCCGAGTTCCTCCCGGCTCGAACTACCGGCACAGATCACCGCAGACGGCACCTTTTCCGGTGATGGAGGACGACAACATGGTCGTCACCGCCACGCTGGTGTCGCACTACGACGTCTACCCGGCGTTCGCCTTCCGCTTCGATCTGAAGAACCCGGCTGTGTCGATCACGTTCTCCGGAGACACCACCAAGTCGGACAATCTGATTCGGCTCGCCCAGGGCACCGACATTCTGGTGCACGAGGCGATGATCACCCTCGACGATGCCTACTACGGCGACAGCTTCCCCCCGACCTATCTACAGAACTCACACACCTCGGCCGAACAAGTGGGCGAGGTCGCCGCGGCGGTCAACCCGCGTCAGATCATCCTGAGCCACTACTACCCGGTCGATCTGCCGGACTCGCAGTGGCTCGATGAGGTGGGAAAGAACTTCACCGGCCAGACCACCGTCGCCAAGGACGGCCAAGTCTTCCCGCTCTGAACGCCTGCCTGAGACCCTCGGCTGCCAGACCCGCGTCCACTGGAGTAGAAACGAGAGCGTGGCTGAACTGAAACTGGGATACAAGGCATCGGCGGAGCAGTTCGCGCCGCGGGAGTTGGTCGAGCTGGCGGTGCTGGCCGAGGCGCACGGGATGGACAGTGCCACGGTGAGCGACCATTTCCAGCCGTGGCGCCACGAGGGTGGACACGCGCCGTTCTCGCTGGCCTGGATGACAGCGGTGGGCGAGCGCACCGAGCGGCTGATCCTGGGCACCTCGGTGCTGACCCCCACTTTCCGGTACAACCCGGCCGTCATCGCGCAGGCGTTCGCGACCATGGGCTGCCTGTACCCGGACCGGATCTTCCTGGGCATCGGCACCGGCGAAGCCCTCAACGAGATCGCCACCGGATACGAAGGCGAATGGCCCGAGTTCAAAGAGCGTTACGCCCGGCTGCGCGAGTCGGTGCGGCTGATGCGTGAACTGTGGCTGGGCGACCGGGTCGATTTCGATGGCGAGTACTACAAGACCAAGGGCGCCTCGATCTACGACGTGCCCGACGGCGGCATTCCGATCTACATCGCGGCGGGCGGCCCGCAGGTGGCGAAGTATGCAGGGCGCGCGGGCGACGGTTTCATCTGCACATCGGGCAAGGGCGAAGAGCTCTACAAGGACAAGCTCATCCCGGCCATGCGCGAGGGCGCCGAGGCCGCGGGCAAGAACCCTGACGACATCGACCGGATGATCGAGATCAAGATCTCCTACGACCCGGATCCCGAACTGGCGCTGAACAATACGAGGTTCTGGGCGCCGCTGTCACTGACCGCCGAGCAGAAGCACAGCATCGACGATCCGATGGAGATGGAGAAGGCCGCCGACGAGCTGCCGATCGAGCAGGTGGCCAAGCGCTGGATCGTGGCGTCGGATCCCGACGAGGCAGTCGAGAAGGTCAAGGACTATGTCGACTGGGGCTTGAACCACTTGGTGTTCCACGACCCGCGCCACGATCAGCGGCGCTTCCTGGAGCTCTTCAAGAAGGATCTGGAGCCCCGGCTGCGCAAGCTCGGCTAGGACTGGGGCTGGGGTGGCCCGGTCACTTCATAGATGCGCCAACGGATTTGGCCGGTGGCGCCAACGGCGGCGAACACCAGTCTGCCGAAGCCGGCGCCGTCGGCCCACAACGTCGGCCAGCGCAGGTTGACGGCGTCGGGTGCGTCGTTGAGGGCGGGGTTGCTGACCAGGATGTAGCGGACGCGATTGTCCCAGGGCCGGTTGAGCGCGGCGGCGAAGTCGTAGTCGCTGGTGACCACGAATTGCTTGGGATCGTCTGAGTACAGCCAGATGCCCCAGCCGGCAAAGGTGTCCATCAGCACCGACCCGTTGGGCAGGTGTTGGTTGTCGAGATAGTCGGCGATCAGCCGATCGTCGGTCCGTAGCCGGCGGTACCACTGTTCGGCGGGCGGGTACTTCTGCGGGTCGATGATCGACCGCCAGCCGAATTGAAGGTGCTGGTTGCCGATGTCGGGGTTGAGCATCGCCGTGGCGGTCACCGGGAACACCAGCAGCGACGCGCAGAGCAGGGCGGCGCCGGCCTTCACGGCGGTCGCGGGTTTCTCGCCGTGCCGACCGATTGTGCGGACGGGCGCCCAACAGCACATCGCGATGACGATGACCATCGGAATCGCCAGGATGTAGAACCGGAACCAGCCGAATGTGGTGCCGGTGAACTGACCCCAGGCGGCGAACGCCAGCACTGAGCCGAAGACGGCCAGTGGGACGAGGGGATCGGCTCGTCTGGTCTTCGCCGCCAGCCAGACCGCGAGTGCGACGGCGATCCCGCTCACCGGCTGCATGGCCAGCAGGCGCATCGCGATGATGAGCGGTTCGTTGTTGCCGGACTTGTCGGTGGTCATGCCGCGCAGCGCGGCTGTGGCGATCTGGCCGGCGTTGCCGTAGGTCGAGGACAGGGTGGCGAACAGGTCACCGGTGGTGACCCAGCCGACCACGGCCCATGACGTGAACGCCACGCCGATGGGAAACCCCACGATCAGGATGTTGAGGGCGGTGCGCTGCCACAGCATCCGCCGGTCGGTGAAGGCGCGATCGCTCAACGACACCAGGGCCACCAGCATCGCGGTGGCCGCCGCGCTGAACGCGAACTCGTAGCGGGCGAGATACCCGACAGCCATCGCGATCCCCACCCAGGCCAGATGGCCGACGTCTCGAGAATCGACCCAACGCAACAGGTTTCGTGCGGCCCATAGCGTGCAGAAGATCTCGGCGGCCTCGCTCATGCCGGACGCGCCGTAGATGACGATCACCGGGTTGGCCGCCAGCGCCACGATCGCGACCCGGCGCCATACGGCGCTCAGACCGCGATCCATCGCGATCCGGCGCACCATCACCACCGCGGCGGCCATGAACATCGCGCTCTGCACCACCGCGGCCAGGCCCTGGGTCTTCAGTTCCGGCCACCACCGCGACAACGGCAGCAGCGGGATCTCGGTGAGACTGGGCAGTGGATTCCACACGAACCCGATCGCCGAGACGTGCGGGTCACGGCTCATGATCGCGTAGCCGGCGTTGGCCAGCCGGCTCGGACCGTCCGGGTCGAAGTAGTTGTAGCGCAGGATCATCACGGTGCCGACGGCGAAGTAGGCGACCGAGCAGAACAGGAACAGAGCTATCCCGGCGGTCGGGCTCGGACGGCGACGGACCGAGCTGACGTCGTCCGCCGCCGGTGCCCAGCGGGCGAGCTCAGCTACCGACACGGCGGCGCCGGTACACGATCAGGCCCGCCGCCGCGACCAACGCCACGGCCAGAGCGCCTCCGCTGAGCCAGATCCACCACTGCCAGGCCGGGTCGGCGACTGGTCGCGGCGCCATGGGGCCACCCTCGCGCACCGTGAGATTAACGGTCACGTTCTTGGCGCCGGTGGCGATCACGTCGCCCGACAGCGAAGACCAGCGGTTGTCTTGGGACCGGATGTAGTCGAAGCCGCGGTCCACCAACGTCCAATCTCCGTTGGCGGTGACCGCGAGCACCGGCCGACTGTGGTCGGTGAATGCCTGGATCACACCGAGGGGACCGTCGAGGTTCACCGCGGTGACCGGGTCGCCGTTGACGGTGACCGAGTTCGTCTCGCCGGGTGTCACCGGTGCCTTGAGCCCGGAGCGGGCAACCTGCTGCGAGTCACCGACGACGAGTAGCGCCGAGCCGGACTTGACGGCGTCGGCCATGGGTCGGATCACCGGTCGCAGCGGGGTGTCGGTGCTCTGGCCCATCAGGTTGATCGCTTGTGCCGCATACCGAATCGACTCCGCGTCGCCCAGCGTGACGCTGAACTCCGGGGTGAACGCCATCGGCAGCGCCGGAAAACCACCCCGGTTGCCGGTGCCGGGTGTGACCGAGACGGTCGAACTCGGGTCGAGAGCGAACGTCAGTCGGTCGCTGAGCGGCGCGCAGTCCTGCTTCGGCGAGTACTGCACGTCCAGCGCCAGACCGGTCTGCGAGGAGATCACATCGGCGGGAACGTCGGCGGTGATGTCGAGGCGCCCCGACGAATCCAGGGTGTGCGATGCAAGCTGGGTCGAGCCGCTGCGCAGCACCACCGATCCGCTGCCAGCGGCGATCGGCGTGTACCGCGCGATCAGGTGCAACTGCGCGCCCTGGATGGGACCGACGCCGAATGCGGTGGCGTCGAAAGCGGTGTACAGCGTGGCGGTTCCGAGCACGGACACCTGCGATGTCATGCCCAGCTGCCCGAACGTCAGGAGGTTGGTGGACGGCTTCATGGTGTCGATGACGGTGTTGACCGTCGCCGCCCCACCCTGGGCCAGATCGATCCGCCGGTCGGTGAACAGTGCCACCTGGTTCTGCAGGGTGCTGTCCTGGCCGCTGATCACCAGGGCGGCGTTCGGCGTGCCGGGGTCGCGGACCGTGAGTCCCGGTTTGGGATCCGGGCGGAACTCGATCAGGCGGGTGTCGGTCGGGTCGACGGGGGTCGGCTGCTCGGCGGTGTCGATGTCGATGCGCACCGGCATCGGCCGGTACAGCGAGCTGAGTTTGGCGTCCAGCGACAACGCGGCCTGCTGTACGTCCTTCGGTGCGTCGGGGCCGACCCACAGGACGAACCGGGACAGGTAGCCGGGGCGGTAGTCGGAGACGGCGGTGGGCGCCGGTGACTGTCCCACGAACGTCGTCGCCAGCTGGCTCAGGGTCACCGATGGCGGGACCGCGCAGCTGTTGCCAGGTGGATTGTCGTCGTGCAGAACGAAGCTCAGCTTCGCGACGCCGTCGGTGATCATGGCCTGGGTGGTGTCGATCGCGAACGGCGCCGTCGATGTGCCTGCCGGAACCGGAATCTCACCGAGCACGATGCCACGGGAGTCCACCACGTCGACGCGGCCGCTGGCGACGTTGACCACCGAGCCGATCTGGCCGGTCACCATCGAGCTGGAGATGCCGGGCGGCACCGGCATTCCGGCCTCGTTCGGCATGGTCGAGCCGACCAGGACGATCTTGTCGGCGAGCCCGAACTGGCGCCAGCTGACCGGCGGACGCACGATCGTGGCGGGATCGACCGGCACCTCGGTGGTGGCCTCGACTGCGGGAGGCTCGGCGGCGGGGATCTCCGCGGCGGCCGGGTCGGCAGCGCCGGGGTCGGCGGGGGCGGGTTCCGTCG
>NZ_BEWG01000099.1 GCF_002723835.1 Mycobacterium sp. shizuoka-1 | reverse complement strand
GCCACCATTGCCGCCGGCGCCACCGCCACCGCCGTTGCCGCCCTGGCCACCGAGGGCGCCGAGTAACCCCGCGCCGCCGGTACCGCCGGCGCCGCCCGCGCCGCCGGTGAATCCGGTGCCGCCGGCGGTGGGTGCGGTCGCGGAGTCAGTCCCCGCCGTGCCGTCACCCGCGGCCCCGCCGCTGCCGCCGTTGCCCCCCGCGCCGCCGGTGCCACTGGCGCCGTAAGCGGCCCCGCCGTTGCCGCCGTTGCCGCCGGCCAGCCCCACGCCCGGACTGTTCGCGCCGTTGCCGCCGGCCCCGCCGGTGGCGGAGCCCGCGGACAAATAGTTGTAGGCCATACCGCCGTCGCCGCCGGCCCCGCCGACTGTGGCGCCGGCGCCACCGGCGCCACCGTTGCCGCCGACGGCCGTGCCCACCGGAACGGGCACAGTGCTGTTGAGGGTGAAGTCATAGGGGCCCAGGATCGCGATGCCGCCCTGGCCGCCGGCTCCGCCGGCTCCGATCGTGCCGGCACCGCCCTGACCGCCGGCTCCGGCGACGGCGCTTCCAAACCCGAAACTGTTGGCGACA
This sequence comes from Mycobacterium sp. shizuoka-1, assembly GCF_002723835.1. Lineage (GTDB taxonomy): Bacteria > Actinomycetota > Actinomycetes > Mycobacteriales > Mycobacteriaceae > Mycobacterium. The sequence goes on along the minus strand of NZ_BEWG01000099.1, from coordinate 32,741 downwards.
CCGCCGGCGCCGCCGGCGCCACCCGTGCCGCCGGTGCCCCCCTGGCCACCCGTGCCGCCGAACAGAATGCCGCCGCCACCCGTGCCGCCGGTGCCGCCGGTCCCGGTGTCGCTGTTACCGCCGGTGCCGCCGGCGCCGGGCAGGTTCAGGTAGCCGCCCGCCCCGCCGGATCCGCCGCTGCCGCCGTTGCCACTGCCCAGGCCAGCGCCACCGGCCCCGCCGTTACCGCTGTTACCTCCGCCGATCAGCCCGCCCTGCCCACCGGTGCCGCCTGCGCCGCCGGACTGCCCGGAGGTCGTGGCATTGCCGCCGGCACCGCCCGCACCTCCAGATCCGAACCAGAGCGCGGATCCGCCGTTGCCGCCGGCCTGACCGGCCGCGCCGGCGCCGCCTTTGCCGCCGTTGCCGATCAGTCCGGCGAGGCCGCCGTTGCCACCGGCCAGGCCGGAACCGGTCGGCGCCGACCACCCGTCGCCACCATCGCCGAAAAGCCATCCGCCGGGCTTGCCGTTCGGGCTGTCCGCCGTCCCGTCGGCGCCGTTGCCGACCAGTGGGCGTCCGGTCAGCACCGTGATGGGGTCGACGTAGGCGTTGGCCTTCGGTCTTTTGGCGGCGGTAATGGACAGTGTCGTCAAAGAGGGGAGCGGGCCGGCCGGAAGGACGTGCGGATGCGCCCGCAGGACAGCGGGGCGGGCAGGGGAGTGCGTTGGCCGCCGCGGGCCGCCGACGCCGGGTGTGCGGGCGCTGCTGCCTTCGGTGCGGGTGTCCGATGTGTTTCGGCCCGGGTTTCCGGCTTTGGTGCTTGCTTCTCGCTGGCTTGTCGAGTCGGCGTGGGCGACGCCGGTCGCTGCGGCCATGGACGCGCAAAAACCCACGGTGACAGCGCCGGCTCCAAGCCAGATGGAGATTGTGCTGGGCGAGCGCCGGGTGCGGCCGCGGGCGGCCTGAGCCCTGGTGCGACGCGACGCACGGTGCTTTGCAGACATCTTTGCCCCCAAGACGCTATGCCACCAAGTAGGAAAGTTTAGCAACGTTTGGTGCTTTTTATGTGATGTAAAGCCATCGCGTTCGGATGTCAGATTACTGCAGTAAAAGTCCAGCTAGTGGCCAGTTATTCCGCGTGGCCCAGAGTTGACAGAATTGACAGATACCGGAAGTTGTTCATAATTTGAACTAAATAGCTTTGCCTTAGCTAATTTATATTCCGTGGAGGCCGATACTTGCTAGAAATCCCGAATCTGCGCAAGTTTGCTCCGCCGACTGGAGTCCAGGAACACTGCAAACTTAGGTGTCGCCAAAGCCGTGGCGGGGTGGACTAATGGTCAGGCCGCGACAGCACGACCAGTGGATTACGGCCCGAACCTAGCGGGCGGACGATCCCTTGCCGGTTCGCGCCGCGCCGGCCGTCGACTTGCTCGTCCCCCCGGATGCCGACGGCTTGGCGGTCTTCTTCGAGCCGGCAACCCGCGAGACAACAGTCTTCTTGCTGCGTGCCGCCGCCGAGGTTGTGGAGGTGTCGGGCGTGACGGCGGATGCCGCCGCTGAGAGGGCGGCCTTCCTGCTGCTGCCGACTGCAGCCGCACCGCCGGCACTGCTGCCGTTGATGTTGATGCCCGGCAGGGACCTGTTGATGGTTTTCAAAGTCTCACCGATTGCGCCGGCAATGGCGAACGGACCCAAGCCGGCGGTCACGGTGTTGTTGTCGCCGAAGAAGTTGAACGCCAGGCTCAGCGTCGTGTTGGGGAACGGTCCCTGCGACGACACCTGATTCCCGTTGCCCAGAACGTTGCCGGCAGCGGTCAGGATGCCCTGCGCGAACACGGTGCTGGCGCCCAGGATATTGGTGGTCGAACTCAGAAATCCCTGTGTCCACGCGGTGCCAGCCGAGCCGATGTTGAGCGCTAGATTGCCGAAGCCGCCCGCATTCGTGCCCTTCGACCCGTCCCCGCCGGAGGCGCTGGCCAGCGTCAGATTGAATACGCCGATATTGGTCATCTGGCCCGGTCCGATCTGGAACCCGAGGTTGCCGAAGCCCGAGACGCCCGTCGACTGAGAGCCGCTGGTGCCGGTCAAGATGCCGATGGCGAAATTGAGTGCACCCATCGCTGCCGAACTACCTGCGCCTTGTTGCCAAGCCAGGTTCATGAGTCCGGGCAGCGCCGATGCCCGCGCGTCGTCACCGACAGCCACCGCGAAGCTCAAAAAGCTCAGGGTCGTTGCCGAAACTGCCTGATTGCCCAACGAAATCGCACCGCTGAAGAACCCATTGCCCGCATTCGCCGTCGCACCGGCGCCGATCCCGATCGCGATGCTGGTGAGGTTGCTCGTGCAGCCGCCGCCGTTTCCGATACCGAAAGCGGAGATGCACGACGCATTGGCTGCGGGGGCTTCGCCGAGGGACCCGGCAGCGAGGGCACTCGCCGCCACAGCTGCAAGCAGCACACCACTTTTCGCGCGAACCTGAGTCATCGACAAGCCCTGTAGGTGTATGTAACTTTGCTGAATGGGACCGTACCTAACGCGGTTGGAGCTTACAGCTTTTACTGCGGATATTCACCCACGCTTTCCAGTCAGTGGACTCGAGGGCTGGACGGACGTCGGGGGCCGACGCTGACCCGCCGTGGGCCAATGATTGCGCTGTCGCTCCTCTGGGGAACGTAGCCGCAGTTCAGACAGCATCCCGCAGGCCGCGGGGAGTGCATGCGGCACGAACTGGCCACTGTGATTAGCCCGATGTCGCAGCCATCCGTCGATCGCCGCCGCAGCGTGTCACATGACCTGAAGTGAGTATTTGGGCAACGAAACAGCATTCGGTGCAACTATTTGCCCTCTTAAGCAATCCACTGCCGAGACGACAAGTGTGCTTGGCCGGACCGTTAGGCGACCATCGACGAATCGCCGAAGCCGGTGTTATTGCTTTCGGTGCTTCCCGCCGCTGCGTGCGCCGGTGGTGGAGCTGGACTTGGCGCTGTCGCCGGCGTCGCTGGCCGAGTCGGGCTTGCGGTGGCGGCCGCCTGCCGAACCCGCGGTCGTGCCGGTGTCACTGAGGGCGCTGGCGCTGTGCCGGCCGGACGACTCCGACGCCCGATGGCGTCCTGAGCCCGCCGTCGCGACGGTTCGGGTGCCGCCACTGTCGTGCGCGCTGTCGTCGGTCGGGGCTGACGTCGCGTCGTCATTGTCATCAGCGGACGGAACGACTGTGCTCGCCGTCGTGGGCGTGCTGAGTTCGGCGACCACTGGGCCGCTTCTGCGGCTGTGGCCGACTCCTTCTTCGGGAGTCCCGGCGGCGGGCGGTGGCACGGGGACAGGGACTGCCGGCAGGTGCACGGGGGGCAGCGAAATTCCGCCGGTGGGAAAAGGCAAACCTCCCGTGGGCAGCGAGAACCCGCCAGATGGCCAGGAAAATTGCGGCAGGCGGGGGCGAATGTTGTTGAAGTTGATGCCGGGGCCCTTGAGAAAGAGCGTCTGGGCTTCTTGGTTGAACGAGGTCACGAAGGACAACGGGCCGTTGAGCGCAGTGAGGACATTGTCCAGGCCAAACGAGCTCACCACGAAGCTCAGTGGGACCGGGAAGCCGGTCTGCGACAGCAACTCGACCACGTTGCCGTTGCCGATGAAATTCACGGCCGCACTCAACAGCCCCTGAACCGTGACGGTGTTGGTGCCCAGAACGTTCGCGGCGGTGGTGAGCAGGCCCTGCGCGAATACGCTGCCCGCGTCGCCGAGGAGGTTGAGCGCCCAGGTGCCGATGCCGCCGGCGGCGGTGTTCTGCAGCCCCCCGCCGTGTTGCACGATGCTGAACGCCAGGTTGAGCAGGCCGAGGGCGGTCACCGTCCCCGCGCCGATCTGCAGCGCCAGGTTGCCGACCCCGGACGCCCCGGTCGACTGGTAGCCGCCACCGTTCGGGAGGCCGACGACGGTGTTCAACCCGCCGATTGCCGCGGCGGTGCCTGCGCCGATCTGCAACACGAAATTGCCGAGGCCCATGGCGCTGGCGGAGGTCCCTGCACCGCTGGTGGCGGCGCCGATGACGAAGTTGAGCAGTCCCCCCAGTGTCGCCGAGGTGCCCGGGCCGAACTGCAGATTGATTCCCAGCGCCGCCCCGAGCGTGGAGGCCACTGCACCGGCGCCGAACGCCCCGGCGAAGTTGAAGGCCGCGATATTGGTGATGGCGGAGGCCCCGGCGCCGATCGCGACGGCACCACCGAACAGCGCATTGCCGGCGTTCGCCGTCGCGCCCGGACCGATCGCGATCGCCAGGGTGGTGAGGTTGCTTGTGCACCCGTTGCCGTTGTTCAACCCGAAGGCCGAAAAGCAGTCCGCGCGAGCGGTTGGCGCTGGAGTGAATGCCCCGGCCGCGAGCGCAGTGGAGACCAACGCGCCGAGCGCCGCGTTACGTGAACTCCGAACCCGCCCCACCGACATCTCCGTCGCTCGTACGTTTCTTTGCTGGTTTGGACCGTACCGGACAACCGTGTGCTACTGACAGTCTTCCCATGGATCGTCGGCCAGGATTCTAGCTAGTGCTGTGCGGCAAACTTATTGGCGTTGGCCGCCGTCACCGCCGAGATGGGTGCCCCCGGCAGGATTCGAACCTGCGGCCTTCTGCTCCGGAGGCAGACGCTCTATCCCCTGAGCTACGGGGGCGCACGCACAGTTGCGCCATTGGGCTCAGACAGCCTAACGCATCCCGGGCACTGCTCCGTCCTGCCCGCCGTGACCTGTCCCCGGGATCCGGATTCGGGCCGTGACCACGCCAGACCATAGGATGACCCCGTGACACCCGCCGACCTCGCCGAACTGCTCAGGAACACCGCCACCGCGGTGCTCACCGAGCACGACCTGGACCCCGCCGCCCTGCCCGGGACGGTGACCGTCGAGCGTCCGCGCAACCCCGAACACGGCGACTACGCGACCAACCTGGCCCTGCAGGTGGGCAAGAAGGTCGGCGCCAACCCTCGCGAGCTGGCCGGCTGGCTGGCCGCCGCGCTGGCCGCCGCCGACGGCATCGCCGCGGCCGAGGTCGCCGGCCCCGGCTTCGTCAACCTGCGCATCGAGGCCTCGGCCCAAGGCGTCATCGTGGAGAACATCCTCGCCGCGGGACCCAGCTACGGAACCTCGCAGGCGCTCGCCGGCACCCGCATCAACCTGGAATTCGTCTCGGCGAACCCGACCGGCCCGATCCACATCGGCGGCACCCGGTGGGCCGCGGTCGGCGACGCGCTGGGCCGGCTGTTGAGCACCCAGGGCGCCGACGTGGTGCGCGAGTACTACTTCAACGACCATGGCGCCCAGATTGACCGGTTCACGAACTCGCTGGTCGCCGCCGCGAAGGGGGAGCCGACCCCGGCGGACGGCTACGCCGGCGACTACATCAACGACATCGCCGCGCAGGTGCTGGCCAAGGCCCCCGATGCGTTGCAGCTGCGCGGCGACGAGCAGAAGGAGACCTTCCGCTCCATCGGCGTGGACCTGATGTTCGACCACATCAAGAAATCGCTGCACGACTTCGGCACCGATTTCGACGTGTACACCCACGAAGACTCCATGCACACCAGCGGACGGGTCGATCAGGCGATCGCCAAGCTGCGCCAGACCGGCAACATCTATGAGAAGGACGGCGCAACCTGGTTGCGCACAACGGAATTCGGCGACGACAAGGATCGCGTCGTCATCAAGAGCGACGGGCAGCCGGCCTACATCGCCGGCGACCTGGCCTACTACCTCGACAAGCGGCAGCGCGGCTTCGATCTGTGTATCTACATGCTCGGTGCCGACCACCACGGCTACATCGCCCGGCTCAAGGCGGCGGCCGCGGCCCTGGGCGACGACCCCGACACCGTCGAGGTGTTGATCGGCCAGATGGTCAATCTGGTGCGTGACGGCCAGCCGGTGCGGATGAGCAAGCGGGCCGGCACCGTGATCACCCTCGACGACCTCGTCGAGGCCATCGGGGTGGACGCCGCCCGGTACGCACTGACCCGGTCCTCGGTGGACACCCCGATCGACATCGACCTGCAACTGTGGTCGTCGGCCTCCAACGAAAACCCGGTGTACTACGTGCAATACGCGCACGCCCGGCTTTCGGCGCTGGCCCGTAACGCGGCCGATCTGGGCCTGGAGCCCGATACCGCGCATCTGGAACTGCTCACCCACGACAAAGAAGGTGCGCTGGTCCGCAACCTCGGCGAGTTCGCTCGGGTGCTCAATTCCGGTGCCTCGCTGCGTGAACCGCACCGGGTGTGCCGCTATCTGGAGGATCTTGCCGGTGACTACCACCGGTTCTACGACTCCTGCCGGGTGTTGCCGCAAGGCGACGAGGAGCCCGGCGACCTGCACCGGGCCCGGCTGGCCCTGTGTGCGGCCACTCGTCAGGTGATCGCCAACGGCCTGGGCATCCTCGGGGTGTCCGCACCGGAGCGGATGTGAACGCTCACCCCGCCGGACCGCGTCACGCCGAGGAAATTCACCACGGCGGCGCGCCCGCCCGGCCGCTGACCGCCGCCGAGGCGCTGGCGCTGGCGCCGAATGTGTGGCCGCGCAATCTGATTCGTGGGGACGACGGCGAGGTGTCGATCGCCGCGGTGACGGTGACCGACCTCGCCGCCGAGTACGGCACGCCGCTGTTCGTCATCGACGAGGACGACTTCCGCGGCCGGTGCCGCGAGATCGCCGCGGCGTTCGGCGGCGGCCGCAATGTGCACTACGCGGGCAAGGCCTTCCTGTGCAGTGAGATTGCCCGCTGGGTGGACCAAGAGGGCTTATCGCTGGACGTCGCGAGCGGCGGCGAACTCGCTGTTGCGCTGCACGCCGGCTTCCCGGCCGAGCGGATCGCATTCCACGGCAACAACAAATCCGTCGACGAACTCACCACCGCGGTCAAGTCGGGTGTCGGGCACATCGTGCTGGACTCGATGACCGAGATCGAGCGTCTCGACACCATCGCCGGGGAAGCCGGCGTGGTGCAGGACGTCCTGCTGCGGGTCACGGTCGGCGTCGAGGCGCATACCCACGAGTTCATCGCGACCGCTCACGAGGACCAGAAGTTCGGTCTGTCGCTGGCCAGCGGTGCCGCCATGGCCGGCGTGCGCCGGGTGTTCGCCACCGACCATCTGCGGCTGGTCGGCCTGCACAGTCACATCGGCTCGCAGATCTTCGACGTGGCGGGCTTCGAGTTGGCCGCCCACCGGGTGATCGGCCTGTTGCGCGACGTCGTCGCCGAGTTCGGGGTGGACAAGACCGCCCAGATCGCCACCGTCGACTTGGGCGGGGGATTGGGTATCTCCTATCTGCCGCAAGATGATCCGCCGCCGGTGGCGGATCTCGCGGCCAAGCTCGGCGCGATCGTGCGCAGTGAATCGGCGGCGGTGGGTCTGCCCGCACCGCGGCTGGTCGTCGAGCCGGGCCGGGCGATCGCCGGTCCGGGCACGGTCACGCTCTATCAGGTGGGCACCGTCAAAGATGTCGCGATCGGCGCGGGTGCGGTGCGGCGCTATGTCAGCGTCGACGGCGGGATGAGTGACAACATCCGGACCTCGCTGTATGGCGCCGAGTACGACGTCCGGCTGGTCTCCCGTGTTACCGATGCGGCGCCGACACTGTCGCGGGTCGTCGGAAAGCACTGTGAGAGCGGCGATATCGTCGTCCGAGACGCCTGGATCCCGGGGGATGTCCAACCCGGCGATCTGCTGGCGGTGGCCGCCACCGGCGCCTACTGCTATTCGATGTCGAGTCGGTACAACCTGATCGGCCGTCCCGCCGTGGTGGCCGTGCGCGACGGGCGGGCCCGCCTGATCCTGCGCCGGGAGACCGTCGACGACCTGCTGAGTCTGGAAGTGAGGTAACAGCCAAATGGGTACACCCGAAAAGGCCATAGGGGTCGCAGTATTGGGACTCGGCAATGTCGGCAGCGAGGTTGTCCGGATCATCGAGGAAAGCGCGCCCGACCTGGCCGCGCGAATCGGGGCGCCGCTGGAGTTGCGCGGCGTCGCGGTCCGGCAGGTCACCGGCGACCGCGGGTTGCCGGTGGAGATGCTCACCGACAACGTCGAGGAGCTGGTGTCCCGCGCCGACGTCGACCTCGTCGTCGAGGTGATGGGCCCGGTCGAGCCCGCCCGCAAGGCGATCCTCACAGCGCTCGAGGGCGGCAAGTCGGTGGTGACCGCGAACAAGGCGCTGCTGGCCCAGTCCACCGGCGAGTTGGCGCAGGCGGCCGAGCGGGCGCATGTCGATCTGTACTTCGAAGCCGCCGTCGCCGGGGCCATCCCGGTGATCCGGCCGCTTACGCAGTCGCTGGCCGGCGACACCGTGCTGCGGGTGGCGGGAATCGTCAACGGCACCACCAACTACATCCTCTCCGAAATGGCCTCCACTGGAGCCGATTACAGCTCCGCGCTGGCCGACGCCAGTGCGCTGGGCTACGCCGAGGCGGATCCGACCGCCGATGTCGAGGGCTACGACGCCGCCGCCAAAGCTGCGATCCTGGCCTCGATCGCGTTCCACACCCGGGTCACCGCCGACGACGTCTACCGGGAGGGCATCTCCAAGATCACGCCGGAGGACTTCGAATCGGCCAAGGCGCTGGGCTGCACCATCAAGCTGCTCTCGATCTGCGAGCGTGTCACCGGAAGTGATGGCCAGCAGCGGGTTTCGGCTCGGGTATATCCGGCGCTGGTGCCGTTGACCCATCCGCTGGCCACTGTCAACGGGGCCTTCAATGCGGTCGTGGTGGAGGCCGAAGCCGCCGGCCGGCTGATGTTCTACGGCCAGGGAGCCGGTGGTGCGCCGACGGCGTCGGCGGTGATGGGCGATCTGGTGATGGCCGCGCGTAACCGCGTGCAGGGTGGCCGGGGTCCGCGCGAGTCCAAGTATGCGCAGCTGCCTATCGCGCCGATGGGCATGATCCCCACCCGGTACTACGTCAGCATGACGGTGACCGACCGCCCCGGTGTGTTGTCCTCGGTGGCAGCCGAATTCGCCAAGCGTGAGGTCAGCATCGCCGAGGTGCGCCAGGAGGGCATCGTCGACGAGGGTGGCCAGCCCACCGGCGCGCGCATCGTCGTGGTTACCCACCGCGCCACCGATTCCGCCTTGTCCGAGACGGTAGCCGCGTTGGCTGACCACGAGGCGGTCCAGGAAGTCAACAGCGTGCTGCGGTTGGAAGGAACCAGCGAATGAGCTCGACGAAATCGCCTGCCGTGCACACCCCGTGGCCCGGCTTGATCGCCGCCTACCGGGACCGGCTGCCGGTGGCGGCGGACTGGACGCCGGTCACTTTGCTCGAGGGCGGAACCCCGTTGGTCAGCGCGCCCCGGCTGTCGGAAAAGACAGGCTGCACCGTGCATTTGAAGGTTGAGGGCCTCAACCCGACCGGCTCCTTCAAAGATCGCGGTATGACGATGGCCGTCACCGACGCCGTCGCCCGCGGCCAGCGCGCGGTGCTGTGCGCCTCGACCGGAAACACCTCGGCCTCGGCGGCGGCCTACGCCGCCCGGGCCGGCATCACCTGCGCGGTGCTGATCCCGCAGGGCAAGATCGCGATGGGCAAGCTGGCGCAAGCAGTCATGCACGGCGCCAAGATCATCCAGATCGACGGCAACTTCGACGACTGCCTGGAGCTGGCCCGCAAGCTCACCGCCGACTACCCGACCATCGCGCTGGTGAACAGCGTGAACCCGGTGCGCATCGAAGGTCAGAAGACCGCGGCGTTCGAGATCGTCGATGCGCTGGGCGCGGCCCCGGATGTGCACGCGCTGCCGGTCGGCAACGCCGGCAACATCACCGCCTACTGGCGGGGCTACACCGAGTACCACCGGGACGGGCTTTCCGACCGGCTGCCCAGGATGCTGGGTACGCAGGCCGCCGGTGCGGCCCCGCTGGTCTCCGGTAAGCCGGTGACCAACCCCGAGACCATCGCCACCGCGATCCGGATCGGCTCGCCGGCGTCGTGGGATGGTGCGGTGGCCGCGCAGCAGGAGTCGGGGGGCCGTTTCCTGGCCGCCACCGACGACGAGATCCTGGCCGCCTATCACCTGGTCGCCGAGGCCGAGGGCGTGTTCGTCGAGCCGGCGTCGGCGGCCAGCATCGCAGGCCTGCTCAAGTCGATCGAGGACGGCTGGGTCAAGCCCGGTTCCACCGTGGTGTGCACGGTGACCGGTAACGGCCTCAAGGATCCCGACACCGCGCTGCGCGACATGCCGGTGGTCGAGGCGGTGCCGGTCGATCCGGGTGCCGTCGTCGCCGCGCTGGGCCTGGCCTGAGAAGCGGATCTGCGGTGACCGTCAACCTGCCTGCCGGCCTGACCGCGACCGCCACGGTCGCGGCGTCGAGCGCCAACCTGGGCCCGGGCTTCGACAGCTTGGGCCTGGCGCTGGCGCTCTACGACGAGATCGACGTGGAGACCACCGACGCCGGCTTGATCATCGAGGTCGAGGGGGAGGGCGCCGGGCAGGTGCCGCTGGGCCCGCAGCATCTGGTGGTGCGCGCGCTGCACCGCGGGCTGGCGGCCGGTGGGGTGGAGGTCCCCGGGCTCGTCGTGCGGTGCCGCAACGCGATCCCGCACTCGCGCGGCCTCGGCTCGTCGGCCGCGGCGGTCGTCGGAGGCCTCGCTGCAGCGAATGGTCTTCTGGCACAAGCGGATCGGGACCTGCTGACCGAGGCTCAGCTGATCCAGCTGGCCTCGGAATTCGAAGGCCACCCGGACAACGCATCGGCCTCGGTGCTCGGTGGCGCGGTGGTGTCGTGGGCGGACACCCAGACCACGCCGCCGGCCTATGCGGCGGTGCGGTTGCGGCTGCATCCGGACATTCGCGTCTTCCCGGGGATCCCGCAGGTGAAGTCGTCGACCGCCGAGACACGGGTCCTGCTTCCCGAGCAGGTCACGCACGAGGCCGCCCGCTTCAATCTGAGCCGGGCGGCGTTGCTGGTGGTCGCGCTCACGGAACGGCCGGACTTGCTGATGACGGCCACCGACGACGTTCTGCATCAACCGCAGCGGGGACCGGCCATGCCCGCCTCGGCGGAATACATCCAGGTGTTGCGGCGTTGTGGGGTGGCAGCGGTGCTGTCCGGTGCTGGTCCAGCCGTTCTGGCGCTGACAACTGATGCAGAGCTACCGGCCGAGGCAGTGGAGTTCGGCACCGCGAAGGGATTCACCGTCAGCGAGATGGGCGTCGGCGAAGCAGTTCGCTGGAGCTCAGGTGTCGCGGTCAGGCGTTGAGTTGCGCACACGCCGGTGGGGGTTTCTTGCTTTCCGGCGGTCGGGGGAGCTATTCTCGGTGCCGTCCAGGCAATCGCAGCGACTGTTCCTGCGCCGACACTAGGACGACCACCAATTTCTCTTGTGTTCAACTCGTGGACCGACGGTTCGCCATCTAGCCGCGTATCCCGGCGATCACCGTTGACGCACAGACGATGGTGAGACTTCGCATTCAGCGAATCGGCTGAATGCCAGAACCCCTTGCCCCGACGAATGGGTGAGGGAAAGAAAGGAAATCCGTGACCGATACGGACCTGATCACGGCTGGAGAGCGCGCCCCGCACACGGATGCGCCCGCTGTGACCGCAGACATCCCCTCGGCGCCTGATTCTCGACCGGAAGCGGCCTCTGCGGCCGGCCCGAGTGCGGAAGCCGGCCGTTCCGGCTCGCTGTCGACAATGGTCCTGCCCGAGCTGCGCGCCCTGGCCAACAAAGTTGGTGTCAAGGGCACGTCCGGGATGCGCAAGAGCGATCTCATCGCCGCAATCAAGGAGCATCAGAACGGCGGCAACGGCAGTAGTCAGCGCCCCGCCGAGGCCGCCCCTGCGCCGGCTGCCGAGGCTGCGGCCGCCCCTGCGCCGGCCGCCGAGCAGCCGGCCGCCGAGGCCGCGCCTGCGCCGGCCGCCGAGCCGCGCGAGAACGCCGAACCCACCGGGGGCGAGCCGCGGCGCCGTGAGCGCCGGACGGCCACCCGCGACGCCGGTGCGGCCGGTGGCGAGAACGCCCCGCAGAAATCGCAGGACAATCGCCCCGAACAGGGCGAGAAGCCGGCTGAGGCCAAGACCGAGAACCGCGAGAACCGCGACCAGCAGGGCGGCGGCCAGAACCGCGACCAGCAGGGCGGCGGCCAGAACCGCGATCAGAACCGCGACCAGCAAGGCGGCGGCCAGCAAAACCGCGGCGGCGGCGACGACGCCAACCGCGACGACGACGACCGCGGCGGCCGTCGGGGCCGCCGGTTCCGTGACCGCCGGCGCCGCGGTGAGCGCCAGGGCGGTGAAGGCGGCGGCAACGAGGCCGAGCTGCGCGAGGACGACGTCGTCCAGCCGGTCGCCGGCATCCTCGACGTGCTCGACAACTACGCGTTCGTCCGTACCTCGGGCTACCTCGCCGGCCCCAACGACGTCTACGTCTCGATGAACATGGTGCGCAAGAACGGCCTGCGCCGCGGTGACGCCGTCACCGGCGCGGTCCGCGTGCCCAAGGAAGGCGAGCAGAACAACCAGCGGCAAAAGTTCAACCCGCTGGTGCGCCTCGACAGCGTCAACGGCGGCCCGGTCGAGGCGGCCAAGAACCGTCCCGAGTTCGGCAAGCTGACCCCGCTGTACCCGAACCAGCGGCTGCGGCTGGAGACCACCACCGAGAAGCTGACGACCCGGGTGATCGACCTGATCATGCCGATCGGCAAGGGGCAGCGCGCCCTGATCGTGTCGCCGCCCAAGGCCGGTAAGACCACGATCATGCAGGACATCGCCAACGCGATCACCCGCAACAACCCCGAGTGCCACCTGATGGTGGTGCTGGTCGACGAGCGACCTGAAGAGGTCACCGACATGCAGCGCTCGGTCAAGGGTGAGGTCATCGCCTCCACCTTCGACCGCCCGCCCTCAGATCACACCCAGGCCGCCGAGCTGGCCATCGAGCGGGCCAAGCGCCTGGTCGAGCAGGGCAAGGACGTCGTCGTGCTGCTGGACTCGATCACCCGCCTGGGCCGCGCCTACAACAACGCCTCCCCGGCGTCGGGCCGCATCCTGTCCGGTGGTGTGGACTCGACCGCGCTGTACCCGCCCAAGCGGTTCCTCGGCGCGGCCCGCAACATCGAGCACGGCGGCTCGTTGACCATCATCGCGACGGCGATGGTGGAGACCGGTTCGACCGGTGACACCGTGATCTTCGAGGAGTTCAAGGGCACCGGTAACGCCGAGCTCAAGCTCGATCGCAAGATCGCCGAGCGCCGGGTGTTCCCCGCAGTCGACGTCAACCCATCGGGCACCCGCAAAGACGAGCTGTTGCTGAGCCCCGACGAGTTCGCGATCGTGCACAAGCTGCGCCGCGTGCTGTCCGGGCTGGACAGCCACCAGGCCATCGATCTGCTGATGAGCCAGCTGCGCAAGACCAAGAACAACTACGAGTTCCTGGTCCAGGTGTCCAAGACCGCTCCCGGCGGCCCCGCGGGCGCCGGCGACCTCGACTAATCCTCGACTTCGGCGCGCTAGCCGTCGCCAGGCGAACGTTTGCGCGCCGAAAAGCCGGCCTTAGCTCCGGAGCGCCTCCATGCCGGGGGCCAGCAGCCCGTCCAGTGCCGACCACGGCACCGTGATGGTCGGGGTGCCGTGGAAAAACTGGTAGTCGGCGAAGTGGATCTGCAGACCATCGGGGGTGGGGATCCAGTTGGCGAAGTTCGCCTCGGTCGGTGCGTTGCCCGGTTCGTCGGCCATCGGCGTGGGCCCCACTCCGCTGACCGCGGGAAGGAGCGTCTTGGTCTGTTCCGACAGCCTGTCCAGGCCGGCCTGCTTGTCGGTGAACAGATCCGACAGCGTGATCGGCTTCGCCGTTCGCGAGTCGATCACCACCGTGCTCACGGAGCTGGTCGGATGTGCGGCCGGCACGTGCACGTAGAGACCGCTGATCAGCTCTGAGACCGACGCGCCGCCGAAGTAGATCTGCGGCTGCGTGTCGAACGTCCACGTGCCGTCCGGGTCGGCATCTCGTTTCACCGGTTCGAGCTGACCGGCCGCCGACGCGTGCACCGCGCTGTTGAAGGCCCCGGCGACCCGGGGATCGCCTCCGGTGATGGTGTCGACGACCAGCGTCCAGCGACCCTTGCCGTCCGCGGTGGCGTCACCGGCGGTGGAGCGGGTGACCGAGTACTTCTGTTGGTTGGAGACCCCGCTGGCCGGGGCGGCGGTCGTCGGCGACGTCCCACCGTTCGCGGTCGTGGCGGTCGTGGTGGTTGCCGGTGTGCTTGTCGACCCGCCGCAAGCCGTGACTGCGATGGCCAGAATCGAGATCATGACCGCCCCCCGGCGGCTGGGTGTGCCCATGCTGGCATTCTCTCAGGCCGGCGGCCATCATCGATAGGGATCGGTGATTTCCCGCAGATCTGTCAGGGCCGCGCGAAGCTCGTGATAACGCTTGGCGCCCAGATGTTTTCGCCATTGCTGTTCGATCTTGACCACCGCGGCCGCCGCGGCGTGGCACAGGGCGGTCCCGGTATCGGTCAGGATGACCAGCCGGGCGCGGGCGTCGGCCGGGTCCGGAGCGCGGCGTACGTAACCCGCGGCCTCGAGCTGATCGACCAGCGCGCCCGCGGTCTGCTTGGTGACGCCGGCCTGCTCGGCCAGATCGGTCACCCGAATACCGTTGGGATCCATGCGTTGTAGTAGCCGGGCCTGCGCCAGGGTCAGGTCCTCGGCGGCGGCGCTCACGACTGCCATCACCGCAGCCTCGGCGGCCCGGTGGGCGATGAACATCAGCGTCGGCGTGCTGGGCTGGTCGTCGGCCATCCGTTGACTTTAGTACGTCAAGCTGTCTATTTTAGTCAGTAATCCTGACTAAAAGTCGGGCCAGGGCGAAGGGCTGACGGTGAACTCCGACGACATCTGGCATCACATCGACGAGCAGCGCAGCGGGCTGGCCGACCTGCTCGAAACCCTCAGCGCCGAGCAGTGGGCCACCGCGTCGCTGTGCGAGGGCTGGCAGGTGGGCCACGTCGCCGCCCACCTGACGCACTCGCAGATGGGCCCGGCCCGGGTGGCGTTGGAGGCGCTGAAGTCCGGCTTTCGATTCGATCCGATGATCAAGCGACTGGCCCTGCAGGACACCCGGTCCCAACCGCAGGTCGTCGCGGCGCTGCGGGCGATGGTGGGCAGTCGCAAGCACATCGTCGGCACCACCGCCGCCGACCCGCTCACCGACCTGCTGGTCCACGGCCAGGACATCGCCATGCCGCTGGGCATCGACCGGCCGGTTCCGCTGCCCGCGGCGGTCGCGGTGGCAAACCACCTGTGGCGCATGCGTTTTCCCATGCATCCGGCCAGCCGGGTCAAGGGCTTACGACTGATCGCGTCGGATGCTGATTTCGCCGTCGGCGAGGGCCGGCCGATTACGGCGCCGATGCGCGACATCCTGATGGTGCTCGCCGGCCGTCCGGTCTCGGCAGAACTCGACGCGCACCGCCGAGGCTGAGCGTCACTGCGCGGTGGGCACCCCGAGCAGGCCGGGCAGGACGTAGCGGCGCATGTAGCGCAGCACCGCGTCATGGTCGTCGGGGTCCAGCGTCTCGCCCGGCACCGTGCCGAGGCTGATCTGCACCCGGGCCACCCACTCGGCCGCCTCGTCGAGTTGGGTGTCGGCGTGGATCTCGCCGCGGTCGCGCGCCGCCTCGAGGTAGGGCTGCCAGAACCGGCCGAGGTCCGGCACCAGGCCCTGCACGCCGGCGCCCGCGCAGGCGGCGAACTCCTCGGGCTCGTCACGGCGCAGTTGCATCACCAGCGCGCCCGGGGAGTCGTAGGCGCTGCGCCCCAGCCGCACTCCGACGGCCAGCTGTTCCTCGAAGGTGTCGAGGGCGTCGAGAACCGCATGCGACTCGGCCCAGAACGCGTTGTTCAGGCGGACGATCGCCGCGCCCAGCAGTGACGCCTTGTCGGGGTAGTGCCGATAGAGCCAGCCGCGGGACACGCCCGCCGCCTCGGCCACCTCCGACACCGTGGTCGCCCGGATACCTTTGGCTCGCAGGCAGATTTCCGCGGCGTCGACCAGGCGTTCCTGGACGGATTTGGCTCCGTGCCGGCTGTCGGCGTCGGTGCTGGCAGTCACCTTGGTGATCCTCCTCGTCTCGACCCGACACTCCCGATGGGGACATCCTGTCAAACCCGGAGCCGCAGGGGTCCCGCTGCGCGGTAGACAGATTTGTCATTCTGTTTACCCTGGACTTCTATTGTGACCCAAGGCACCGCACCACGCGGACGTTAACGAAAGAGACGGGAGATCCGTGGCCGAGACCGTCCAGCAGCTGCTCCGTGAACGCCGCGACGATCCGCGCCCGGCGGTGAAGTTCGGTGATCAGGTCTGGACCTGGCGCGAACACCTCGACGAGGCCGCCCGGCAGGCCGCGGCGCTGATCGCGATGGCCGATCCGGACCGGCCGCTGCACGTCGGAACGCTGCTGGGCAACACCCCCGCGATGCTCACCGCGATGGCGGCGGCCGGGCTCGGCGGCTACGTGTTGTGCGGGGTGAACAACACTCGGCGCGGCGCGGCGCTGGCCCGCGACGTCGTCAAGGCCGACTGCCAGATCCTGCTGACCGACTCGGCGCACTCCGATCTGCTCGACGGCCTGGAGTTGCCGGGTGTGCGGGTGCTGGACGTCGACTCTCCGCAGTGGCCGGCGCTGATGGCCGGGGCGGGGGAGTTGACCCCGCACCGCGAGGTCACCGCGACCGACACGTTCATGCTGATCTTCACCTCCGGGACCAGTGGCGAACCCAAGGCCGTGCAGGTCGCGCACATGATGGTGCCGTTCGCCGGGGTCGCGCTGGTCGACAGGTTCGCGATCACCGCCGATGACGTCTGCTACCTGTCGATGCCGCTGTTCCACTCCAACGCGTTGATGGCGGGCTGGGCGGTGGCGCTGTCCGCCGGTGCGGCGATGGCGCCCGCGTCGTTCTCGGCATCCGGTCTGCTGGCCGATCTGCGTCGCTACGGCGCCACCTACATGAACTACGTCGGTAAGCCCCTGGCCTACGTGCTGGCCACGCCGGAGCAGCCCGACGACCACGACAACCCGCTGCGGGTGGCGTTCGGCAACGAGGCCACCGACCGCGACATCGCCGAGTTCGGCAGCCGGTTCGGCTGCGCGGTGTGGGACGGGTTCGGCTCCACGGAGGGAGCGGTCATCATCACCCGCGAGGACGACTGCCCGCCCGGCTCCGTCGGCCGGGGTTTTCCCGGCGTGGCGATCTACCACCCGGAGACCCGGACGGAATGTGCCACAGCCGTTTTCGACGAATCCGGGGCACTGGCCAACCCGGATGAGGCCATCGGGGAGATCGTCAACACCACCGGCGGCGGCATGTTCGGCGGCTATTACAACGACGGCGCCGCCACCGACGAGCGGCTGCGGCACGGCATGTACTGGTCGGGCGACCTCGGTTACCGCGACGCCGACGGCTGGATCTTTCTCGCCGGACGCACCGCGGACTGGATGCGGGTGGACGGCGAGAACATGGCCGCGGCACCCATCGAGCGCGTCATCCAGCGGCTGCCGCAGGTCAGTCAGGTCGCGGTCTACCCGGTCCCCGACGAGCATGTCGGCGATCAGGTGATGGCGGCGATCGTGCTCGCCGACGGTGCCGAGCTCACGCCGGCCGAGTTCGAGCAGTTCCTGGCCGGCCAGTCCGACCTGTCGCCGAAGGCCTGGCCGCGCCATGTCTGGGTCGCAGGCGAACTGCCCGCCACCGCCACCAACAAGGTGCTCAAGCGTGAGCTCGTCGCGCGCGGCACCCGGCCCGGTGCGGGCGTGGTCTGGACCCGTGGCGCACGGGCCAGGGCCTACCAGGTCAGCGCGGCGGAATAGCGGGCCGCAGCGGCGCGTTTGGGCTGGTGACGGTCAACCTGGCATACTGGACCGTCGACCACCTCAGGTACCGGTTCACGCTCGATCAACAGGCATGACCCTGTGGGCGACCCGGCGACCACCGATTGCAGAGGACATCATGAAGACAGGGATTCATCCCGCCTACGGCGAGACCACCGTGGTCTGCGGCTGCGGCAACTCGTTCACCACTCGCAGCACCAAAGACGGCGGCCACATCGTGGTCGAGGTGTGCTCGCAGTGCCACCCGTTCTACACCGGCAAGCAGAAGATCCTCGACAGCGGCGGCCGCGTGGCCCGCTTCGAGAAGCGCTACGGAAAGCGCAAGACGGCCGGCGAGACCGCCGACAAGTAGCTGCTTGACCGACGCCCGCTCTGCTGCCCCGTGCGCAGGCCGGGCGTCGGTTTGCGTTCCGGCCCGGTTGAGCGAGAGGAGAAGCGACGATGACGCACGCCAGTGTTGAGGCCGTGCTGACCGAGCACGCTGACCTCGAACGGCAGATGTCGGATCCCGCGCTGCACGCCGACGCGGCCAACGCCCGCCGGGTGGGCCGGCGCTTCGCCCAGCTGGCCCCGATCGTCACCACCTACCGCCGGCTGGAGACCGCGCGCGGTGATCTGGAGGCCGCCCGCGAGCTGGCTGCCGAGGACGCCTCGTTCGCTGCCGAGGTGCCCGACCTGGAGGCCAGGGTCGCCGAACTCGACGCGCACCTCACCGATCTGCTGGCGCCGCGGGATCCGCACGACGCCGACGACATCGTCCTCGAGGTGAAATCCGGTGAGGGTGGCGAGGAGTCGGCGTTGTTCGCCGCCGACCTGGCGCGGATGTACATCCGCTACGCCGAACGCCACGGTTGGACGGTCACCATGCTCGACGAGACGTGGTCGGATCTGGGCGGCTACAAGGACGCGACGCTGTCCATCCGCAGCAAGGGCGACTCCGCCGACGGCGTGTGGTCGCGGATGAAGTTCGAGGGCGGCGTTCACCGGGTGCAGCGGGTGCCGGTCACTGAGTCGCAGGGCCGGGTGCACACCTCGGCCGCCGGTGTTCTGGTCTATCCCGAGCCCGAAGAGGTCGAACAGGTTCAGATCGACGAGTCCGATCTGCGCATCGACGTCTACCGGTCGTCGGGCAAGGGTGGTCAGGGCGTCAACACGACCGACTCGGCGGTGCGCATCACCCATCTGCCCACCGGGATCGTCGTCACGTGCCAAAACGAGCGATCGCAGCTGCAGAACAAGGCTCGCGCCATGCAGGTGCTCGCGGCCCGGTTGCAGGCGCTGGCCGAGGAGCAGGCCTCTGCCGACGCGTCGGCGGACCGGGCCAGCCAGATCCGCACCGTCGACCGCAGCGAGCGCATCCGGACCTACAACTTCCCGGAGAACCGGATCGCCGATCACCGGATCAACTTCAAGGCGCACAACCTCGATCAGGTGCTCGACGGCGATCTGGATCCGCTGCTGGACGCCCTGGCCGAGGCGGACAAGCAGACCCGACTTCAGCAGGCATGACCAGCACGCTGCGGCAGGCCGTCGACGCGGCCACCGCGGCGCTGGCCGCGGCCGGCATCGACTCCGCCCGCACCGACGCCGAGCTGTTGGCCGCCCATCTGGCCGGGGTCAGCCGCGGCCGGCTGGCCGCCCTGGACGCCCCTGACGCCGACTTCCTGCGCCGCTATGACGAGCTCGTGGCCGCCCGCTGCACCCGCATCCCGTTGCAGCACCTCACCGGCTCGGCCGCGTTCGGGCCGCTGGATCTGCAGGTCGGGCCCGGCGTGTTCATCCCGCGGCCGGAGACCGAGGCGCTGCTGGAGTGGGCGGTGGCCCAGCGGCTGCCCGAGGCCGCGGTGATCGTCGATCTGTGCACCGGATCCGGTGCACTGGCGATCGCGCTGGCCACGCACTGGCCGCGGGCGCGGGTGATCGCGGTCGACGACGACCCGGCCGCGCTGGACTATGCCCGCCGCAACGCCGCGTCGACCGCCGTGGAGTTGGTGCCGGCCGACGTCACCGTGCCCAGCCTGCTGCCAGAGCTGCGCGGTAGCGTCGACCTCGTGGTGTCCAACCCGCCGTACATCCCCGCCGGGGCCGAGCTGGAACCCGAAGTGGCCGATCATGACCCCGCGCACGCGCTGTTCGGCGGCGCCGACGGGATGGCCGTCATCGCGCCGCTGGTACGCCTGGCCGGCGAGTGGCTGCGGCCCGGTGGTCTGTTCGCCGTCGAGCACGACGACACCACATCGGAGCTGACCGTCCAAACAGTGAGTGAGACAACGCTTTTCGCCGACATCACCCCACGTCGCGATCTGGCGGGCCGCCCGCGGTTCGTGACGGCCCGCCGGAAGGAGTCAGCGTGACCCAGGTGTTCGACTGCACCGACGCCACCAAGCGCGCGGAGGCCATCAGCGCGGCAGCCGCCGCGGTCAAGAGCGGCAGGCTGGTCGTGATGCCGACCGACACCGTGTACGGAATCGGAGCGGACGCCTTCGACAGCGCGGCGGTGGCCGCCCTGCTGGCCGCCAAGGGGCGCGGCCGCGACATGCCGGTCGGGGTGCTGGTTGGCTCGTGGCACACCATCGAGGGCCTGGTGTACTCGGTGCCGCACAGTGCCCGCGAGCTCATCCGGGCGTTCTGGCCCGGCGCGTTGAGCCTGGTCGTGCAGCAGGCGCCGTCGCTGCAGTGGGACCTCGGCGACGCCCGGGGCACCGTCATGCTGCGGATGCCGCTGCACCCGGTCGCGCTGGAACTGCTGCGCGAGGTCGGTCCGATGGCGGTGTCCAGCGCCAACCTGTCCGGGCGTGCACCGGCGACGACCTCCGAGGATGCGCAGCGCCAGCTCGCCGACCTGGTGCAGGTGTACCTCGATGCCGGGCCGTCCCAGGAGCAGGCCGCCTCGACGATCGTCGACCTGACCGGCGCCACCCCGCGCCTGCTGCGCGAGGGGCCGATCAGCGCCGCGGCCATCGCCGAGGTGCTCGGCACCGACGTCGCCTCGCTCACCGCCTGATGACGGTGCCCGCCGAGACCCTGCTCGCGCTCAGCGACCGCGGCGCCGGGGTGCCCCTGCGCGAGCTGGCTCTGGTCGGCCTGACCGCTGCGATCATCACCTACTTCGCCACCGGCTGGGTCCGGGTGACCGCCACCCGGCTCGGTGCGGTGGCCTACCCCCGCGAGCGCGATGTGCACATCAAGCCGACGCCGCGGATGGGCGGGCTGGCGATGTACGTCGGCGTGGTCACCGCGGTGTTCCTGGCCTCTCAGCTGCCGGCCCTGGCCCGCGGGTTCATCTACTCCTCGGGCATGCCGGCGGTCGTGGTGGCCGGCGGGCTGATCATGGGCATCGGGTTGATCGACGACCGCTGGGGTCTGGATGCGCTGACCAAGTTCGCCGGTCAGATCACCGCGGCCAGCGTGCTGGTCACGATGGGCGTGGCCTGGAGCGTGCTGTACATCCCGATCGGCGGCGTCGGCACGATCGTGCTGGACCAGGTGTCCTCGATCCTGCTCACCCTGGCTCTGACGGTGTCGATCGTCAACGCGATGAACTTCGTCGACGGCCTCGACGGGCTGGCCGCCGGACTGGGGCTCATCACGGCGCTGGCGATCTGCATCTTCTCGGTCGGGTTGCTGCGCGACCACGGCGGCGACGTGTTGTTCTATCCGCCGGCGGTGATCTCGGTGGTGTTGGCCGGCGCCTGTCTGGGCTTCCTGCCGCACAACTTCTATCGCGCCAAGATCTTCATGGGGGACTCCGGCTCGATGCTCGTCGGCCTGATGCTGGCGGCGGCGTCGACCACCGCCGCGGGCCCGATCTCGCAGAGTGCCTACGGCGCACGCGATGTGTTCGCGCTGCTGTCACCGTTCCTGTTGGTGGTCGCCGTGATGCTGGTGCCGGCGCTGGACACGCTGCTGGCCATCGTGCGGCGCACCCGGGCCGGGCGCAGTCCGCTCAGTCCGGACAAGATGCACCTGCACCACCGGCTGCTGCAGATCGGGCATTCGCACCGCCGCGCCGTGCTGCTGATCTACCTGTGGGTGGGCATCATCGCCTTCGGTGCGGCCGCCACGATCTTCTTCGATCCGCGGTATACCGGTGCGGTCATGCTGGCCGCGATCGTGGTGGCGGTGGTCGTCACGCTGATCCCGCTCTTACGCCGCCGCGACGACGACTACGAGGGACTTTACGACAGTAAGTAGTAGACGTGTTTTCTGCCGTCTACCATGTGGTACGGTGCTGGCAGAACCCCGAAGAAACCTCGCGGGTTGCCGGCCCGGCCCCTCGGAGTAACACCCGAACGGCGCCGATTTACGACCGACAAAGGGAGCTGCCCCTTGGGTGATTCCAGCGC
This sequence comes from Mycobacterium sp. shizuoka-1, assembly GCF_002723835.1. Lineage (GTDB taxonomy): Bacteria > Actinomycetota > Actinomycetes > Mycobacteriales > Mycobacteriaceae > Mycobacterium. Next base: position 10,540 of record NZ_BEWG01000099.1, on the reverse strand, counting down.
GCCTGCCGCCCTCCGATACGCTCGGCGGACCAGCACGCAGAAATCGCTCGACCGGCTCTCGAGAACGCAAGATTGAGGTGAACCTGTGACGACGCCAGCGCAAGATGCGCCGTTGGTGTTTCCGTCCGTTGCCTTCCGGCCCGTTCGGCTGCTTGCGATCTGCGCTGCCCTGACCGCCGTCGCGGTGATCGCCGCCGGCGCGGCCGGTTACCTCATGTTCGGCGTGTTCTTCGGCATCGGCCTGGCCTTGGGTCTGCTCAACGCTGTGCTCGTGCAGCGGTCGGTCGAATCGATCACCGCGGGCGATCACCCGCTCAAGCGCAAGATGGCTCTGAACTCCGCAACCCGGTTGCTGGTCATCACGGCGATCGGGTTGACCATCGCGATCCTGTTCCGTCCGCTCGGTCTTGGCGTGCTCTTCGGCTTGGCGTTGTTCCAAGTTCTGCTGGTCTTGAGCACGGCGTTGCCGGTGTGGAAGAAGATCCGGACCGGCGAAGACACTGTCGACAGCTCCACAGACGAAGCACCGAAGGATTGACCACACGATGAGTGAACGAATCCTCGCCGAGGCCGCCATCGAGGTCGGCCATCACGACACGGCCGAATGGCTCGGGATGACGGTGAACACCGACACCATCCTGGCGACGGCGATTGCGGGCGTGATCGTGATCGCGCTGGCGTTTGTGTTGCGTGCGAAGGTCACCTCCACCGGGGTGCCCAGCGGCATCCAGCTGTTCTGGGAAGCCCTCACCACCCAGATGCGCGGCCAGATCGAGTCCGCGATCGGGATGAAGATCGCCCCGTTCGTGTTGCCGCTGGCGGTGGCGCTGTTCGTCTTCATCCTGGTCTCGAACTGGATCTCGGTGTTGCCGGTCCAGTACAAGGACTCCGCCGGTGCGACCCACGAACTGCTGAAGCCGCCGGCGGCCGACATCAACTTCGTGTTGGCGCTCGCGCTGTTCGTGTTCCTCTGCTACCACGCCGCGGGCATCTGGCGCCGTGGTGTGCTCGGCCACCCGGTGAAGCTGCTGAAGGGTCACGTCGCGTTCCTGGCCCCGATCAACCTCGTCGAGGAGATCGCCAAGCCGATCTCGCTGTCTCTCCGACTTTTCGGCAACATCTTCGCCGGCGGCATCATGGTGGCGCTCATCGCGATGTTCCCCTGGTACATCCAGTGGGCGCCCAACGCGATCTGGAAGACGTTCGACTTGTTCGTCGGCTTGATCCAGGCGTTCATCTTCTCGCTGTTGACGATTCTCTACTTCAGCCAGTCCATGGAACTGGATGAGGAGCACCACTAAAAGACGTGTTCGACCCCCGAACCACCCACAGCCTGGTAGGAGTCCTACCAGCAATCAAGGAGGAATAGGAATGGCAGACCCCCAAATCGTCATGGGCGCCCTGATCGGCGGCGGCCTCATCCTGGGCGGCGGCGCCATCGGCGCCGGTATCGGTGACGGTATCGCCGGTAACGCGTTGATCTCGGGCATCGCCCGGCAGCCTGAGGCCCAGGGCCGGCTGTTCACCCCGTTCTTCATCACCGTCGGTCTGGTGGAGGCGGCGTACTTCATCAACCTGGCGTTCATGGCCCTGTTCGTGTTCGCCACGCCTGGCGCTTCCTAGTCCGCATGGGGGAGCACAGCGTCACCCTGTTGGCGGCCGAGGAAGGTGGTACCCAGAACTTCCTCATCCCCAACGGCACCTTCTTCTTCGTGCTGGCCATCTTCTTGATCGTGCTGGGCGTGATCGGCAAGTTTGTCGTGCCGCCGATCCAGAAGGTGCTCGGTGAGCGCGAGAAGATGGTCGCCAAGACCACCGAGGACAACCGCAAGGCCAACGAGTTCGAGGCCGCTGCCGACTCCGACTATCGCAAGGAGATGGCGGCGGCCCGAAGTGAGGCGTCGGGCATCCGCGACGAGGCCCGCGCCGAGGGTCGCAAGATCCTCGACGAGCACAAGGGCCGTGCCAGCGAGCAGGCAGCGGAGACGCTGCAGCAGGCGGCTGACGAACTCAAGGTTCAGAGTGACGCCATCGCGGCCGACCTGAGGTCGTCGGTGGACACCCTGTCCGCGACGCTGGCCAGCCGGGTCCTGGGTGTCAGCCTCAGCGAGTCGGCGACAACGGCGCCGGGACGGTAGGACATGTCAACCTTCATCGGACAGCTCATCGGCTTCGTCGTCATCGTGGCCATCATCTGGCGGTACGTGGTACCGCCGATCAAGAACATGATGGCCAACCAGCAGGAGACGGTGCGCACTCAGATCGACGACAGCGCCAAGGCCGCCAAGCGGCTTGCTGACGCCGACAAGCATCACGCGGCGCGGGTCGACGAGGCCAAGGCCGAGGCCAAGCACATCGTCGAAGAGGCCCGTACCGATGCCGAGCGCATCGTCGAGCAGCTTCGTGCTCAGGCTGACGTCGAGGTCGAGCGGATCAAAGTGCAAGGTGCGCAACAGGTTCAGTTGTTGCGTGCCCAGCTGATCCGCCAGCTGCGTCAGGATCTCGGCGCCGAGTCGGTGCGCCGGGCCGGCGAGCTGGTCCGTGCCCACGTCGCCGACGCGCAGGCGCAGTCGGCCACCGTCGACCGGTTCCTCGACGAGCTGGATTCGATGGCGCCGGCGGCGTTCGCGCCGGAGGCGGGCTCGGACCTGCGCTCGGCCAGCCGCGATGCGCAGGCTGCGGTGGTCGAGAAGTTCGACGCGCTGTCGGCGGGGTTGTCCAGCGACGCCCTGTCCGCCCTCTCCGATGACCTGGCGTCGGTGGCCGGGCTGCTGATCGGCGAGCCGATCCTGACCCGCCATCTGGCCGAGTCCTCGGGTGAGACCGAGGCCAAGAAGCGCCTGGTGCACCGGCTGCTCGACGGCAAGGTCGGGGACAACAGCCTGGACCTGCTGGAGACCGCGGTCTCGGTGCGCTGGTCGCGCACCGAGGATCTGGTCGACGTGATCGAACACGTCGCCCGGCTGGCGCTGCTGGTTCGTGCCGAGCGCGACAACCAGGCCGACGAGGTCGAGGAGCAGCTTTTCCGCTTCACCCGCGTCCTCGACGAGCAGCCCCGGCTGACGTCGTTGCTCGGTGACTACACCGCGCCTGCCGACGGCCGGATCGCGCTGCTGCGCAAGGTGCTCGGCAGCGGCGCGAACGCGACCGCCACTGCGCTGCTGGTGCAGACCGTCAGCCTGTTGCGCGGCGAGCGTGCCGACGAAGCGGTGCTGGCATTGGCTCAGATCGCGGTCGCCCGCCGCGGCGAGATCGTCGCGCATGTGAATGCGGCCGCCGAGCTCACCGCTGCGCAGCGCACCCGGCTGACCCAGGTGCTCACCCGCATCTATCACCAACCTGTTTCGGTGCAGCTCAATATCGATCCTTCTGTGCTGGGCGGCCTTTCGGTCGCCGTCGGCGACGAGGTGATCGACGGGACGTTGTCGTCGCGGCTGTCCGCAGCCGTGACGAAGCTTCCTGATTAGCCGACCGACCAGCCCGGCGAACAGCCCCACGAACCCCAAGACCCAAAACAAAGGCAGGAAGACGAAAAGCCATGGCAGAGTTGACAATCTCGGCTGACGACATCCAGGGCGCCGTCCAGGAGTACGTATCGAGCTTCGAGGCGGACACCGGTCGCGAGGAGATCGGCACCGTCATCGACGCCGGCGACGGCATCGCCCACGTCGAGGGTCTGCCCTCGGTGATGACCCAGGAACTGCTCGAGTTCCCCGGCGGCGTGCTCGGTGTGGCGCTCAACCTCGACGAGCACAGCGTCGGCGCGGTCATCCTCGGTGAGTTCGAGAAGATCGAAGAGGGCCAGCAGGTCAAGCGCACCGGCGAGGTGCTCTCGGTGCCGGTGGGCGACGCCTTCCTGGGTCGCGTGATCAACCCGCTGGGCCAGCCGATCGACGGCCAGGGCGACATCGAGTCCGAGGAGCGCCGCGCGCTCGAGCTGCAGGCGCCGTCGGTGGTGCAGCGCCAGGGCGTTGGCGAGCCGCTGCAGACCGGCATCAAGGCCATCGACGCGATGACCCCGATCGGCCGCGGGCAGCGCCAGCTGATCATCGGCGACCGCAAGACCGGCAAGACCGCCGTCTGCGTCGACACCATCCTCAACCAGCGCGAGGCCTGGGAGACCGGCGACCCCAAGCAGCAGGTCCGCTGCGTGTACGTCGCGATCGGCCAGAAGGGCACCACCATCGCCTCGGTGAAGCGCGCGCTCGAAGAGGGCGGCGCGATGGAATACACCACCATCGTCGCGGCCCCGGCGTCGGACTCGGCCGGCTTCAAATGGCTTGCGCCCTACACCGGTTCGGCCATCGGCCAGCACTGGATGTACAACGGCAAGCACGTGCTGATCGTGTTCGACGACCTGTCCAAGCAGGCCGACGCCTACCGCGCGATCTCGCTGCTGCTGCGCCGCCCGCCGGGCCGCGAGGCGTTCCCGGGTGACGTCTTCTACCTGCACTCCCGTCTGCTGGAGCGTTGCGCGAAGCTGTCCGACGAGCTCGGTGGCGGGTCGATGACCGGTCTGCCGATCATCGAGACCAAGGCCAATGACATCTCGGCGTTCATCCCCACCAACGTCATCTCGATCACCGACGGCCAGTGCTTCCTGGAGTCCGACCTGTTCAACCAGGGTGTGCGCCCGGCCGTGAACGTCGGTGTGTCGGTGTCCCGCGTCGGTGGTGCCGCGCAGATCAAGGCCATGAAAGAGGTCGCCGGTTCGCTTCGTCTGGACCTGTCGCAATACCGCGAGCTGGAGGCCTTCGCGGCCTTCGCCTCCGACCTGGACGCGGCGTCGAAGGCTCAGCTGGACCGCGGTGTGCGCCTGGTCGAGCTGCTCAAGCAGGCCCAGTACAGCCCGATGGCGGTCGAGGATCAGGTCGTCGCGATCTTCCTCGGTACCCAGGGCCACCTGGATTCGGTTCCCGCCGAGGATGTTTCCCGCTTCGAGTCCGAGTTCCTGGAGCACGTCAAGGCCAGCCACTCCGACATCCTCACCGGCATCAAGGAGACCAAGAAGCTCTCCGACGAAGCCCAGGAGAAGCTGGTTTCGGTGATCGCCGACTTCAAGAAGGGCTTCGCGGCCTCCGACGGCAGCTCGGTGGTCCCCGGTGACGAGCATGCCGAGGCCCTGGACCCCGAGGACCTGGAGAAGGAATCGGTCAAGGTCCGTAAGCCGGCGCCAAAGAAGAACTAGTAGAAGAGCTATAAGGAAATGGCAGCCACACTTCGCGAGCTACGCGGGCGTATCCGCTCCGCTTCGTCGATCAAGAAGATCACGAAGGCCCAGGAGCTGATCGCCACGTCGCGGATCGCCAAGGCGCAGGCCCGCGTCGACGCGGCCCGGCCGTACGCCAGCGAGATCACCAACATGCTCACCGAGCTCGCCAGTGCCAGCGCGCTGGATCACCCGCTGCTGGTGGCGCGGGAGAACCCCACGCGGGCCGGTGTGCTGGTGGTGTCCTCGGATCGCGGTCTGTGCGGTGGCTACAACGCCAACGTCCTGCGCCGCGCCGAGGAGCTGTTCTCGCTGCTGCGCGACGAAGGCAAGGATCCGGTGCTCTACGTCGTCGGGCGTAAGGCGTTGGGCTACTACAACTTCCGGCAGCGTGCCGTTGTCGAGTCGTGGACCGGCTTCTCTGAGCGCCCCGAGTACGACAACGCCCGGGAGATCGCCGACACCCTGGTCGCCGCATTCATGTCGGGTGCTGATGACACCGGAGAAGACCCGGGTGCGGACGGGATCCTCGGGGTGGACGAGCTCCACATCGTGTCGACCGAGTTCAGGTCGATGTTGTCGCAGACTGCGGCCGCGTTGCGGATCGCCCCGATGGTTGTCGAGTACGTCGGAGAGCCGGAAACCGGCCCGCACACGCTGTTCTCGTTCGAGCCCAACGCCGAAGAGCTGTTCGACTCACTGCTCCCGCGCTACATCGCGACCCGCGTGTACGCGGCGTTGCTGGAGGCGGCGGCCTCGGAGTCGGCCTCTCGTCGCCGTGCCATGAAGTCGGCGACCGACAACGCCGACGATCTGATCAAGGCGCTCACGCTTGCGGCGAACCGCGAGCGTCAGGCGCAGATCACCCAGGAAATCAGCGAAATCGTCGGCGGCGCCAACGCGCTGGCCGACGCCAAGTAAAGCCGCGTAGGAAGCGAAGAGGAAATGACTGCTACCGCAGAGAAGACCGCAGGCCGGGTCGTCCGCATCACGGGACCCGTGGTCGACGTGGAGTTCCCGCGTGGCTCGGTGCCCGAGCTGTTCAACGCGCTGCACGCCGACATCGCCTTCGGCGCGCTCGCCAAGACTCTGACCCTGGAAGTGGCTCAGCACCTGGGCGACAACCTGGTGCGCTGCATCTCCATGCAGCCCACCGACGGCCTGGTGCGCGGCGTCGAGGTCAGCGACACCGGCGCCTCGATTTCGGTGCCGGTCGGCGACGGTGTGAAGGGTCACGTCTTCAACGCCCTCGGTGACTGCCTGGACGAGCCGGGCTACGGCAAAGACTTCGAGCACTGGTCGATCCACCGCAAGCCGCCGGCCTTCGCCGACCTCGAGCCTCGCACTGAGATGCTCGAGACCGGTCTGAAGGTCGTCGACCTGCTCACCCCGTATGTGCGTGGCGGCAAGATCGCCCTGTTCGGTGGCGCCGGCGTGGGCAAGACCGTTCTGATCCAGGAGATGATCAACCGCATCGCTCGCAACTTCGGTGGCACCTCGGTGTTCGCCGGCGTGGGGGAGCGCACCCGTGAGGGTAACGACCTGTGGGTCGAGCTTGCGGACGCCAACGTGCTCAAGGACACCGCGTTGGTGTTCGGTCAGATGGACGAGCCGCCGGGCACGCGTATGCGTGTGGCACTGTCCGCGCTGACCATGGCGGAGTTCTTCCGCGACGAGCAGGGCCAGGACGTGCTGCTGTTCATCGACAACATCTTCCGGTTCACCCAGGCCGGCTCCGAGGTGTCGACGCTGCTCGGCCGTATGCCGTCGGCGGTGGGTTACCAGCCGACGCTGGCCGACGAGATGGGTGAGCTGCAGGAGCGCATCACCTCCACGCGTGGCCGCTCGATCACCTCGATGCAGGCCGTGTACGTGCCCGCCGACGACTACACCGACCCGGCGCCGGCCACCACGTTCGCGCACCTGGACGCCACCACCGAGCTCTCCCGTGCGGTGTTCTCCAAGGGCATCTTCCCCGCGGTGGATCCGCTGGCGTCGTCGTCGACGATCCTGCACCCGAGCGTGGTCGGCGACGAGCACTACCGGGTTGCCCAGGAAGTCATCCGAATCCTGCAGCGCTACAAGGATCTTCAGGACATCATCGCGATCCTCGGTATCGACGAGCTCTCCGAAGAGGACAAGGTTCTGGTCTACCGGGCGCGCAAGATCGAGCGCTTCCTGAGCCAGAACATGATGGCCGCCGAGCAGTTCACCGGTCAGCCCGGTTCGACCGTGCCGCTCAAGGAGACCGTCGAGGCCTTCGACAAGCTGGCCAAGGGCGAATTCGACCACCTGCCCGAGCAGGCGTTCTTCCTGATCGGTGGCCTGGACGACCTGGCGAAGAAGGCCGAAAGCCTCGGCGCCAAGCTGTGATGTTGCAGACGCGAAAGGTGATGTGAGATGGCCGAATTGGACGTCGACATCGTCGCCGTCGAGCGCAAGATCTGGTCGGGCAAGGCGACGTTCGTCTTCACCCGCACCACGTCGGGTGAGATCGGCATCCTGCCTCGCCACATCCCTCTCGTTGCCCAGTTGGTGGACGACGCGATGGTGCGCGTCGAGCGCGAGGGTGAGGACGATCTGCGCATCGCGGTCGACGGCGGCTTTCTGTCGGTGACCGAGGAGGGCGTGACGATCCTCGCCGAGTCCGCGGAGTTCGAGTCGGAGATCGACGCGGACTCGGCCAAGGCCGACGCGGGCTCCGACGATCCGCAGACCGCTGCCCGCGGACGGGCGCGCCTGCGCGCCCTAGGCCAGCTCGACTAGCCGCGGGCCAGCGACCGATGAGCGCGCCGATGTTTTTCATGGCCGCGCTGATCAGTGTGCTGTTACTTGCCGTCGCCGCGCTGAGCTACCGATTGTGGAAGCTGCGCCAGGGCGGTACCGCCGCGATCCTGCGTGACATCCCGGCCGTCGGCGGCCATGGCTGGCGGCACGGGGTGATCCGCTACCGGGGTGACGAGGCCAGGTATTACCGGCTGTCGAGCCTGCGGTGGTGGCCTGATCGGCGGTTGAGCCGCCGCGGGCTGGAGATCATCTCCCGGCGGTCGCCGCGGGGCGACGAGTTCGACATCATGACCGACGAGATCGTCGTGCTCGAGTTGCACGACACCACCGCCGAGCGCGCACGCGGCTACGAGATCGCATTGGACCGCGGTGCGCTGACCGCGTTCCTGTCGTGGGTCGAGTCCAGTCCATCGCCGCGGGCGCGGCGCCGGACCGCGTAGTTACGTCGTGGCCGGCTTGTCGGCCTGGCCGCCGCCGGGCTGCCACAGCACGTCGTCGCCGCCATTGGCCACCCGCGACAGGATGAAGAGCAGGTCCGAGAGCCGGTTGAGGTAGCGCGCCGGCAGCGGGCTGACGGTGTCGGGGTAGGCCTTGATCGCCGCCCACGCCGACCGCTCGGCGCGTCGGGTCACGGTGCGTGCGACGTGCAGAAACGCGGACAGCGCCGTGCCGCCCGGCAGGATGAACGAGTTCAGTGCTGGCAGCTCGTCGTTGTAGTGGTCGCACCATCCTTCGAGCCGCTCGATGTAGGGCGGGGTGATCCGCAGCGGCGGATACTCCGGGTTCTCGACAACTGGCGTGGACAGATCGGCTCCGGCGTCGAACAGGTCGTTCTGGATCTGCAGCAACACCGCGCGCAGGTCGTCGCCGGGTTCCCCGAGCGCGACGGCCACCCCGAGGGCGGCGTTGGCCTCGTCGCAGTCGGCGTAGGCGATCAGGCGCGGGTCGTTCTTGTCGACCCGTGAGAAATCACTCAGTCCCGACGTACCGTCGTCGCCGGTCCGGGTATATATGCGGGTCAGATGCACTGCCATGGAGGAAACGGTACCGGCCGAGTGCGCCGGTCCGGGCCGTCGGCTCCACTAAACTCTTCGGAGTGGGCGAGCGTTTCGTGGTGACCGGCGGCAACCGGTTGTCGGGCGAAGTGGCGGTCGGCGGCGCCAAGAACAGCGTCCTGAAACTGATGGCCGCCAGCCTGCTGGCCGAGGGCACCACGACGATCACCAACTGCCCGGACATTCTCGATGTGCCGCTGATGGCCGAGGTCCTGCGTGGCCTGGGTGCCAACGTGGAACTCGACGGCTCGACGGTACGGATCACCTCGCCCGACGAACCCAAGTACGAGGCCGACTTCGCCGCGGTGCGCCAGTTCCGGGCGTCGGTGTGCGTGCTCGGTCCGCTGGTCGGCCGGTGCAAACGCGCCCGGGTCGCCCTGCCCGGCGGCGATGCGATCGGTTCGCGGCCGCTGGACATGCATCAGGCCGGTCTGCGTCAGTTGGGTGCGGACTGCAACATCGAGCACGGCTGCGTGGTGGCGACCGCCGAGAAGCTGCACGGCGCGGAGATCCAGCTCGAGTTCCCATCGGTGGGGGCCACCGAGAACATCCTGATGGCCGCGGTGCTCGCCGACGGTGTGACCACGATCCACAACGCCGCGCGCGAACCCGACGTCGTCGACCTGTGCGAGATGCTCAACCAGATGGGTGCCCAGATCGAAGGCGCGGGCACGTCGACGCTGACGATCACCGGCGTTCCGCGGCTGCATCCCACTGAGCATCGGGTGATCGGCGACCGGATCGTGGCCGCGACCTGGGGCATTGCCGCGGCGATGACCCGCGGGGACATCTCGGTCACCGGGGTGGACCCGGCACACCTGCAGTTGGTGCTGCACAAGTTGCACGACGCCGGCGCCACAGTGACCCAGCACGACGACGGGTTCCGGGTGGTGCAGTACGAGCGGCCCAAGGCCGGCAATGTCGCGACGCTGCCGTTCCCGGGCTTCCCGACCGATCTGCAGCCGATGGCGATCGCGCTGGCGGCGGTGGCCGACGGGACGTCGATGATCACCGAGAACGTGTTCGAGGCGAGGTTCCGCTTCGTCGAGGAGATGATCCGCCTGGGCGCGGACGCGAGGACCGATGGTCACCACGCGGTGGTGCGCGGGCTCCCGCAGCTGTCGAGTGCCCCGGTGTGGTGCTCCGACATCCGCGCGGGGGCCGGTCTGGTGCTTGCGGGCCTGGTCGCGGACGGTGAGACCGAGGTGCACGACGTGTTCCACATCGACCGCGGCTACCCGCTTTTCGTGGAGAATCTGGCCCGACTTGGAGCTGAGATAGAACGCGTGTAATGTAGGCGGTCGGCCAGCCGCGCCGGACCTGGAGACAGGAGGGCAGCGGCAGTTGACGCCGGTAAAGACATGTAGTAAGTTAGCAGGGTTGCCTGCTGGCGGGTGTCAGCCGGGTGTGTTGTTTGAGAACTCAATAGTGTGTTTGGTGGTTTTTGTTTGTTGTTTTTTTGCCATGCTCTGATACCCCCGTGTTGGGG
>NZ_BEWG01000098.1 GCF_002723835.1 Mycobacterium sp. shizuoka-1 | reverse complement strand
GGTCGACATCACCCCGGAACCCTCGCCCGACACTCCGGTGTCCGAGGTCGCCTGACGACCCCCGATCCACAGGATTTGACTATTCCTCGCTGCAGCGGCACATCCGGCTCAACCTGCTCACGACCGTGGCCCTGGTGGTGTTCTCGGCCACCGTGCTGGGCATCAGCCGCTGGGACAGCATGCTGCTGGACGCATCGTTTTTGCTGTTCTTCGGCTTCTCGTGGAGCATCCTGAGCGTCAGCCACCAGTTCTCGGTGCAGACCGCGTCGCCGGAGCGGATGCGCGGGTTGATGACGTCGTTCTACAACATGACCCTGCAGGGCTCGATGGCGCTGGGCAGCGTCGTATTCGGCATCATCGCCGAGAAGCAGGTGGTCAGCGTCGCCATTCTGATCGCGGGGATCCTGGCCACGACCGGGCTGCTGTTCGTCCGCCGCTACCCGGTGTCCGACGAGCCCGCCGAGACCTGATCAGTCGACCAGTTCGGACAGCTCCAGCCAGCGGTTCTCCTTCTCGGCCACCTCGGCCTCCAGCGCCCGCAGTTCCTGGGTCAGCCGGCCCAGGCCGACGTGGTCGGACTGGTCGTGCTCGGCGAGCTCGACATGTTTGGCGTTGACCCGGTCCGACAACTTCCCCAGCGCCCGGTCCAGGGCGGCGATTTCCTTTTCCACACTGCGCAATTCGGCACCCGACAGAGCCGGCGTGGCCGGGGCGGTGGCGGTCGCGGCTGACGAGCCGGCGGGCCTGCGGGCGGCGAGGCGCAGATACTCGTCGATACCGCCGGGCAGATGGCGCAGATGACCGTCGAGGATCGCGTACTGCTGGTCGGTGACCCGCTCAAGCAGATACCGGTCGTGGGATACCACGATCAGCGTGCCCGGCCAGGAGTCCAGTAGGTCCTCGGTGGCCGAGAGCATGTCGATGTCGACGTCGTTGGTCGGCTCGTCGAGCACCAGCACGTTGGGTTCGGCGAGCAGGGTCAACATCAGCTGCAGGCGCCTGCGCTGCCCACCGGAGAGCTCACCCACCCGCGACGACAGCTGTTCGCGGCGAAAACCCAAGCGCTCCAACAACTGTGTCGGGGTGACGTCCTTGCCGTCGACCTGATAGTCCGTCTTCAGCCGGCCGACGACCTCGCGGACCATGTCGCCGGCGATGTCGGCGAGCTGGCTGGACTGCTGATCGAGCATCGCGAGCTGAACCGTCTTGCCGCGCTTGACCCGGCCCGTGTCGGGGGCCAGCGTGCCCGCGATCAGGGCCAGCAGCGTCGACTTTCCTGCCCCGTTGGCGCCGACGATGCCGGTGCGCTCACCGGGGCCGATACGCCATTCCACGTCGCGCAGAACGGGTTTGCCGCCGAACGACACCGACACGTCGAGCAGGTCGATGACGTCCTTGCCCAGCCGGGCGGTAGCCAGTTTGGCCAGTTCGACGCCGTTGCGGATCGGCGGCACGTCCTCGATGAGCTGGTTGGCCGCGTCGATCCGGAACTTCGGCTTGGAGGTGCGCGCCGGCGCCCCGCGGCGCAGCCAGGCGAGTTCCTTGCGCATCAGGTTCTGCCGCTTGGCCTCGGCGGCGGCGGCGATGCGGTCGCGCTCCACGCGCTGCAGCACGTACGCGGCGTATCCGCCGTCGAAGGGCTCGACGATCCCGTCGTGCACCTCCCAGGTGGTGGTGGCGACCTCGTCGAGGAACCAGCGGTCGTGGGTGACCAGCAGCAGGCCACCGCCGGTGCGCGGCCAGCGCGACTTGAGATGCTCGGCCAGCCAGGTGATGCCTTCGATGTCGAGGTGGTTGGTCGGCTCGTCGAGCGCGATCACGTCCCAGTCACCGATCAGCAGCGCCGCCAGTTGGACCCGGCGGCGCTGGCCGCCGGAGAGCTGCGCCACCGGGGTCTGCCAGTCGATGTCGGCCACCAGCCCGGCGACCACGTCGCGGATCTGGGGGTTGCCGGCCCACTCGTGCTCGGGCAGGTCACCCACGAGCACTGTGCCCACGGTGCTCTGCGGTGCCATCGTGTCGGCCTGGTCCAACGCGGCGACCCGCACCCCGCCGCGGCGGGTGACCCGGCCGGAATCGGGGGACAGCCGGCCCGTGAGCATCCCCATCAGGCTGGATTTGCCGTCGCCGTTGCGCCCGACGATGCCGATGCGGTCACCCTCGTTGACGCCCACGGTCACCGATTCGAAGACCACCTGAGTCGGATATTCCAGATGCAGCGCTTCGGCGCCGAGCAGGTGTGCCACTGGCTAGACCCTAGTGGGCGGGAACCAAACCACCGGGACGCAGATCGGCCCTGTGCCATGATGTGCAGGCTGTCGGGGCCTCAAGCAGCAGCGACGTGGGACAGGGGAGCAGGCGTGGATCTCAACTTGTCGGCGGTCACCAGGCCTGTCGAGCGGCTGATGGCGACGGCCCAGAACGGGTTCGAGGTCTTGCGCTGGGGTGGCCTGGAGACCGGCGCGGTGCCGTCACCGTTCCAGATCGTCGAGAACAAGCCGATGTACAAGCTGCGGCGGTATTTCCCGCCGGACAGCAGGCCCGGTCAGCCGCAGGCCGGTCCGCCGGTGCTGATGGTCCACCCGATGATGATGTCGGCGAACATGTGGGACGTCACCCGCGAGGACGGCGCCGTCGGCATCCTGCACGAGGCGGGCATCGACCCGTGGGTGATCGACTTCGGGTCGCCCGACGAGGTCGAGGGCGGCATGGAGCGCAATCTGACCGACCACATCGTCGCGCTCAGCGAGGCCATCGACGCCGTCAAGGAGGCCACCGGCCAGAGCGTGCACCTGGCGGGCTACTCCCAGGGCGGCATGTTCTGCTATCAGACCGCGGCCTACCGGCGCACCCGCGACATCGCCAGCATCGTGGCGTTCGGGTCGCCGGTGGACACCTTGGCGGCGTTGCCTATGGGCATTCCGCCCAACCTCGGCGCGGTGGCCGCCGACTTCATGGCCGACCACGTCTTCAACCGCATCGACATCCCGGGGTGGCTGGCCCGCACCGGCTTTCAAATGCTGGATCCGCTCAAGACCGCCAAGGCCCGGCTGGACTTCCTGCGGCAGCTGCACGACCGCGATGCGCTGCTGCCGCGCGAGCAACAGCGTCGCTTCCTGGACTCCGAGGGCTGGATCGCCTGGTCCGGCCCGGCGGTGTCCGAACTGCTCAAGCAGTTCATCGCGCACAACCGGATGATGTCGGGCGGGTTCGCCATCAACGGCCAGCTGGTGACGTTGTCCGACATCACCTGCCCGGTCCTGGCCTTCGTCGGTGAGGTCGACGACATCGGCCAGCCGGCGTCGGTGCGCGGCATCAAACGCGCCGCACCCGGTGCCGACGTCTACGAGGTGATGATCCGGGCCGGCCATTTCGGCTTGGTCGTGGGCTCCAAGGCGGCCACCGCGACCTGGCCGACGGTTGCGGACTGGGTGCGCTGGCTGTCCGGGCTGGACTCCCGGCCGCCGACCATCGCGCCGATGCAGGACAACACCGCCGAGCCCGACGACTCCGGCGTCGCCCTGTCCGCCCGCCTGGTGCACGGTGTGGCCGAGGTGTCGGAGCTGGCGTTGTCGGTGGCGCGCGGCGCGGCCGACGCGGTGGTCAACGCCAACAAGTCGATGCGCACGCTGGCGGTCGAGACGGCCCGCACGCTGCCCCGGCTGACCCGGCTCGGCCAGATCAACGATCACACCCGCATCTCGCTGGGCCGGATCATCGACGAGCAGGCCGACGGTGCGCCGAACGGCGAGTTCCTGCTGTTCGACGGCCGGGTGCACACCTACGAGGCGGTGAACCGCCGGATCAACAACGTGGTCCGCGGTCTCATCGGGGTGGGCGTGCGGCAAGGCGTGCGGGTCGGCGTTCTGATGGACACCCGGCCGTCGGCGCTGGTGGCCATCGCCGCGCTGTCCCGGCTGGGTGCGGTGGCCGTGCTGATGCCGCCCGACGCCGACCTGGCCGAGGCGGTCCGCCTCGGTGGGGTGAGCGAGGTCATCACCGATCCCGGCAATCTCGAGGCCGCCCTGAAGCTGCCGGTGCAGGCGCTGGTTCTCGGCGGCGGTGAGAGCCGCGACCTCAACCTGCCCGAGGGCAGCAACGTGATCGACATGGAGAAGATCGACCCCGACGCGGTCGCCCTGCCGGGCTGGTACCGGCCCAACCCCGGCTTCGCCCGCGACCTGGCGTTCGTCGCCTTCAACACCGTCGGCGGTGGCCTGGCGCCCAAGCAGATCACCAACTATCGCTGGGCGCTGTCGGCGTTCGGCACCGCCTCGGCCGCCGCCCTGGGCCGCGGCGACACCGTCTACTGCCTGACCCCGCTGCACCATCAGTCGGGTCTGCTGGTCAGCCTCGGCGGTGCCGTCGTCGGCGGCGCGCGCATCGCGCTGTCGCGCGGGCTGCGCCCCGATCGGTTCCTGGCCGAGATCCGCCAATACGGCGTCACCGTGGTGTCCTACACGTGGACCATGCTCGGCGACGTCGTCGACGATCCGGATTTCCGGCTGCGCGGCAACCATCCGGTGCGGCTGTTCATCGGCTCAGGCATGCCGACCGGCCTGTGGCAGCGAACCGTCGACGCGTTCTCGCCGGCCAACATCGTGGAGTTCTTCGCCACCACCGACGGTCAGGCGGTGCTGGCCAACGTGTCCGGAGTCAAGGTGGGCAGCAAGGGCCGCCCGCTGCCCGGCGGCGGCCAGGTCGACCTGGCCGCCTACGACGCGATGGACGACGTGATCCTGGAGGACGACCGCGGATTCGTCGCGGTGGCCGAACCCAACCAGGTCGGGGTGCTGCTGGCCCGGCCGTGGGGGCCGATCGACCCGACCGCGTCCGTCAAGCGCGGCGTGTTCGCCCCCGGCGACACCTGGATCTCCACCGAGTACGTGTTCCGGCGCGACGCGGACGGCGACTTCTGGCTGTTGGGCAACCGCTCCCTGCTCATCCGCACGGCACGCGGGGTGGTGTTCCCCGAGCCGGTCACCGACGCGGTCAGCCGGATCGGGGCGGTCGACCTCGCCGCGACCTACGGCGTCGAGGTGCCGGGCGGGATGCTCGCGGTCACCGCCGTCACGTTGCGGCCGGGGATGACCGTCACCACCGCGGACCTGACCGACGCCTTCGCGGCGATGCCGGTCGGGCTCGCGCCCGACATCGTGCATGTGGTGGCCGAGATCCCGCTCAGCGCCACGTATCGGCCGACGGTGTCGGGATTGCGGGCTGAGGGTGTGCCCAAGGCGTCGCGTAACGCCTGGCATCTGGAGCCCGATACGGGGAAGTACAAGCGCTTCACGGCCGCGGCACGCGCCCAGCTCGGCGGTACCCCGAACTGAGCTTCTGCCCAGGTCGCGCAGCGCTGTTAGGCTCGCCGATAGTCCAAGGTGCCCACGCGTCGGAGGAATGCATGCCCACCCAGACCGTTTCACGTCACTGGCGTCGCGCCGTCCGCGGCACGGCGATCGGTGCCCTGACCGCTGGGCTGCTGGTCGGCGTGGGTTCCGCGCAGGCGCTGGCCGACCCGAGCGCCACGCCGGCCACCCCGACATCGGACAACGGTGTGCCGCAGTTCCAGAGCGCGGACCAGCTGCTGTTGTTCATCGATCAGGAATACGACCAGGGCGCCGGCGGCGGCCAGATGTCCAACCTGATCAAGCAGGTGATGAAGCTGCGGGCCCAGGGCATCAAGCCGTCGCGCACCAACATCGCCGAGATCCAGAACGCCCTGCAGTACCGGCCGAATCAGAAGCCGCTGATCCAGGCGCTGCAGAACACCCTGGGCTATCAGCAGAAGATCTTCGCGCAGATGCAGATCCTGCAGCAGGCCCAGCAGGCGCAGCAGAACAACGCGGTGATGGGTGCCGGGCAGATGCCCAGCGACGGTGCACCGACCATCGGGGGCAGCGCTCCGCTGCCTGCGGCGCCGACTCCCTAGCGCGCCGTGCTCGACGACAAACTCCTCGCGATCCTGGTGTGCCCGGCCGACCGCGGCCCGCTGGTGTTCG
This sequence comes from Mycobacterium sp. shizuoka-1, assembly GCF_002723835.1. Lineage (GTDB taxonomy): Bacteria > Actinomycetota > Actinomycetes > Mycobacteriales > Mycobacteriaceae > Mycobacterium. Next base: position 5,385 of record NZ_BEWG01000098.1, on the reverse strand, counting down.
TCGACAACCGGCTGTACAACCCGCGACTGCACAAGGCCTACCGCATCGAGGACGGCATTCCGGTGCTGCTGGTCGACGAGGCCGTCGACGTCTCGCCCGCGGAGCATGAGCGCCTGATGGCGCTGTCGGGTTCCTGACCGGCCCAGCCGAACCGGCGTAGCGTCGCGACCATGGTCGACAACGTCGTCGCCACGGAGCTTCCCGGTGAACTCGCCAGGTGGGATCCGACGTTCACCCGGCTGGTCAGCGAGGCGGCCTGGCCGCTGATCCGGAGGTACTTTCGCGCAGAGGTGCGCGGTCTGGAACGGATCCCGCGCTCGGGTGCCGCCCTGCTGGTGTGCAACCACTCCGGCGGCATGCTGACCCCGGACGTCCCGGTTTTCGGTCCCGCCTTCTACGCCGAGTTCGGGTACCGACGACCGCTTTACACGCTGGCGCACTACGGGATCTTCCTGGCGCCGTGGGGGCCGATGCTGCCGCGGCTCGGCGTCGTCCATGCCAGCCCGCGGAACGCGACGGCGGCGTTGCGGTCCGGGGCGGTCGTGCTGGTGTTCCCAGGCGGCGACTTTGACGCCTATCGACCTACGTCACAGCGGAACGTCATCGACTTCGACGGCCGGACCGGCTATGCGCGCACCGCGATCGACACCGGCGTGCCGATCGTGCCGATGGTGTCCATCGGCGCGCAGGAAACCCAGTTCTTCCTCAGCCGAGGCACCGCGATCGCGGCCCGGCTGGGATTACCGCGGCTCCGGATGGACATATTGCCGATCACCGTCGGCCTGCCGTTCGGGCTGACCGTCCCGTTCCCGCCGAATCTGCCGCTGCCGTCGAAGATCGTGATGGAGGTCCTCGACCCGGTCGACCTCGCCATGTTCGGCAAGCACCCGCACGTCGACGAGGTCGACGGTCACGTACGCCGCGTCATGCAGCGGGCGCTGGACCGCCTCGCCGCCCGGCGGCGGTTCCCGGTCCTGGGGTGAGCAGTCAGGGGAGTCCGGGCAGCTCCCCGGTGAGATAGCGCTGCAGATTCGGCGCAATCGTCTCGGCGACGCGCTCCGGCGGCAACGATGCAAGCGGCTCCAAGCCGATGATGTAGCGCGCCAGCACCACTCCGATCAGTTGCGAGGCCACGAACTGGACCCGTAGTGGCCCGCTGCCCGGCGGGTTGTCGATCCGCGGCCCGATCTCGGCGGTGATGATCTCCTGCAGAAACGAGCGGACCAGACTGATGTCGGAGCCGGCCAGCAGCGACCGGATCGTGGCGACCAGCGCCGAGCCCATCTCCGAATCCCACAGTGGTAGCAGCACCGCGGGCAGCACCGAGCCGAGTTGCTCGACCGGGGTGTCGCGCAACGGCACCAGCACCGACATCGGATCGATCGGGATGTTGATCGCCGCGGTGAACAACTGCTGCTTGGTGCCGAAGTAGTGGTGCACCAACGCGGAGTCGACGCCGGCGGCCGCGGCGATCGCGCGGATCGAGGTCTTGTCGATGCCGTTGCGGGCGAACAGCTCCCGGGCGCTCGCCAGGATCCGGTCGCGGGTATCGGACGCCCCCGGCGGGCGGCCGGGCCGCTTGGCTGGTGGGGTGCTCACGGGGTCCGTCGCCGCAGCGTCGCCGCGGCCAGTGCCATGGCCGCGGCCGCGAAGGCCAGCACGACGACGATGTCCCGGACCGCGATGTCGGTCAGTGCGGTGTGGGTGTTGACCTCCTGGAGGGCCTCCAATGCGTAACTGGCCGGCATCGCGTTGCTGATCCATTCCAGCCACGTCGGCATCTGGTGGCGCGGCACGATGATCCCGGCCAGCAGCAGTTGCGGCACGATGACGACCGGCATGAACTGCACGGCCTGAAACTCGGTGCGCGCGAATGCACTTGCCAACAGGCCCAGCCCGACCCCCAGCACGGCGTTGATCACCGCGATCACGAACACCCACACCGGGCTGCCCTGGGTGTCGAAGCCCAGCAGCCAGAACGCCACCACGCAGGCCAGGATCGCCTGTGCGGCGGCCGCGACCGAGAAGGCGGTGCCGTAGGCGGCCAACAGGTCCAGGCGGCGCAGCGGGGTGGTCAGGATTCGCTCGAGGGTGCCCGACGACCGCTCGCGTTGCATGGTGATCGAGGTGATGAGGAACATCACGAACAGGGGGAACAACCCGAGCAGGATCAGGCAGGCGGTTTGGAAGGGCGACACCCTGCCGGGCTGCGACGGCACATCGTCGAACATGAAGTACATCAGCGTGATCACGGCGCTGGGCACCACGAGAATCATCGCCACGCTGCGGTGGTCGGCCCGCAATTGGCGCAGGATGCGGGTGGTGGTGGCCAGATAGGCGCGCGGACTCAGCGCGCTGACGGTGCGGTGCTGTGCGTGATGACGGACAGGAACGCTTCCTCCAGTGATGTGCATCCGGTGTCCTCTCGCAATCGGGCGGGGGTGGTGTGGGCCAGCAGCCGGCCCTCACGCATGAGCAGCAGGTCCTTGCAGTGATCGGCCTCGTCCATCACGTGGCTGGACACCAGCAAGGTGGTGCCGCGCCGGGCCAGCCGGTCGAATTGGGCCCAGAGGTCCACGCGCAGCACGGGGTCTAGGCCGACGGTCGGCTCGTCGAGCACCAGCAGGTCGGGCTGGCTGACCAGGGCGCAGGCCAGCGACACCCGGGTGCGCTGTCCGCCGGACAGATTGGCGCAGTACGCCCCGCTGTGATCGTGCAGGCCGACATCGGCGACCGCTCGGTCGGCCGCCTCCGGCGCGGCCCCGTAGAGCGCCGCGAAATAACGCACGTTGTCGATGACTCGCAGGTCGTTGTAGATGGTCGGATCCTGGGTGACGTAGCCGACGCGGTGGCGCAGCGCGGGGGAGCCGGCCGGATGACCCAGGACGGTGACCGTTCCGGATTCCACGATCTGGGTGCCGACGATGCTGCGGATCAGGGTCGTCTTGCCGCAGCCCGACGGCCCGAGTAGTCCGGTGATGGTGCCGCGCGCAATGGTGACGGTGAGGTCGTGCAGTGCAATCCGCTTACCGCGCACCACGGTGAGGTTTCTGACGTGGACGGCGGCATTGTCAGCACCCGACATAAATTCATCGCTCGATGAACTCATCACACGATGAATATTGCTCCCGGCCGCTCGGCACGTCAATCCCTGGGGCAGAATTTCCCTCAGTGAGCTCCCACCCGCTGGACACCGACCCGCTGACTGCGGCCCGCCTGCTGTTGGGCGGCGTGCTCAGCTGCCGGGGTGTCAGCGCGTTGATCGTCGAGGTCGAGGCGTACGGCGGTCCGCCGAACGGGCCGTGGCCGGATGCGGCGGCACATTCGTTTCGAGGGCCGGGCATCCGCAACGCGGTGATGTTCGGTCCGCCCGGTCGGCTCTATACCTATCGAAGCCACGGCATTCATGTGTGCGCCAACGTGGTGTGCGGCCCGGACGGCACGGCGGCGGCGGTGCTGATCCGGGCGGCGGCGATCGAATCGGGTGTAGCGGCGGCTCAGCAGCGTCGCGGCCCGCTGGTCCGGCCGGCCGCGCTGGCCCGCGGGCCCGGCAACCTGTGTTCGGCGCTGGGCATCGCGATGGACGACAACGGTGTCGACGTCTTCGACGCGAGCTCGGCGGTGACGGTTGCGCTCGGCGACGGCGCCGGCCCGCACAGCAGTGGGCCCCGGGTCGGGGTGTCGCAGGCCGCCGACCGGCCGTGGCGGTTCTGGCTGCCCGGACGCCCGGAGGTGTCGGCCTTCCGCCGCAGCCCACGCGCGCCGATCCCGGGCGCGAGCGACTGAGCGCAACCCATACGGGAAGATCAACGCATGGGCACGACGATTCTCGACGAGTTGGGCTGGCGTGAACTGATCGCGCAATCGACCGATATCGACGCGCTTGCGGCGGCAGCCGCGCAGCCGCCGATGACCGTCTATTGCGGATTCGACCCCACCGCGCCGAGCCTGCATGCGGGAAATCTGGTGCCGTTGCTCACACTTCGGCGATTCCAGCGGGCCGGGCATCGGCCGATCGTGTTGGCCGGCGGTGCGACGGGCATGATCGGTGATCCTCGTGACACCGGCGAGCGGACCATGAACACCACCGACACCGTCGCGCAGTGGGCCGAGCGGATCCGCGGCCAGCTGGAGCGGTTCGTCGACTTCGACGATTCCGCCAGCGGAGCGATCGTCGAGAACAACCTGAGCTGGACCTCGCAGCTCAGTGCGATCGATTTCCTGCGCGATGTCGGCAAGCATTTCTCGGTCAACGTGATGCTCGACCGTGACACCATCCGGCGCCGGCTCGAGGGCGACGGCATCTCCTACACCGAATTCAGCTACATGCTGCTGCAGGCCAACGACTATGTGGAGCTGCATCGCAGGTACGGCTGCGCGCTGCAGATCGGTGGCTCCGACCAGTGGGGCAACATCATCGCCGGGGTGCGACTGGTCCGCCAGACGCTGGGGGCGGCCGTGCACGCGCTGACTGTGCCGCTGGTCACCTCGGCGGACGGCACCAAGTTCGGCAAGTCCACCGGTGGCGGGAGTCTGTGGCTGGACCCCGAGATGACCAGCCCGTATGCCTGGTACCAGTACTTCGTCAACACCGCCGACGCCGATGTCATCCGCTATCTGCGCTGGTTCACCTTTCTGACGGCTGACGAACTCGCCGACCTACAGGAGGCCACCGCCTCACGTCCGCACGAACGCGCCGCTCAGCGCCGGCTGGCCCAGGAGCTGACCACTCTGGTGCACGGGCAGGCCGCAACCGATGCGGTGGAACACGCCTCGCAGGCGTTGTTCGGCCGGGGGGAGTTGTCGCGCCTGGACGAAGCCACCCTGGCCGCCGCATTACGGGAGACGTCGGTAGCTGAGCTGGGGCCGGGGAGCCCCGGCGGCATCGTCGATCTGTTGGTGGCCACCGGTCTGTCGGCGAGCAAGGGGGCCGCCAAGCGGACGATCGCCGAGGGTGGGGTGTCGGTGAACAACGAGAAGATCGACACCGAGGACTGGGTGGCACAACCGTCCCACTTCTTGCACGGCCGCTGGCTGGTGCTGCGCCGCGGGAAGCGGAATATCGCTGGGGTGCAGCGGGTTTGAGCCCTCGATGGCGGCAGGAAACGCCGATCTAGCAGGCGATTTGACTCCCTGTTAGCACTCACGTAACTTAATCCACGTCGCCGCGACGCGGGCCAGCCCGCAGAGCGCGACGGCAACTTCGAGGAATACTCCCGGACTCCGGGGTGTTCCAACTGTCCGCCCTACCGCACGCGGCGAAAGCCGCGGGGTGGTTTGCGCGGCCGGTGAAGCTGCCGGGTGTGTTGTTTGAGAACTCAATAGTGTGTTTGGTGGTTTTTGTTTGTTGTTTTTTTGCCATGCTCTGATACCCCCGTGTTGGGG
>NZ_BEWG01000097.1:1590-17995 GCF_002723835.1 Mycobacterium sp. shizuoka-1 | reverse complement strand
TCTCGGTGTTGCGACCCACCGTGGCCCCGAGGATGCGCAACCACCACGGCGTGAGCAGGCTGGCGTAGACCGGGAACAGGTAGTTGCGGGCGGCGTCCATCAACCGTTCGGTGGCCCACAGCTGCCAGCCCACCCGGCTGCGCACCGGGTGGTAGCCCTCGCGCAGGCCGACCGACAGGAACCGGACGCCGACCACGGTGAGTGCGGCATAGACGCCGAAGGCGACCAGCGCCGCCACCGGGATCCACGGCGCGGCTGCGCCGACCGCCGAGAGCAGCGTCGCGCTGTGCCGGGCCGGCCACACCAGCACCGCCAGCCCGGCTCCGAGCGACACCAGCGGCACCCCGCCGAGCAGCATCGACGTCACGCCGTAGATGGCCACCCAGTGCGCCGCCCGCGGCGGCCGGTACTCCGGCCACGGATGGCGGGCCTTGCCGGATTTGATCGCCGGCGAGCCCTTCCAGTACTGCCCGTTCTTCACTTTGCCGACGACCCCCGAGCCGGGGGCGACGTCGGCGTTCTTGCCGACCACAGCACCGGGGAAGAGCGTGGTGCGGGCTCCGATGGTGGCGTCGTTGCCGACGGTGATCGGGCCGACGTGGAACAGGTCGCCGTCGATCCAATGCCCGGTCAGGTCGACCTCCGGCTCGATGGAAACCCGGTGGCCGAGTTGCAGCATCCCGGTCACCGGCGGCGCCGAATGCAGATCCACGCCTTTGCCGACCCTGTTACCCAGCGCGCGGGCGTAGTACACCAGCCAGGGTGCGCCGGCCATGTTCTCGGCGCCGCTCGCGTCGGCCAGCCGCTCGGCGAGCCACACCCGCAGATGCTCGGATCCGCCCCGGCGGTAGGTGCCGGGCTCCAGCCCGGACAGCAGGGTCCGCGCCCCGAGCACGGCGATGCTCATCCGGCCGATCGGGGTGACGAACACGACGAACGCGGCGATCACCAGCCACCAGTTCAGCGGCGCCAGCCACGGCAGCGGGTGCACGGTGGCGGCGACATTGTTGAGCAGCGCCAGCCAGGTGACCCATTGCAGGCCGGTCAGGGTCGCCAGCGGCACCGACAGCAGCACCTGCGCCGCCTGAGTGGTCACCGGCGTGGGCTTGACGTTCCGGGGGGTCACCGCGACCGGCGGCGCGAACTCGTCGAGGAATTCGGCCAGCGATCCCAGCCGGGGATGGTCGTAGAGCTGCGCGACGGTCAGCTGCGGATACCGTTCGCGCAGAGCCGCGACCAGTTGTGCGGCCGACAGGGATCCGCCGCCGAGGGCGAAGAAGTCGGCCTCGGGGCCGTCGACCACCGCGCCGAGGACGTCGCGCCACAGCCCGGCCAGCCATCCCATGGTGCCGCCCAGGTCCGGTTCGGACTCCTGGTAGCCCGGCGGCGGCCAGGGCAGCGCATTGCGGTCCACCTTGCCCGAGGTGCGGGTCGGCAGCTCGTCGAGTAACACCAACCGCGGGACCAGGGCGGCGGGCAGGGTCTCGGTCAGGTGGGCGCGGGCGGCCGCGAGGTCGAAAGCCGGGTCTGCGCTCGCGATGTAGCCCACCAGCATCGGCGTCCCGCTGGCGGTGCGGCGAACCGCCGCGGCGCCGCCGCTGACGCCGGGCAGATGCACCAGCGCCGAGTCGACCTCGCCGAGCTCGATGCGCCGGCCGCCGACCTTGACCTGGTCGTCGGCGCGGCCCTGGAAATACAACCCGTCGTCCTCGAGCCGGACCAGATCGCCGCTGCGGTAGGCCCGCGACCAGCCCAGCGACGGCATCGGCGCGTACTTCTCGGCGTCCTTCTCCGGATCCAGGTAGCGGGCCAGGCCGACACCGCCGATCACCAGCTCACCGATCTCGCCGACCGCGACCGGTGCCCCGGCGGTGTCGACGACAGCCAGGTCCCAGCCGGGTAGCGGACGCCCGATGCTGACCGGGCCGCCGCCGAGCCGGGCCGCGCTGGCCACCACGGTGGCCTCGGTCGGTCCGTAGGTGTTCCACACCTCACGGCCCTCGACCGCGAGCCGCTCGGCCAGTTCGGGCGGGCAGGCTTCCCCGCCGAAGATCAGCAGGCGGACGGCTTCCAGCGCCTCGGCCGGCCACAGCGACGCCAGGGTGGGCACGGTGGACACCACCGTGATGTCCCGGGAGACCAGCCACGGTCCGAGGTCCATGCCGCTGCGGACCAGGGCGCGCGGGGCGGGCACCAGGCAGGCGCCGTATCGCCAGGCCAGCCACATCTCCTCGCAGGACGCGTCGAAGGCCACCGACAGTCCGGCCAGGACCCGATCGCCGGGACCGATCGGGTTGTCCTGCAGGAACATTCGCGCTTCGGCGTCGACGAACGCGGCGGCGTTACGGTGCGTGACAGCCACTCCCTTGGGAGTGCCGGTCGACCCGGATGTGAAGATGATCCAGGCGTCGTCGCGGCCCAGCGGTGCGGTGGCCCGCCAGCCGCGTGAGGAGCCGGGACCGCGGGTCAGGCCCGCTTCGGTGATGACCGCGACGACGCCGGCCTCGCCGAAGACCAGCTCGGCCCGCTCGTCGGGGTCGTCGGCGTCGACCGGGACGTAGGCCGCGCCTGCCGCGAGCGTCGACAGGATCGCGACGTAGAGCGCATAGCTGCCCGACGGCATCCGGATGCCGATCCGGTCGCCGCGGCCGATGCCGCGGGCCGCCAGCCACTCGACGCTCTCCTCGATGTCCCCGATCAGCTCGGCGTAGGTCAGCTGCACCGTGCCGTCGTCGATCGCCGCCGCCTCCGGGAATCGGTTGGCGGTGTCGTAGAGGATGTCGATCAGGGTGCGCGGGGGTGGCGCCTGCTCCGACAACAGGTACTGCGGGGGAATTTCCGGCGTCGCCACGACTGTGGATCCTAGGCCGCGCCGTGGACATCGGGGCACCGGACGCGGCCGCCGCCCGCGCCGGTTTGCTGAACGGGACGCCCACCTGAAAGACTTCCCCCCGAGGGGAGTATTCCTTCGCCGCGGTGTCGTCACCACGGCGGCCAATGGCGGCCGTCCGGTGCCGCGGGCCGCTTCGGCGGTGGAAGAGACCTCGGACGTTTCCTGGCGCCCGGAGGTCTTGATGAATGTGTCCCCGCTCGAATGGCTCATCACCATCGGCGTGACGGTGGCGGTCCTGCTGTTCGACGTCATCTTCATCGCCCGCCGTCCGCACGAACCGACGATGCGCGAGTGCGGGATCTATCTGTCGTTCTACGTCGGGCTGGCCATCGCCTTCGGCCTGTGGGTGTGGAACTTCCACGGCGCGCAGTTCGGTCTGGAGTTCTACGCCGGCTGGCTCACCGAGTACAGCCTGTCGGTGGACAACCTGTTCATCTTCATCATCATCATGGCCAGCTTCAGCGTTCCGAAGATCTATCAGCAGCAGGCGCTGCTGGTCGGCATCGTGCTGGCATTGATCTTCCGCGGCATCTTCATCGCCCTGGGTGCCGTTGCCATCCAGCAGTTTTCGTGGATCTTCTACATCTTCGGCGCGTTCTTGGTGTATACCGCCATCCGGCTGGCGCGGGACACCGAGCACGACGACGACGCCGAGAACACCGTGGTGCGGCTGGCCAGGAAGTACTTCAAGACCACCGACAGGTGGGATGGCCTCAAGCTCTACGTCAAGGAGGGCGGCGGCCGGCTGATGACACCGATGTTCCTGGTGATCGTCGCGCTGGGCACCACCGACCTGTTGTTCGCGCTGGACTCCATTCCGGCGATCTACGGCCTGACCCGCGAGCCCTACATCGTGTTCACCGCGAACCTGTTCGCGCTGATGGGGTTGCGCCAGCTGTACTTCCTGCTCGGCGACCTGCTCAACCGGCTGGTGTACCTGTCGCAGGGCTTGGCCTTCATCCTGTTCTTCATCGGCGTCAAGCTGGTGTTGCATGCCCTGCACGAGAACGAACTGCCGTTCATCAACGGCGGCGAGCACGTGCCGGTCCCGGAGATCCCGACGCTGCTGAGCCTGGCGGTGATCGTGTTGACGCTGTTCCTGACAATGGTCGCCAGCCTGGTCAAGACCAGGGTGATCGACAAACGCTGAGCGTGCCGTCGTCGATGGCGTTCGCCTCCGGGTGAGCACAACCATTGTCGGTGCGCGACGGTGTCCTTAGCGTGGCCGTCATGCCGGAGTTGCGGGTGTTCATCGCCGAGACCGACGGTGCGTGGACGGAGTTGACCGAGTCGGCCACCGGGAGCCGCCCGGTGGTGCGGTTGCGTGCCCACGATCTGCAGGAGGCCGCCCGACGCCGGCGCCGGTTGCCCGCCGATGTGGCCGTCGTCCTCGACCTCGCCGTGTCGGTGGCCGACGACCCGCGCACCGCGCTGGCGGCGATCTCAGGCCACGACGGCGACACCGGGGTGCGCTACGCGGGCACGGTCGACGGACTGGCCGGGCTGGTCACCGATCTGTATGTGGCCGGGGTGGCCGACGGGGTCACGCTGATCCCGGTCGGGTCCGACGCCGACCTGCGGCCCCGCGCCGATGTCGTGCTGAGCCGGGTCCGGGACCAATTGCGAATCCGGGCCGCCTGAGCGAGTCCGGTTCTACGCTGGACGGATGATCGAAACCCTTTCCGACATGCCCGACGGTGTGACGGGCATCCGGGTGTCCGGTCGGGTCAGTGGCGAGGACCTCAAGGAATACCAGCCGACCTTCGACGCGCTGCTGAAATCCGGCGACGACATCAGGATCGTCGAGGTGATCGACTCCGACTACCAGGGCTTCGGGCCCGGTGGTCTGGTCGAGGACCTCAAGCTGGGCCTGGGCTCGTTGTTCACCCGGCACTCCGCGTTCAAGCGGGTGGCGGTGGTCAGTGACAAGGAGTGGGTGGTGCACACCATCCATCTGGTGGGCTGGCTGATGCCCGGCGAGGTCGCGGTGTTCGGGCTCGACGAGCTCGACCAGGCCAAGCAGTGGGCCGCGGGCTGAACGAGCGCGCCGAGCAATACCGCTGAAACAAACTCCGCCTACCGTGACCGGATGCCGCGACGACGTTCGGCGCTGATCGGCCGGCTGGTCGTCGACCAGCCGGGCCGCCCGCAGCAGGCCATCCTTGACGAACTGCGCCGGGTCATCCTTGACGGCGGGACTCCGCCGGGAACGCCGATCCCGTTGGCAGAGGTGGCAGACCTGTTCGGCGTCAGCCAGATCCCGGTGCGTGAATCGCTGAAGACGTTGATCGGGGAGGGGTTGGTCGCGCACCGGTCCAACTCGGGCTACACCGTCGCGCAGCTCACGGTCCAAGAGCTGCGCGAAATGTACATCGTGCGTGAGACTTTGGAGGCGGCGTCGCTGGCCTCGGCGGTGGCCAACGCCACTGACGCGGATCGGGCCGAGATCGTGGCGGCCAACGATCTTCTACAGCAGGCAATCGACAACGACGATCCGGTCACGTATCACCGCCAGAGCAGACACTTCCACCTCGCGCTCACCAGGCCGTCGCGGATGTTCCGGTTGCTGTACATGCTCGAATCGGCATGGAACATCACCGAACCCGTGCAATCGATGGTGCACGTCGCACCGTCGGATCGTTGCGCGCTGCATGCCGATCATCGTGAGATGGTGGACGCATTCCTCGCCGGTGACGTCGAACGCTTGCTGACCGTGGCCGAACTTCACGCCCAGCGACTCAACGCCGTCATCACCACGTTGCCCACCGACACCGGGCTGCTGTTGGCCACGGATATATCTTCTCCGCAATAGTCGGGTATTTCCGAGGAAATACCGGGGAAATGCGCCGTCGATAGCGTCCGGCCATGACCGACATCGACATCTCCCAGAGTGCGAAAGAACTGCCGCCCGGCGCCGTCGTCGGCGCCGGGGATCTTGTCGAAGCCGCAGGCCACCCAGTCGGCGGCGGGCTGATCAAGGCGGGCTATGACCCGCGGCTGACCAACGAAGACCTGGCTCCGCTGCGTAAGCAGAGCTGGAGTTCCTACAACATCTTTGCGTTCTGGATGTCCGATGTGCACAGCGTCGGCGGCTACGTCACGGCGGGCAGCCTTTTCGCGCTCGGCCTGGCGAGCTGGCAGGTGCTCGTCGCGCTGCTGATCGGCATCGTGATCGTGAACATCTTCTGCAACCTGGTGGCCAAGCCGAGTCAGGCCACCGGCGTGCCGTATCCGGTGATCTGTCGCAGCGTCTTCGGCGTGCTCGGCGCCAACATCCCCGCCATCATCCGCGGTCTGATCGCGGTGGCGTGGTATGGCATCCAGACGTATCTGGCCTCGGCGGCCCTCGACGTCGTGCTGCTCAAACTGTTCCCCGGACTCGCGCCGTACGCTGACGTCAACCAGAACGGATTTTTGGGTCTGCCGTTTCTGGGCTGGGGCAGTTTCCTGCTGCTGTGGGTGCTGCAGGCGTGCGTCTTCTGGCGCGGTATGGAATCGATCCGCAAGTTCATCGACTTCTGCGGGCCCGCGGTCTACGTGGTGATGTTCCTGCTCTGCGGCTATCTCATCTACAAGGCGGGCTGGGGCGCAATCGATCTCAACCTGGGCGACGTGAAATACACCGGCTTCGAGTCGGTTCCGGTGATGCTGGGCGCGATCGCGCTCGTGGTCTCGTACTTCTCCGGACCGATGCTGAACTTCGGCGACTTCGCCCGCTACGGCAAGTCGTTCGCGGCGGTCAAGCGGGGCAACTTCCTGGGCCTACCGGTGAACTTCCTGGTGTTCTCGATCCTGGTGGTGGTCACCGCGTCGCTCACGGTGCCGGTCTTCGGTGAGCTCATCACCGATCCGGTTGCGACCGTGGCGAAGATCGACTCAACCTTCGCGATTGTGCTGGGCGCGTTGACATTCACCATCGCCACGATTGGCATCAACATTGTCGCCAACTTCATCTCGCCCGCATTCGACTTCTCCAACGTAAGCCCCCAGCGGATCAGCTGGCGGGCTGGCGGCATGATCGCCGCGGTCGGTTCGGTGCTCATCACGCCGTGGAACCTCTACAACAACCCGGAGGTCATCCATTACACGCTGGAGATCCTCGGCGCGTTCATCGGCCCGCTGTTCGGTGTGCTCATCGGTCACTACTACCTGATCCACAAGCAGAAGGTGATTGTCGACGATCTGTTCACGCTGGCCGAGGACGGAACCTACTGGTACAAGAAGGGTTACAACCCGGCCGCGGTCATCGCCACCGCGGTGGCGGCGATCGTCGCCGTCGTCCCCGTGCTGGCCGTCGGCGTGCCCGGCATGCACACCGCGGCCCAGTACAGTTGGTTCATCGGCTGCGGGCTCGGACTGGCGATCTATTACGTGCTCGCCACCCGCACCAAACTTGCTGTCGCGCCGGTGCCGTGATGAGGGTGTGGGTGATCAATCCCAACACCACCCAGGCGATGACCGACAAGATCGCGGACTGCGCGCGCGCCGTGGTCGGCTCGCAGGTGACCGTCACGGGGGTCACCTCGGAGATCGGGCCCGCGTCGATCGAGAGCTACTACGACGAGGCGCTGTCGGTTCCGGGTGTGTTGCGGGCCGTGCAGCGTGGGGAGCGAGAAGGCGTTGACGGATATGTGATTGCCTGTTTCGGTGACCCGGGTATCGACGCCGCGCGCGAGGTGGCGACGGGACCGGTCATCGGTATCGCCGAAGCCGCCATGCAGGCCGCCAGCCATCTCGGTACCGGCTTCAGCATCGTCACCACGCTGTCGCGCACCATCGGGCAGTCGGCGCATCTCGCGGAACGGTATGGGATGCGGCGATTTTGCCGCGGCATCCACGCCTGCGAGATTCCGGTGCTCGACCTGGACACCGACCCGAACGCCCGCAAGATCATCACCGAGTCCTGCCGGGAGGCGATCGAGGTCGACCGGTCGGACGTCGTTGTGTTGGGCTGCGCGGGGATGGCCGATATGTGCGGGGAGATCTCGGCCGAGTTGGGTGTGCCGGTTGTGGACGGTGTGACGGCGGCGACGCTGACGGTGCAGTCGTTGATCACTATGGGTTTGCGTACGTCGAAACGAGGGGAGTACGCAACCCCGCCTGCGAAGCGCTACTCGGCGGGGTGAACTGTGCGCCAGTGCTCGGCGATCTCGATGCGCCGGGCGATCCAGACTCCTTCGTGGGACTGGACGTGGTCACAGAACCGCTCGAGTGCCGCCGTGCGCGCGGGGCGGCCGACCAGCCGGCAATGCAGGCCGATCGACAGCATCTTCGGCGCACCCGCTTTACCTTCGGTGTAGAGGACGTCGAACGCGTCGCGAAGGTGCGCGAAGAACTCATCGCCATTGGAAAAGCCTGCAGGAGAAGCGAATCGCATGTCATTGGTGTCGAGGGTATAAGGCACGACGAGGTGGCTCCGGCCGTGCACCTGCACCCAGTACGGCAGGTCGTCGGCATAGGAGTCGGAGTCGTAGATGAAGCCGCCGTGTTCGACGACGAGTTCACGCGTGTGCGGCGAATCCCGGCCGGTGTACCAGCCCAGTGGGGCGGCGCCGGTGAGTTCGTCGAGGATGTGCACGGCTTGTGCCATATCGGCGCGCTCGGTGTCGCGGTCGACCTCCTGATACGACTTCCAGCGCAGGCCATGGCAGGCGATCTCGTGCCCGAGCTCACCGAATGCCGCTACCGCCTCGGGGTTTCGTTGCAGGGCCAGTGCGACCGCAAAGACTGTCAGCGGTATACCGCGGCGCTCGAACAGCCGAAGCACCCGCCACAGCCCGGCCCGCGACCCGTACTCGTAGAGCGACTCCATACTCATGTGCCGATCGGCAAAAGCATGTGCAGGCGTCATCTCGGACAGAAATGTCTCAGATGTGGCGTCCCCGTCGAGCACCGAGTTTTCGGCACCCTCTTCATAATTCAGCACGAATTGGACGGCGATGGCCGCATCACCGGGCCAGCGTGGGTGCGGCGGTGTGCGGCCGTAGCCGAGCATGTCTCTGGGATAGCTCATGTCAGGTCGCCGCGGCCCACTTGTCCCGAACGCGACGCAGGCCCTCGTCGGTCAGCCGCCCGAACAGCCGCAGCCGGGCCATGCCTCCGTCGGGATAGATGTCCAGACGCGCGTCGGTCACCGGTCGCTCGACGTCGAGCAGGAAGCGATGCCTGGTGTCGGGTTGCAGCGTGGTGGTCGGCAGCAGCTCGAACCACTCGTCCGCGTCGTCACGGCCCATCAGGCGTGCCGCACCGGGAGCGTTGCCGATGAAATACGAGGTGTCCAGCTCGACCGCGGTCGGCACACCCTCGCCGGCCAACCGAACCTGTACCCAGTCGTTGCCGTCGTCGCGGCGCCGAGACGTCTCCCAGCCCTCGCCCATCGTGCGGGCCGTTCCGGGTAGCAGCAGATTGTTGGGTGACGAGTAAAACATGTTGGAGCAGGCGGTCACTCGGGCGCCGTTTTCCAGCGCGGCGAGATCCAAAGGCAGACCATCGACCAGTCGCGGGTCGAGCAGGCTCTCGCCGTGCACGCGGAATCGTGCCACCCCGCCATCGGGATAGATGGACAGCCGTACGTGGGTCCAGCGGCGAGCGGAATTGACCGGGAACGGGTTTCGGGTGTCCCCGTTGACACTGACGCGCTCGACGATGGTGGTCCAGTCGGAATTGTGCACCACGTCTTCGACGTCGGGGTAGCCCTCGACCCAGGCTGCTTCGACCGAGATCTGCGGTGGGTAGTTGCCGGTGAACCACGCGGTGTCGACCACCACCCCACCCACGATGGCGGGAGCTGCCAGCCGCACGATCGCACTGTCGTGGTCGTCAGGCCGGATCCCGCGCCGGCGCCGGGTTTCCCAGCCGTCGTAGATCTGGCCCTTGTGTCCGAACGTGGCGGGACGGAACTCCGCCGAGGACGGCGTGATCAGGTTCTCCCGCTCCGCGAACAGATCGTCGTTGGCCCACAACACCGCGCCCCCGGCCGGCCGGGCTGCCAGATCCGGCAGTGCCAGGAAATGCGGTCGCGCCTGGGTGTGGTTCTGTGCACCGCCGATCACATTTCGAGCCTAAGTGACAGCGGGGACTTCGGCCTGGCGGGTCATGCTCGGCCGGCGAGCATGCCGTTGACGACGCTGTGCAGCGCGCCGCGGACCTCGGCGCCGGTGAGTTCGGGGTCGGCGGCGTTGGCGATGGTCATGGCCGCGGCGTCCAGCGCGCCGATGAGGATGTGCGCCAGCGGTCGCACCGGCGCGGGGGCGAGTTCACCGGAGTCCATGGCGGCCTGCAGGAGCTGCTCGGTCATGCCCAGGCTGTAGCGCTCGGCGATGTCGCGAAAACCGTCCCAGCCCAAGACGTTCGGTGCATCGAGCAGGATCAGCTGCCGGATCTCCCGCTCGGCGCTGATGTCCAGCCAGGCGTCCACCGCGGCGTGCAAGGCGGCTGCCGGGGTCGCGGGCTGCCGTGCCAGGGTGGCTGCGGCCAGTCGGTTCATCACATCGGCTTCGACGGATTCGACGACGTCGAGAAACAGCGCGGCCTTGTCGGCGTACTGGTGATACATCGCACCCCTGGTGACACCGGCCCGTTGGGCGATCTCCGGTGTGCCGACATCGGCGTAGCCGCGTTCACCCCAGAGTTGGCGCGCAGCGTTGCGCAGCGCCTCCTGTGTGGTGGCCGAGCGCTGGGCCTGGGTGCGTCTGGCGGTCATCTCTTGTATTTCCATACATCCTGTCGGTATCTTACATGCAGACTGTCTGTTTGTTTGTCACCATCGAAGGAGATTGTCATGGACACCGTAGAACTCAGCGGCGGAACCATCCATTACGAAACGGCCGGTCCGATGACGGGGCGGCCGGTGGTCTTCATCCACGGCTATGCAATGGGCGGGTCGCTGTGGCGGCCGCTGAGCGCGAAGCTGGCCAGCCACGGCCTGCGCTGCATCGTGCCCACCTGGCCGCTCGGCGCGCACCCGCAGGCGATGAACGATCGCGCGGACCTCACCATGCGTGGTGTCGCCGCCATGGTCGACGAGTTCCTGCGCGCTGCCGACCTCGACGACGTGGTGCTGGTCGGAAATGACACCGGGGGAGCCGTCGCGCAGGTGGTCGCCACAGAATTCCCGGACCGCCTCGGTGCCTTGGTGCTGACCAGTTGCGATGCTTTCGAGCACTTTCCACCGCCGATCCTGGCGCCCGTCATCGCCGCGGCCAAGGTGCCGGTGCTGTTCCGGGCGGCGGTGCAGGCGATGCGTTCGCGGGCCGTGCGTCGTCGCGCCTATGGGGCGCTGGCCCATACTAACCTCGACGCGTTGACCGCCGAATGGACCCGCTGCGCCGTCCGCGACCGCGCCATCGCCGAGAACCTGCGTCGCTTCACCCGGACGCTGAACCGGCAGACCACCCTCGACGCTGCGGCGAAACTGCCGCAATTCACCAAGCCGGCGCTGATCGCATGGTCGGTCGACGATGCGTTCTTCCCGCCGTCCGACGGTGAGCGGCTCGCCGCCGCGCTGCCGCACTCCCGGCTGGAATTCATCGGGAACGCCCGTACGTTCTCGATGCTCGACGCACCGGATGCGCTGGCCCGGCTCATCGTCGAATTCGTCACGGCCACAAGCGCTGCCGATCGGTGCTAGATCGAGCGCAGTCGTCGGACCCGGTCGGCCACCACCCGCGCCGACACCGCGGCGGCGGGAGCCAACGCTTCAAAGGCGTGCGGGCAGCCGGGGTGCACATGCAGCTCGGTCGGCACTCCGGCGGCGGAAAGCCTTGCCGCATAGTCGATGTTCTCGTCACGGAAGATGTCCAGGTCGCCAACGTCGATGTAGGTCGGGGGTAGGCCGGCCAGATCCTGGGCCCGCGCCGGCGCGGCGTACACCGAGACATCGTCGCTCCCGGCGCGATCGCCGAGCAGCGCACCCCAGCCGGTCAGGTTGTCCTCGTAGTTCCACGTCAACAGCTCGGGCGCCAGCTGGGGGTCCGGGGTGGTGGTGCGGTCGTCGAGCATCGGGTAGATCAGCAGCTGCGCCGCCAGCTCGGGGCCGCCGCGATCGCGGGCCAACAAGCTCACCCCGGCGGCGAGCCCGCCACCGGCACTGTCGCCGGCCACCGCCAGCCGCGTCGGGTCGACGCCCAGGGCGCGTGCGTTCTCGGCCAGCCAACACAGCGCGGTATAACAGTCCTCGACCGGTGTCGGATCCGGATGTTCCGGCGCCACACGGTAATCCACCATCAACATTGGTGTTCCGGTGGCCGCGACATAGCTGCGCACCACCGCCTCGTAGCCCGGCCGCGTCTCGGCCAGGCCGTAGATCATGCCGCCGCCGTGCAGGTAGAGCACGGCACCGCCGGAGGCCTCCGACGTCGGGGTGTACCAGGCGAGTTCGAGTTCGGCGCCGTCGGCGGCGGTCACGGTGTGCCCGGTGGTCGCGACACCGTCGACCTCGCCGCGCAGGGCGGCCAGCGTCTGGAAAAACGGGAGTGCGCGTGCGCGGCGGGTGGCGACATCACCGATCGCGGGCGGCTCCAACTCGGCGGCCGCGGCCATCAGCGGCTCGAGCAGGGTCAACACTTCGGGATCCATCGGCAGGGGCACGGCGCTCACCCTAAGCGTTCGGGGCCACACCGAGCAGACGAATCAACCCCAGTTGTCGTAGCCGCCCTCGGGGCCGAGCATCCGCTCGAGACGGCTGCGGTTGATCCTGGCCAACTCGTTTCGCATGACCTTGCGCTCGGTCTCGGGGTCGTGGTGCATCCGGTCGCGCACCGCCGCGATGACCGTCGAGGCGCACATCTCGCGGGCCACCCCGCCGACATGCATGACGAAGTCGAAGCCGAACAACTCCGCATACTCGGTTACCGCCGCGGACAGGGCGGCCATCACCTCGGGCGATTCGTCCCACACCGAGCACTGCTCGGCCTGCGACCTGGTGCTGCGCGGGCGGCTTCCGACATGCGGGTAGGCCTGCAGGATGTCGTCGATCGAGGTCTCCGACAGCGAGAACAACAGGGCGTCGGCCCGGCGAAACAGCGCGGTGTGGTCGGCATACGGACGGCCGCGGGCCAGGTCGCGCGCCAAAGTGACACTGTTGCAGCACTCGTAGAGCGCATGCACAGCCTTCTGGTACGGCAGCTCGTTGAAGGCCTCGAGACCGATGCCCTGGTGCATCAACACCAGCCCATCATCGAAAAGCCAAACCACAACCGCGTTACCGATTGTTACGACCAGGCAAACTTCCGGCCGGAGCTGGTCAGTGACCTTCGGCGGCGAACCGCTCGCGCGAGCGCTCCACCTCGGCCTCGGCCTCGGCCCGTCCGACCCAGTCGGAGCCCTTGACGAACTTGCCCGGCTCGAGGTCTTTGTAATGGGTGAAGAAGTGCTGGATGGAGTCGAGCTCGTCCTTGGGGACGTCGCCGATGTCCTGGATGTGATCCCACCGCTTGTCCCCGGCCGGCACGCACAGCACCTTGTCGTCGCCGCCGGCCTCGTCGACCATCTTGAACATGCCGACCGGGCGGGCCTCGACGATCACGCCGGGGAACACCGACTGCGGCAGCAGCACCAGCGCGTCCAGCGGGTCGCCGTCCTCGCCCAGAGTGTCTTCGATGAAGCCGTAATCCGCGGGGTAGGCCATCGGCGTGTAGAGGTAGCGGTCCAACCGGACCCGTCCGGTTTCGTGGTCGACCTCGTACTTGTTGCGCTGGCCCTTGGGGATCTCGATGGTGACGTCGAACTCCACCGCGCGACTCCTTTTCCGCTGGTTCTGGTCGCCCGGGCTGATCCCGAGTCGCCTCGCTAATGCCCGCCGGCCCCGGCGACGCGGCCTAACCCTAACGCCAGCGATAGCCTGCGCATCAGGGTGGTTCGGCACAATGAGACGAACAAGGACGTCAGGAGAGTGATGGGGCCGACACGGCGGCGCTGGACGCATGTGGTGCTCGCCGTCGCGGTGGTGGCACTGGTCGCCGCCGTGGTGGCGGTCGCCGCCGTCCTGACCCGCGGCGACTCCGGCCGTGCACAGGCCCGGCCCTCCCACGCGCTGGTCACCGCGAATCCGGGCGTCGTCCCGGTGTCGGATTCCGCCGCGGTGCCGACCGCGGCCGGAATGGCTGCCGCGCTGGCCGGCCCGGTCGCCGATCCGAACCTCGGCAACGTGACCGGCCGGGTCACCGACGCCCTCACCGGCAAGCAGATCTGGGAATACCGCTCCGACGTGCCGCTGCTGCCGGCCTCGACCAACAAGACACTCACCACCGGGGCCGCCCTGCTGGCGCTCGACCGCGACGAACGCATCACCACCACCGTCGTGGCCGCCGATCAGACCGGCGAACGCGGGGTCGTGGTGCTCGTCGGCGGCGGCGATCCGGTCCTCTCGGCCGCGCCGGCGGGCCAGGAGACCTGGTATCGCGGCGCGGCCCGGATCAGCGACCTGGCCGATCAGGTCCGCAAGAGCGGGTTCACCGCGACCGCGGTCCAGGTGGACGACTCTCTCTACAGCGGGCCCGACTTCGCGCCCGGCTGGGATCCCGCCGACATCGACGGCGGCGATATCGCCCCGATGCAGTCGGTGATGATCGACGCCGGTCGTACCCAGCCGACGACCGTCGACTCGGCCCGGTCCCGGACGCCCGCACTCGACGCCGGGCGCGCCCTGGCCGCCGCATTGGGGGTCGATCCGGCCAAGGTGACCATGGCTGGCCGGGCGCCGACCGGTCGGCAGCTCGCCTCGGTGCAGTCTGCGCCGCTGATGGAACGACTGCGGCAGATGATGAACGCGTCCGACAACGTGATGGCCGAATCGATCGGCCGGGAGGTGGCCAAGGCCACCGGGCGGCCGATGAGCTTCGCGGGCGCCGTCGACGCGGTGACCGCCAAGCTCGCCGGCGCCGGGATCGACATGACCGGCGCGACCCTGTTCGACTCCAGCGGCCTGTCGGTTCTGGACCGGTTGACCGCCAAGACCCTCGACGAGGTGGTCAACGCCGCCGCCGGGCCCGACCAGCCGGCCATGCGACCGCTGCTCGACGTGCTGCCGATCGCCGGCGGCAGCGGCACGCTGTCGGACCGCTTTCTCGGCGGCGACCCCAAGGCCTCCTCGGCGGGATGGCTGCGCGCCAAGACCGGTTCCCTGACCGCGATCAACTCGCTGGCCGGGATCGTCACCGACGACAACGGCCGGGTGCTGACGTTCGCGTTCATCTCCAACGACGCCGGTCCGATGGGCCGGGTGGCCCTCGACAACCTGGCCGGAGTCCTGCGCACCTGCGGGTGCGGCTCGTGAGTTCGGAGGTGACCGTCGGGCGAGCCGTCGACTGGGCGTTCGCCGGTACGGTCGGTGCCTGGCTGGCCCGGCCGGGACCGCCGGCCACCGACTACACCCGCAGCCAGGCGATCGACGAGCTGGCCACCGCCGCCCGCAAGGCCGAAGCCCCCGTCCGCGAGATCACCCGGCTGGGCGGCGACGCACCCGTGCCGGACGCGCGCATCGTCGACCGCCAGGGCTGGATCCGGGCGGCGTCGGACTCGATGCGGGTGATGACCGGCGGCACGCACTCACCCAGCAACGCCGTCACCGGACGGGTCACCGGCGCACAGACCGGCGCGGTACTGGCGTTCATCTCCTCGGGCATCCTCGGCCAGTACGACCCGTTCGCCGACACGCAGGACACCGACGCAGGCCTGCTCCTGCTGGTCTACCCGAACATCATCGCCGTCGAGCGGCAGCTGCGGGTGTCACCGGCCGACTTCCGGCTCTGGGTATGCCTGCACGAGGTGACTCACCGGGTGCAGTTCTCCGCCAATCCCTGGCTGGCGCAACACATGTCGCAGGCGTTGGCGGTACTGACCTCCGATACCGCCGACGACGTGACGCAGGTGGTGGGCCGGCTGGCCGACTTCGTCAACGACCGCCGCAAGGGCGCAGCGCGCGGTCCCAACGAGTCGGGCATCCTCGGCCTGATGCGCGCCGTGCAGTCCGAGCCGCAGCAGGCGGCCCTGGACCAGCTACTGGTGCTCGGCACGCTGCTCGAAGGCCACGCCGACCACGTCATGGACGCGGTCGGCCCGGCCGTCGTGCCGTCGGTGCAATCCATCCGCACCCGCTTCGACCAGCGCCGCCAGCGCAAGCAGCCGCCGCTGGCGCGGCTGCTGCGGGCGCTGCTCGGCGTGGACGCCAAGCTGAGCCAGTACACCCGCGGCAAGGCCTTCGTCGACCACGTCGTCGACCGGGTGGGGATGGACCGGTTCAACACCGTGTGGACGGGCCCGCACACCCTGCCGCTGCCCGACGAGATCGAAGACCCGCAGCGGTGGATCGACCGGGTGCTGTAGCCGCGCTGCGGGCCACCGTGGCCGGCTTCGCGACCGAGCATCTGCCGGGCGCGACGCAGTGGTGCGTGGCGCTGTCCGGCGGGCCGGATTCGCTGGCGTTGACCGCCGCGGCCGCCGCCACGCTGCCGACGACCGCGCTGATCGTCGATCACGGATTGCAGGCCGGCTCCGCCGAGGTCGCCGAGGCGG
>NZ_BEWG01000097.1:0-1546 GCF_002723835.1 Mycobacterium sp. shizuoka-1 | reverse complement strand
CGCCGCCCGCAGCGCCCGTTACGCCGCGCTGGACGCCGCCCGCGGCCAGGCGGCGGTGCTGCTGGCGCACACCCTCGACGACCAGGCTGAGACCGTGCTGCTCGGGCTGGGGCGCGGCTCGGGGGCCCGGTCGATTGCCGGCATGCGGGCGTGTGACGCGCCCTGGTACCGCCCGCTGCTGGGAGTGCGCCGCGACGTCACCCACGCCGCGTGCGCCGAGCTCGGCCTCACGGCCTGGGACGACCCGCACAACCACGACCCCCGCTTCACCCGGGTGCGGCTGCGGAGCGAGGTGTTGCCGCTGCTCGAAGAGGTCCTCGGCGGGGGTGTCGCCGCGGCGCTGGCCCGCACCGCCGCCGCACTGCGGGAGGACACCGACGCGCTGGATGCGCTGGCCGAGGCGGTCCTCGACGAGTCCGGCGGCAGCCTGGCCGTCACCGCGCTGAGCGAGTTGCCCACGGCGGTCCGGCGCCGGGTGATCCGCGGCTGGCTGCTGCGCGGCGGGGCGGGAAACCTCACCGACAAGCAGATCCGAGCGGTGGATGCGCTGGTCACCGCCTGGCGCGGGCAGGGCGGGGTGGCGGTCGGTTCGGACCTGCGTCAGCAAAGATTGTTCGCCGGCCGCCGGGACGGCAGGCTGGTGATGTACACCGAGCCGGCGTGAGATTGGTTGTGGAGGCCCCGTCCTGGCTACAGTGTGGGCGTGTCGGCGCACGAGCTGTACCCCGGGGACATCAAATCGGTCTTGTTGTCACAAGAGCAGATTCACGCCCGCACCGCAGAACTGGCCAGTGCCGTCGGCCGTGACTACGTCGACTCGCTGAACGGTCAGGATTTGCTCCTGGTCACTGTGCTCAAGGGCGCGGTGATGTTCGTCACCGACCTGGCCAGGGCGATCCCGGTGCCTACCCAGCTGGAGTTCATGGCGGTCAGCTCGTACGGGTCGTCGACCTCGTCGTCGGGGGTGGTCCGCATCCTCAAGGATCTCGACCGCGACATCCACAACCGTGACGTGCTGATCGTCGAGGACATCGTGGACTCCGGGCTGACGCTGTCGTGGCTGCTGCGCAACCTGGCCACTCGGCACCCGAAGTCGCTACGGGTGTGCACGCTGCTGCGCAAACCAGACGCGGTGCGCGCCGATGTGGACATCGCCTATGTCGGCTTCGACATCCCCAACGAGTTCGTGGTGGGCTACGGCCTGGACTACGCCGAGCGCTACCGCGATCTGCCCTACATCGGCACGCTCGACCCGAAGGTGTATCAGGTCTAGTTCGGCCGCGGGGTCAGTGGAACACCCCGCCGGAGACGTAGACGGTGCTGCCGTCCAGCGTCGACTCCGCGACATAGCGGCGGACGCCGGAGTAGCTCACGTAGGACAGCCAGTAGTAGCCGTTGCCGATCACCCAGCTGTCGTAATTGAATGTCTGGCCCGGGCTGTACTGCGCGATGATCGGGCCGTTGGTGCTCGGATCGTTGCGGACGTTGACCAGGATCCGGACTGTCGCTGTGCCGCTCTTGTTTCCGCTCGTGGCGCCGCCGCCAC
>NZ_BEWG01000096.1 GCF_002723835.1 Mycobacterium sp. shizuoka-1 | reverse complement strand
GCACCTCCCTGATCGTGGTCGTCTCGGTCACCCTGCTGGTCTCCCTGGCCATCTACGGATCCAACGGCAACTTCAACCTGTCCGGATAGCCGAGGAGCGAGATGAAATCAGGTATCGCGCGCCCGCTCGCCGGCTTGGCGACCGTGGTCGCCCTCGCCGCGATCATCGCGGTCGCTGTTGGGTTGTTCCAGGACAGCTTCACCAAAACCGTTCCGGTCACCGTGATCTCGCAACGCGCCGGACTGGTGATGTACCCGGACGCCAAGGTCAAGCTCAACGGTGCCCAGGTCGGCAAGGTCTCGTCGATCGAGCTGCTGCCCGACGGGCGGGCGGCACTGCACCTCGCCCTCAACCCCGCCCGGGTCAACGACATCCCGGCCAATGTGAGTGCCGAGATCACCTCGTCGACGGTGTTCGGCTCGAAGTTCGTCGAGTTGAACCCGCCGTCCGACGCGTCGCCCAAGTCCATCCAAGCCGGGCAGGTCATCGACGGCAACCACGTCACCGTCGAGATCAACACCGTGTTCCAGCAGCTGGTTTCGGTCCTCTCCCAGATCGAACCCACCAAGCTCAACCAGACGCTCGGCGCGATCGCCAAATCCCTGGACGGACGCGGCGACAAGTTCGGTCAGACCCTGGTGGATCTGGATTCCGCGCTGGCCAAGCTCAACCCGAGCCTGGACACGCTCAACCACGAATTAGACGTGGCACCACAGGTATTCGACGCCTACGGCGACGTGTCCGGTGACCTGCTGTCGACGGTGAAGAACACGTCGAAGATCAGCGACACCATCGTCGACCAGCAGCAGAATCTGGACACCCTGCTGGTCAGCGCCATCGGTCTGGCCGATGTCGGCACCGAGGTGCTCAGCGAGAACAAGGATCCGCTGGCCAATGTCGTGCACCTGCTGGCGCCCACCACCGACCTGCTCAACCAGTACAGCCCGGCGCTGAATTGCGGTATCGCCGGACTGATCCCGCTGGCCACCGGGCCGGGCCTGCCGCTGCCGGGCGCGGTTCTGCTGCAGTCATTCTTCCTCGGCCGTGAGCGTTACCGGTATCCGAGCAACCTGCCGAAGGTCGCCGCCACCGGTGGCCCGCAATGCACGGATATGCCGAAGGTGCCGTTCGAAACCAGCCCGCCGTTCGTCGTCGCCGACATCGGCGCGAACCCGGCGCAGTACGGCAACCAGGGCATCCTGCTGAACTCCGACGGTCTCAAGCAAGCGCTGTTCGGACCGCTGGACGGTCCGCCGCGCAACACCGCACAGATCGGACAACCGGGATGACCGCGCTGTGGAAGACGCTCGTCAAGGTCGGCGTGTTCGGCGTTGTGATGATTCTGTTGACGGCGGCCCTGTTCGCGATCTTCGGCCAGTACCGGACCGGTTCGGACAACTCCTATTCGGCCGTCTTCGCCGATGCGTCCAGCCTGAAGGCCGGCGACTCGGTCCGGGTGGCCGGTGTGCGGGTCGGCACCGTCAAGGATGTCGACCTGCAGCCCGACAACAAGGTGATCGTCGACTTCGACGCCGACCGCAAGGTCGTGCTGACCTCGGGGACCAAAGCCACAGTGCGCTACCTCAACCTGGTCGGTGACCGGTATCTGGAGCTGGTCGACAGCCCCGGGTCGGCGAAGATCCAGCCGCCGGGCAGCCGGATCCCGCTCGACCGGACCGAGCCTGCCCTGGATCTCGACTTGCTCCTCGGCGGACTCAAACCCGTTGTCCAGGGCCTGAATCCGCAGGATGTCAATGCGCTGACCAATGCGCTGATCCAGATCCTGCAGGGCCAGGAAGGTAACATCGAGTCGCTGCTGTCCAAGACCACCTCGTTCACCAGCACGCTGGCCGACAACGGGCAGACGGTTCAGCAGCTGATCGACAGTCTGAACACGGTGATCACGACGATCAGCAAGGACGGTGACAAGTTCTCCGGCGCCGTCGACAAGCTGCAGAAGCTGGTGACCGAGCTGGCCGCCGACAAAGACCCGATCGGGGAGTCCATCACCGCGCTGGACAACGGCACCGCGTCGCTGACCGACCTGCTCAACCAGGCCCGCACCCCGCTGGCCGGTACCGTCGACCAGCTCGGCCGGTTGGCCCCGCTGCTGGACCAGGACAAGGAGCTGCTCGACATCTCGATCCAGAAGGCGCCGGCGAACTACCGCAAGGTGGTGCGGCTCGGGTCCTACGGCAGCTGGATCAACCAGTACCTGTGTGGCCTGTCCCTGCGGGTCAGTGACCTGCAGGGCCGCACCGCCTACTTCCCCTGGATCATCCAACACACTGGAAGGTGCGCGGAGCCCTAATGCTCAAATATCGTGGGTCCTCGCTGGTCAGATCGGGCTTCATCGGCCTGGCCCTGATCGTGCTCGTCATCACCATCGGGCTCTCGCCCGAGCGGCTGGTGTCGCTCGCCACCTCGATTCGGCACCAGGCGCTGTTCACCGAAGCCGGCGGTCTGCAGGCAGGCAATGACGTCAAGGTGTCCGGCGTCAAGGTGGGCACCGTGTCGGACGTGTCGTTGCAGCGCGGCAAGGCGCTGGTGACGTTCATGGTCAAGGGTTCGGTTCGCCTCGGCGAGGACACCGAAGCGCACATCCGCACCGGAACCCTGCTCGGGCAACGAATCCTGACCCTGGAGTCCAACGGCAAGGGATCGCTGCGATCGGCGGACGTGATCCCGGTGTCGCGCACCGGTTCGCCGTACTCGTTGACGCAGTCGCTGTCCGACCTCGCCTCGAACACGGCCGACACCGACACCGCGGCGATCAACCAGTCCCTGGACACCCTGTCGGACACGCTGGACCGGATCAGCCCGCAGCTGGGGCCGACATTCGACGGCATCAGCAAGCTCTCGCGAGCGATCAACGAGCGCAACGAATCTCTGGGCAGCCTGCTCAAGAGCGCAGCGAACGTGACCGGGATCCTCTCGCAGCGCAGTGCACAGGTGAACACCCTGCTGCTCAACGCCAACGACCTGATCGGTGTGCTGTCGCAGCGGCGGTACGCGATAGCCAATCTGCTGGCCAGTACGTCCGCCCTCGCCAAACAGCTGAGTGGGATCGTGGCCGACAACGAAAAGGAACTGGCACCAGCTTTGGAGAAGCTCAACTCGGTGACCGCGATGCTCGAGAAGAACAACGACAACATCACCGCGGCGATGAAGGGCCTGGCCAAGTTCCAGCTCACCCAGGCCGAAGCGGTCAACAACGGCTTCTACTACAACGCGTTCGTCGCCAACCTCAACCCGGCGCAGACCCTGCAGCCGTTCCTCGATTACGCACTGGGCTTCCGGCGCGGCATCGATGCGGGGCAGCCGGCCGACAATGCCGGACCGCGCGCGGAAATCCCGTTCCCCTACAACGGGATACCGCAGCCGTATGAGCGATGGGGGCAGCCATGAAGTCTCGCAGGCGACTGACGGTCGTCGTGGCGGCGGCGCTGGCAGTGGTGATCCTGGCCGGCGTGGGCTGGCTGGTGCGGCTGGCGTTCTTCAAGCCCAACACCATCACGGCGTATTTCACCAGCGCCACCGCGATCTATCCCGGTGACGAGGTGCGGGTGGCCGGGGTGAAAGTCGGCACGATCGAGTCCATCGACGCCCAGGGCACCAAGGCCAAGCTGGTGCTGGCGGTCGACCGCAACGTACCGATCCCGGCCAACGCCGAAGCGGTGATCGTCGCGCAGAACCTGGTGGGCGCCCGCTATGTGCAGCTGACCCCGCCGTACGAGGACAAGGGCCCCACCATGGCCGACGGCGCGGTGATCGGCTTGGACCGCACCGCGATCCCGGTGGAGTGGGACGAGATCAAGACCCAGCTGACCCGGTTGGCCACCGATCTGGGGCCGGCCACCGAGGGGCAGACGACCTCGGTCGGGCGGTTCATCGACTCAGCGGCCAACGCCCTGGACGGCAACGGGCCGAAGCTGCGGGACACCATCGCCCAACTGTCCGCGGTCAGCAAGGTGCTGGCCGACGGCAGCGGCAACATCGTCGACACCATCAAGAACCTGCAGGTCTTCGTGACGGCGCTGCGCGACAGCAATACCCAGATCGTCCAGTTCCAGGATCGGTTGGCCTCGCTGTCCAGCGTGGTCGACGGCAGCCGGTCCGATCTGGACGGGGCGCTGACCAACCTGTCGAGCGCCGTGGTGGACGTGCAGCGCTTCATCGCCGGCACCCGCAACCAGACCGCCGAGCAGCTTCAGCGGCTGAGCAGCGTGACCAAGAACCTGGCCGACAACAAGCTGGTCGTCGAGAACCTGATTCACGTGGCGCCCAACGCCATCGGCAACGCCTACAACATCTACAACCCGGATTCGCAGAGCGCCCTGGGCGGTTTCGCCCTGGCAAACTTCGCCAATCCGCTGCAGGTGGTCTGTTCGGCGATCGGTGCGGTGCAGAACGCCACCGCGCCCGAGACCGGCAAGCTGTGCGAGCAGTACCTCGGCCCCGCCCTGCGACTGCTCAACTTCAACTATCTGCCGTTCCCGTTCAACGCCTATCTGGGCAAATCCACCAGCCCGGACAAGCTGATCTATACCGAGCCGGGGCTGGCGCCCGGTGGATCGGGTGGCACCCCGCCGGGATACGAGATCCCGCCGACGGTGTCGGCCTACACCGGCTACAACGGCGATGTGCCCGGGCCGGTCGGCTGGGGCAACCCGCCGAACCTGACGCCGGGCTCGTATGCCCCGAACGGATTGCCCGCCGATCCGTCGCCCGCGCTGTTCCCCGGTGCGCCGATCCCGCCGGGGGTGCCGTCCGGGCCCGCGGCCCCGCCACCGTCGAACCTGGAGGGCATGCTGCTCCCGGCTGAAGCGGCGCCGCCACCACCGGCACCTGCGGCACCCGCTGAAGGGAATCCGCCATCATGATCAGTTCGGTGCGACGCCTGCTCGTCACCGCCTCCTGTGTGGCGGTGACGACCACCGGCTGTAGCTTCGGCGGGCTGAACTCCCTGCCGCTTCCCGGCACCGTCGGCCACGGCAAGGGGTCCACGACGTATCACGTCGAGATCGCCAACGTGGGCCAGCTGGAATCGAATTCACCGGTGATGGTCGGCGATGTCGTCGTCGGCAGCGTGGGGGACATGACGGTGGCCGACTGGCATGCCGACGTGGAGATCTCGGTGGAGCCCGGGGTGGTCATTCCGGCCAACGCGGTGGCGTCGGTGGGGCAGACCAGCCTGCTGGGCTCGATGCACCTGGCGCTGAATCCGCCGCTGGGCCAGGCGCCCACCGGCGTTCTGCAACCCGGTGCCACGCTCGGGCTCAACCGCTCGTCGACGTACCCGTCCACCGAGCAGACGCTGTCCGCGCTGTCGGTGGTCGTCAACGGCGGCGGCCTGGGCCAGATCGGCAGCATCATCCACGAGTTCAGTGCGGCGGTGAACGGTCGGCAGGATCAGATCCGCGACCTGCTGACCCGGCTCAACGATTTCGTCGGCCTGCTGGCAGCCCAGCGGGACAGCATCAACGAGGCAGTCAATTCGCTGAACCGGCTGGCCGGCACCTTCGCCGGACAGCAGGAAGTGCTGACCGACGCGCTCAACCGGATTCCGCCCGCGCTGGACGTGCTGATCAAGGAACGGCCCCGGATCACGACCGCGCTGGAGAAGTTCCGTGATTTCTCCAACCTGGCAACCGGTTTGGTGAACGACACCAAGACCGACCTGGTGCGCAACCTCAAGAACCTGGAACCGACGCTGAAGGCGCTGGCCGACGTCGGACCGAAACTGGACACCGCGCTGGCGTACTTCCCGACCTTCCCGTACACCCAGTCCGTGATCGACCGGGCCATCCGCGGCGACTACCTCAACCAGTTCATCATCTTCGACTTCACCGTCCCGCGGCTGAAGAAGACCCTGATGCTGGGCACCCGCTGGGGTGACGAGAACGCCAAACTCGTTCCCGCACCGGGCGATCCGTGGTACGCGACGTACACCTACGATCCGCTGCACGCCCCGTTCAGCCCGGCGCCGCCTCCGACTCAGGTGGCCGACATCCCGCCGTTGGTCGACGTCGCTCCACCGCAGGCAAGTCAGCCGGCGTCGCTGACCGGCGCCACCGCGCCCGCCCCGGGAACGGGGTCCGGCCCGCTGCCGGGTCCGGCCCCGCAGGCAGTCCCACAGGACGGGGGTAACTGATGATCACCCGTTTCATCCGGAACCAGCTCATCATCTTCACCATCGCTTCGGTGGTCGGCGTCGCCGTGATGGTGGTGACGTACATGCAAGTGGGGACCCTGCTCGGCATCGGCCGGATCACGGTCAAGCTCGAGCTGCCCAGAACCGGTGGCCTTTATCAGTTCTCGAACGTCACCTACCGCGGCGTCCAGCTGGGCAAGGTCACCGAGGTGCTGCCGACGCGGACCGGCGCGGTGGCGACGCTGTCGCTGGCCAGCAATCCGAAGGTGCCCGCCGACCTCGAGGCGCGGGTGCTCAGCGTGTCGGCGGTCGGTGAGCAGTACGTGGACCTGGTGCCGCGGACCGACTCCGGGCCCTACCTGCGCGACGGCTCGGTGATCTCGGTCAAGGACGCCAAGCTCCCGCAGGCCGTAGGCCCGATGCTCGACCAGACCAACACCCTGCTCAAGAGCATTCCGACGGATCGGCTCACCGACCTGCTGAGCAACGCCTACGAGGGCCTCAACGGCGCGGGCGACGACCTCACCACGCTGAACGACTCCGCGTCGCGGCTCGCCGCCGATTTCAGCGCCACCGCCGACCAGACCCGCACCCTGGTCGAGGACAGCCGGCCGTTGTTGGACGGTCAGCTGGCCTCCACCGATTCGATCCGGACCTGGGCGCGCAGCCTGGCGGGCATCACCGACCAGCTGAACACCAACGATCCGCAGTGGCGTTCCCTCCTGGCCAACGGCCCTGGTGCAGCCGATGAGGCGACCGCGCTGCTGAACCAGGTGAAGCCGACCCTGCCGGTGCTGCTGGCCAGCTTGACGACGATTGGGCAGATCGGGGTGACCTATCACGCCGGCCTCGAACAGTTGCTGGTGCTGCTGCCGCCCTACATCGGTTCCATCCAGGCGGTCGGCTCGCCGTTGAACAACCCGACCGGTATGACGCTCGGCGATTTCACGCTGACGATCAGTGACCCGCCGGCGTGCACCGTGGGCTTCCTGCCGCCGTCGCAGTGGCGCTCACCGGAAGACACCACCACCATCGACACACCCGACGGCCTCTACTGCAAGCTGCCGCAGGATTCGCCGATCGCCGTGCGCGGCGCTCGCAACTACCCGTGCCAGGGCGAGCCCGGGAAGCGCGCGCCCACGGTCGAGATCTGCGAGAGCGACAAGCCGTACGAGCCGCTCGCGATGCGCCAACACGCGACCGGCCCGAACCCGATCGATCCGAACCTGATCGCGCAGGGTGTGCCGCCCGACGACCGGGTGACGTTCCAGGACCACATCTACGGACCGTTGCAGGGCACGCCGATGCCACCGGGACCGGCTCCGGCCGCGCCCGCGCCCGCCCCCGCCGCAGCGCCGGTCCCGCCGGCGCCGGGAGCACCTGCGCCGCAGGGTGTTCCGGATATCGCGCCGACCGATCAGGGCGGTGGTCCCGCGGTCGCGCCCAGCGCGTTCACGCCGGGTGCGCCCGGTGGACCGTCGGTGGCGATCGCCACCTACGACCCGGCGACCGGCCAATACGCCACACCCGACGGCACCGTGGCGCGGCAGACCGACCTGGTGCACTCCGGCGACAACCAGTCGTGGAAGGACCTGCTGCCGACGACATGAAAGGTGAGGGGAGAGGGCACATGCGTACGACCCGAATGCTGATCAGCGTCGGAGCCGTGACCGCTGCGGCGTTCGGCGGCGTGATGTATCCCGCCACCGCGGGGGCGTCGGAGAAATGGGCGCTCAACGGCACCTTCCAGGCGACGTCCAACGGTGAATGGGCGACGTCCAACGATGTGTTCCACGACGAGCGCAGTGTGCGCAGCATCTGGACCATCAACTCGACCTGCAGCTATCCGACCGAGTGCACCGGCACGGTCAGCAGCGATGCGGGCTGGACGGCGCCGATCTATCAGACCGGCGGCGACTGGCGTGTCAAGCGGGTCATCGAGGACTGGATGCCGTGCCAGGACGGCACCACCGCCCCGGGATTGCAGGTGTACCGCTTTCACGGATCCAGCCCGGGTGGCGATCAGACCGACCCGAGCTCCAACACGTTGGTCGGCCAGGACTCCACCACCGGCCAGCCGGGCGCCTGCGGCCACAGCCTCGCGCTGTTCATCAACATGCCGTTCAAGCTGATCAAGCTGACCTGACGTCACCGGCCATGTCGAGGGCCGCCAGGTGGCTGAACAACATCGACGCACCGATGGGGTTTCCGCCACCGGGATAGGTGGTTCCGCTGACCGCCGCCATGGTGTTGCCCGCCGCGTACAGGCCGGGGATCGGCGCACCGGACTCGTCGAGAACCCTGGCCCGGGCATCGGTGCGCAGGCCGCCTTTGGTCCCGAGATCGGACAGCCCGAACGCGGCCGCGTGGAACGGGGGTGTGTCGATCGCGACCAGCGGTGACTCGCCGCCGGAGAAAGCCCGGTCGTAGGCTTCGTCGCCGCGGCCGAAATCGGTGTCGGCGCCCTCGGCGACCATCGCGTTGTAGCGCTCCACCGTCTGTTCCAGCGCGTCGGCGGGCACTCCGATCACCGCGGCCAGTTCGGCCAAAGTGTCTGCGCTGCGCCACAATCCGGCGTCGCGGTAGCTTTCGGTGTCCACCATCGACACGTTGGTCGCCTTGACCGGCGGAACCTCGCCCTCCCGGTCGTCGTACACCATCCAGAACGGCACATCGAGCCGGCCGGCCGCCATCTCGGCGATGATCTCCCGCCCGATCCGGTCATAGGCCGCCGACTCGTTGGCGAACCGCTGCCCGGCCTGGTTGACGAAGATGCCCCCGGTGAACCACAACGCGAAGGCCGACCGGCCGTCAGGGTGGGTCAGGCCCGGTGACCACCAGGCCTGGTCCATCAGATCGGTGGCCGCGCCGATTCGCAGCGCCGCCTCGAGCGCGGCCCCGGTGCTGCCCGGGCCGCCCATGCTGTCGGCCGGGGCACCCGGTACGCCGTAGCTGTGCCGTAGCGCGGCGTTGTGCTCGAAACCGCCCGCCGCCAACAGCACTCCGCGCCGGGCGCCGATCCGCACCGGCCGGCCGTCGCGCTGCACGACCGCGCCGACGACCCGTCCACCGTCGGTGATCAGATCGGTCAGTTGGGCGTTGCGGTACAGCGCGGCGTCCGGGTAGCCGGCCAACGCCGCCAGGAACCGGCCGATCAGTGCCCGGCCGCCGAACAGCTTGTCCGGGGCGGGCGCACCGAGCCGGTCGTGGTCCAGCGGCCCCCGGACGAATCCGGCGTACGGGCCCAGTTTCTCGCCGCGGATCGGCGCCGCCACGATGTGGCGCAGCCCGTCGCCGCGCGAGTCGGGAGCCTTGCCGTAGTAGTCGGGCCACGGCAGCACCGAGAACACGAAGTTCTCGTCGGCCTCCAGGTATTCGACCAGGCCGGGGCCGCGTCGGATGTAGGTCTCCTGGAGTTCGCGCGGGGTGCGGTCGCCGATGACGGCATGAAAGTAGGTGAGTGCCTTCTCGATCGTGTCGTCACTGCCGGCACGTTGCAGCACCGGGTTGCAGGGGAACCACATGCCGCCACCGCCGGAGTAAGCGGTGGTGCCGCCGAACATGTCGGTCGCCTCCACCAGCGCCACCGAGAGTCCCTCGCGGGCCGCGGTGTACGCCCCGGTGATACCGCCGCCGGAGCCGGCGACGATGACGTCGACGGTTTCGTCGTAGTCCTGCGCAGTCATCGGCCTCCTTCGTCTGCTGGGTCCACTGTGATCGGTGGCGCAGCGCGAAGCAACGACGACTCCCGGTGAGTGAGTGCCGGCAGATGCCGCGGTCAGAGCGCGATCGGTTCCCGGCTGCGCCGGGCGTTGCCGGTGTCGGCATCGAAGAAGTACGTCCGGTCTGCGGGCAGTTCGAGGCCGATCCGGGTGCCTGCCGGCAGGTCGGTGCCTGCCGGCGCATGCACGATCACCCTCGTGCTCTGCGCGCGGCCGGTGTCGACGAGCGCGGTCACCAGCACGTGGCTGCCGAGCGGTTCGACGAAGTCGACCCGCGCCGGCAGCAGACCCTCGGCCATGCGGTCGCGCAACTGCAGATGTTCCGGGCGAACGCCGAGCGTCACCGGGCCCTCGGGTGTCGACACCGCGGCCAGCGCGGCGTCTGCGACGTGCAGCACCCCCGACCGCACCTCGGCGGCCACCAGGTTCATCGGCGGGCTGCCCATGAAGGCCGCGACGAAAGTGTTGGCCGGGTGGTGGTAGATCTCGTCGGGGGTGCCGATCTGCTGGATCGCACCGCCGGACATCACGCACAGCCGGTCGCCGAGCGTCATCGCCTCGACCTGGTCGTGGGTGACGTAGATCGAGGTGACCGGAAGTTCGCGGTGCAGTCGCTTCAGATCGCCGCGGACTTGGTTGCGTAACTTGGCGTCCAGATTGGACAGCGGTTCGTCGAGCAGGAATGCCTGGGGGCGGCGGACCAGCGCGCGGCCCATG
Source organism: Mycobacterium sp. shizuoka-1 (assembly GCF_002723835.1). Taxonomy (GTDB): domain Bacteria; phylum Actinomycetota; class Actinomycetes; order Mycobacteriales; family Mycobacteriaceae; genus Mycobacterium. The sequence goes on along the minus strand of NZ_BEWG01000096.1, from coordinate 11,242 downwards.
GCGACACGCTGGCGCTGGCCGCCGGAGAGCTGACCGGGCTTGCGGTCGAGCAGCGTGTCGATCTCGAGCAGCGCGGCCGTTTCCCGCACCCGCCGGTCGATCTCGGCGCGCGGTGTCTTGCGTTGCCGCAGACCGTAGGCCAGGTTGCGGTACACCGACATGTGCGGATACAGCGCGTAGTTCTGGAACACCATCGCGATGTCGCGCTCGCCCGGAGCCAGCCCGTTGACGACGGTGTCGCCGATCCTGATCTCGCCGGAGCTCGGTCTGTCCAGCCCGGCAAGCAGTCTCAGCGCCGTGCTCTTACCGCACCCCGACGGCCCGACCAGGATCAAGAACTCGCCGTCGGCGACCGTCAGGTTGAAGTCCGTGAGGGCGGCGACGCCGCCCGCGTATCGCCGCGTCACGTTGCGGAACTCAACTTCTGCCATGCTCAGCCCTTCAATCCCTGGCTCGCCACCGATTGCACGAAATAGCGCTGGGCGCCGACGAACACCAACAGCATCGGCAGCAGGCTCATCACGTTGGCCGCCATCAGCAGCGGCCACTTGACGCGGTGGGCGCCCTGAAAGTAGCTCAGGCCCAACGGGATCGTCATCTGGTCCTGGGACGTGATGACGATCAGCGGCCACAGGAAGTCGTTCCACGACGTCAGCACGGTGAGCGCGGCCAACGTGGACAACGCCGGCAGCGACAGCGGCAGGATGATCCTGAACAGCACGCCGATCCGCGATGTCCCGTCGACCCTGGCGGCTTCCTCCAGCTCGACGGGTACCGTCATGAAGAACTGGCGCAGGAAGAAGATGCCGAACGCGGTCGCCAGATTCGGCAGCATCAGAGCCCCGAGGTGGTCGATACCCAGGCCCGCCCACACGTTGTCGCCGAACCACTTGACGATCAGGAACACCGGAATCATGGTGACCTGGAAGGGCACCATCAACGTCGCCATCAACGTGACGAAAAGCGCTCCGCGCCCCAGGAATCGGATGCGCGCGAAGGCATAGCCCGCGAGACTGCAGACCACCAGGTTGGACGCCAGCACCACCAGGGTGACCAGCGCGCTGTTGACGAAGAAATGCCCGAACGGCGCCGCCGCCCACGCGTCGGTGTAGTTCGCGAATCGCGGATGTTCGGGAAACAGCACTGGCGGGAAGCGATTCGCTTCGCCCTCGGTCTCCAACGACGTGATGAGCATCCACAACAGCGGTGTGAGGAGCAGGAACGTCACCGGGATCAGGATGAGGTGCCAGGGACTGAACGGCAGGCGCCACCGAGAGGACTGCGCCCGGCGGGCGGGTTCGGCCGCGCCGGGCGTCGTGGAGGTCAGCAGATCGGTCATGAGTGCACATACCGCCGGGCCAGCCGGAACTGCACGGCGGTGATCAGCAGGATCACCACGAACAGGGCATAGGCCATCGCCGCGGCGTAGCCGGCGTCGAACTGCACGAAGGCCCGGTCCCACAGGTAGTAGACGATCACGGTCGTGGCCCGTAGCGGTCCGCCCCTGGTCGTCACATAGACCTCGTCGAACAGCTGCAGGGCGTTGATCGTCAGCCACACGACCAGAAAGAGATTGGCCGGGCCCAGCAGGGGAACCGTGATGGTGCGGAACCGGGTCAACGCCGACGCGCCGTCGATCGCGGCGGCTTCGTGGAGTTCGGCCGGAACACCCTGCAGCGCAGCCAGATACACGATCACCGAGAAGCCGGTCCAGCCCCAGATCGTCATCGCCACGATCACGTACAACGCTTGCGACGGCGACGCCAGGAACGGCTGCGACGAGATCCCCACCGCGTTGAGCGCCGCGTTGACCAGGCCATAGTCGCGGTCGGTCAGCCACAGGAAGATGATGCCCTGCGAGATGGTCGACACCGCCATGGTGATGTAGGCCGCGGTCCGGTAGACCGAGATGAACCGCACCGAGCGGTTCAGCGCGGCCGCGACGAGCAGCCCGACCACCATCGTGCCCGGCACGAACAGCGCCGTGTAGACGATCGTGTTCGTGATCGCCTGGACGAACACCGGGTCCTCGGCCAACTTCTTGTAGTTGTCGAAGCCCACCCACGGCGTCTCGGCACTGAGCAGGTCGGACTTCTGGAACGACAACTGCAGCGACATCAGCACCGGCAGCAGACCGAAGATCCCGATCAGGATGACCGCCGGGCTGACCAGCGCCCACCCCGACACGGCATCTGGGCGGCCGCGCCGCCGAATCAGTGCTGGCATCGACTCCCTACTTCTCCGCCAACTTCGCGTCGGCGGCCTGCGCGGCGGCGTCCAGCGCCGCCTGGGGCTGGTCCTTGCCGAGCATGACGGACACGATCGCCTGGCCGAGCGCCTCCGACACCGCCGGATACTGTTCGACCTGCGGCCGCACCTGGTGCACGTTCTTCAGATTCTCGACGAAGGCGGCGGTGCCGGGGACGTTCTTGTCGAGTTCGTCGAGCACGGCCTTGTCGTCGCCGACCGAGGCACGGATGGGCAGATCGCCGGTGCCCAGCGAGAACTTCGTGACCTGCTCGGGTGCCGAGAGCCACTTCACGAAGTCGATCGCCGCCTGCTTGCGCTTGTCGCCGTTGTCGAACACCACCCAGTTGTCGGGTCCGGCGATGGTCTGATGTCCGCCGCTGGAGCCGGGGTAGGTGGGCATCACCTGCACCCCGTAGTCGATGTCGGACAGCTGCGACAGGTCCCACGGGCCGGTCACCAGCATCCCGATCTTGCCGCTGTTCATCAGCTTCGGCCCGTTTTCGTTGGTGGTGTCGAGGTAGAGCGACTTGTCGGCCACCGCCATCTGCTGCAGCGTGGTGAGCGCCCGCACGCCCGCCTCGGAGTTGAAGGTGGCCTTGGTGTTGTCGGCGGACAGGATGTTCCCGCCGGCCTCCCAGAGCATCGGAATGTAGTGCCACACCGTGTCTTCGCTGCCGTCGGCGGGAATCAACCAGCCGAACTGGCCCTTGGCGGGGTCGGTCAGCTTGGCCGCCGCCGCGCGGAAGTCGTCCCAGGTCCACTCCGGTGACGGCGGGGCGACGCCCGCGTCGGCGAAGAGCTTCTTGTTGTAGACGATCGCCAGGTTGTCCACCAGTGCGGGGACGCCGACGACCTTGTCGCCCACCGTCGCGGCCTTGCGTTCGGCCTCGTAGAAGTCGTCCCAACGCCAGTCCGGCTTCTTGACCTCGTCGGCCATGTTCACCAGCGACGGGATCTTCGCGATGTTCGGCGACCACGATCCGAACATGTAGGCCACATCCGGTGCACTGTTGCCTCGCACCGCGGTCAGAACCTTTTGCAGCACCAGGTCATTCGAGGAGTACAGCTCGGAAACCAACACGTCGGGGTGTTCCTTGTTGTACTGATCGACCAGGCTCTTGAACACCTCGCCCTCGGTGTCCTGATAACCGTGCCACACCGCGATCTCGGTGGGGCCCGACGACCCGCCTCCGCCACCGCAGGCGGCGACGGCGAACGTCAGCATGGCGATCAGGGCGATGCACAACCTACGTCGAATCACGGTGAGACTCCTTAGTGGGCGGTATCCGGGGCGAGACTGCGGCGCAGCGATGGGGGGAGCAGGTCGCCGTGCGCGACGGTCAGTTCGTCGCACAGCGCCCAGATCTGGTCGACGCTCAGCGTCGCGGCGGTGTTGGGATCGACCATGGCCGCGGCACGCACCAGCCGCGGGTCGGCGTCGACCGCCGCGCGGACCGTCAGGTCGACCGGCCCGAGGAAGGCGCGGTTGAGGGCGGCGCACTGTGGCGGCAGATCGCCGACCTTCATCGGGTGCGCACCGAGCGAGTCCAGCAGGGTGGGCACCTCGACGGCGACCCCGTCCGGCAGGTTGGTGATCAGCCCGTCGTTGACGACGTTGGCCGAGATCACCCGCGGCGTACCGGTTTCCAGCGAATGGATGACCTGCGGTGCATATTCCGTCGAGCTGGTGTCGATCGCCAGCGCGTGTGCGTCCGCCAATTCGGCACGTACCCGCGCGTATTCGGCCAGGTTGGCCTCGCTGATCGACACGTACTCACCGACATTGATCCGCAGCCGGGCGATCTCGGCCGGGTCGTGGAGGTACCAGCCGACGTACTCGCTGCTGTGCTCACTGGTCTCGGTGGGGTAGTAGCCCAGCCGCCGGTACATGTCGACGCGGACCCGCCTGCGCAGCTCGGGATCGGCGGCGATGCGCTGATCCAGCAGCGGATAGAGGTTCTGGCCGGCGCGTTCCCAGCGCAGCACCCATGCCTGATGGTTGACCCCCGCCGACCAGTAGGACACCTCGTCGTAGGGCACGTCGATGAGTTCGCACAGGCCGACCATGGTCCAGTACACCGAATGGCACAGCCCGAGGACCTTCAGTCGCGGCGCGACCGCATGCAGGAACGTCACGTTCATCGCCATCGGGTTGGTGTAGTTCAGCAGCCAGGCGTCCGGACACACCTCCGTCATGTCCTCGGCGATCCCGGCCAGGACCGGGAAGGTACGCAGGCCGCGGAAGATCCCGCCGACCCCGATGGTGTCGCCGATGGTCTGCTTCAGGCCATAGCGTGCCGGGATCTCGAAGTCACGCACGGTGGCGTCGTGCATGCCGACCTGGATCACGTTGATGACGTAGTCGGCGCCCTCGAGGGCCCGGCGACGGTCCAGCGTCGCCACCACTTCAGGGTCGGCGCCCGCGGCCCTGGCGGTCGCTCGGGCGATCGCCTCGGCGGTCTGCAGTCGCTCGGCGTCGATGTCGTGCAGCACCACCCGGGTGGATCCCAACTCCGGGAAGGACAGGATGTCGCCGAGCAGCTCGCGGGTGAATTCGACGCTGCCCGCGCCGATGATGACGACGGTGGGCTTCATCGCACCGCCTCGGACAGCGCCTCACCGCGCTTCTCGTCGCTGTAGACCATCAGCGTCGAGCCGAGCAGCGCGAGCACGATACCGATCGCGCCGTAGGGGCTCGGCAGGGTCTGGTAGGCGATCAGCGAGATGATCACGGTGAGCGCGGGGGCCAGCGCATTGGTGGTCGGGGCCACGATCGAGGCCTTGCCGCGCGCCAGTGCCATCACCAGGAACAGCGCACCGACGGCGTTGAGCACCTGGGTGACGGCGGTCAGTGCGGGCGCTTGCCAGCCGAAGCCGGTCGGTATGCCGCCGAGGGACCACAGCGCGACGGGAATGAGCGCCAGGCCGCTGATGGTCATCCAGCCGAATGTGGTGGCTTCGTTGACCCCGATGGTCGCGGTCTTGCGCATGAAGTACGCCTGCACACCCCAGGCCACGCAGATCAGGACCGACAGCAGCAGCCACGGTCCCGACGAGGCTTCCGATTCACCGCCGGTGACGGTGAACAGCACGATGGCGGCCAGCGCCATCACCAGCCCGATCCCGGCCAGTGGTGAAATGCGTTCGCGCAGCAGCGCCATCGCCATGATCACGGTGATCGCCGGTGAGATCGAGACGATGGGGAAGATGAGGTACGCCGGGCCCATCGTGAGCGCCTGGAACAGGATCAGCTGGCCGCCGGCGCCGGTGAGCCCGATGAGCAGGCCGTAGATGGTGGCGGCGGGGCGGCGGTCCCACCGCTGGCCGCGCAGGATCACCGCGGCGGGGATGATCATCGTGAGCGCCCAGATGCTGTAGATCATCTCGTCCGGATAGCCGTATTTCGACGACGGGAGGGCCGAGAATGCCCCCCAGACACCCCAGAACAGGATGAGCAAGGCGGCGTAGAAGATCCAGCCGCGGGTGCGTGCTGGGGTGGTCGTGGTCATGATGACCTCACCTCGTCGGGTTGTTGGCGGAAAGGCGTTGCACGGCTTGTGGACTCAGCGGATGTCCGCTGTGCTTGGCGGCGTAGAGCGCGCCCCCGACTGCCGGATCGAGCCGCGGCTGTTGGAGGGCGTAGTCGGCGGGAGCGGCGTCCAGCGCTGCGACGAACTGGGACAGGAAGCCGTCGTTGGAGAACATCCCGCCCGAGTAGGACACCGGGACGCTGTCGTCATCGGTGAACCCGATCAGGGTGCGCGTGGTCTCGATGAGCGTGACCAGTTCGCCGACTGCGGCGGACAGGATGCGCGCCGACGCATCGTCGCCGGCTTCGGCGGCCTGGCAGACCGTCGTCGCCAGTGCAGCGATCTTGCTGCGGTTGCCCTTCCAGGTGTCGATCACCAGGCTGACGACGTCCAGGTCGCCGGCGAGTTGGAGGCGGTCTTTCATCAGCGCGTGCAGAGTGCCCGGCGGCTGCCTGCCGTCACTCATCCGGGAGAACGCGTTGAGCCCTTGGACGGCAATCCAATACGCCGAGCCTTCATCGCCGAACAATTCACCCCAGCCGCCGACGCGGTGGCCGACTCCGTGTCGTTCGCCGTAGGTCATGGACCCGGTGCCGCTGATGACGTTGATGCCGTCCTCACCCGCGAGTGAGCCCGCCCAACCGCACACCATGTCGTTGTCGCAGCTGTAGCGGTGGTGGCCGAGGATGCCGGCTCCGACGGCGTCGAGTTGGGCGATGTCGCCGCTGGCCTCGCCGTATCCGGGCAGGCCGAAGAATGCGGCGTCGATGTCGGCGGTGACGATGCCCGTTTGCGTACAGATGTCGGTAATTCCCTGTGCCAGGGACTTTTCCACTACCTCAAAGCCGTCGTTGAAGTAGTACGACGTCGGTGCGGTCGCGCGGGCGAGGACGTGCCCGGTGTCGTCGATGAGCGCGAACGCGGTCTTCGATCCGCCGCCGTCGACTCCGAGATAACGGGCCACGTCAGCCTCCGTTCTGGATCATCGGGTAGATGGTGACGCCCTGGACCACCCGGTTGACTTCTCCGGAGGGGAAGGGATTGTCGGGGGTCTTGCCGTGCTCGAGGGCGGTGAACAGCGCAAGGTACTGGGCGAAGACCAGATACGGCAGGGCGACCAGAGCGTCGTCCATTCCCTCGAGTTCGGGCAGCGCGAGCGTGGGACCCCCGGGTTGCGATTCGGTGGAGATCACCATGACGGTGTCCACGCCGAGCTGGGACCGGATCTCGGTGATGATGTCGAGGTCGTAGCGGCGGGTGTATGGGTCGGTGGACACGTACACCACCGCCAGAGTGTCGGCGTCCAACGCGGATTTCGGGCCGTGCCGGAAACCCAGCGGCGAGTCGAAGTAGGTGACCACGTCGCCGGCTGTCAGCTCCAGCATCTTCAAGGCGGATTCGCGTGCTAGGCCGCTCAGCGCTCCGCTGCCCAGGTAGAAGAACCGCTGGCGCTTGGTCCGGGCGAGTGCGGCGATGTCCGGTTGGCGTGCGATGACCTGTTCGGCGGCGGCGGCCAGCGCCTCGGCATCGCGCTCGGTGGCGGGGCCCAGCAGCAGCAGGCAGGACAGCAGCATCGACGTCAGGCTCGATGTCATCGCGAACCCGGTGTCGTTGCTGCGTTCGGGCATGTACAACACCCGAGAGTTGTTCCGCCCGCTGTGGTTTCGGCCCAGCTCGCCGGCGGGGTCGCAGGTCAGGACGAGATGAGCGATATCGTCGACCAGTTCGTCGGCCAGCGCCGTGGTGGCCAGGCTCTCCGGGCTGTTGCCTGAGCGGGCGAAGGACACCATCAGGGTCGGGGTGTCACGCTCCAGGTGATCGAGCGGGCTGGCGACGATGCTGGTGGTCGGGATCGCCTCGACGCGGCGGCCGAGATGGCGGCGCACGGCGGCGGCCGCGATCTCCCCGATGAACGCCGAACTTCCCGCTCCGGTCAGGATCACCCGCAGGTCCGGCCGGCCGGTGAGCTCGCCGAGGAACCGGGTGAGCTCGGGGTCGATGTTCCGCGCCGCCTCGCGCCACACGCCGGGCTGCTGCCCGATCTCGAGAATCGTTGCGCCGCCGTCTTTCTGGGCGGGCACGGTGTTCGTCATGCGGGCACTCCACTCACGGCTCGGGCGTAGGGCCGCATCGCGTCGCGGACTCGGTCGATCACCAGGGCGGCGGCCGTCGGATCGAGTTCGCCGGCGCGGATCCGGTCGTACTGGATGGGTAGGAATTGACTGATCAGTGGCATCGGTATGCCGACGCGGTCGAGGTTGTCCAGCAGGGCGCGGCGCGCGGCCTCGACCTGTTCGTCGGCCCAGTAATACCGCAACCGGTCGCTGTAGCTGTAGCGCCGTGCGGTCTGCTGGGATCTCGGGTCGCCGTCGTAGTAGCCCTGCCAGTAGGCCGGGTTGGCCAGCATCCGGCGTTCGACGACGTCGATGAGGCCGGACCGCGACGCGTGCGGCACGAGCTCGTCCTCGATGTGCGCGAGCGCGAAGAGTGCTTCGCGCATCGCGAAGGTCAGTCCTGGACCGACTTTCAGTACCGCCCAGTGGTCCTCGACGAGCTCGCGTAGCTGGGCGGGGCGCTGGTAGTCGGTGGAATGCGCCTCGAACACCAGATGTGGTTCGTCGTCGAGGACACGCCGCAGCGCGGCGGTGGCGTCGCGCCGGTAGTCGATGACCCGAAGGTGGTCGAATTCGACACCGGGCTGGACCACCAGTCCCATCACTCGGGGCCACACGTGGTCGAGGCCCGCGTCTCGAAACGCCACCTGATGCGCGGCGATGGTCCGGCGGGCCCGATCAGCCGGTGTGGGCGCCAGCGCACCGAGGGTTTCGTGCGCTCCGCCGGGCACCGGCACCTCGGTGCCGATGACGTACACCGGTGGGTCGATGCCCTCGCGCTGCGCACAGTCCTCGGCCACCCGCATCAGCCGGGCGGCGCGCCGGGCGACATCCTCGTCGCCGAGGACGGCCGGATCGTCGGCGCACGACATGCTGCAGTCGAGGTGGATCTTGCTGTAGCCGGCCGCCACGTAGGCGGCGACCAGCGTGTCGGCCTTGTCCATTGCGGCAGCGGCGGGTTCGCCTTGCCACCGGTTGGGTCCGAGGTGGTCGCCGCCCAACACGACCCGTTCGTGGGGGAAGGCACAGCGATCGGCAACGCCGAGGACGAGATCGCGAAACTGCGCGGGGCGCAGCCCCGTGTAACCGCCGAATTGGTCGACCTGGTTCGAGGTGGCCTCGATGAGCACCGGGGTGCCGTCGGCGTCGGCCTGGGTCATCGCGGCCTCGACGACGGTGGGATGGGCCGAGCAGACGGAATACACGCCGACCGCGTGGCCGGACTTGTGGCGGCCGATGGTCTCGGCGAGCCAGCTGGTGCGCTGCCCGGACATTTGCAACATTGCTCGATCATGGGAAGCTCGCTCAGAGTGCGCAATGCAACGCCGTCAAGTGATCACTAAAACTGATCGTTTGACCGATCGTATTGTGCGAAGTCAAAGGAGGCAGCGGAAATGTCGACCAGGCGCACCGACCGGATGCGTGAGGTGCTGGCGCTTCTGCGCGCGCGCGGCGAGGTCGATTCCCAGGTGTTGCGCACCGAATTGCGGGTATCGGCCGCGACGTTGCGCCGTGATCTCAGCGAGCTCGAGGAACAGGGCCTGCTGGTCCGGACGCACGGCGGTGCGCGGGCACTCGATCCCAGTGGCAGCGAGATCCCGGTTCGGCTGCGCGATCACCGCACGATCGCGATCAAGCGGCGGATCGCGCAGCATGCCGCGGCGCTGGTGCCGGCCGGTCCGCAGGCGGTGGCGCTGACCGGCGGCATCACCACCGGTGAAGTCGCGCGGTCGCTGAAAGGGCGCCCGCAGATGACGATCGTGACGAACTCGCTGACCATCGCCGCCGACTGTGCCGTCGATGCGCACATGAAGGTGATCGTGACCGGCGGCCTGGTCCGGGCGAACTCGCTGGAAGCGGTGGGGCCGATGTCGGAGCATGCGTTTCAGGTGATCAACGTCGGGACGGCGGTACTCGGCGCCGACGGGATGTCGGCGGAGGTCGGGGCAACCACGTTCGACGAGGCCGAGGCCCGGACGGCAATGGCCATGGCCGCCAGCGCGCAACAGGTCGTCGTCGCTGTCGACGGTTCCAAGATCGGCAAGGTCACCCTCGCAAAGATGGTGGCTCTCAACGAGATCCACCATCTGGTGACCGACTCGACCGCCGACCCGGTGCAGCTGGAGCGGATCGTCGGCGCGGGCGTGCGGGTCCACGTCGTCGAGGTGGGCGACTAGTGAGACGCGGTTATCCGTCGATGGCGGCCAGTAGCGCGGCCACCGCGTCGGCGATCGCGTCGCGGGCCGGGGACAGGTATCGGCGCGGATCGTTGACGTCCGGCTCGGCGGCCAGATAAGAGCGCACCGCGGCGGTGAACCGGACGTTGAGCAGTGTCCCCACATTGATCTTGGTGAGCCCTGCCTCGACCGCCGAGCGCAGGTCATTGTCGGACACACCCGAAGAACCATGCAGCACAAGGGGAACCGAGAGCGCAGCCCGTAGGCGCCCAATGAGCTCGAAGTCCAACGTGGCGCTGCGCTGCGACATCGCGTGCGAGCTGCCGACTGCGACGGCCAGCGCGTCGACGCCGGTCGCCGCGACGAAGGCGACCGCCTCATCGGGGTCGGTGCGCACGCCGGGCGCATGCGCGCCGTCCTTCCCGCCGACCTCGCCGAGCTCGGCCTCGAGGAACAAACCCTCGCGATGTGCCCAGTCCACCGCGGTTTTCGTGGCCGCGACATTGGCGGCGTAGTCCAGCTTCGACGCGTCGAACATCACCGACGACGCGCTGGTGGCGGCGGCCGCATGCAGCAGGTGCTCGTCCTCGACGTGGTCGAGGTGCACCGCGACATCGACCGCCGCGGCGGCGGCGACCGCGCCGGCCGCCGCGGCGACAGGTGCCAGTCTGCCGTGGTGGAACTTCACCGCGTTCTCGCTCAGCTGCAGGATCACCGGGCGCCCCACGCGTTCGGCGCCGGCCACGATCGCCTCGGCGTGCTCGAGCGTGATCACGTTGCAGGCCAGCACGGCTGAGCGGTCGCGGTAGGCGGCTGCGACGAGATCGGCGGTTCGGGCGAGCGGCATCTGCCTGTCTTATCAGTGCGCTGCCACGCTGTCCAGCACGGTCGTCGTCGTCGGGGCGGTCATCGCGGGCGACACGTCTCCCGCTGACCGGGAAGCAGATGTGGCCGCGAGCACATTGTGCGGTGCACTCAGCCACCGTGACATCGCACCTCCAGTCGGCCTGTTGATGGGCGTGACCGTCAGCACCCGCCCGACCCGCGCGGACACAGTCGCCTTGGCCCGGATTGCCGCTGGTCCGATGGCGGCTGTTGGTGGTTTGTTTGCGATGTCGGCTGATGCGGTGCGGTTTGTGTTTCGGAAGCCGTTTCAGTGGCGGGAGTTTTT
>NZ_BEWG01000095.1:91282-132787 GCF_002723835.1 Mycobacterium sp. shizuoka-1 | reverse complement strand
TCCCAGCCCTACTCAGGTGTCAGCGATGTCCCGAGACATACCACTGTCAGCGATGTCCCCGAACAGAACAGTTCGCCCAGCGGCGGTTTTCGCGCCGAAATCTATGTCAGGACCAGGTCGAGGGCGGACAAGAACAGGCCCAGCCCGTCGTCGGACGGGCCGGTCAACGCTTCGGTGGCGTGCTCGGGGTGCGGCATCAGGCCGACGACCCGCCCGTTGGCGGAGCTGATTCCCGCGATGTCGCGCATCGACCCGTTGGGGTTGTCGGCGTAGCGGAACACCACCCGGCCCTCGCCCTCGAGTTCGTCGAGCACGGCGTCGCTGGCCACGTAGCGGCCCTCCCCCGACTTCAGCGGCACCAACAGTTCGGCGCCCCACTCGTAGCGCGACGACCAGGCGCTGGTGATCGAATCGACTTTCAGCCACACGTCGCGGCAGATGAAGTGCAGGCCGGCATTGCGGGTCAGCGCGCCGGGCAGCAGCCCCGCCTCGCAGAGCACCTGGAAGCCGTTGCAGATGCCGAGCACCGGCATCCCGCCCTCGGCTGCGGCGATGACCTGGCCCATCACCGGCGCGAACTTCGCGATCGCGCCGCAGCGTAGGTAGTCGCCGTAGGAGAACCCGCCGGGTACCACCACCGCGTCGACACCCTTGAGGTCGGCGTCACCGTGCCAGAGGCTGACGGCCTCGCCGCCGGCCAGGCGCACCGCCCGGGCGGCGTCCACATCGTCGAGGGTGCCGGGGAAGGTGATGACGCCGATCCGCGCGCTCACTCGTGCTCCCGGGTGATCGACCAGTCCTCGATCACGGTGTTGGCCAGCAGCGACTCGGCGATTTCGGCGAGCTCGGACTCGCTGACCGAATCGTCGACTTCGAGTTCGAATCGCTTGCCCTGACGGACATCTGAGATGCCGGCGTGTCCCAGCCGGCCCAGTGCGCCGACAATGGCCTGGCCCTGAGGGTCGAGAATCTCGGCTTTGGGCATCACGTTGACCACTACACGGGCCACGGGCTCTCCTGCTGACGTCGGGGAATGTTGCGGTCTAACTCTACCGGCGGCTCACGGGCAGGACCCGATGTAGGCGGTGCACAGCGGCGCGCCGAGCGCATCGAGCACGGTCGCGTCGTCGGTGGCCGGCCACGCGGTCAGCGGCGGCGCGGTGGACCACAGGGCGAGTTCGGTCACGGTGCTGTTGGCCGGGCTGGCCACCAGGTACTGGTGCAGGATCACCGGGCCGCTGACCACCGCGGCCATCCGGTCGGCCTCGACCGTGGTCAGCGAGGGCGACGCGGACGGGTTGCCGCGCTGGCAGGACCGCAGTGCGGCCACCGCCCGGTGGAAGACGTCGTCGGCGAGCTGGCCGCCCCGCCAGGTCTCACCGCGCCAGTGCAGCACGGTCGCTTGCAGCTGCCACTGGCCATCGGGATTGACCACCGAGGCCCGCTCGGCGACGGCGTAGGCGCGCGGGTCCTGTGCCACCGGCGGCGTGCCGCACAGCTCTTCGAATCGAAACCGCGGGGCGGTGGCGGTCACCGCCACGCCGGCCAGCCGCGGCCAGGTGTAGCGGGCGTTGAGCGGCATCGCCCACGGTGCGATCCAGGCCGCGTCGGGGATGCGGTCACAGGTGGGCGGGCAGGTCTGCGGCTCGGCGGCAGCGGGCGGCGCGACAGCGAGCCCGCAGGCCACCAGCATTACCGCGACCACCCACCGCACGATTCTGCGCCTCCCCATGCGCGCACAATCGTAAGCATGGAACTCACGCATTTCGGGCATTCATGTCTTCTCGCCGAGTTCGACGGCGCCACCCTGTTGTTCGACCCGGGAAACTTCTCGCACGGCTTCGAAGGCGTGGCGGGTCTGTCGGCGATCCTGATCACCCACCAGCACCCCGACCACGCCGACCGGGAGCGGCTGCCCGCGCTCGTCGAGGCCAACCCGAACGCGTTGTTGTACGCCGATCCGGCGACGGCCGCCGAACTCGGCGAACCCTGGCGCGCGGTGCATGTCGGCGACGAAGTGAACGTCGCGGGCCTGACCATCCGCGGGGTCGGCGGCCGGCACGCCGTCATCCACCCGGAGATCCCGGTGATCGACAACATCTCCTACCTCGTCGGCGACGCCGAGCATCCGGCCCGGCTGATGCATCCCGGGGACGCCTTGTTCGTGCCGGGCGAACCGGTGGACGTGCTGGCAGCTCCCGCGGCCGCGCCGTGGATGAAGATCTCCGAGGCGGTCGACTATCTGCGGGCGGTGGCACCGGCGCACGCCGTCCCGATCCATCAGGGCATAGTTGCCCCGGAGGCCCGCGGAATCTACTACGGTCGGCTCACCGAGATGACCGATACCGACTTCCGGGTCCTTCCCGAGGAGAGCTCGGTCCGGTTCTGAAACCTGTTGCTGCGAAGGATTTTGATGAGCGAAGCTGACCTGACCAGACTGTTCGGGCTGTCCGGCAAGACCGCCTTGGTCACCGGTGGCAGCAGCGGTATCGGGGTGATGATCGCCCGCGGTCTGCTGCAGGCGGGTGCCAGTGTCATCATCAGTTCCCGCAAGGCCGACAAGTGCGAACAGGCCGTCGAGCTGCTCTCGGAGTTCGGCACGGTCCGTGCCGTCCCGGCTGATCTGTCCCGCCAGGACGAGTGCAAACGGCTGGCCGCCGCGGTCCTTGCCGACACCGACGAACTCGACATCCTGGTCAACAACGCCGGCGCGACATGGGGCGAACCTCTGGAGACGTTTCCGGCCTCGGCGTGGGACAAGGTGCTGGACCTGAACGTGAAGTCACCGTTCTGGATGGTGCAGGAACTGGCGGGCGCGTTGCGCAAGGCCGGGACCCAGGACGACCCGGCGCGGGTGATCAACATCGGCAGCATCGACGGGATCCACGTCCCGGTGATGAACACCTACTCCTACTCGGCCAGTAAGGCAGCCTTGCACCAGCTGACCCGGGTGCTGGCCAAAGAACTTGGGCCGCAGCATGTCACGGTGAACGCCGTCGCACCGGGCCCGTTCCAGTCGAAGATGATGGCGGCCACCCTGGACGCCTTCGGCGAGGCCATCGCGGCCGCGTCGCCGATGCGGCGGATCGGTCGTGACGACGACATGGCCGGCATCGCGATCTTCTTGGCCAGCCGGGCGGGCGCCTACGTGAACGGGGCGATCATCCCGGTGGACGGCGGGATGGCCACGACGGCCAGCGGTTCGAGCCGTTAGCTAGGCCGCCGACGGCGCGGTGGCCGCCGGGTCGGACCCCCAGCGGTACACCGAAGGCACGCAGCCGTGCATGAGGGCCAGCTCGATGGCGTCGTACATGGCCTGCCGGGGTCCCACTTTGCCCAATTGCCGCGCGGTGACCGACAACCGGACGATTCCGCCGCGCCGCGCGGTGCGCTCCGCGGCCAGTACCAGGGTGCGGCACCACCACGGTTCGGTGACGAACCCCTCGCCGATACCGAGCACCCGTGCCCGCACGCTCGCACCGGACACCAGGTCGGTGACCCCGTGCAGATCGGCGAGTAGCCGGAAGCCGTTGCGCGGCAGCGCAAAAGCGGTACCCGCGGACACCGTCCAGCCTGGGGCGGCGAACAACCGGGTCCGCAGCCCGACATGTTCGAGCACCCGGTCGGCACCCATCAGCCGCAGGTTCGCCTCGTGGGCGGGCAGGCTCGCGAACTCACCTCGGCGTTTCTTGGTGACGGCCGCGTCGAATCCGTGCAACACCACCGCGTCTCCACCGCGGCGCCGGCCGGCCAGCCACTCGACCGTGCGCGGGTCGGCGTCCAGCCGGTAGCCGTCCTTTTGCCGGGGTGCGACGAGCAGCGACAGCGGAACCGCGCGCGCATCGAGGGTGTCGCAGAACTCGTCGACGGCGCCTAGAGTCCGGGCGTTGATCCCGGACACCGACACGATGAGTTGTCCAGTCACGCTCGCAGTCTGGCAATTCCAGGTGTCCGGGCGGTGTCTGCCAGCAAGATGTCAGGCGTCCATCCGGGTTCAGCCCGGCAGAACCGCCTCGATCGCGGCGAGCACTTCGGGGGCGTCGGGCTCGGTCTGCGGCCGGAACCGGTTGACCACCTCGCCACCCGGCGCGATCAGGAACTTCTCGAAGTTCCACTGGATGTCGCCGGCCTTGCCGTCGCCGTCGGCGAAGCCGGTCAGCTCGGCATACAGCGGATGGCGGTCCGGGCCGTTGACGTCGATCTTGGCCAGCAGCGGGAACGTCACGCCATAGGTGGTCGAGCAGAAGGTCGCGATCTCCTCCGGCGTTCCCGGTTCCTGGCCCATGAACTGGTTGCACGGCACGCCGATCACGGTCAGCCCACGGTCGGCGTACTCGCGGGCCACCTTCTCCATGGCCTCGTATTGCGGGGTGAGGCCGCACTTGGAGGCGACGTTGACCAGAAGTACCGCACGGTCGGCGTACTCGGCCAGCGAGGTGGGCGCGCCGGCGAGGGTGGTGAGCGGAATGTCGGTCAGACTCATGCGCTCAGACGTTAACAGGTCCGGCGTCGCGCCCGTAGTGCTCGGAGTCGGCGGTGGCCAGCAGCCAGGAATACTGGAACGCGGCCTCCTTCCACCGCTCGTACCGGCCGCTGATCCCGCCGTGGCCCGCGGCCATCTGGGTTTTCAGCAGCACCGGATGCTCGTCGGTCTTGGTGTGCCGCAGCGCGGCAACCCACTTCGCCGGCTCGACGTAGAGCACCCGGGTGTCGTTGAGCGATGTCATCGCCAGGATCGCCGGATAGTCCTTGGCCTCGACGTTCTCGTACGGCGAGTACGACTTCATGTAGAAGTAGACGTCCTTGTTTTCCAACGGGTTTCCCCACTCGTCCCACTCCGTCACCGTCAACGGCAGCGAAGGGTCCAGGATCGTGGTGAGCGGGTCCACGAACGGCACCTGTGCGAGGATCCCGGCGAACAGGTGCGGCGCCAGGTTGGCGACCGCCCCCATCAACAGACCGCCGGCGCTGCCGCCGAGTGCGACCAGGTTGCTCGGCCGGGTCAGTCCGGTGTCGACGAGATGCTGTGCCACCGAGATGAAGTCGGTGAACGTGTTGCGCTTCTCCAACAGCTTGCCGCGCTCGTACCAGACTCGTCCCATCTCTCCGCCGCCGCGGATGTGGGCGATCGCGAACACCATTCCCCGGTCGAGCAGCGACAGCCGCGCCACCGAAAAGCGGGGATCCTCGGACGACTCGTAGGCACCGTAGCCGTAGAGCACTGTCGGGGCGGGGAATTCGACATCCGCCCGGTGGATGACCGAGATCGGGACGCGGGTGCCGTCTTCGGCGACGGCCCAGTCCCGGCGCTCGACGTAATCCTCGCGACGGTATCCGCCCAGCACGGGCTGCTCGCGCAGCAGCGTGCGCTCGCCGGTGGCCAGGTCGAGGTCGTAGATGCGCAGCGGGGTGACGAACGAGGTGGTGCCCACCCGCAGCTTGGGGGTCGACCAGTTGGGGTTGCCTGCCATCCCGGCCGAGGTGAGCTCGGTGTCGAAGGTGATCTCTTCGGCGGTGCCGTAGCCGTCGGCGTCGATGGGCCACAGCTGGATTCGCGGCAGCGCCTCACGGCGGTAGCTGACCACCAGGTGGTCGGCGAAGGCGTCGACGCCGTCCAGGCGCACGTCGTCACGCGCGGCGATCAGGGTGCGCTGGTCTTCTGGGTTGGCCACCGGCGCTTCGACGAGGGTGAAGTTGACCGCGCCGTCGTTGTGCAGGATGAGGAACTTGTCCTGGCCGCCGATGACCGCGTGCTCCACCGAATACTCGACGCCGTCGCGACGGGGCAGCACGCTGGTGAATTCGGTGTCCGGGTCGGCGGCGTCGCCGTACCACACTTGCGAGGTGATGGCCGAACCCGCCGCGATGATCAGGTATTTGTTGCTGCGGGTGCGGCCCATCCCGATCCAGAACCGTTCGTCGGGCTCGTGGAAGACCTGCTCGTCGGGCTGGGCCGAGCCAAGCCGGTGCCGCCACACGGTGTCCGGGCGCCAGGCCTCGTCGACAGTCGTGTAGTACACCGTGGCGTTGTCGGCCGCCCAGGTCACGCCCGAGGCGATGCCGGCGATCTCGTCTGGGTAGAGCTCACCGGTGCGTAAGTCCTTGAACCGCAGGGTGTACCGCTCGTCGCCGACAGTGTCGACCGAGAAGGCGAGCAGATTCCCGTCGAGGCTCACGCTGCTGGCGCCGAGTGCGAAGAAGTCGTGGCCGTCGGCTTCGGTGTTCTCGTCCAGCAGCACCTGCTCGCCGGGGACCTCGGTGTTCTCGTCGAAGACCGGGGGCTCCCAGTCGTCGGGCCCGGCGATCGGGCAGCGGCAGTGCGCTCCGTACTGCTTGCCTTCGAAGCTGCGCCCGTAGTACCACCAGTCACCGCGCCGGGTCGGCACCGACATGTCGGTTTCCTTGGTGCGGGCCTTGATCTCGTCGAAGATCTTCTGCCGCAACGGCTCCAGGTAAGCGGTCGCCTGGTCGGCGTAGGCATTCTCGGCTTCGAGGTGGGCGATGACCTCGGGGTCGGATTTCTCCCGCAACCACTCGTAGGGGTCGACGAAGACATCGCCGTGGTACTCGCGCTGGGTCTCGACCCGCTTGGGCGCAGGGGCGATCACGCTGGTGCTCCGATCCAGTCGGCGAACGACAGTCCCGAGATGCGTTCGTAGGCTTCGATGTAGCGGGCGCGGGTGGCTTCGACGATGTCGTCGGGCAATGCCGGTGGCGGGCTGGAACCATTGCGATCCCAACCGGATTCGGGCCCGGTGAGCCAGTTGCGGACGAATTGTTTGTCGAAGCTGGGCTGCACCACGCCCTGCTGGTAGGTATCGGCCGGCCAGTACCGGGACGAGTCCGGGGTGAACACCTCGTCGGCCAGCACCACCCGGTCGTCGGCGTCCACACCGAACTCGAACTTGGTGTCGGCGATGATGATGCCCTTCGCCAAGGCGTGGTCAGCGGCCTGCAGATAGATCTGCAGGGTGCGTTCCCGCAACTGATTGGCACGCACCGCGCCGACCAGGTCGATGGTCTTCTCGAACGAGATGTTCTCGTCGTGGTCACCCAGTTCGGCCTTGGTGGCCGGGGTGAACAGCGGGGTGTCGAACTTGCTGGCCTCGACCAGGCCCGGCGGCAGCGTGATCCCGCAGACCTGACCGGTGCGCTGGTAGTCCAGCAGGCCCGAGCCGGTCAGGTAGCCGCGGGCCACGCACTCGACGGGGACCATCTCCAGCCGGCGCACCACCAGTGCGCGGCCGAGTACCTCGTCGGGGATGCGGGGGTCGTCGGGCGGTCCGGCCAGATGGTTGGGGGCGTCGATGAGGTCGAAGAAGAACACGCTCATCGCGGTGAGGATGCGACCCTTGTCCGGAATGAGGCTGTCCAGGATGTAGTCGTAGGCCGAGATCCGGTCGCTGGCGACGAACAACAGGTGCTCGTCGTCGACGGCATAGATCTCGCGAACCTTCCCGCTGGCCAGATGGGGATAGTCGCTCAGAGCAGGGCGCATCGCGTCAGCCTAACGGCCGCTGTTGGGACGCGACTGTGCTGGGATCGAGCCATGCGATCGCGGTTCCTGCCTTATGCCACCACTCCAGCCCGGTTGCTCGTGCAGTTGGTCAGCGACCTGCTGGTCGCGTCGTGGATCACCGTGTGGGTGCTCGTCGGGCTGGGCGTGCACGCCGCGGTTGCGTCGATCGCCGAGGTCGGTCGCCAGGTCAAGGACGGTGCCACCGGTATCTCCGACAACCTTAACTCCGCGGGCGACAGCGCGCACAAAATCCCGCTGGTCGGCGACACCGTCTCCAAGCCGCTACGGGCGGCCAGCGAGGCCGCGCTCGACCTGGCCGGTGCCGGGCACAACCTCGACACCACGGCCTCATGGCTGGCCGTCCTGCTGGCCATCGCGGTGGCGGCACCACCGATCCTGGCGATCGCCATGCCGTGGCTGTTTTTGCGGATCCGGTTCTTCCGCCGCAAGTGGACGGTGATCATGCTGGCCAAGACCCCGGCCGGGGAGCAACTGCTGGCGCTGCGGGCCCTGGCCAACCGGCCCCTGCGCCGGCTCACCGAGGTCAGCTTCGACCCGGTCGGCGCCTGGCGGCGCGAGGACCCGTATGCGATCCGCGGGCTGGCCGCGCTCGAACTGCGCTCGGCAGGCGTCGCCGTCCCGCGCTCGTGGCGGTCGCCGGCGCGCTGACGTGCGCTGAGCGTTCGACACCAAGCCACACCTTGACAGTGTGGGCGCGGCGGCGCACAGTAATCAATCAATTGATTAATTAATTCCGCCGCCGCGCCCCACCAGGAGGTTCGATGACGTCCACCGCACTCCCCGGGCAGTGGGTCGACCACGCGCCGGGCCTCGACGAGCTGGCGGGCGCCTTCGCCTCGGAGATCTCCGCCGACCGTTACCGGTCGCGGGAGTACGCCGACCGCGAACGAGACGCCATCTGGCTCAAGACGTGGCAGGTCGCCGGCCGCGTCGACGATCTACCCAAGGTCGGCGACTGGCTGCAGTACCAGATCTACGACCAGTCCTTCCTGATCGTGCGCGGCAAGGACGAGAAGCTGCGCGGCTTCGTCAACGCCTGCCGCCATCGCGGCAACGCCCTCTGCCAGGGCCGCACCGGCAACGCCAAGCGCGGTTTCCTGTGCCAGTACCACCTATGGTCCTACGACCTGGACGGCCGGCTGAAGGGACTGCTGCGCGAGGACAGCGCGGGCGGGTTCGACAAGAACGCCCACGCGCTGATCGCCGTGCCGGTGGAGAGTTTCGGCGGGTTCGTCTTCCTCAACCCCGATCCGGGTGCCGTGCCGCTGGCGCAATGGCTCGGCGACGAGGCGATGGCCACCCTGGAGCCCTATCACCTCGACCGGATGTCGACGGTGATGAATGTGCGAGAGGCCTTGGACTGCAACTGGAAAGTCGTGATGGACGCCTTCAACGAGGGCTACCACGTCAACGGAGTGCACCCCCAGCTTCTGGCCGTGCTCAACATTGCGCCGGAGACCACGCGCTACAAATTCTTCGAGAATCACACCATCGCCATGGCCCCGTTCGAGGTCTCGGGCGCCACGCCCGAGAAGCAGGTCGAGGGCACTCTGGCACTACCCGAGACCTTCCCAGGCACGGTCGCGGTGATCCCGCGGTTCTGCGAGCTGGTCAAGGAGTACACCGCCGACGACGGTTCGATCGCGTTCCCCGCGGGGGTCACCGCACGCACGCTGCTGCAGCAGGCGACCCGCGCGCACCTGACCGAGATCGGCCTGGACGTCCGCGGTCTGACCGACGCACAGATGAGCGACAATCACGGCTGGTTCCTGTTCCCGAATTTCATGATGACCATCCGGGCAGGCGAGTGCCACGTGATCCTGGCCAGGCCGCACCCGGACGGGGACCCCAACCGGTGCATCTGGCAGGTCGCGAGCTACATGTACCTGCCTCCCGACATGGCCGAGGCCTTCACCGTCGACCTGACCGAGGTCGACGAACCGGGCAGCTACAAGTATTTCGAAGCGCTGCAACAGGATTACGAACAGATGCAACGCCAGCAGGCAGGGTTGCGCAACCAGAGCCTCGATCACCTGATGCTGGTGAAAGAGGAAGTCGTCGTCGCCAAGTTCCACGACACCCTGGACCGCTGGATGGCCACCGGGGCAGCCCGGTGAACCTCGACGACCGCATCGCTTTGCACACCCGGATGGCCCACGCATACGGCGAGGCCTACCTGCGTCAGGGCGTCCAGGATGGGGAGAAGTTCGTCGAGGTATGGACGTTCCATCCCGACTGCATGTACGCCTCGCCGTACTTCACCGGCGACGAGGCCTTCAAGCTCAGCGAGTTCCCGGAGGAGTCCGCCCGTGCCTCGACGATGGAGGCCAAGGTCTATTCGCTGCGGTTCCCGGACTGGAAGCCGGTCGATTTCCGGCACTGGCCTGCCGACAACGGCTTCGTGATGAAGACCCGCTGGCAGGGTACCGACAAGGCCTCCGGCACCGTAATGGGCTTCTATTCCTACAGTTTCGTCGACACCAACGACGACGGCGAGGTGATCCGCTGGGAGACCCACGTCAACAGTGAGTACAGCGACTTCCTGGACGTCGCGATCGGGGTGCACGGACCGTTCCACGGCACCCATGAATACACCGACGCCTTGGAACGCCGCCTTGCCGAGGAAGGGCTGGCCGTCTGATGACGCCGGCCGAGACGGTTCTGGACTACAGCCGGCTGATGAAGCGCTTGGTCGACGAGGCCAAGCAACCCGGCTTCACCGCCGAACGTTGGGCGCCATTGGCCGAACTGATCGACACCGCGAACTTCGTGCGGGTCGGCAACTTCAAAGAGGTGATGAACTGGGACGAATACGTCGCCTTCCTGACCAACTGGGCGACGTCGTCGGAGTGGGAGTCGGAGTTCAAGCGGGTCACCGAAGCAGGTGATGTGGTGTTTCTCGAGCTCGAAGAGCGAAGCAGGATAGGAGATTTCAGCAACTCGGTGAACTCGGTGTCGGTCTACGAGTTCGACGCAGCCGGCAAGATCACCCGCATCGACGTGTACCTGCAGATGGCGCTGCCCGATCCCGACATGCTGGCGAGCTACCGCGGCGTCGAGATCTGACGGATCGGCGGACCGCTCGCGAAGTACAGTCCACAACCGTGGCTGACTACGACTACATCGTGATCGGCGCCGGTTCGGCGGGCTGTGCGCTGGCCGGACGGCTGGCCGCCGGACCGGGCAGCGTCCTTCTGCTCGAAGCCGGCGGTTCCGACCGGCGGCTGACGGTGCGGGCACCGCTGGCCTTCGCCGCACAGATGGGCGGGCCCACCGACTGGGACCTGCACTCCGAACCCGAACCCGCCTGTGACGGCCGGGTCATCCCGCAACCCCGCGGCCGGGTGCTCGGCGGCACCAGCTCGATGAACGCGATGGTCTGGGTGCGGGGCACCCAGCTCGACTATGACGGGTGGCACCTACCGGGGTGGGACTGGTCCGATGTCGAGCCGGTGTTCCGCCGGATCGAGTCGCACTACCTCGGCGGCCCGGCTCACGGCAGTGCCGGCCCGATGCGGGTGACCCGGCTGCCGGAGCCCGACGTGACGTCGACGCGGTGGGTGGCAGCCGCCCGCGCCGCAGGTGTCTCGACCAATGAGGACCTCGGCGGGCCGGATCTCGACGGCACCTCGATCGCCCCGGTGACGATCTGGAAGGGCCAGCGCTGGAATACCTCGCGGGCTTATCTGCCTGGGGCACGGCGACATTCGAACTTCACCGTGGTGACGGGTGCCCTGGTGCACCGGGTGGTGATCCGCGAGGGGCGCGCGGTCGGTGTGGAATACGAACGCAAGGGCCGCCTGCTGCGTGCCGGAGCGAACCGCGACGTCATCCTGTCCGCGGGCGCATACGGCACACCGCAGCTGTTGCAGCTGTCCGGCGTCGGCGCACCCGACCATCTCCGCTCGGTGGGCATCACGCCGGTGGTCGACAGCCCCCGGGTCGGAACCAATCTCACCGACCATCCCGCGACGGCCATGAGCTGGGATGTCCGTCCCGAGTTCGTCGGCCTCTCGGACGCCCAGAAGCCACAGTGGTTGGTGCGCTGGCTGTTTCGCCGGTCCGGGAAGATGACCAGCAATGCCATGGAGGCGCTGGCCCACATCCGATCGGATCCGGGCCTGCCGGCGCCGGACTTCCAGCTGATCCACTCCCCCAGCTACGTGAATCTGGTGGCGATGGAGCGCGAACTGCGGCGCGCCTCGTCGGTGCTGCAGTCCTACTGGACACCGAAGAGCCGCGGCACCGTGCTGGCGCGATCCGCGGATCCCCGTGAGGCACCGGAGATCCGGCTCAACACCCTGGCCGATCCCGACGACGTGCGGGCCTTCGTCCGGGTGGTCCGGCGCACCCGGGAGATCGTCGCCGCCGAACCGTTCGCGTCGGTCACCACCGCAGAACTGCACCCCGGCCCCGGGGTCTTCACCGACGACGAGATAGCTGCGTGGGTGCGCAGTTCGGTGGCGACCACCGGCCATCCCGCCTGCTCGGCAGCCATGGGCGCCGACGCCGACAGCGTCTTGGACGAGAAGCTGAACGTCCGCGGGGTCTGCGGTCTGCGGGTCGCCGACGCGTCGGTGTTCCCGTGCATTCCCCGGGCCAACACCAACGCTCCGGCCATCATGGTCGGCGAGCGGTGTGCCGATTTCATCCTCTCCGGCCGGTGAGCGCCTTCGGCGGGATCCCCGGCTTCCGTTGTTTGCTTCCGGGACAGCGGCATCGGCCGCATCACCGAGGTGCTGCCGCAGGCGAACGCCCGGCTGCTTTACCTCACGCGGTGAACAGCTGGCCGCGCAGCAGCGCTTTGAGCGCGGCCACGGTCGCGAGATACTCCTGCGATGGCGGTGCGCCGGCGGCATATTCGTTGAGGCCCCGGAATACCAGATAGACGGCATCGGCCGCGCTCGCCACGTCCACCCCGCGGCCGAGCTCGCCGGTATCGGCCCCCTGGGCGAGGATGTCGCGAATCAGGTTGCGCAACGCGACGAAGCGGGTGTCGCTGGTCTCGGCCAGCTGCAGATGCTGTGGGCTTTCGGCCCGGATGGCTCGGTCGAACGCGACCGCCAGCGGGTAGTCCCGCATCACCTGCACGCTCTCGTCGAGCACGGCCATCAGCCTGTCGACGGTGGTGAGGTTGCGGTCGGCCGCCTGCTCGAGCCTGGGCACGGCGATCGTGGCGACCTCGTCGAAGGTGGCCTTCACCAACTCGGCCTTGTTCGGAAAGTAGTGGTAGAGGCTGCCGCTGGTCATGTTCGCCTCGCGGGCGATCTCCCGGATCGTCGTCCTCGAATACCCGACCGCCGCGACGCAGCGCATGGTCGCCTCGAGAATCCGCTGCCTCGTCTGTTCGCTGTTGGCGCCGACCGGCCGGCCGAGAAACGAGGAGCTGACCGACGCTGCACCTTTGGGTTTCGCCATGGCTGCTGGAAGCTTCTCACAGTCGCGACCCGATCGGTTAGAGTCCGCGTCGTGGCAGAGCTCACCGATACCGTGGCAGTGATCACCGGCGCCGCCCGCGGGCAGGGCAGAAGCCACGCCGTGGCGCTGGCCGCCGAGGGCGCCGACATCATCGCCGTGGACCGCTGCGCCGATGTCGACTCGATCCCCTATCCGCTGGCCACCAAGGAGGATCTCGACGAGACCGTCCGGCTGGTCGAGGCCCACGGCAGGCGGGTGGTTCCGGTGATCGCCGACGTCCGCGACCTCGGCGCGCTGCAGGCCGGCGTGCAGCGCGGCGTGGACGAGCTCGGCGACATCGACATCGTCGTGGCCAATGCCGGAGTGGTGGCGATCGGCCTCAAGGATCCGCTCGACGAGCAGGTGTACCGCGACATCGTCGAGACCAACCTCAACGGCGTCTGGCACACCATCGTGGCGACCGTGCCCTCGATGATCCGGAAGGGACGCGGCGGCTCGGTCATCCTGACCAGCTCGGCGCAAGGCCTGGTCGGCAAGGGCGGCGACGGCAGCGCGGCGATGTTCGCCTACGCCGCCGCCAAACACGGCGTCGTCGGGTTGATGCGCTCGGCCGCCAATGCTTATGCCCAGCACAGCATCCGGGTCAACACGGTGCACCCCAGCGGCGTCGGCACGCCGATGATCCTCAACGACCACACGCTGCGGACGTTCCAGGAGAACCCCAACGGTGCCGCGCTGTCGGCCAATCTGTTGCCGGTTCCCTTCGTCGACGCCGAGGACGTCACCAATGTCGTGGTCTTCCTGGCGAGCCCGAAGGCCCGCTACATCACCGGCGTCGCGTTACCAGTCGATGCCGGTCACGCCGTGATGTGACCGCGCGCTTGCGGCTGCACCGACGGCGACGATGACCCATGCGGCAAACGCCACCCAGAAGAACACCAGCGACACGGTCACCAAGGCCGCTGCCCCCGTTTCGCGCGACATCGCGAACGTCGCCGCCGAGTACATCCCCAGCGGGAACACCATTGCCCACCAGACACCCCGGAATCGCAGTGCGCCCGGCCCGGCATTGACACGCCGGATGCCGACGTAGACCAGCACCGGGATCCACAGGGTGGCCAGCACCCAGGTGACCAGGGTGATCGCCTCGACGGCGCCGGCGGCCCACACCCGGTGGATGTGATCGCCGGCCAGGGTGGCGATCGCCAGGGCGCCCATCAGGATCCAGCCGTCCGGTTCGAAGCCGCCGGGGTCCAGCCGCTCGTGGACGGCGCGCCACAGAATCAGGGCGGTCATCACGGCGTAGATCAGAATTGCCAACGCCCAGAACAGCATCGCGCCGAACAGCCAACTCACGTCGGCGGCCAGAATCGCCAGCCCGGAAGTCGCCACGCTGGCCAATTCCCACCCGCCGTGGGCGCGGTCGCGTAGGCCGGTCCATCCGATCCGCCACATCCGCCGGACCACCAGCGGCGCCAGCGTCAGCCAGAACTGCAGCGCCAGCCCGGCCAGCACCCACACCACGATCCGGTGTTCGGCCAGCCGCGCGCCGACCACCGCGCAGGCCGCCACGTAGGTGAACATCCGCAGCAGCACATCTGGGTCGCGGACGTCCAGCGGCGATCGATGCCACCCGAACGCGCACACCACCACCAGCACCGGCAGCGCGCACGCGGCGATCACGGCCAGCCCCAGACTGATCCAGCGATAGCCGTGGTCGGCGGCCGCGATCGAGACGATGCCGGTCGCCATCACCGCCGCGAACACGTCCGGCGGCGGCCGCATGTCAGGCCGGTTCGGCGACGGCGCCGAGATCGGTGACGTCGATGTGGCGCAACGGCATCGGCGTCACAGGATCGCGCCGGGCGCGTATTTGGCCGCATCCGGGTAGGCGCTGACCAGCTCGTCCACCGCGGCGATCACCCGGTCGACCTGACTGGCCGCCGCGCCGGTAAAGGCCTGCTTGTCGGCCAGCGCGGCGTCGAGCGCCGCCCGGTCCAGCGGCAGTCGCTCGTCGGCGGCCAGCCGGTCCAGCAGATCGGGCTCGGCACCTCGCTCGCGCATCGCCAGCGCCACGGCCACCGCATGCTCCTTGATGACCTCGTGCGCCGCCTCGCGGCCCACCCCGGCGCGCACCGCGGCGATCAGCACCTTGGTGGTGGCCAGGAACGGCAGATAGCGGTCCAGTTCACGCTGGATCACCGCGGGGTAGGCCCCGAATTCGTCGAGGACGGTCAGGAAGGTCTCGATCTGCCCGTCGATGGCGAAGAACGCGTCCGGCAGTGCCACCCGGCGCACCACCGAGCAGAAAACATCGCCCTCGTTCCATTGCGCGCCGGCCAGTTCCGCGGCCATCGACGCGTAGCCGCGCAGCACGACCTGCAGCCCGTTGACGCGCTCGCAGCTGCGGGTGTTCATCTTGTGCGGCATTGCCGACGAGCCGACCTGTCCCGGCGCGAAACCTTCGGTGACCAGTTCGTGGCCGGCCATCAGCCGCACGGTGTGGGCGAACGACGAGGGACCGGCACCCAGCTGGACCAGGGCCGAGACCACGTCGTGGTCCAGCGAGCGCGGGTAGACCTGCCCGACGCTGGTGAAAACCGCGTTGAATCCCAGGAATTCGGCGACCCGCCGTTCCAGTTCGGCGAGCTTGTCGGCGTCACCGTCGAACAGGTCCAGCATGTCCTGGGCGGTGCCCATCGGGCCCTTGATCCCGCGCAGTGGGTAACGGTCGATCAACTCGGCGACCCGGGTCAAGGCGATCAGGGTTTCCTCGGCGGCCGACGCGAAGCGCTTACCCAGCGTGGTGGCCTGGGCGGCGACGTTGTGACTGCGGCCGGCCATCACCAGGTCCCGGTAGAGCAGCGCACTCTCGGCGAGCCGCGCGACGACCGCCACACCGTGGGCGTGGACGAGTTGCAGCGATCGCCGGATCTGCAACTGCTCGACGTTCTCGGTGAGGTCCCGGCTGGTCATGCCCTTGTGCACGTGTTCGTGACCGGCCAG
This sequence comes from Mycobacterium sp. shizuoka-1, assembly GCF_002723835.1. GTDB lineage: Bacteria > Actinomycetota > Actinomycetes > Mycobacteriales > Mycobacteriaceae > Mycobacterium. The sequence goes on along the minus strand of NZ_BEWG01000095.1, from coordinate 116,823 downwards.
CGCGTTGAATTCCTCGATGCGGGCCTTGACGTCGTGGCGGGTCACCCGCTCCCGCGCGGCGATCGAGGCGAGGTCCACCTGCTCGAGCACCCGCTCGTAGTCCTCGATGACGCCGTCGGGCACCGACACGCCCAATTCCTTCTGCGCGCGCAGCACGGCCAGCCACAACCGGCGTTCGGCCACGATCTTGGCCTCGGGCGACCAGATCGCCACCATGTCGGCGCTGGCGTAGCGGTTGGCCAGGACATTCGGGATCGTCACAACGCATTAGCTTACGGTCGTCGGGCAAGCTGGCCTGCGTGTACTTCGTCGGCCTCGATCTCGCGTGGGGACTGCGCAACCCCACCGGCGTCGCCGTCGTCGACGACACCGGCACGCTGCGGCACGTCGCGGCGGCCGGCGACGACGCCGACATCCTGGACCAGGTGGCGCCCTACGTGGCGGGACCCTGCGTGGTGGCAATCGACGCCCCGCTGGTCGTGGTCAACGCGACCGGTACCCGCCCGGGCGAGAACCTGTTGAACCGGGACTTCCGCCGGTTCGAAGCCGGCGCCTACCCCGCCAACACCGGTTTGTCCTGGTTCGCCGACGGCGGCCGCGGTGCCCGGCTGTGCCGGGCGCTGGATCTGGACCTCGACCCGCGGTCGTCGTCGCCCCGCAAAGCGCTGGAGGTGTTCCCGCACGCGGCCGCCGTGGTGCTGTTCGGGCTGGAGCGCACGCTGAAGTACAAGCACAAGCCGGGCCGCGATTTCGCCCATCTGCAGACCGAACTGCGGCGTCTGGTCGGCCTGATCGAGGATCTTCGGTCCGCGGCTCCGGCGCTGCACGTCGGCGCGCAGCCGAGCTGGCGAGCACTCGCCGAGTCGGTCCGCACCGCCACCCGCAAGGCCGAGTTGCGACGGGCCGAGGACCCGATCGACGCGGTGCTGTGCGCCTATGTCGCGCTGTTCGCCTCGGCGCGCCCGGGCGACGTCACCCTCTACGGCGACCCGGCGACCGGATGCATCGTCACACCCACCCCCAGATCGACGTAATGGTGTGCGGCACGAGCACTTTCGCGCCCAAGTGTTGGTTTGGGCGCACGACGCTCAGGCGCGCAGGCCCGGCCAGTCCTCCGGGGTTCCGGTCAGCCTGCTGACCTGTTCCAGGAGGCGCCGCACCTTCACCGGGTTCTCGTGGCGCTGCCAGCCGAACGTCGTCGGACGCTGGCTGCGGTCATGCCAGAAGTGTCCCGGCGTGGACTCCGGCCGGGTGGCCACCAGCCACACGGCGGTGTCGGCGCCGTCGGCCACGTCGCGCAGCAGCGGCCGGGTGACCGCGCGAAAACGCGGCAGGTACTCGGCCACGCCGGGGGTGTCCACCCAGCCGGGGTGCATGCTCTCCACCCGGATGTCGGTGCCGGCCAGCCGGCGCGCCCATGAGTCGGCCAGCACCACCTGCATCCGCTTGGTGCGGGCGTAGACCCGGACGCCGTTGTAGCCGCGCCGGGACTCCAGATCGTCGATCACCAGCGGCGAGCCGTACATGCCTCCGGAGGACACGAACACCACCGACGCTCCGCCGGCCGCCCGCAACAGCGGCAGCAGACGCTCGGTCATCAGGTGTGGGCCCAGGACATGGGTGGCCAGCTGCACCTCGTGACCCTCACGCGTGAGCAGGCGCTCCTTCGGCATCAGCCCGGCGTTGTGCACCAGCCCGTTGAGGGCGGGCACCCGGTTGGCGAAGTCGGCGGTCCACTCCCGCACCGCGTCGAGGTCGGAGACGTCACACACCTCCCCCACCACGTGGGCGTCGGCGACCGCATCCCGGATCATCGCCGCGACGTGCTCCACCTTGGCCTCGTTACGGCCCAGCAGGTGCACCCCCGCGCCCAAACCGGCGAAGGACTGCGCCATCGCCAGTCCGATGCCGGCGGTCGCACCGGTGATGAGCACGCGTTTGCCGACCAGCGACCGCGGCGCAGCGTCGGCAGGCCACCATCGCCGTCGCAGTCCCGACCCGATTTTGGTGTAACCGACGATCAACGCCCGGTCCATCACGCCATCGAGCAGTTCCGCCGCCGGCCGGGCGAGCCCGGAGAGATCCATGCCCTCGAACGTAATCGTTCAGACCCGGACGGTGCGCTCGTCGATCGGGGCCAACACGTCGATCACGTCGATCAGTGTGGCCCTGGCCAGCTCCCGCGGGCTGTCCCCGTCGCTGACGAGTGCCGAAACCACCGCGCCGTCGACGGCGTTGACCAGCGCGGTCACCAGGTCCACCCGCAGATTGCGCCCCGAGCGCGTGGTGGCCTCCAGCACGGCGTCGACCCGCTGCTGCTGCAGCCTGCGCTGGATCTCCCGCAGTTCGGGCTGGCGGGCACAGGCGATGTAGCGCTCGTAGCGGGAGATCAGTTCTTCGCTGGTCGCCTCGCCGTCGGAATCCTCGACGAGCAGGTCGACCAGCACATCGGCGATCGCTTCCGCCCCGCGGCGCCGGCGCGGCAAGGCGTCGACGCGAGCCCGCAGCTGGGCGGTCTCGACAGCGCAGCTGTAGTCGACGGCCTTGTGCACCAGATCGTCGAGGGAAGAGAAGTAGTAGGTGGTCGATGCCAGCGGCAATCCGGCCCGGCGTGCCACCGCGCGATGTCGCACCGCCTCGAATCCGCCTTCGCGCAGCAGCTCGGCGGCGGCGCTGATCAGCGCATACCGTCGTCGTTCCCCTTTGGGGGTCATCGCTGCCGTCACGTTCAGCAATGCTGCCAGCAGCACCGGCGGGACATCGCCCTTTCACCGAATCATTAACGTCGCTTTGACCTCAGGCGGTCGGCGGCGGGCCGCGATGGCAAAATGTGGCCAATGGCGAACCTGAGCCGTCGCACTGTTCTGCGACTCGGCGCCGGAGCCGTGGCCGGCGCCGCGGGCGCCTTCACCGCCGGTCCCGTGCCCGCCGCTCCGGCCCACCCGGCCGGCCCTGATGTCGCGATGACCGGCGCCGGTGCACCCTTGCTGCCGCCCGCCCCGCTCGAACCGCCGACCGCAGGCGTTCCGGCCCCCACCATGGTCACCGGCTCATTCGTCTCGGCCGCCCGCGGGGGCGTCAGCACCAACTGGGCGATCGCCCGCCCGCCGGGTCAGACCAGCCCGCTGCGGCCGGTGATCGCGCTGCACGGCAAGGGCAGTGACGCCGCGACCGTGATGGCAGGCGGCGTGGAGCAGGGGCTGGCCCAGGCCGTTGCGGCCGGGCTGCCGCCGTTCGCCGTGGTCGCGGTGGACGGGGGCGGCAGCTACTGGCACAAGCGGGCCTCCGGCGAGGATTCCGGCGCCATGGTGCTCGACGAGCTGATCCCGATGCTGGCCGGCCAGGGATTGGACACCTCCCGGGTGGCGTTCCTCGGCTGGTCGATGGGTGGCTACGGGGCACTGCTGCTGGGCGCGCGGCTGGGCCCGGCCCGCACCGCGGCGATCACCGCGGTCAGTCCCGCGCTCTGGCTGTCCTCCGGCGCCGCCGCACCAGGCGCCTTCGACGGTCCTGACGACTTCGCCGCCAACAGCGTGTTCGGCCTGCCCGCACTCGCGTCGATCCCGATCCGCATCGACTGCGGCACCAGCGATCCGTTCTACGCCGCCACCAAGCAATTCATCGCCCAGTTGCCCACGCCGCCGGCCGGCGGCTTCTCCCCGGGCGGGCACGACGGCGGCTACTGGAGCTCACAACTGCCCGGCGAGCTGACCTGGATGGCTCCGCTGCTCACGGCCTGACCCGGCTCTGAGTCGGTGCTGTTCCGACGATTGTCTGCCGTTCTGGAATTGTCTACAGTCGCTAATACCGTCAGTCATTCGATAAGCCGTGCGGCGGCGCCGCCGAGGAGACCATGACCGTCGACAGCCCACCGCTCTCACCGCGGCCCTACCACCCGCTCGACCTCTCGGCACCGCAGTTCTGGGCCGCCGATTTCGCCACCCGCGACCGCACGTTCGCCCAACTGCGCGCCGCCGACGGGCTGTCCTGGCATCCCCCGGTGTCCTCGGTGTTCCCCCACAGCGAGACGGGTTACTGGGCGATCACCCGCCACGCCGACATCAAGTTCGTCAGCGCGCACCCCGAGATCTTCAGCTCGGCGCGGGGCATGAGCGTCGACCCCCTTCCCGCCGAAGTCCAGCAGGCCACCAGTTTCTTCCTGGCCATGGATCCGCCGGAGCACACTCTGTACCGGCGGCTGATCAGCGCGACGTTCACGCCCAGGCAGGTGCGCCGAATCGAGGCCCAGATCCAGGCCAATGCGGCCGACATCGTGGACCGGCTGATCGAACGGCTGCGCGACGGCGGGGAGATCGACTTCGTCACCGAGTGCTCGGCCAAGCTGCCGATGCGCACCGTCTCGGACATGATCGGCATCGCCCCCGAAGACCAGGAAGCGGTGGCCTACGCCGCCGAGAGTCTGTTCAGCGCAACCGATGACGACTACGCCTCCTTCGAGGAGCGGGCCACCCACGCGCTGACCCAGATCGGGATCCTGACCAGCTCCGGGATCGAGCTGGCTCAGTTGCGCCGGCGCGAACCGCACGACGACCTGATGACCGACATCGTCAACGCCGAGGTCGACGGCCACCGGCTCACCGACGTCCAGATCGGGTCGTTCATGGTGCTGCTGGCCTCGGCGGGCAACGACACCACCAAGCAGACCACCTCGCACGCGTTCAAGGCGCTGGCCGATCACCCCGGCCAGAAGGCTTGGCTGCTCGAGGATTTCGACGCGCGGATTCCCGCAGCCACCGAGGAGTTCATCCGCTGGGCCACCCCGGTGCTGAACTTCGCCAGGCACGCCGTGACCGACACCGAACTGGCCGGCACCCCGATCAAGGCCGGCGAGAAGGTCGCGCTGTTCTACTGCTCGGCCAATCGCGACGACGCGGTGTTCGAGCGTCCCGGCGAGTTCGACATCACCCGATCACCCAACCCGCATTTCGGATTCGGCGGCGGCGGCCCGCACTTCTGCCTCGGGGCCAACCTCGCCAGGACCGAGCTACGGCAGCTGTTTCACCAACTGCTCACCCGGCTGCCAGAGGTCGCGGTCGGCGAGCCGGAATTCCTGCACAGCAACGTCATTCACGGAGTGAAGCGACTGCCGATCACGCTAGCGTGACGCGCCCCTCGGCGGCGGCCAGCGCGATGTCGGTGCGGAAGTGGCTGCCCGGCAGGCGAATCGAGGTCAGTATCCGGTAGGCGGACTCACGCGCGGCCACCAGGTCAGCGCCGGTGCCCACGATCGAGAGCACCCGGCCGCCGGAAGAGACGACGGTTCCGTCGTCGCGGCGCGTCGTGCCGGCGTGCAGGACACCGTCGGCCTCCGAGCCGGTGATCACGTCGCCCACCCGGGGGCGGCCCGGATAGTTCTCCGCGGCCACCACGACGGTGACCGCGTAGCCGTCATGCCACTGCAGCGGGCCGAAGTCGGCCAGCGTCCCGGTGGCCGTGGCGTACAGCAGCTGGCCCAGCGGTGACTCCAGCAGCGCCAGCACCGCTTGGGTCTCGGGATCACCGAACCGGCAGTTGAATTCGACCACGGCCGGCCCGTTGGAGGTCATCGCCAACCCGGCATACAGCAGTCCGGAGAACGGGCAGCCCCGGCGGACCAGTTCGGCGGCAACGGGTTGCACGACACCGCTGACGATCGCGGCGGTCACCTCGGCGGGCAACCACGGTAACGGCGAATACGCGCCCATCCCACCGGTGTTCGGCCCGGCATCGAAGTCACCGACCCGCTTGAAGTCCTGGGCAGGCAGCAGCGGGACCACAGTCGCACCGTCGACCAGGCAGAACAGCGAGACCTCGGGGCCGTCGAGGAACGACTCCAGCAGCACGGGGTGACCGGAGTCGAGCAGCGATGCCGCGTGCGCGCGGGCAGCGTCGCGGTCGGCGGTGACCACCACCCCCTTGCCCGCGGCCAGCCCGTCGTCCTTGACCACCCAGGCGGGCTGTCCGGCGGCGGGGCCGAACCGGTCCAGCGCGGCATCCAGGCGCGCGGGGTTGTCGACCGTCTCGCTGCCCGCGGTGCGGACACCGGCCGCCGCCATCACGTCTTTGGCGAATGCCTTGGAGCCCTCGATCCGGGCGGCGTCCTTGGACGGTCCGAAGCAGGCGATCCCGGCCGCGCGCACCGCGTCGGCCACCCCGAGCACCAGCGGCACCTCGGGGCCGATGATCACGAGGTCGGCGGCGACCTTGCCGGCCAGCGCGGTCACGGCCTCGGCGGAGGTGACGTCGACGTCGTGTTGCTCGGCGATCGCCGAGGTTCCGGCGTTGCCGGGCGCGATGGCCAGGAAGTCGACCTGGGGATCTCGACGCAGCCCCAGAAGCAGGGCATGTTCGCGGGCACCGGATCCGATCACGAGGACGCGCACAGGTTCACACCCTATCGCCCCCGGGAACTACCAGGTGTCGACGAACCGCCTCGGCGGCGGGAGTTCGCCACGCGCGGCCGCGGCCGCCAGCGTCGCGGCGATCAGGCTGCGGGTCTGAGCCGGGTCTATCACGTCGTCGATCTCGAACAGCATCGCGGAGTTGAGCGCCTTGGCGTTCTCCTCCATCGCCGCGGTCGCCTCCCGAACCCGCTGTTCGCGCTCGGCGTCGTCGACGATGGCGTCCAACTCCTTGCGCAGGCCGAGTCGCACGGCACCCTCGAGCCCCATCGGACCCAGGTGGGCGCCGGACCAGGCCACGGTCAGCAACGGCTCGTGCAGGCTGCCACCGGTCATCGCCTGGGCGCCCAGCCCGTAGCCGCGGCGCAGGATCACCGCCACCAGCGGCACCCGGATCGCGGCACCGGCCACCAGCATCCGCGAGGCCCGCCGGACCAGTGCCTGGGCCTCGGCGGCCGGCCCGACCATGTAGCCCGGGCAATCGATGAGCGAGACGACGGGCAGCCCGAACGTGTCGCACAACTGCAGGAAGCGCGCGGCCTTGTCGGCCGCGGCCGCGGTGATGGCGCCGGCCATCACCATCGTGTTGTTGGCGATGATGCCGACCGGGCGGCCCTCGATCCGGGCCAGCGCGGTGATCATCTCAGCGGCGAACTTCTCCCGCAGGAACGTCACCGAGTCGTCGTCGGCGATGGTCTCGATGACCGGCTTGATCGGATAGGCCCGTCGAGCCCGCTCGGGAATGGCTGTGCGCAAAGCGGTTTGGTCGGCGGCCGAGCCTGGCGCGGCGACGCCCTGGAAGTAGCCGATGAGCCGCTTGGTGACGGCGACGGCCTCGGCTTCGTCGGCGACGACGACGTCGACGACACCGTTGGGCGACTGTACCGAGATCGGGCCGACGTCGTCGGGTGCGACGTCGCCCAGCCCGCCGCCGGCGATCATCGCCGGCCCGCCCATGCCGATGGAGGTGTCGGCGGTGGCGACGATGAGGTCCGAGCAGCCGGCGATCACCGCGTTGCCGGCGAAGCAGCGTCCCTTGACGATCGCGATTCTCGGCACCACGCCCGACAAGGCCGCCCACAGCTTGAAGGCGCGGGTCTCCAGCGAGGACACCGTCGGGACGTCGGTGTCACCGGGCCGACCACCGCCCCCTTCGGCGAAGAACACCGTCGGCAGTCGCATCCGCTCGATGAGTTCGAACAGGCGGTCCTTCTTGCGGTGCCCGAGCGCGCCCTGGGTCCCGGCCAGCACGGTGTAGTCGTAGGACAGCACGGCACACGGGTGGCCGTTGATCGCGGCGGTGCCGGCGATCAGCCCGTCGGCCGGCGTCCGCGCGATCAGGTCGTCGAGGTCGCGGCGGCCGCGCTGGGCCGCGATCGCGAACCGGCCGTACTCAACGAAGGAATCCGCGTCGACCAGGTCGGCGATGTTCTCGCGCGCGGTTCGCCCGCCGGCGGCGTGCCGGCGCTCCACGGCGTCGGGACGGGACGCGTCTTCGGTCATCGCCCGCCGGCGCAGCAGCTCTTCGAGGTCGGGGCGATCGGTCATCAACCGAACCTAGCGGGCATACACTTGACGCCGACGTGTATGGTCGTTGCCAAGGTGCGCTACATCACATCGACAGCGAGGTAGACCATGACCACCGCGGACGTGTGCCCGTTCGGAGCGGGCTTCGACTTCACCGACCCTGACCTGCTGCTGGAAGGCATGCCCGTCGCCCAGCTGGCGCAGCTCCGCAAGACCGCGCCGGTGTGGTGGAACGAGGCCCCCTCGGTCTTCGACGACGGCGGCTACTGGGTGATCAGCAAGCACCGCGACATCCGCGACATCTCCCGCGACAGCCATCTGTGGTCGACCAACAAGCAGGGCGTGGTGATGCGGTTCGCCGATGACATGACCAAGGACCAGGTGGAGATCACCAAGGCGCTCCTGATCAACCACGATGCGCCTGAGCACACCCGGCTGCGCAAGCTGGTCTCCCGGCTGTTCACTCCGCGCGCAGTGGCCAAGCTGGAGGAAAAGCTGGCCGATGCCGCCCGCGACATCGTGGCTGCGGCGGCCAAAAAGGACACCGGGGAATTCGTCAACGACATCGCGATGCAGCTGCCGCTGCTGGCGATCGCCGACCTGCTGGGCGTGCCGGAAGCCGACCGCCAGAAGCTCTTTCACTGGACCAACAGCATCATGAACACCGACGACCCGGACTTCGACGATGATCCGACGGTGGCCAACGCCGAGCTGATGGGCTACGCGTATTCGATGGCCGAGCAGCGCAGGCAATGCCCGGCCGACGACATCATCACCAAGCTGGTGCAGGCCGACATGGACGGGGAGGCCTTGTCCGAGGTCGAGTTCGCGTTCTTCGTCATCCTGCTCGCGGTGGCCGGCAACGAGACCACCCGCAACGCCATGACCCACGGGATGAACGCCTTCTTCGAGAACCCCGACCAGTGGGAGCTGTTCAAGCGGGAGCGGCCGGAGACCACGGCCGACGAGATCGTCCGCTGGGCCACGCCGGTGCACTGCTTCCAGCGCACCGCGCTGCGCGATGTCGAGGTCGGCGGGGTCACGATCCGCGAGGGCCAGCGCGCCGGCCTGTTCTACAGCTCGGCCAACTACGACGAGGATGTCTTCGACAACCCGTTCCAGTTCAACATCCTGCGCGACCCCAACCCGCACCTCGGCTTCGGCGGAAACGGCGCGCACTTCTGCATCGGCGCCAACCTCGCGCGCATGGAGATCAAGCTGATCTTCAACGAGATCGCCAACCAGATCCCCGATATCAGCAAGCTCGGTGAGCCCCAGCGGCTGCGGTCCGGCTGGATCAACGGGGTCAAGGAACTGCCCGTCTCCTATCGCTAGCCGACAGGCCGGAGATAGCATCCCGGGTCATGGGTCACCCGGGCTGTCAGCCCTATCCCGGCCATCCGCCGCAGGCACCGCCGCCGCGGTCGGCGGCGGACCTGGCGATCTCGATCGTCCTGATGGTGCTGACCGTGGTGATCGGGGCCGGCGGCGCGGTCCTTGGCCTGTTCTCGCTGGCGTTCCTGGACTACTGCCCGCCCGCGACGTGCAGCGTCTCCGGCGCGGTGACCGCGGTGACGACCGCGGTCGGCATCGCGGCGGCGGTCGGCCTGGTGGGCATCATCGTGACCATCGTCGCGCTGGCCCGCCGTAAGCGGGCCTGGCCGTTCGCCGTCGGCACGATCGTGCTGTGCCTGGCGGCGTTGATCGGCGGCGGCGCGGCCTACTCCGCGGCAGTGGGCGGCTGAATCGTGCGCACCCACGGCTGGTCAGGCGCCGCGCCCGCCACCGACGAGGAAGCGGTCGCCCGGATCCTGGCGGCGGCCAACAAGGCTATCGACGCCCGCGGTGCCGACCTCAGCATCGCCGACGTCGCCCGCACGCTGGGAGTCACCCGCCAGACCGTCTATCGCTACTTTCCCAGCACCGACGCGCTGCTGCAGGCGGCAGCCATGGCAGCCGCGAGCGGCTTCCTCGACCGGATGGCCGCCCACCTGGCCGGCATCACCGACCCCGCCGAGGCGGTGACCGAAGGTATTGCCGCCGCGGTGGAAGCGCTGCCGCACGACAAACACATGGGCCTGCTGCTGGGGCCGGAGCGGGTCGGCGCGTTCAGTGCCGAGGTCACCTCCGACGTCGCACTGGCCTTCGCCGGCTCACTGTTGCGCCGCTTCGACGTCGATTGGGCCGCACACGGATTCAGCGACAGCGATCTCGACGAACTCGGTGAACACCTGCTGCGGATCGTCCAGTCGTTCGTGCTCGATCCGGGCCGGCCGCCGCGACACGGTGACGACTTGCGCCAGTACATGCGTCGCTGGGTCGGCGCCGCCCTGCTGCGCGTGGACGAAGAGTCCACGCGCACAGGCGGTTAGGGAGTCGGCGCGGCTACCTGCACCTGCGCAGGCACAGGCATCCCGGTGGCCGCGTGGCCGATCAGGTCGGTCGGCGCGTGAGCCGGCCACATCATCGCTGCGAAGATCGCACAGGCCGACACCACCGGCGGGCAGAGCACCGTCACCGTCGTGTCGACGGCGGTCACCCACTTGGCTGCCTGGCGAGCGACCCTGGCCGGCTTGGACACCGGCTCCGTCCACAGGCTGAGCATGGTCGGGGCGGTCCACGACTGGTCGTACATCGTCATAGAAGTCATAGCCACTCCCATCCGTACCGAGGCCCGCGGCGCTCGATTTCACTTCGGTAACACTGGTGTACTTATGTCACATTTGTGACACGGCCCGATAACTGTTTGCGATCTGGGCGTTTCCTTACCGTTGTCTTATCGACCTCTTTGTTATGAAGCGACCCCGCCGCATTCGGCGATCCGCCGCCGCAGAAACGCCTTGCCGGGTTCGGAGCCGTTGAGATCGATCGCGTCCCGGTACCAGCGCACCGCCTGCGCGTGCCTGCCCGCTCGGCGCAACAAGTCGGCACGCACCGTGGGCACGAGCGCGGATCGGGCCAATCGCGGATCGTGCGCAACCTGCTCCAGAGCCGCCAAGCCGGCATCCGGGCCGTCGCGCAGCCCGATCGCCAGGGCCCGGTTCACCCGCACCACCGGCGAGTCCGTCTGGCGCAGCAGCTGGTCATAGGCCCGGCAGATGGTCCGCCAGTCGGTCTGCTCCCAGCTCGGCGCGGTCGCGTGCGCGGCGGCGATCACCGCCTGCGGAAGATACGGCCCGCTCGCCCCCTCCGCGCGGCGTAGCGCGTCGAGCCCGCGGGCAATCCGGCCGCGATCCCACCGGGACCGGTCCTGCTCGTCGAGCGGCACCAACGCACCGTCGGCATCGACACGCGTGGATCGTCGCGAATCATGCAGCAGAACAAGGGCATACAACGCGCGCGCATTCGGTTCGGCAGGCATCAGCAGGCACATTTCACCGGCCAGCCGGACACCTTCGTCGCACAGCTCGTCCCGGACCGCAGACGGTCCGGCGGTAGACCAGTACCCCTCGGTGAACACCGAATAGATACACGACAGGACGTGCGGGGTGCGTTCAGCCAACAGCTCGGGAGGAGGCACTCGCAGCGGGATGTTGGCGTGCCGGATCTTGCTCTTGGCGCGGGTGATGCGTTGTCCGACAGCGGTTTCGCTGAGCAGGAGCGCGCGTGCGATCTCCGAGACCGTCAGGCCCGATATCAACCGCAAGGTCAGCGCGAGTTGGGACAACCGCTCGAGGGCGGGATGCGCGCAGGTGAACATCATCCGAAGCTCATCGTCGCGCACACCGTGCACCACGCGGTCATCTGCGCGCCCATCACCCTGCACGGCCAGCAATTCCTTTCCCGGGCGCACGGATTCGCGACGTAGGCGATCCCTGGCCCGATTGCGGCCGACGGTGACCAGCCACGCGCCGGGATTGTCGGGTATCCCGTCGCGCGGCCAGCGCCGCAGCGCCTCGGCGCAGGCTTCCTGGACGGCGTCCTCGGCGATGTCCAGATCGCCCGACCACCGCGCGAGCGCGGCCACCGCGGGACCCCACTCCCGCCGGAAGACACCGTCCAGCGAACCCATCTACAGCCCAGACACTCCCGCCAGCCGGCGCAGCTCGACGACCGACGCCGGGATCATCGACGCCACCTTCGTCGCCTCGTCCCGGTCGGCGGCCGACAGGACGTAAAACCCGTTGGCGACCTCGGCGGCCTCGGCGTAGGGACCGTCGGTCAGCACCATCTCGCCGTCGCGCACGCGCACCGTGGTGGCCGTCGTCGGCGGGTGCAGCGGTGCCCCGCCGAGGATGTGGGATCCGGCTGCCCTGCCGAACTCGGCGTGTTCGGCCAGGCCGCGGTCCCACTCCGGACTTCCCGGGACGCTCACCTCGTCGGCGGGTTCGAGCAATAGCGCCAGCCAGTCGGAATCGGTGGTCGGCCGCCCGACCGCGTTCCAGTGCACCGCGGGCCACACCTCGATCGCCCCATACCGGGCCGCCGGAATCTGACGGGCCAACTGCAACGCCTCGTCGAGGTTGTCAGCCTCGAACAGGTAGTAACCGCCGGCCACCTCGGCGCCTTCGGGGTACGGACTGTCGGTGATCACCGGTGCATCCGGTCCGCCGGTGATCCGGACCGCCTCGGCGGCCGGACCCAACGCATCGCCCTCTCGGATCGACGCCGACTCGCGGGCGTGGAACTCGGCGTACGCGGCCATCTCGCTGGCCGCCTCGTCGGCGCTGAGGTTGCGTTCGCGGGTTTGGAGCAGTGCGAAGTAATACATGACGATGCCTCTCGAGGTAGGGCGCGAAACCCTGCTGGTTTCACTTTCTACCTCTACGACGAACGGCGCTCGCAGAATCCGACACTGGGTCGTCGATATCGAGTCAGACGTCAGAGCGAGCTTTTCACAAGAATCGTCACACTCAGTTCTGACTCGACGCACTCAGTCGTCGAGTGTGGTGCCGCTGTGCATCTTGAGCGCGTCGTTGACGTTCGCCTTCTTGTCCTCGCCCTGGCCGGCCTCGGCGGCCTTCTTGCGCTTGGCGACGACTTTGGTGACGACCCCGTCCAGCTTCGAGCCCAGCGGGAAGCCCAGGTAGTGCGTCAAGAAGATCGCCATCTCCTTGAGCTCCTCGCCGGTGAGCTCTTCGTTGTGCAGCGCGGCATTGGCCTGGATCTCGGCCAGATCGGAAATGCCGAGCGCGGTGACGACGGTCAGCGTCATGATCCGCTTGTCACGCATGGACAATCCCGGCCGCGACCAGATGGTGCCGAAAAGGTGGTCGGCGGTGAGTGCGAAGTAGTCGCCCGGCGAGTCCGGCATCTCCCAGCCGTAGACCTCGTTCATCTTGTCCAGGCCCCTGCGGCGCAGTTCGTCCATCGTCACTCCTTCGTGTTGGGCACACCGAGACCGGCGGCCAGATCCCGTAGCGCGATCTCGGCCAACGGCAGCTCAACGCCGTTGGCCTCACCGAGGCCCAGCGCCAACTTGAGATCCTTCTCGGCCAGCCCGCGGGTGTGGATGAACATGTTGTAGACGAAGTGGTCGGGCTGCAGCGGCTTGGTGTCGTCGCGAACCATGATCGCACCGGGTCCGCCGCTCTGAGCGTCGCTGTGCCGTACCACCCGGCCCAGCTTCTGCAAGTCGATTCCCGCTGCCTCGGCCAGCCGCGACGCCTCGCAGGCGGCGGCAAACCCGATGAAGGTCAACATGTTACGTGCCAGCTTCATCCGGGTCCCGGCTCCGGGCTCACCGGCGCGAACCACCATCGATGCCCACTTCTTGAACACCGGCTTGACCAGTTCGTACGCCTCGTCGTCCGCGCCGACCATCACGGCCAGTTCACCTTTGTCGGCGGCACCAGATCCCCCGCTGACCGGGGCATCGACGACGTGAATTCCCTTGGGGCGCAGCTGCTCGGCCAGCTCGGCGGCGGTGTCCGGCTCGATCGTGGAATGGATCGCGATCACGGTACCCGGCTTGGCGTGTGCGGCGAGTTCCCCGACGACGTCGCGGACCTGCTCGTCGTTGAGCACAGTCACCTCGATGACGTCGGCTGTGGCGACATCGGCGACGCTGTCCGCCAGCGTGGCACCCAGTTCGGCCAGCGGCGTCATGGCCTCGGTCCGTACATCGAAGACGATGAGCCCGCCGGGCCACTCGATCAGACGCTTGGCCATCGGCGCACCCTGGTTGCCCAGCCCGATATAGCCGACCTTGATGTCACTCACGAGCGCCGCCCGATTCTCTTCGCGCAAGCGCTCATCGGAAGATCTGTCCGCCGTCGACATTGAAGATCTGGCCGGTGATCCACTTGGCCTGGTCGGAAAGCAGAAACATCAGCATGCCGACCAGATCCTCGGGTTCGCCCATCCGCGACAAGGGAATTCCCTTGACGATGTCGGCAACCATCTCCTGCGGCGTGGTGGTGCGGTTGGCCTCGGTGTCGATCGGGCCGGGCGCGATGGCGTTGACCCGGATGTTCTGGCCGCCGAGTTCGGTGGCCAGCTGCTGGGTGAGGCTGTTGACCCCGGCCTTGGCCAGACCGTAGAAGTTCGAGTACAACCACGCCGCCGTGGACGACTGGTTGACGATCGCACCGCCACCGCGCTTGGCCATCTTCCGGTAGACCGCGCGGGTACACACCAGCGCACCGTCGAGGTTCACGCTCATGAACTTCTTGTAGTAGTCCCAGTCGACAGTGATCAGGAAGTCCAGCTTCATCCCGCCGAAGATCGCGGCATTGTTCACCAGATAGTCGATGCCGCCGAACTCGGCCAGCGTGGCATCGGCCATCGCCTTGGCCGAGACCGGGTCGCTGACGTCGACCGGGAGCGCAAGCGCCGTGCCGCCCTCGCCGGTGATCCCGTCGACGACCTTCTGCGCGCCTTCGGTGTTGATGTCGGCCACCACCACGGCCGCACCCTCGCGGGCCAGGGCTTCGGCGTAGACCTGGCCGATGCCGCCGCCTGCTCCGGTGACGATGGCTACCTTGTCGTCGAACTGTCCCATGTACGTTCCTCTCTCAGGCCAGGGGTGATCACACCGCTGTGGCAATGACTTTGAGCTCCAGGTATTCCTCGAAACCGGCCAGGCCCATCTCGCGGCCGACGCCGGATTGCTTGTACCCGCCGAACGGCGCGTCTGCGGAGTACCAGACCCCGCCGTTGACGTTGACGGTGCCGACCCGCAGCCGGTCCGCGACCGCCTGGGCTCGCTGCGGATCACCGCTGAACACGCTGCCCGACAAGCCGTACGGCGAGTCGTTGGCGATGCGGATGGCGTCGTCGTCGCCGTCATGGGCGATGACGGTCAGCACCGGGCCGAAGATCTCCTCGCGCGCCACCCGGGCGCTGTTGTCCAGGCCGGCGATCACCGTCGGTGAGATGAAGAAGCCCTTGTCGCGATCGGCCGGACGCCCGCCGCCACACGCGAACCGGCCGCCCTCGGTGATCGCGAGATCGAGGTAGGACTGCACGCGATCGCGCTGGCGCTCGGAAATGACCGGCCCGCAGATGGTTCCGGGGTTCGTCGGGTCACCCGGCTTGAGGCCGGCCATGGTGGCTGCGGCCGCCTCGACGGCTTCGTCATAGCGGGCCCGCGGCACCACCAGGCGGGTGGTGATCGCGCAGCCCTGACCGGCGTGCATCGAGGCGGTGAATGCCGACATCGAGCACGCGCCGGCCAAGTCGGCATCGTCAAGCACCAGGAACGCCGACTTGCCGCCGAGCTCCAGGAAGACCTTCTTGATGGTGGCCGCGCCGGCCGCCATCACCGCCCGGCCGGTGTTGGTCGAGCCGGTGAACGACACCATGTCGACCCGGGGGTCGCTGGACAGCAGCGCGCCGACCGAGTGGTCGTTGGAAGTCACGATGTTGACGACCCCGGGCGGAATGTCGGTGTGCTCGGCGATGAGTTCGCCGAGAACCGCTGCGCACCAGGGGGTGTCGGGCGCGGGCTTGAGCACGATGGTGTTGCCCGCCGCCAGCGCCGGACCGAGCTTGGCGAGGTTGATCTGGTGCGGGAAGTTCCACGGCGTGATCGCGCCGACCACACCGACCGCCTCCCTGACGATGGTGCGCTGGGTCTTGATCCCCATCGGCGAGGCGACGCCGAGATCCTGGCGCCACGAATACGTTTCGGCGGTTTCGGCGCTGAACGAGAGATCCTCGATCGGCCCCTCCAGCTGGGCGGCCGCGGTCAGCATCCGCGGGGCGCCCACCTCGGACATGGTGATCTCACGCAGTTCCTCGACGTGCTCTTTCATCGCATCGCGGAGCTGGCGGATGCAGCGCACCCGCAGTTCGGTGTTGGTGGACCAATCGGTGGTGTCGAAGGCACGGCGCGCGGCGTCGATGGCCCGGCTCATGTCCGCGGCATCGCCGTCGGCCGCCGTACCCAGGATTTCCTCGGTCGCGGGGTTGATGGTCGGGTATCTGCCGTTGCCTCCCGGCACCAGCTTCCCGTCGATGAAGAGATCGCTGTTCGCATCGGCCGCAATCGCCATCCCGACTCCCGTCTGCTTCATTGGACACGTGTCCGAGATTCCGTCTTTCGCACCATAGCCGCCGCCGCGTCCATGGTGCAAGGACCATGTCCAACACCCCGCGTTTCACGCCAATGAACTGGCATTTCCGCACGATCTCTTGCCTACGTCGCCACCGTTCCGATAACTTGGACATGTGTCCAGCGATGCGGTACTTGCCGTCACCCCAGATGGTGACGACGCACCGCGTAACCGTCGCCAGGAAGAAACCTTCCGCAAGGTGCTGCGGGCCGGCATGGAGATGTTGCGCGAAACGTCGTACGCCGACCTGACCGTGCGTGCCGTCGCGGCTCGCGCGAAGGTGGCACCGGCGACCGCCTACACCTACTTCTCCTCGAAGAACCACCTGATCGCCGAGGTCTATCTGGATCTGGTCCGTGCGGTCCCCTACTTCACCGACGTCAACGACACCCGGTTGCAGCGGGTGCAGCAGTCGCTGCGCAGCCTGGCTCTGGTGATCGCCGACGAACCCGAGTTCGCCGCGGCGTGCACCACCGCGGTGCTGAGCAACGACGCCGGCGTGCACCCGGTGCGGGACCGTATCGGCACCGAGATTCACAAGCGGATCAAATCGGCGCTGGGGCCGGACGCCGATCCGCGGATCGTGTCCGCATTGGAAATGACGTACTACGGCGCGCTCGTGCACGCCGGCAGCGGCACCTTGAGCTACCGCGAGGTCGCCGACCGGATGGGATACGTCGCGGGACTTATCTTGGGAGAGAACCAATGAATGTGCAGACTCCAGACCGACATGTCGACCTGGTGCTCGATCCCTACAGCTACGACTTCCACGAGGATCCCTACCCGTACTACAAGCGGCTGCGCGACGAAGCTCCGCTGTACCGCAACGAGGAACGCAACTTCTGGGCGCTGACCCGTCATGCCGACGTGCACAAGGGATTCCGCAACACCACCGCGCTGTCCAACAAGCTGGGCGTTTCACTGGACCCGATCTCGCGCACCCCCGAGGCGCACCGCACGATGTCGTTTCTGGCCATGGACGATCCCGGCCACCTGCGGCTGCGCACCCTGGTCTCCAAGGGCTTTACACCCCGGCGTATCCGCGAACTCGAAGCGCGGGTACTGGAGCTGACCAGGGAGCATCTGGATTCCGCACTGGAGAACGAAAGCTTCGACTACATCACCGAATTCGCCGGCAAGCTGCCGATGGACGTGATCTCGGAGCTGGTGGGTGTGCCCCGCGAGGACCGCCAGCATCTGCGTGCCCTGGCCGACGGGGTGATGCACCGCGAGGACGGGGTACCCGACGTGCCCCAGTCGGCGATCGAGGCATCGATGGATCTGCTGGTCTACTACGCCGACATGGTGACCCAGCGTCGCAAGAAGCCCTCCGAGGACCTCACCTCGGCGCTCGTCGAGGCCGAGATCGACGGCGACCGACTCGGCGACGACGAGATCATGGCGTTCCTGTTCCTGATGGTGGTGGCCGGCAACGAGACAACCACCAAACTGCTCGGCAATGCCGCGTTCTGGGGCGGCCGCAACCCCGATCAGCTCGCGCCGGTCTACGCCGACCGCTCACGAGTGGTCGACTGGGTGGAGGAGACCTTGCGCTACGACACCTCGAGCCAGATCCTGGCCCGCACGGTCGTCGACGACATCGAGTTCTACGGCACCACCTTGCACGACGGTGACGTGCTGCTGTTGGTGCCCGGCGCGGCACATCGCGACGAGCGGGTGTTCGACGACCCCGACGAATACCGGATCGGCCGCGAGATCGGTTCCAAGCTGCTCAGTTTCGGCAGCGGTGCACACTTCTGCCTCGGCGCCCACCTGGCCCGGATGGAGGCTCGGGTGGCGCTGACCGAATTGTTCGAACGTATCCGCGGCTACGAGGTCGACGAGGCCAACGCGGTACGTGTCCATTCCAGCAACGTGCGCGGATTCGCCCACCTGCCGATCACCGTGAAGAAGGTCTGATGCCCCGTTTCGATCCACTGCCCGACCGCAGGCCCGCCATCGTCGCGGGTGCCTCGTCCGGTATCGGCGAGGCCACCGCCATCGAGCTCGCCGCGCACGGATTTCCGGTCGCGCTCGGCGCCCGCCGTGTGGAGAAGCTCGACGACATCGTCGGCAAGATCAATGCCGACGGCGGCGAGGCGGTTGGCTTCCACCTCGATGTGACCGATCCTGACTCGGTGAAATCGTTTGTCGCACAGTCGACCGACGCCCTCGGCGAGATCGAGGTGCTGGTCGCGGGCGCGGGTGACACCTACTTCGGCAAGCTCGAGGAGATCAGCCCCGACGACTTCGACTCACAACTGCAGATCCACCTGGTCGGCGCCTTCCGGCTGGCCAACGCCGTGCTGCCCGGCATGCTGGATCGCCGGCGCGGCGATCTGATCTTCGTCGGATCCGACGTGTCGCTGCGCCAGCGCCCGCACATGGGCGCCTACGGCGCGGCCAAGGCAGCACTGGTCGCCATGGTCAGCAACTTCCAGATGGAGCTCGAGGGCACCGGCGTACGAGCGTCGATCGTGCACCCCGGTCCGACGAAGACCTCGATGGGCTGGAGCCTGCCCGCAGAGAAGATCGGTCCGGCACTGGAGGACTGGGCCAAGTGGGGGCAGGCCCGCCACGACTACTTCCTGCGCGCGGCCGACCTCGCGCGGGCCATCACGTTCGTCGCGGAAACCCCGCGCGGCGGGTTCATCGCCAACATGGAACTGCAGCCCGAAGCACCGCTGGCCGACAACACGGAGCGCCAGAAGCTTGCCCTCGGCGAGAAAGGAATGCCAGGACAATGACGATCACCAAAGAGGTGCAACGCGTCTCCGGTGGCGAGGAGGAACACGGCCACCTCGAGGAGTTCCGCACCGATCCGATCGGTCTAATGAAGCGCATCCGGCAGGAGTGCGGTGACCTCGGCTGGTTCCAACTCGCCGACAAACAGGTGATCCTGCTGACCGGGTCGGAGGCCAACGAGTTCTTCTTCCGCTCCCCCGATGCCGACCTCAACCAGGCCGAGGCCTACCCGTTCATGACACCGATCTTCGGCGAGGGTGTGGTGTTCGACGCCGACCCCGAGCGCCGGGCGGAGATGCTGCACAACACGGCACTGCGCGGTGAGCAGATGAAGGGTCACGCCGCGACCATCGAGAACGAAGTCCGCCGGATGATCGAGAACTGGGGCGAGGAAGGCGAGATCGATCTGCTGGAGTTCTTCGCCGAACTGACGATCTACACCTCGACGGCCTGCCTGATCGGGCTGAAGTTCCGCAACCAGCTCGACTCGCGGTTCGCGAACTACTATCACCTGCTCGAGCGCGGCACCGACCCGCTCTGCTACGTCGACCCGTACCTGCCGATCGAGAGTTTCCGGATTCGCGACGAGGCCAGGGCCAGCTTGGTGGAGCTCGTGCAGGAGGTCATGAACGGCCGAATCGCCAACCCGCCCACCGACAAGAGCGATCGCGACCTGCTCGACGTACTCGTGTCCATCAAGGACGAGGAGGGCAATCCCCGGTTCTCGGCCAACGAGGTCACCGGCATGTTCATCTCGCTGATGTTCGCCGGGCACCACACCAGCTCGGGCACCTCGTCGTGGACGCTGATCGAGCTGCTGCGCCACCCCGACTTCTACGCCAAGGTGCAACAGGAGCTCGACGACCTGTACGCCGACGGCCAGGAGGTGAGTTTCCATGCGCTGCGCCAGATCCCGAACTTCGACAACGCGCTCAAGGAGACCCTTCGCCTGCACCCGCCGCTGATCATCCTGATGCGGGTCGCACAGGACGAGTTCGAGGTCGAGGGCTATCCGATCCACAAGGGCCAGATGGTCGCCGCCTCGCCGGCGATTTCCAACCGGATCCCCGAGGACTTCCCCGACCCGGACGCCTTCGACCCGGACCGCTACGAGAAGCCCCGGCAAGAAGACATCGTCAACCGCTGGACCTGGATCCCGTTCGGGGCCGGCCGACACCGCTGCGTGGGTGCGGCGTTCGCCCAGATGCAGATCAAGGCGATCTTCTCGGTTCTGTTGCGGGAGTATGAGTTCGAGATGGCTCAGCCCCCAGAGAGCTACCGCAACGACCACTCCAAGATGGTCGTCCAGCTGGCCAGGCCCGCGAAGGTCCGCTACCGCAAGCGCACGTCGTAGGAGTCGATCATGGGTTGCTACCGCATCGAACTCGACGAGGATCTGTGCCAGGGACACGCCATGTGTGAACTGGAGGCACCCGACGTCTTCAAGGTGCCCAAACGCGGACCGGTCGAGATCCTCGACAGCGAACCACCCGACGAGATGCGCGACGACGTCGAGCGCGCCGTAGAGATGTGTCCCACCCGAGCACTGTCCATCACCGAAGTCGACGAAGCCTGAGCGAGGTACGAGCTCAGGTGAGGAGACGAGCAACCATCCCCCGAAGTCGACGAAGCCTGAGCGAGGTACGAGCTCAGGTGAGGAGACGAGCAACCATCACCGAAGTCGACGAAGCCTGAGCGAGGTACGAGCTCAGGTGAGGAGACGAGTAACCATCACCGAGAAATAGAAATAGAGAAGGCGGAACAATGGCGTCACGCGAACAACTGGACGACTGGGTGCAGCGCTGGCTGCAGGCCAACAAGGACTCCGAAGCGGCAGGCGACTGGACCAACCTGGCGGAGTTCTACACCGAAGACGCCACCTACGGCTGGAACATCGGCCCCAAGGAAGACGTCATGTGCGTGGGCAAGGACCAGATCCGCGAGGTGGCGCTGGGCCTGGAGATGGAAGGCCTGGAGAACTGGGTCTACGAGTACCAGAAGGTGCTGATCGACGAGAAGCAGAACGAGATCGTCGGCTTCTGGAAGCAGATCGCGCACAAGAGCGACGGCAGCACCGACGAGATCTACGGCATCGGTGGCAGCTGGTTCCGGCTCAACGACGATCTGATGATCGAGTGGCAGCGCGACTTCTTCGACTTCGGCCACGTGCAGAAGGCGTTCGTGAAGCTGATCTCGTCCGGTGACCTGACGCCGACCATGCAGAAGCGCATCGAGCGCAGCGTCGCGGGCGAGAAGCTGCCCGGTTACTACCCCCTCGGTGAGGCACCCGTTCCGATCTGGTGAATACTCGACAGGCGTCAAGTTGCTGGCCCCGGCGGTGACGTCGAAGGTGACGGAGGTCATAATGGTCAGCAGGACAGGAACACGTTCTAATTTCGACCTAGATTGACCATCCGGCACGGCCGGCCGCCCTGGAGGAGACCGGGGTCGGGTTTTGCGAGTGGAGGTTCGCGGTGAAGACAAAAGGTGCTCTCATCTGGGAGTTCAACCAGCCATGGTCGATCGAGGAAATCGAGATCGGCGATCCGGTCAAAGACGAAGTCAAGATTCAGATGGAAGCTTCGGGCATGTGCCACAGCGACCATCACCTGGTGACCGGCGACATCCCGATGGCGGGATTCCCGGTGCTCGGCGGTCATGAGGGCGCCGGCATCGTCACCGAGGTCGGCCCGGGTGTCGAGCACCTGGCGCCCGGCGATCACGTGGTGCTGTCGTTCATCCCGTCGTGTGGTGAATGTCCGGCCTGCCAGGAAGGGCTGCGCAACCTGTGCGACCTGGGCGCGGGCCTGCTGGCCGGCACCGCCGTATCCGACGGCACGCACCGCATCCATGCGGTGAAGAACGGCCAGCCGGTCATCCCGATGACGCTGCTGGGCACCTTCAGCCCGTACATGGTGGTGCACAAGAGCTCGGTGGTGAAGATCGACCCCTCGATCCCGTTCGAGGTGGCCTGCCTGGTGGGTTGCGGCGTCACCACCGGTTACGGATCGGCCGTCCGCAGCGGCGACATCCGCCCCGGTGACGACGTGGTGATCGTCGGCCTGGGCGGCGTCGGCACCGGCGCCCTGCAGGGTGCGCTGAACGCCGGCGCGCGCAACATCTTCGCCGTCGACCCGGTCGAGTTCAAGCGTGACAACGCGCTGAAGTTCGGCGCGACGCACGCCTATCCGGACATCTTCAGCGCGATGGCCGGAGTCGCCGACGTCACCCAGGGCCGGATGGCGCACAAGACCATCGTCACCGTGGGCGAGCTCAAGGGCGAGGACATCGACCACTACATGAACATCACCGCCAAGGGCGGCACCGTGGTGGCCACCGCTGTCGCCAACATGGCCAGCAATGACGTCAAGCTCAACCTGGCGATGCTGACCCTGATGCAGAAGCGCCTGCAGGGCACCATCTTCGGCGGCGGCAACCCGCACTACGACATCCCGCAGCTGCTGTCGATGTACAAGGTGGGCCGGCTCAACCTGGACGACATGGTGACCCGCCAGTACCGCCTGGAGCAGATCAACGAGGGCTACCAGGACATGCTCGAGGGCCGCAACATCCGCGGCGTGATCCGTTACACCGACGAGGACCGCTGACCTGCGCGTGTCGTGTTCGGACCTTCCGGGCCGTGCCCGCCTTGCCGATAGGCGCGGGCACGGCCCGGAGCTCATGGTGCCGCGGACATGAGCACCTTCGCGAACCTGTTGCGCCCCGGCCAGATCGGGTCGATGGCACTACGCAACCGGCTCGTGATGTCTCCGATGGAGACGATGTACGGCACCCCTGACGGACTCCCGTCGCAGCGCACCCGCGATTACTTCGCCGCCCGCGCCAAGGGCGGGGTCGGGCTGATCACCGTGGGCGCCACCGGCATCGACCATCTGCACCCCGAAACTCCCGGCGGCCTGCACCTGGGCACCGACGACGCGGTGAGCGCGCACCGCGCCCTCGTCGACGCGGTGCACGAACACGGCGCGAAGATCCAGCCCCAGATCGTGCACGCCGGACCCGATGGACTGGGCCCCGAAATGCACGGTGTCACCTCGCTGGGCCCGTCGGTGATCCCCTCATATCTGACCGGGCGCCCGTCGGCCGAAGTGACCCGGGCACAGCTGACCGAGATCATCGATCTGTTCAAAGCCGCGGTGCGTCGTGCCGCCGAGGCGGGCTACGACGGAATCGAACTGCACGCCGCCCACGGCTACATGTTCCTGGGTTCGTTCCTCGCCCCGCAGCGCAACCGGCGCACCGATGACTACCGCGGTGATTCGGTCAACGGCCGCATCGCGGTGGTATTGCAGGCACTGGCGGCCATCCGGTCCGAAATCGGCGACGCACTGCCCGTGACGCTGCGAATCTCCGGCTACGAACGGGTGGCCGGCGGTCGCCCGAGCTACGAAACCGCGCAGGTGGCACCGCAACTGGTCGCCGCCGGGGTGGACGCCTTCCACGTCAGCGGTGGCGTGATCGATCGGCTGGTGACCGGGATGGTCAACGCCGCCGACGACGGGGACGCACTCAACGTCGGCGCCGCGGCCGCGGTGAAGCAGGTGGTGGACGTACCGGTGATCGCCGTGGGCCGCATCCACGATCCGGCGCGTGCCGAGCAGATCCTGGCCGACGGCCGGGCCGACTTCATCGCGATGGGACGGCCGATGCTGGCCGACCCCGAGCTGGCCGCCAAGATCCAGGCCGGGCAGGCCGACCGGGTACGGCGCTGCATCTCGTGCGAGAACTGCATCGATGCCATGGAGCAGCGGTTCTCGGTCGACTGCGCGGTCAATCCGCGCACCGGCAAGGAACGCCAGCTGGCCGTGCACCCCGTCACGCACGGCAAGCGGGTCGTGGTCGTCGGCGGCGGGCCCGGCGGCCTGGAAGCGGCCCGGGTGGCCGCCGAACGCGGCCACCGGGTGAGCTTGTTCGAACGCACCGCCCAACTCGGCGGCGCACTGGTGTGGGCGTCGATCCTGCACCCCGAGAACGAACCGTTCCTACGGTATCTGCGCACCGAGATCGCGCGCAGCACAGTACGTGTCGAGCTGTCCCACGGGGTCGACGCCGACGAGATCGCCGCCTTGGACCCCGACGCCGTGATCGTGGCGACCGGAGCCGGTATCGCGGTCCCGCGCATCGACGGCGACGAGCGTCCGCATGTGCACAGCGGCCCCGCACTGCGCGAGCTGCTGGCCGGACGCGCCGGACCGGAGCAGCCCGGCTGGCAGCGGTTGGGGGCTGCGGCGCTGTCCGGTTGGCGGCAACGGCTGGTCCAGCCGGCGGCCGTTCGGCTGGCAAGCCGGGCCTGGCTGCCCCTCGGACGCCGGGTGGTGATCGTCGGCGGCGACCTGGTCGCCATCGAGCTGGCCGAATTCCTCAGCAGCCGAGGTCGATTCGTCACCGTGCTGGAGTCCGGGCGTGCCATCGCCCCCGAGGTCGGCCTCAAGCGCCGCACCGAACACATGGACCGGCTCGACCGGCTGGCGGTGCCGGTACATGTCCGCGCCGAGGTGCACCGGATCACCGACGACGCGGTGGCGTTCACCCCCTACGGCGGAAGCCCGCGGGAGCTGGCCGCAGACAGCGTGATCGTCGCCGGGCATCCGGAGGCGGACACCGCGCTGCACGACGCCGTCGTCGACCTGCTGCCCGACGCCACGGTGCATGCGGTCGGCGACTGCACCGGTCTGGGACTCATCCGCAAAGCCACCGAAGACGGCGCACGCGCCGCCTGCGCAGTCTGACAACCCGGCAGTATCCGACACCCAGGAGGAACGATGACCACAACCGAACAGACGCCGGCGCTGGCCGCCTCGCAGGCATCCTGGAAGTGCGTGATGTCGCACGACCGCGAGGGCTGGCTGGGGCTGATGGCCCCGGACGTCGTCATCGAGGATCCCATCGGCCAGGCCATCACCAACCCCGACGGCGAAGGTGTCCGCGGCAAGGAAGCCGTGGCGGCCTTCTACGACGCCAACATCTCGGTCAACAACTTGCGGGTCACCTGCGAGGAGACCTTCCCGTCCAGCTCACCCAACGAGGTAGCCCATATCCTGGTGCTGCGCAGCCAGTTCGAGGGCGGGCTGACCAGCACCGTGCGCGGCGTGTTCACCTACCGCGTCGACGACGCCGGCCTGATCACCAACATGCGCGGCTACTGGAACATGGACGGCATGCAGTTCGGCCAGGCGGCCGCCGCCGACGGTGAGTGACCGGCCACTCGACGGATTCGGCACGGTCGTCGTCGGCGGCTCGCGGGGCATCGGCGCCGCCGTCTCGGCGCTGCTGGCCGACTGCGGAGCGGGCGTGGTCGTCAACGGCCGCGACGCGGCAGCAGTCGAAGCGACCGTCCGTGCGATCGGCG
>NZ_BEWG01000095.1:0-91255 GCF_002723835.1 Mycobacterium sp. shizuoka-1 | reverse complement strand
CCACGCCGGCACGGCCGCCGACGAATCAGTCGCCGACAACCTGATCGCGCTGTGCGAGAAGGAGTTCGGCGCCGTCGACGCTCTGGTGAACTGCGCGGGTGCCCCCGAGCCACCCGGGTCGTCGATCCTGGATGTCACCGCCGCGCAATTCCGCGATCTCATCGACATCCACCTTGGCACGGTGTTCGCCACCTGCCGAGCGGCGGCACCCAAGATGGTCGCCCGCGGTCGTGGCGCGATCGTCAACACCAGTTCCTTTGCCTTTCTTGGTGATTACGGGGGCACCGGATATCCCGCGGGCAAGGGTGCAGTCAATGGGTTGACCATGGCCATCGCGGCGGAACTCGCCGAGCACGGGGTGCGGGCGAACGCGGTGTGCCCCGGAGCCAAGACTCGGCTGTCCACCGGTCCGGAGTTCGAGGAGCAGATCGCGTCGCTGCGGGCCCGCGGCCTGCTCGACGAGGTCAGTGCCCAGGGCGCGCTCGACGCCGCGTCGCCGGACTATGTCGCCCCGATGTACGCCTACCTGGTCAGCGATCTCGCAAGCCGCATCACCGGCCAGATCTTCATCGCTGCAGGCGGTTTCATCGGCCGCTTCGATCGGCCGACGCCGAGCCTGATCGGCTACCGGGACCACCACGACAGCCCGCCCTGGTCGGTCGGCGAGATCGCCGCGATGCTGGGCTGACCTACATCGTCAGGTCGTAGATCAGCACCCGGCCGACGCGCATCGGGGTGAAGTTGCGCTGAACCCATTGCTGGATCAGCGCATTGGTGTCCAGGTGGCCCCATTTGTCCTCGTGCACGGGGTTCGTGACGATGAAATAGTGGATCCGCTTGGACAGCGTCAGGCGGAGAAACTCATCCGGCGCCGGTGACGGATCGGTGCCGTTGAACCCGCCTACCGGCATCACCGGATGCCCGCTGGCCAGTTGGTAGCCGGCTGCGCACACCGATCCGACCGTCGCAGCCACCCAGGTGTAACGCTGCGCGTCGGCGTCGAGCAGGTCGACGAGCGCCCGGTCGGGTACCCCCGAGTCCAGCAGCGTGCAGCCCGCCAGATGCACTCCGGCGCCGGGCGAGCCGGCCGGCAGCAGAAATCCGGGACCGTCGGCCGACCGGATCTCGGCCCGCGGCACCGGCGCGACGTTCTTGGGCATCGCGGTGAAGACACGGGGAACCGGCCCGGCGATCGGTAAGGCGCCCTCGTTGCCGCGCACCACCGTGGTGACGCTGTAGACCAACGGTCCGGCGAGGCCGACCACAGCGGCGACGGCAACCACCGCGGGCGCCGGGATACGACCGACGCCCCGGCTCCGGGACACCAGCCACGTCAGCACCAGCACGGCACCGGCCGGGACGATCCAGCGCAACTCCACGTGATAGCCGGGCGTGCGCCGCAACACGACCTCCGACGTCACGGCGGTCACGACCACTGCCGACGCCAAGGCCATTGTGGCCCATACCGTGTCCCGCTGCCGCCAGCACTCGGTCACACCGATGCCGACCAGAGCCGCGATCGGCGGTGCCAACGCCACCGTGTAGTACGGGTGGAAGATGCCGGCCATGAAGCTGAACACCAGCGCGGTGGTCAGCAGCCACAGCGCCCACACCGCGACGGCGGCCCGCTGCCGGTCCTGCCGCGGCGCGCGGGCCCGCCAGATCAGCAATGCGGCGGCGAACACCAGCGCGGCGGGGAGCAACCAGCCGATGCCGCCGATCTGCTCCGGTTGGAACAGCCGGCCGATCCCGGGCTGGCCCCACGGATGAAGCGATGTCCGGCCACCGAGGTGAACCGGTGAGATGAAGCCGGGCGAGCCGGTGCTGCCCGGCTCGTCGCCGTTGAGCCTGCCGAAGCCGTTGTACCGCAGTGTCAGCTCGAGGATCGAATTGGTCTGCGTCCCACCGATCCACGGCCGCGACCGGGCCGGCCACAGCTGCACCAGCAAAACCCACCAGCCCGCCGCCACCACCGTCGCGCCCAGGGCGAGGACCAGCTGTCCCAGCCGGCCGAGCAGCGAACGTGGCCCGGCCAGCAGATAGGTGATCGCCAGCGCGGGCATGACCAGCGCCACCTCGAGCTGTTTGGTCAGGTACCCCAGGCCCAGACATGCGCCGCACAGCAGCAGCCAACGCAGCCGACCGTCGCCGAGCGCCCGCATCAGCGCCCACACCGCCACGACCATGAACAGGACCAGCAGCGCGTCGGGGTTGTTGTAGCGGAAGATCGTGACCGCCACCGGGGTCAGCGCCAGCACCGCGCCCGCGAGCACACCGGCCGTCTCGCCGAAGGGCCTGCGCACGGCGTCCCACAACACCGCCACCGAGGCGACCCCGATCAGAGCCTGGGGTACCAGGATGCTCCACGGGCCCAGCCCGAACAGCCGGACCGCCAACGATGGCAGCCACAGCGACAGCGGCGGCTTGTCGACGGTGATCGAGTTCGCGGCGTCCGACGACCCGAACAGAAACGCTTTCCACGACTGCGCCCCGGCCTGGGCGGCAGCCGAATAGAACGCGTTGGCCCAGCCTGACCGGTCGGAGTCCAACAGGTAGAGCACCGCGGTGCCGACCATCAGTGCCAGCAGCGCCCACCGATGCGACACCGCCCGCGATGGTGGCGGAACCGGTTGCGCTGTGGTGGTTTCCGGCGCCGCGACGGTGATCGTCATCGGGTCAGCCGGCCGGCGTGGCGAACACCCGGCGCAGCGCGACGAAGCGCACCAGGGTGGCGACCAGGTTGGCCCCGACCAGGACCGACAGTTCGACACCCTTGCCGACGGTCGGATCGAAACGGTGCAGCAGGTAGAGCGAGCCGCTGGTGATGGCGAGCCCGAAGGCAAACACCAGCAGACCGTGGACGTGATGGCGGGCCGCACCGGCGCGACCGCGGACGCCGAAGGTGAAGGCCCGGTTGGCGGCGGTGTTGGCCAGCGCGGTCAGCAGCAGCGCGGTCAGGTTGGCGGCCTGGGCGCCCATCGCCGGGTGCAGCGAAAGGTACAGCAACGCAAAGGCGATGGTGCTGGCGATGCCGATCAGCCCGAAACGCACCAGTTGGCCGACCATACCGCGCGGGACGCCCGCAACCAGTGGTTCGCGGCCCAGAGCGGCCTGCAGGTCGCGTAGCGGCAGCGCACCGGTGGCCAGGGCCCGGCCCACCCGCCAGCACCCTTTGACGTCCTCGATCGCGGTGGCCACGATGTCCACCCGGGAGTCGGGATCGTCGATCCAGTCGACCGGAACCTCGTGGATGCGCAGCCCGGCCCGTTCGGCGAGCACTAGAAGTTCGGTGTCGAAGAACCAGCCGGTGTCGGCGACCAGTGGCAGCAACTGCCGGGCGACGTCGGCGCGCAGCGCCTTGAAACCGCACTGGGCGTCGGAGAACCGGGCGCCGAGAAAGCCACGCAGCAGCAGGTTGTAGCCGCGGGACACCACTTCCCGCTTGACCCCCCGCACCACCCGCGAAGACGCGGCCAGCCGCGACCCGATGGCGAGGTCGGAATGCCCGGACACCAGCGGGGCCACCAACGGCATCAGCGCCGCCAGGTCGGTGGACAGGTCGACGTCCATGTAGGCCACCACATCGGCGGGCGAGGAGGTCCATGCGGTCGCCAGTGCGCCGCCGCGGCCCTTGGCATCGAGGTGGATCACCTCGACGTCGGCCAGTTCGTCGCACAGCTGCCGCGCCACGGCCAGGGTGTCGTCAGTGCTTGCGTTGTCGGCCACCAGGATTCGCGCTCGGTACGGCACCTCCTCGCAGAGAAACCGGTGCAGCCGGCGCACGCAGGCGCCCAGGTCGTCCTGCTCGTTGTAGACCGGGACGACGATGTCGAGGACGTAGCGACCCCCCACGCCGACCGCGGCAGTGCGCCGCTCGGCCGGCAGGGTGTCGGTCATGTCGACGATGCTCGCCCGTCAAGCTGCCGTCACACTGGGCCGGGTCTGAGGAGTTGCTGTGAGCCGGCTTCGCGACCGGCCGGTGCCGGCTCCTCATATGCTGGGCGCCATGGCCTCCGTCTTCACCATGATCATCAATCGTGAACTGCCCGGACGATTCGTCTACGAGGACGACGAGGTCGTCGCGTTCCTGACCATCGAGCCGATGACGCAGGGGCACACCCTGGTGGTGCCGCGTGCCGAGGTTGACAACTGGCAGGACGTCGAGCCGGCACTGTTCAACAAGGTGATGGCGGTTTCGCAGCAGATCGGCAAGGCGGTGTGCGCCGCGTTCGGGGCGCAGCGGTCCGGCGTGATCATCGCCGGCCTCGAGGTGCCGCACCTGCACGTGCATGTGTTCCCGGCGCGGGACCTTGCTGATTTCGGCTTCGCCCACGTCGACCGCAATCCGTCACCGGAGTCGCTCGACGAGGCACAGGCCAGGATCAAGGCCGCGCTCGCCGAACTCGGCTAGATCGCCGGGGCCACCGGGGTCGCCACATCGGCGATGCGCGGCAGGCTGACCCGGAAGCAGCAGCCCTGTCCCGGCGCGGTGCGCACCGTCACCCGTCCCCCGTGGGCGTACACCAGTGAGTCGACGATCGACAGGCCGAGCCCGGTACCGCCGCTGGCGCGGGCCCGCGAGGAGTCGGTGCGGTAGAACCGCTCGAACACCCGCTGCGCGTCCTCGGGGGTCATGCCCGGTCCCTCGTCGGCGACCTCGAGCACGGCGTCGTCGGCGGCGGTACCGACCCGGACGGTGATCCGCGCCGTCTCCGGGGTGTGCTGCAACGCGTTGGCGACCAGGTTGCCCAGCACCTGGCGCAGTCGGGCCTCGTCGCCGAGGACCTCCGGGGTGCCGGGACCGTCGAACACCTCCATCGTGATGGTGCGCTTCGGGGCGATCGACTGGGCGTCGTGCACGGCGTCGGTGGCCAGGGCCAGCAGGTCCACCCGGCGTTGTTCCAGCGGGCGCTGCGCGTCGAGCCGGGCGAGCAGCAGGAGGTCGTCGACCAGCAGGCCCATCCGCCGCGACTCGCTCTCGATGCGCGACATCAGCATCTCGACGTCGCGGGCCGCGCCTTGCCGGTAGAGCTCGGCGAAGCCGCGGATGGTGGTCAGCGGGGTGCGCAACTCATGGCTGGCGTCGGTGATGAAGCGCCGCATGC
Source organism: Mycobacterium sp. shizuoka-1 (assembly GCF_002723835.1). Lineage (GTDB taxonomy): Bacteria > Actinomycetota > Actinomycetes > Mycobacteriales > Mycobacteriaceae > Mycobacterium. The sequence continues at coordinate 86,150 of NZ_BEWG01000095.1, read as the reverse complement.
GGTCCTCCGAGGTGCGCGCCTGCTCGGCGGAATTCTCCGAGGACGCCATCGCGGTCTGGATCTGCGCGAGCATGCCGTTGAGCGCGAGCGACAGCCGACCGACTTCGGTACGCGGATCACGTTCGGGCACACGGCGATCCAGCTGTCCGGCGGCGATCGCGGCCGCAGTCTTCTCGACTTCGACCAGCGGACGAAGGCTACGGTGCACCGCCCAGTACCCGGCGACGCCGAGGATCACCAGCACGGCGGTGCCGATCGCGACCTGCGACCAGGCCAGGCTGCGCACCGTGGACTGGATGTCGGACATGTCGATGGCGACGGTGGTCAGTTCGCCGCTGGGTCCGCGCACCGACACCGCACGCCACTCGACCGGCGATCGGTCCAGTGAGCCGACGGTCACCGGGGTGGGCCCGACGTCGTTGTCGTCGGGCAGTGCCGGCTCGGCGTCGCGGTCGTTGACCGCCATCCAGATGTGGCCGTCGGCGTCGACCCCGCGGACGTAGAAGTTCGACGGTGGGCGCGCCGGGTTCGGGCCCTCGTCGGGTGGCGGCATCCGTCGCGGTGCCTGCGCCCAGCCGCGGGAGGCGTCGAGCAGGGTTTGGTCGGCGCGGTTGACGAGGTCATGCTGCAGCGTCGAGGTGACCGCGATCCCGGAGGCCAGCAATCCACAGCCGACGAGCAGCAGCATGGCGGCCACCAAGCTGACTCTGAGCGGCAGCGCTCGGCGATAGGGGCTGGTCATTTCTCCATTGTTCGCGCCGACCGCCGCGCGGCGCCGGATTACCGCGGCTCCCGCAGCACGTATCCGACACCGCGCAGGGTGTGCAGAAGCCGCTTGTCGCCGGTGTCGATCTTGCGGCGCAGGTAGGAGACGTAGGACTCGACGACGTTGACGTCCCCGCCGAAGTCGTAGCGCCAGACGTGGTCGAGGATCTTGGGCTTGGACAGCACCGTTCCGGCGTTGATCACGAAATATCGGAGCAGCGTGAACTCCGTCGGTGACAGCGAGACCGGCTCGCCGGCCTTCCAGACCTCGTGGGTGTCCTCGTCGAGCTCGATGTCGGCGAAGCTCAGCCGCGAATTGCGGGGCTCCTCGATGCCCTTGCCGGCGCGGCGCAGGATCACCCGCAGTCGGGCCACGACCTCCTCGAGGCTGAACGGCTTGGTGACGTAATCGTCGCCGCCCAGGGTCAGGCCCGCGATCTTGTCCTGCAGGCTGTCGCGGGCGGTCAAGAACAACGCAGGCGCATCGATGCCGTCGGCGCGCAACCTGCGCAGCACACCGAACCCGTCCATGCCCGGCATCATGACGTCGAGGATGACGGCGTCGGGACGCACCTCTCGGGCCCGGTCGAGAGCGGCCGGGCCGCTGGATGCGGTGTGGACCTCGAAGCCCTGAAACTTCAGACTCACGGAGAGCAGTTCGACGATGTTGGTCTCGTCGTCGACAACGAGGACCCGAGCCTCGGGCTTGGATTCGGTGGTGACAGGTGCGGCCATGCTGCCAATTTCCTCTCACCTTGATGAACTGGGGCTGCCTAGGCGCTGTGAGATTGCTGTGAGTTCCTGTTTAGCCCGGTTAACCGATACTGCCGGGCACAAAGTCCGCACTCCCTACACTTGTGAGATGGACCTGGCGAAAACCCTGGTTGGGATCGCGACCACACCGGTGCGGGTGGGCCTGGCCGCGGCCGAGGCCGGGCTGGATGTCGCCAAAGCGGGCATTGACCTGACCAAACGGACCCTGGGCGAGACGGGCGGTGCGACCTCGCCGAACTCGGTGGCCCAGATGCTGGGTCTGGAAGACACCATCGCGCGGGCGAACAAGCTGGCGCAACTGCTCGACGACGACGCCCCGCTGGGGCGGGCGCTGGCCCCGGACGGCCCGCTCGACCGGCTCATGCGTCCGGGCGGGCTGATCGACCGGGTGACCGCCCCCGATGGGGTCCTCGAGCGGCTCACCGCCGAGGGCGGCGGACTGGAGCGATCGCTGGCGCCGGGCGGTCTGGTCGACCAACTGCTCGACGAGGACGGCCTGGTCGAACGGATTCTGGGCGAGGACGGGCTGGCCGACCGGCTGCTGGCCGACGGCGGTCTGATCGACAAACTCACCGCCCGCAACGGCCCGCTCGAGCAGCTGGCCGACGTCGCCGACACCCTCAACCGGCTGGCGCCCGGCCTGGAGGCGCTGGCCCCGACGATCGAGACCCTGCGCGAGGCGGTCACCACGCTGAGCCTGGTGGTCAATCCGCTGAGCAATATCGCCGACCGCATTCCGATCCCGGGCCGTCGCCGCGGCTACACACCACCCCGCACGATCAGCTCGGAACGGCTGCGCAGCGACCGGTTGGTCATCGACGACGACGATCAGTGACCCGATAGTCTGTATGCGATTCGGGCCCTCGGGCCTGCTAAGCCTCCTTAGCTCAGTGGTAGAGCACTCGCCTTGTAAGCGAAAGGTCATCGGTTCAATCCCGATAGGGGGCTCGAGGCCCACTGGCCGATGACCTTTCTTGTCGGTGTAGCGACGTAGCGTCACGACTGTGAGGCAGTGTCGCCATTGTGGTTCAGCACTCACCAAGCGCAGCCAGCAGTTGTATTGCAGCAATTCATGTCAGCAGTTGGCCCGGCAGGAAGCCAGTACCCAACTCTGGCTCGAATCCGGTGACGCGTGGATCGACACCCGCCGCAATCACTACATTCGGAGCTACCTCAACGCGGCCCAGTCGGGCTGCTGCGCAATCTGTGGCGGGTCCGACTCCTGGCTGGGCCTGCACCTCGCCTTCGTGCTTGACCACATCGACGGCGACCCGACCAACAATCGACGCGAGAACCTGCGGCTGGTCTGCCCGAATTGCGACTCGCAGCTACCGACGTACAAGAGCCGCAACCGCGGCAAGGGACGCCACTATCGCCGCGAGCGGTACGCCAACGGTCAGACGTACTAGAGAGCCGGTACGCAAGCACGCCACTAATCTCGGGTCATGTCCGAAACCAAGATCACCGTCATCTACGACAACCCCACCGATCCCGAGGCTTTCGAGGCCGCATACGTCTCCGAGCAGCTGGACGCCGCCCGTCGAATCCCGGGTTACATCCGCTTCGAGGCCTCGAAGGTGTGGCCCAAGGAGGACGGGAGCCCGACGCCGGCGCACCGGATGATCGACCTCTACTATCCGGATTACGACTCCGCCAGCGCGGCGGTCACCACCCCGGAGTTCGGCGCGTTCTTCGAAGCGATGGGCCGGCTGTCCACCGGCGGGGTGCGCGTCTTGTTCTCCGACGTCGAGGTCCCGCAGCACTGACACGATGAACCCCGCGCCGGCGGATCTGAGCTTTTGCCGCCAACAACGGCGCAAACATTCCATCCGGGGGCCGCTTCAGCTTAAGATTCGCTGAGACAGCAAACGGGTGTCCGTCGGATTCACCAGTTCGGCGCCCCGACCGGGGGGTTTGCCTGAAGTTCGCCAACTTCATGGGCAAGAGGCAACAGCGCGAAGGTGGTACGTCGATGGCGAACGTTCAGCGTGGTGCACGGGCAGGAATCGCGGCGTTCGCGCTCGGACTGTCACTGGCGAGCCCCGTCGTCGCGGTTGCCAGCGCCGACGACACCGGCAGCAACTCGGCCTCGGGTTCGAGCAGCTCGGCAACGTCGAATTCGGGGTCCTCGAAGACCGGAACGGGTCACACCGCCCGCGGCCCGAAGGCCGGGTCCGCCACCTCGTCGTCGTCATCGGCCGCCGAGCGCAGCAAGACCACCGCGTCCAAGACCACCGCGACCGCGTCATCGACGGTCTCGGGCGCCACGTCGCCGCGCCGCGGCCAAGGACAGGCCCGCCGGGCCACGAGCAACTCCACCACCGCGGAGTCGACCTCGACGTCGACGGCCGGCGAGACCGTGTCCACGGCGACACCGAGCGACTCTGCGCCGACACCTGCCACCGACACCGCGGCCAGCACCCCGGCCGCGGCCACCAGCACCGCTCAGGTGACCTCGGCGAGCATCACCGGCGGCAAGTCTGCCTCGGCCTCGGCGTCCGCCGACCCGCTCACCAACTTGGTGACCACCATCGGAGACTACTTCGCCGGGGTCGCGCTCCTGGTCCGCAGGAGCTTCTTCAACGAGGCCCCCTCGGTGACGCCCGTGCAGATCACCGGCCAGACGACCGGCCCGATCACCGGCACGATCGGGGCGAGCGATCCCGAGGGTGATCGCCTCGTCTACAAGGTGACCCAGCAGGCCCACTACGGCACGGTCGCGGTCAACTCGGACGGCACCTACACCTACGTACCGACGCCGGGCGGCCAGTGCAGCACCACCTGCATCGACTCGTTCACGGTCGCCGCCACCGACACCGGGACGCACATCAACCTGCTCAACTGGTTCCGGACCGCCAGCACGTCGGCCGCGGTCGGGGTGTACCAGCAGCCCGCCGGCACTCCCCGCATCACGTTCACCTTCGTCTACGGAAACGGCTCGCAGTTCTGGTCCAGCGCGGCCAGGGCCCAGCTGGCCGCCACGGCGATCTACCTGTCCAGCTACATGGTCGCGACCCACGACGTCGACATCACCTACAAGGTCACCGGTCAGTACTCGCTGATGGGCGGGACGCTCGCGTCGGCGGGCAGTGACCTGATCAGCGAGGGCACCGGGTTCTTCCCGACCGTGGTGCAGAACAAGATTCAGACCGGCGTGGATTCCAACGGCGCGGCCGCCGACGGCACGATCGACTGGAACTTCGGCTACGCCTGGGGGCTCACCACGGTCGGCGCGAGCCAGTACGACTTCCAGTCCACGGCCATGCACGAATTGATGCACACCCTCGGCTTCCTGTCGGTGGTCGACAGCGCCGGCAACAACACCGTGCCCAACTGGACCACCTTCGACGGCTTCGTCGTGACGTCCAACGGGACTTCGGTGTTCACCGGCTCGAACTGGAACACCGCCTACAACTCCAACCTGACCGGCGGCAACGGCGGGCTGTACTTCGGCGGCGCCAACGCGGTTGCGGCGTACGGCGGCCCGGTGCCGCTCTACACCCCGAAGCCGTGGGAGTCCGGCAGCTCGATGTCGCATCTGGACGACAGCACGTTCACCGGTTCGATCACCAAGCTGATGAACGCCGCCTCGGACACCGGACTGGGTGTGCGGACGCTGTCCGCGGTCGAGATCGGGATCATGAAGGATCTCGGCTACACCATGGTGTCTCAGTCCACCGGTGTCGCGGTACTGCTCGTCGGCCTGATGCTGGTCCGCCGCCGGCGGCAGTGACGGCCGGTCAGTTGCTACCCGGACAAGACACCGTGAGGAACACGGTGGTGTTGGCCGGAGGATGATCACCGCGCAGTCCGTCGACACTGGTGATCGTGCATTCCGACAGTGCCCGGTCAGTCCCGCTACCGGCCGAGAAGTTCAATTGGACGTTGTAGCCCTGGCTTTGTAGCGCCAACATGCCATCGGCAGCATTCTGATTCTGGTTGAACGCGCGCGGCGGCATCTGAATGACGCCCTTCTCGACCGGCGACGGCGCCGGTGCGCTGGTCGTCGCCGTGGTGCTGGACGGGCTCTCCTTGGCCGATTGTCCGCAGCCGGCGCAAAGCCCCACTGCCGCAACGACTGCCACGGCCCCCGCGGTCAGCGCGCGCTGACGAGGAATTGCCACCGATCGATCCATGCCGTCCACGCCGGCGCACCCGTTGCCCATGATCGGCAACCTAATCGGCCATCGATCGCAGGCCAAACCCCATTCGCCCATTTGCGTGGGGGTTCAGCGAATGTTCGTCCGCGAGCAACCTGGCCGACATCACGTCTGGAGCGCAGCGCCGCTGCTAACCTCGGGCATGCCGAACACGAGGCGATGGATGACGTGGTCCTCGCTGTGCGCCGCCGTGCTGGCGGTGGCCGGGGTCACCGTCGCGACGACGAAGCCCGAGACGGCGCCCACCCCGCCGGGCACCATCACCGGACCGTACGCATCACTGCTGGCCGCCTCCACCGACCTGGGCCCCTCCGACCGACACCACGTCCAGCTCGTGGCCGGACTGCGAACCGATGCGCGGCCGGCAACGTTGATCGACTGGGCGCAGCAGCATCGACTGACCGTCCGCTGGCGCGCGGGCGACCGGTGGGCGGCGTTGGGTGGCGCACCCGATGCCGTCAGCGCCGCCTTCGACGTCGCCGTCCACGACTACCGAGGCGGGCAGGGTCAGGAGTTCTACGCCTCACCCCAACAGCCGGCCGTCCCCGATCAGATCCGGTCCGACGTCACCGAACTGAGCCGGATCCTCAGCTACACACCATATTCCGAATCCGTGCCGTTCATCGTTCCGCTGGACGTACCCGATCAGGGCCTGCCGCCCGCCGGGCTGCTGCGTACCTACAACGCGGCGCCACTGCGCGACCGCGGCTACACCGGGAAGGGCACCACGGTGCTGGTGTTCGCCTTCGACGGGTTCGATCAAGAAGACCTCGACATGTTCGCGACGTCGTTCGACCTACCCAAGTTCACTCCAGAGTTGATGGGCGACATGGCTTCCCAGCGCACCGGCGAGGCGACGATGGATCTGGAAGCCATCCACGCGGTCGCCCCCGACGCCAAGAAGGTTCTGGTCAACGCCCGCGGCACCGTGTCCGGGGACGCGACCTACCAGAAGATCGGCGCCCTGCTGGAAGAGGCCGATCGGCGCTATCCGGGTGCGATCTGGAGCTTCTCGATCGGATGGGGGTGCGACAAGATCGTCACGGCCGCCGACCTGCTGCCGGTGCGCTCGGCATTGCGCGCCGCGCTGCGCCGGGGCACCACCGCCTTCAACGCCAGCGGCGACCTCGCCGGCCTGGAGTGCAAGGGCGGCCACAATTGGTCTGCACCACCGTCTCCCGACGATGTCGGCCTGGACTCGGTGGCGTCGCTACCGGAGATGACCGACGTCGGCGGCACCACCTTGTCCACCGACGCCGAAGGGCACTGGCTGGCCGAGCAGTCGTGGTTCGCCCCGGCGATCTCCCACGGCACCGGCGGCGGGGTGTCCAACCTGTTCGAGCGCCCACCCTGGCAGTCGGAATTGCGGGTGGCCGCCCCGCCCGGACGGCGGCTGACCCCGGACATCGCGGCAGTCGCCGACCCCTACACCGGGGTGCGGATCGTGTTCCGGCGTCAGCACGCCGTGGGCGGCGGCACGTCACTGGCAGCGCCGATCTGGGCGGGACTGACCGCGCTGATGAACGAATACCTCAGCCGCAACGGTGGCGGACCGGTCGGTGAGCTCAACCCGCTGCTCTACGAAATCGCCCAGGGGGCAAGACTTCCGGCATTCCGGGACGTGACCCTCGGCGGAAATGCCGTCGACGATGCAGGCCCGGGGTACGACCTGGTCACTGGGCTGGGCACTCCCGATGTCGACCATTTGGTCCAGGACATCCTGGCGCTGCAGAAGTGTGGTGTCGGATGCAACTGAGCATGCACTGCCCGGCGTGTGACACCGAGGTACCCGCCGGTGTGTTCTGCGGGGTGTGCGGCGCCCACCTGAACCCCCAGCCCGGCGACGGCCCACGATGGCTGCGTCCCCGCGCATTCTGTGCCGCACCGGACGAACACGTGTTGCGGCCGGCCATCGCCAGCTCGCTGTTCCCGCACCTGGCCCAGTTCTCGCGCGCCCCATTCACTCTCGGCCTGGTGCTGGTGCTCGTCGCGATGGCGGTGGCGATCCAACTGCGGCTGCCCGGCGCCTTGGTCACCGTCGCGGCTCTCGGCCTGCCGTTGCTGTTCGTGATCTACCGTCACCAATCCGGGGTCTACCGGGACATCCCGCGCAGTTCCTTGATCATCACCGTCGCGCTCGGCATCGGGATAGGCGTGGGCTGGGTATTGCTGACCGGCGATCTGGTGATCCGGGAGACCGGCGCACCGTTCGACGCCGGGATCGCCGGCCACCGGGTACTGCGCGACGGCCTCGGTGTCGCCGAGGGCGGCGCACTGTTGATGATGATTCCCGCCGTCGTGGTCCGGCTTGTCCGACCGGGTGTGCGGGAATCGTTGAACGGCTTCGTGATCGGCGTTCTCTCGGCACTCAGCTTCACTGCGGCGGCGACCTTCACCAGGCTGGCACCCCAGTTCGCCGCGGCCACCGTGGCCAAGAACCGACCGGTGGAATGGCTCCTCGTCGAAGCCGGCATCCGTGGTGTGACGATCCCACTGACCGCCGCGTGCGCCGGCGGATTACTCGGTGCCGCACTGTGGTTCAGGCGGCCACCCGGACCGGGCGGCTTGCGGCGTGGGCTGGCAAACACCGCCCTGGCGCTGTTCGGGATCGCGGTTCTGGCGATCTATGCGATCGTGGGCATCACCGACGTCGCCGGGCTACCACAGGCGACCATGCTGGCCTGGCACGTCGCGATGGCCGTGGTGGCGTTGCTGGCGCTGCGGATCGGTCTTCAGCTTGCGCTCCTGCATGAGCAACCGGGCCCGATCCGCGGTGCACCACAGCTGTGTCTGCACTGCCGAAACGTGGTGCCCGAGATGGCGTTCTGCCCGGCGTGCGGAGCCGCCACACACGCCTCGTCGGCTGCCTCCCGAACCGAGCGGCGCGCGGTGCGCGCACTCGCCGAGCCGTCGGACGACACCACCACGGGCTGGCCCGGCTACGCGGTCGACGCGAAAAGGTATGACGCACCGCCGTTGTCCCGTACCACCAGCACCCGGGTCCTGACCATGTGGTCGGTGGTGATCCTGGTGGTGACCGCTCCCCTGATCGCACTCTCGGCGAGCATTGCCGAACCGGCGGTCGTCTACAACTGTCCTCCTGATTGTGGCCGGCCACCGAGTGGCACCCCGGTAGCGGCGCTGCCTCGCTTCACCGCGCCCGACGGCGCCTTCTCGGTGGCCTACCCCGCGCCCGGGTCCGCCTACGACGTCAGCTTCGACGGCAACGGCGTCAGGGCCCGCTACACCGGAGGGGACGGCGGCACACTGAAGCTGTGGGGGCAACCGGCCAACGGCAAGTCGGCCAAGGACATTGCCGAAGCGTTCCTGGCCGCCCGCTACCCGGACGCCCGCACGGCCTACCAGATCCCCAACGCGATGGTCGGCTATCAACTCGGTTACGGCGAGGTCGCCGACATCTGGCCGCAGGACGGCGACGCCAGCTATCGTCATCTCCGCCTGGTCATCCTGGTCGCGGTCAAGCACGACCTCGCGCTGATCGCCGGCGCGATCGGGCCCTTCCAGGAGTTCGGCCCGAAGTTCGGCCCGGGCCGGCCGTCGGGCGCCAATCTGGAGCTGGCGATGGATCTGGACAAGTACGTCAACAGCTTTGCCTGGCAGGGGGATCCGCCGCGCTGATGCCGTACCTGGTCAGCGGGAACGAAGGCCGGTCAGGATCAGCACCACACCGATGACCACCAGCGCCACCGCGCTGATCTCGCTCTGCCGGTGCGCAATCCACGACCGGAGCCGCTCCAGGGAGCTGTCGAATCGCTTGGCTGCCACCACATGCGCCAGCACCGGCAGCGCCGTCGTCGAACCTGCCAGCGCGACGAAGTACCCGACGGCGACCCCCTGTCCCGCCGGCTCGAGCGCTGCGGTGGCGATTGCCAAACCCGCTGCGGCACAAGCCACGATGATCTTCGGGTTGACCGCAGCCAGCAGCAGTCCCATCGGCGCGGTGCGTCCCGGCGACAGTCGGCCGAGTGCGTCGAGCCAACGCGCCGAGCGCGCCGCCGCACCACGGCGCAGCCAGAGCCACCCGCCGGTCACGACCAACACCGTGCCGCCACCCACCCGCAGCCAGACCTGCCACGTCGAGGTGGTGTCGTCCGATTCGCCTAGCAGCTTGGGGACATTGGCGAACAGCACCGTCAAGCCCGCCAGCGCTACGATCCACCCCGACGCGAACGCCAGGCCGGCGGCGCGGGGACGGGTGGAGTAGAGCACCAACAGCAGCGCGGGCAGCACCGATACCGGCGAGAGGGCGACCACCAACGCGAGCGGAATCAGCTCGGCGGACACCGACGCCCAGTCAGACACCATCCACCTCCACTCGGCAGCGCCGAGTTACGCACTGCACGCTGCGGACGCCAGCCTTGTGCGCAGCGCGATTCCGACGGGGTTCAGTCCTCGCCCGCGGTGTCCGGTCGCAGGCGTGGGTCACCGAACAGCGGGCGCCGCAATGGCTGATGCCCGTGCACTCCTTCGGCATACGCAGTTTCCGCGTGCTGAGTGAAGTCCACCCCGGCGGTCTCGTCCTCGGGGCTGAGCCGGAAGCCGATCAGCCGGTCGATCACCTTGGCCAACACGAACGACATGACGAAGGCGTACATCGCCACGGCCACCATGGCCAGCGCCTGCTTGCCGAGTTGAGCCAACCCGCCGCCGTAGAACAGTCCGCTCGGTCCACCGGTCATCACCGCGGTGGCCAGGAACCCGATCAGCAGCACGCCGACAACTCCGCCGACAAAGTGCACGCCGACGACGTCCAGCGAGTCGTCGTAGCCGAACCGGAACTTGAGCCCGATCGCGAACGAGCACACGATGCCCGCCGCCACGCCGACCACCGCCGCCCCGAGCGTGTTCACGGTCCCGCACGACGGCGTGATCGCCACCAGCCCGGCCACCACGCCGGAGGCGGCACCGAAGGTAGTCGGGTGCCCGTCGCGGATCTGTTCGACCGACAGCCAACCCAGCATGCCCAGGCAACCCGCCACCAGCGTGTTCAGGAAGATCGCCGCCGCCGTGCCGTTGGCGGCCAGAGCAGAGCCGGCGTTGAAGCCGAACCAGCCGAACCACAGCAGCCCGACGCCCAGCAACACGAAGGGCAGGTTGTGCGGGCGCATCGCGTCGACCTTGAACCCGATCCGCGGCCCGAGGACCAGCGCCAGCGCCAGCGCCGACGACCCGGAGACGATTTCGACCACCAGTCCGCCGGCGTAGTCGAGCACGCCGAGCTTGAACAGCCAGCCGCCGGGAGCCCAGACCCAGTGCGCAACAACGGCGTACACCACGATCGACCAGACCGGCACGAAGATCATCCAGGCGGCGAATTTCGCCCGGTCGGCGATCGCACCGCTGATCAGCGCGGCGGTGATGATCGCGAACGTGAGCTGGAAGGTGGAGAAGAGCAGTTCGGGCACCGGCCCGTGCGCCGTGCCCGGCCCGATACCGGCCATCCCGATATGCGACAGGTCGCCGATGAAGCCGCCCAGGCTGGTACCGGAGAACGCCAGGCTGTAGCCGACCAGCAGCCACGCCACCGTGACGAGCGGGATCGCGATGAAGCTCATCATGATCATGTTGAGCACGCCGGTGGTGCGGACCATCCCGCCGTAGAAGATGGCCAATCCGGGTGTCATCAACAAGACGAGCGCTGTGCTGGCCAGCAGCCACGCAGTGGCGGCGGGATCGATCGCATCCAAGTCCGGCTCCTTCGACGGTCCCGACGAGAATGTCGGCGCGAAGTTTCGGCGATGCGGCGATCGTGTTTCAGACGTGTTTCGCGAAGCTCACGCCCGGCTCACCATCCCATCGAGCCGGGGATCCCCTTGAACGGCCCCACCACCCGGCTGGTGATCCAGCCGCCGTAGAACCCGCCGGGTTGCGCGACCACGGTTTCACCGTCGACGGTGCACCGATCGACCAGACCGGGCATCACCGCGATGGCACCGGCGATCTGCGCGAACGGACGCGTGGGCCGCGGATAGCTCCACGCCGCCCGCACCGCCACCACGTCACCGGCCACCAGGTCGTAGTAGCGGGCCTGCCCCTTCCACTCGCACAGTGACGCGCCCGGCGCGTCGCGCAGCACGCCGGCCGCAAACGCGTCGCGCGGCAGGTAGTAGGTCGGCGGGTGGCTGGTCTCGAGCACCCGCCAACTGCGGTCGGTGGACGCGATCACCCGGCCGCCGAGTTCGACGGTGATCGCACCCGTGAACGGCTCGAGACGCGGCGGCCGCGGGTAGTCCCAGACCGATTCCTGACCCGGGGCCACGGGCTCTGGTGTTGGCCATTGCTTCATCTGTCGACGATACGAAGATGGACGGTGTGTTCGAGCACTGGTGGCCGGCTGTGGTCTCCGCTGCCGCCGCCCTGCTGCTGGTCTGGCTCGCCCTCGCCGTGACGTTGTGGCTGCTCAAGCCGGACGACGTGGGCATCGCTGCGTTGCTGCGGCTGCTGCCCGACACCCTGCGCCTGCTCAAACGGCTGGCCTCGGATCCGCAGTTGCCGCGGCGGGTCCGCGTGGTGCTGATCCTGCTGCTGGCCTTCCTGGCGTCCCCGATCGACCTGGTTCCCGACGTCATCCCGGTGCTGGGCTATGCCGACGACGTGATCATCACCGCGCTCGCACTGCGCTGGATCACCCGGGCGGCCGGTCCGCAGGCACTCACCAGGCACTGGCCGGGGACACCCGACGGACTGGCCGCGCTGCGCCGGCTGTGCGGCCTGCCCGAAACCGGATGACCGGCCCTCGATGACGGCGGCCACCGGCTTGGGTAGGCTCTGCTGAGCGACTGCTTAGCTGATCGTGATCCGGCTCGTCGACGACGCATTGGAGCTCACGCCATGGCCGCACCTGTCACCCGGTACGCGGGTACGCGCGTCCCTCGGGTCGAGGACACCCGCCTGCTCACCGGGCACGGCACCTACGTCGACGACGTCATGCGGCCGGGCATGCTGCACGCCTGCTTCGTGCGCAGCCCGTTCGCCCACGCCCGGATCAACAGCATCGACGCATCGGCGGCGCTCGCACTGCCCGGCGTGCACGCGGTGCTGACCGCTGCTGACCTCAACGCCGATGTGCACGAGGCCTGGCACGCGGTGGCCGGCAAGGACGTCCCGGACACCCCGCGTCCGCCCCTGGCCGAGGGCGAGGTGAAGTTCGTCGGCGACCCGGTGGCGATCGTGATCGCCGAGAACCGATATGTGGCCGAGGACGCGATCGAGCTCGTCGACGTGGACTACGACCCGCTGCCCGCGATCGCCGACGTCACCCACGCGGTGGGGCACGAGGCGGTGGTGCACGAGGCGTACCCGGACAACGTCGCCGGCGGGCTGGCCGGGGCGCCGCCCGACGAAGACGCCTTCGCCGCGGCGGCCTGGGTCGCCGACGAACGGATCTATCAGCAGACCCACGTGCCGGTGCCGATCGAGACCCGCGGCCTGGTCGTCGAGTGGGTGGCCGCCACCCGGGAGCTCACCGTGTGGGCCTCGACCCAGACCCCGCACGAGTTGCGAGCCTTCGCAGCCCGACTGCTCGGCATCCCCGCCCAGGGCGTGCGGGTGATCGCCCGGGACACCGGTGGCGGATTCGGCCAGAAGGTGGTGCCGATGCGCGAGGACATGTGCATCCTGCTGGCCGCCCGCACGGTGCCGGCTCCGCTGAAGTGGATCGAGGACCGTCGCGAGAACCTGATGTCGGCGGGTCAAGCCCGCCACGTCGACGGGCGTGCCCGGATGGCGTTCGACGCCGACGGCGCCATCACCGCCGTCGACATCGATTTCGTCCAGGACATCGGGGCCTACCCCACCCCGTACCCGGTGCTGACCACCGCCGCGATCGGGATGTTCTTTCCCGGCCCCTACCGGGTGCCCAAATCCAGCTTCAACTATCAGACGGTGTTCACCAACACCAGTGGCCTGGCCGCCTACCGCGGACCGTGGCAGTACGAAACCCTCACGCGGGAAATACTTCTCGACATCGCGGCCCGCAAGATGGGCATCGACCCCGTCGAACTGCGCCGCAAGAACCTGCTGCGCCGCGACGAGATGCCGTACTTCAACCCCAACGGCATGCCCTATGACCATGTCGCCCCCATCGAGACCTTCGAACAGGCGGTCAAGATCCTCGACCACGAGGGCTTCCGCAGGGAACAGGCCCACGCACTGGCCCAGGGCCGTTACCTGGGCCTCGGGTTCTCGGCCTACATCGAGCCGACCGGTGCCGCGACCGGGCACCTGGCCACCGAGGGCGCCACCATCCGGATGGAACCCACCGGCAAGATCAATGTGTACGTCAACGGCGGATCGAGCGGCAACAGCATCGAAACCACCGTCGTGCAGTTGACCGCCGATGCGCTGGGCGCCGACATCGCCGACGTGTCCACGATCCAGGGCGATACCGCGGTCACGCCGTACGGTGCGGGCACCCAGGGCAGCCGCAGTGGGCCGATGACCGCCGGCGCGGTCAACGAGGCGGGCACGATGCTGCGCCGGCAGCTCGTCGCGATGGCCGCCCACGCCCTCGGGATCGACGAAGCACGGGTCGAGCTGGCCAACTCGCGCGCCACCGATCGCGAAAACCCTTCAGCAAGCATCAGTTTTGCCGATCTGGCCTACCGCTCCTACTACGAACCCCAGCAGCTGGCACCGGGCATGGCGGCCACCCTGGAGGCCACCGCACGGTTTACGTCGCAGACGATGATCCACTGGGCCAACGCCACTCACGCGTGCACCTGCGAGGTGGACATCACCACCGGCCGGGCCACGCTGACCCGCTACATCGTCAGCGAGGATGTCGGTCCGATGATCAACCCGAACATCGTGGAGGGGCAGATCGCAGGCGGCACCGTCCAGGGCATCGGCGGCGCATTACTGGAGAACCTGGTGTACGACGACGACGGAAACCCGTTGTCCACCACCTTCGTCGACTACCTGTTGCCGACGGCCAGCGATGTGCCGCCCATCGAGTACGGTCACGTCGAAGTGCCCGGACCGGGCGTGGGCGGCTACAAGGGCTGCGGCGAGGGCGGGGCCATCGGCTCCACCCCGGCGGTGATCAATGCCATCAACGATGCGTTGGCTCCACTGGGCGTGACCATCACCCGGCTGCCCGCGACTCCGTCGCAGATCGTCGCACTGATCGACGCGGCCGCGACTGCTTAGGTTGCGGCCGAGCCGGTCTCGGCGACTTGCCGGACCGCGTTGACAATCCCCTGGTAGCCGGTGCACCGGCAGAAGTTGCCGGACAGCCCCTCCCGGATCTCCTCGTCGGTGGGATTCGGATTGTCGCGCAGCAGCGCCGTGATGGACATGACGAAACCTGGTGTGCAGAAACCGCACTGAAGACCATGGCAGTCGCGCAGCGCCGCCTGCACCGGCGACAGCTCACCGTCGGCGGACGCGATCCCCTCGACGGTCGACACCTCCGCCCCCTGCGCCTGCACCGCGAACACCAGGCAAGAACGCACCGCCGCGCCGTCCAGCAGGACCGTGCAGGCACCGCACGAGCCGTGCTCGCAGCCGAGGTGAGTGCCGGTCAGACCGCAACGTTCGCGCAGGAAGTCGGCCAGCGTCAGCCGCGGCTCGACAATCGAGTCGACCGGAATTCCGTTCACCGACATCTGGACGGGCCGTTCATGCATCGGAAGCCTCCTTGACCGCGGCCCGCCACGCCTGGGCGGCCATCGCCGCACCGACCCGCCGCCGGTAGTCGGCCGAGCCCTGCAGGTCGGCCGGGATGTCGTCGAGTCCGTTCATCGCGAGCTCACCGATTTCCTCTGCGGTGATATCGCCGACCGGGCGGCCGGCGATGGCCTCCTCGGCCGCCGACGCGCGACGTGGGGTGGCGCTCAGGCCCAGCAGACCGATGCCGCTGCGTCGCACGCGGTCATCACCGTCGAGTTCGACGGCGGCGACCGCCCCCGCGATCGCGAAATCGCCGTGGCGGCGGGCGAATTCCTCGACCCCGAACCCACACCGTCCGGACCACACCGGGAATCGGACGCTTACCAGGATCTCGTCCGGCGCCATTGCCGTCTCCCACACGCCGGCGAAGAACTCACCGGCAGCGATCTCCCGGCGGCCCGAGTCCGATACCACGTCCATCGTCGCGTCCAGCGCCAGGGCGACGGCGGGATACTCGGCGGCCGGGTCGGCGTGCGCGATCGAACCGCCGATCGTGCCCCGGCTGCGGATCTGGAAATGCCCGATCAACGGCGTGGCCCGGGTGAGGAGCGGTACCGTCGCGCGCACCCGCTCGTCGGCGCCGACGGCCGCGTGCGTGGTGCCGCCACCAATCCGTACCGAGTCGTCGCCTACGTCGACGCCTTTGAGCTCCGCCAGCGCGGAGATGTCGATCAAGTTGTCGAAGAAGGCCAGGCGCATCGACAGCATCGGGACCAGGCTTTGGCCGCCGCCGAGCAGCTTGCCGCCGTCGCCGAATTCGGTCAGCATCTGCGCCGCCTCCGCGACGGTGTCCGGCCGGTGATAGTCGAACGGAGCGGGCTTCACCGGACGCCGCCGCAGCACATCATGCTAAGCACATGCACAGCATAGCGGGACCCAGCCCGCGTCCGGCGGGGAAGTCCGCAACGGGCTGCTGCCTCGGACGTGCTGTCGCGACGGCGGATGTGAGAAAGGCCGCCGTCGCCCGGCCTGCCGCACCCGCTGCCGATGTCGCCGCCCCGGGTAGGCGCACCGCCGTGAGCTGCGCGGCAGGGTCCCCTGACGCACCCGGGAGGGCCGGGCCGACGATCGGGCCGCCGTCGGGCTCGCTGGGGCCGCACCAGCCTTTGCCCGCATACTGTCGATCATGGATCCGTCGCCGCCCCCGCGAGCGGCCGCTGCGGGCAACCGCCACGGCCGCCATCGCGAGCGGTCGAAGACCGGGCGGCGGGCCTGGCGGATCGTCAGCCGGAGCGCGATCGGGCTGGCCTCGGTGGTGGTGCTGATGGTGACCGGGCTGGCGTACTCCCAGGCCCACGGTTTGCTCAGTGGGATCACCGTGTCTCAGGCACTCGGCTCGGACGAACCGCGCTCGGCCGGCGGCGCGATGAACATCCTGCTGATCGGGCTGGACTCCCGCAAAGACCAGGCCGGCAACGAGCTACCCGACGAGCTGCTCGACAAGCTGCACGCCGGCGACTCGGACTCGGGTGGCTACAACACCAACACCCTCATCCTCGTGCACATCGGCGCCGACGACCGCGTGGTCGCGTTCTCGATTCCGCGCGACGACTACGTCGCCGTCAGCGGCATCAAGGGCTACACCCACATCAAGATCAAGGAGGCCTACGGGCTGACCAAGGCGCAGACCGAGCAGAAGCTGGTCGACGAGGGAATCTCCGACCGGGCCGAACTCGAGCGCGCCGGACGCGAAGCCGGGCGCAAGGCGACGATCCGCGCGGTCCGTAACCTGACCGGCCAGCCCATCGACTACTTCGCCGAGGTCAACCTCGCCAGCTTCTATCACCTCGCCGACAGCCTCGGCGGCGTCGAGGTCTGCCTGAACCATCCCGTCCACGACGACTACTCCGGGGCCGATTTCCCAGCCGGCCGGCAGACTCTGAACGCCGAACAGGCGCTGGCGTTCGTGCGGCAGCGGCACGGACTGGAAAACGGGGACCTCGACCGCACCCACCGCCAGCAGGCCTTCCTGCTCTCGGTCATGCACCAACTGCAGGAGTCCGGCTCGTTCACCGACCTGGACAAGTTCAAACAGTTGATGGGGGTGGCCCGCCAGGACATCGTGCTGTCGGAGGGCTGGGGTGAGGACCAGTTCCGCCGGATGGCCGCGCTGGCCGGCGGCGACGTCGAGTTCCGGACATTGCCGGTCGTGCGCTACGACAACATCAACGGCCAGGACGTCAACATCGTCGACCCGGCCAAGATCAAGGCCGAGATCGCCAAGGCGATCGGCGGCGACTCGGCCACCGCGACCACCACCGCTGTCCCGCAACCGATCCCGCCGCCCAATCCGCAGACGGTGATCAGCATCGTCAACGCCGGCGATACCTCGGGCCTGGCCTCGCAGGCGGCCGCGCTGCTCGGCAAGCACGACTTCAGCGTCGACGTGGTCCGCGACCGCGAGTCCGGCGAGCCGATCGACACCGTCATCACCTACGGCCCGGGCGGGCAGACCGACGCGCAATCGATCGCCACCCTGCTCGGCGTCGAGAACGCACCCCAGGCCACCAGCGCGCTGGCCGCCGACCACGTGCGGGTCATCCTCGGCCAGGGCTACGACCTCCCCCTGGACCAGCCGGAGTCCCAGGATTCCCTCTCGACCACGACCACCGAGCGCGGTTGGTCCGACATGACCATCACCCCCACCCCCGATCAGGGTGCCCCGATCGACGGCGGCACGGTGCCCTGTGTGAATTAGGGCTGGTCGCTGCGTCCACTAGCGTTGAGCTCATGCGCGTGGGAGTGATCGGACTGGGCAACATGGGCGCGGGCATCGCCGCGAATCTGATCAGAACCGGTCATGAGGTGACCGTCTTCAATCGATCCCGGGCGAAGGTGGACGCGCTGGCGGCTGCGGGCGCCCAGCCCGCCGACACCGTGGCCGACGCGTCCCGGGGCGATGTCGTGCTCACCATGCTCGCCGACGACGACGCCCTGTCAGCAGTGGTGTTCGGCGACGGCGGCGTCCTCGCGTCGGCCACCCCGGACACCGTCCACATCTCGTGCAGCACGATCAGCGTCGAGCTGTCCGAACGCCTGACCGAAGCCCACGCCGCCGCCGGTCAGGGCTTCGTGGCAGCGCCGGTCTTCGGTCGGCCGGAGGCGGCCGCGGCCGCAGCCTTGTTCGTCGTCGCCGCCGGGCCGTCGGACACCGTCACCGCGGTGACGCCGGTGTTCGACGCGATCGGGCAACGCACGTTCGTGGTGTCGGAGAATCCACCGGCGGCCAACCTGGTCAAGCTCAGCGGCAATTTCCTCATCGGCTCGGTGATCGAGTCGCTCGGGGAGGCGATGGCGCTGGTGGATCGCGGCGGCGTCGACAAACACCAGTACCTGGACATTCTGACCTCGACCCTGTTCTCGGCGCCGGTGTACCGCACTTACGGCGGCCTGATCGCCGATGCCCGCTTCGAGCCGGCCGGGTTCGCAGCGCCGCTGGGCCACAAGGACATCCGGCTGGTGCTTGCCGCGGCCGAGGAGCTACGGGTGCCGTTGCCGATCGCCAGTCTGCTGCGCGACCGCTTCCTGCGCCTGCTCGCCGATGGCGGCGAGCATCTGGATTGGTCGGCGATCAGCAGCCTGGCCGCCCGTGACGCGGGCGCCTCAGACGACTCCGCGTAGCGCGTCAGCGCCGAGCGCGGGCTCCAGCATCGCCCGGTAGTCCGGCCCGCGGCGCAGGTTCTGGCCACCGTCGACGCCGATGATCTGCCCGGTGATCCACTGGGCGGCATCGCTGAGCAGGAACAGCGTCATGTTGGCGACGTCCTCGACCTCGCCAGGACGCGGCAGCGGCGTGCACTCCGCGTAGTCGCCGCTGATCTCGGGTGAGTCAAGCACCATCTGGACGAGTTCGGTCCGGATCAGGCCGGGGCGGATGCCGTTGACCCGGACCCAGGACGGTCCGAGCTCGTCGGCGGCCAGCTTGATGAGGTGGTCCAGACCCGCCTTGGTGACGCCGTAGGGTCCGAACCAGCGGTGGGTGTTGCTGGCCGCGATGGAGGAGATGCCGACGAATGAGCCGCCGCCGCCGTGCACCATCTGCCGGGCGGAGTGCTTGAGGACGTACATCGAGCCGTTGATGTTGAGGTCGACGGTCGCGCGCCAGGCCTCGGAGTCCATCTGGGTGATCGGGCCGATCGTCTGCGAACCACCGGCGCAGTGCACGACACCGCTGAGCCGGCCGTTCCACGCGGCGGCGGCGTCCACGACCGCGGCGATCTGGTCTTCATTCGTGACGTCGGCAGGCTCGTAGTTCACGTTGCCCGCCGGCGCGACGGACTTGATCTCCTCCACGGCGGCGGCGAGCCGATCAGCGCTGCGGCCCACGATCATGACGTTGGCACCAGCCTTGGCCAGCCCCTCCGCCACGCCCTTGCCGATACCACTGCCACCACCGGTGATCAGATACGTCCGATCCTCGAACGAGAGCTGCACGCCGCACTCCTCACACGAAACTAGAACAGGTTGCACGTATAGAACCACGGGGTCGCGTCGCCGCAAAGAGCCCGTCTCACTGCGCCCGGCACCGCCGAAGGCACTGCCACCGACCCGGCCCGGCGATTGCGGGACAGCCGAATTGCCGAATTCCGCCAGCGAATTCCTCGACGCGTCATTCGGGCATATTCGCCCCACGGTGACCCCCGCCGCCGGCGCCGATATCGCGCGTCCTCCGAATGCAGGTTCACACTCCGGCACTCGGCGCACAGAGCGGCGGCCATCGGCGCGGTGCCGGCCACCGCCAAGGCCGCGTTGCCCGCCGTGAGCAGCGGTTGGGCGGCTGCGGGAAACGCAAACACCGATATTGACCCCGGTGTAACACGCGCGGCGGGCTGATCGATAAATCCGCCGAATGACTCCCCGGAGGGTCAGGGCAGCAATACACTGCCCTGACACGCCGCCCAGCAAACCCAGTAGAAGGCACGAACATGGCAAATCTGAAGAATTCCGCACAGCGCCTGACCCTGGCCGGCGCCGTCGCTCTCGCAGTCGCGGCAGCGCCTGCGCTGGCCACTTTCGCTGTTCCGGCGGCCGCGCCGCTGGCGGCCTGCCCGACCGGGCAGGCACCGAATCCCGCGACCGGCGCGTGCGAAGCAGCGCCCGCCAGCGGGCCGGAGGACGGGGTCAGCTACTCCACGCCCGGCGATCCGAACAGCCTGCCGGAGGTTCAGGGAATACCTTGCACAGGCGCAAACACCGGTCAATGCATAGGATTGCAGGAAGATCAGCAGGCACAGCCTGTGCAACCCCGCTCCACCATCTCGTCCAGTCCGTAGAACGGAGGGCCGACTTCGGAACTCCGTCAACTTCTCAAGGAAGTGTGAAGTATGGCGATTTCCTCCTCAGTCGGCCGCCGCGTTCTCATCGCCGGCGGATTCAGCATCGCGATCGCGGCCGCGCCGGTCGTTGCCTTCGTGGCCTCGCCGTCGGGCGTACCGGCCGGCCCCGCCATCGCGTGCCCGGCCGGTGAATCGGAGGACCTCTACACCGATCAGTGCATCCCGGAGATGGTGCCCAACCAGCCGGGCGGCAACTACCCGACGCCGGCCGGCGGCGGCGGAAACGTCACCTACTCCACGCCGGGTGACCCCAACAGCCTGCCCGAAGTGCAGGGCATCCCCTGCACGGGCGCCAACACCGGTCAGTGCATCGGCCTGCAGGAGAACCAGGTACCGGCAGTGACCCCGCACTCGAGCATTTCGTCGAGCCCGTAGTCGCGGGCGGAACAGGAGGGCAATGATGCCAATCCATGTCCGTTGGCCGGTCAAGCTGCTGACCGCGAGCGTGTTCGCGCTCGCGGTCGCGGCTGCGCCGGCGGCCCATGCCGAGGGTGACGGCGGCATTCCCGCCCCGGAACCGGTGCCCGTCCCCGCCCCGGTGGCGCAGCCGGGCGGCACCGGCGGATGCCAGGCAGGTGAGTCACTGGATCCCTCGACCGGCAACTGTGTGCCGACGATGACGCCGTTGGCCGACACCGACGGCGACCAGGCGATGGAGGACCTGCAGCCGCGCACCACCCAGGACCTGAGCTCCACCACCGAGTCCGGGATCGCGGCCGACCTGGTGCCCAACATCAACGGCGACTCCTGCACCGGCTACTGGCAGTCCACGGTCTGCTACGAAGAAGGCCAGGACAACGTGCCGGTTCAGCCGAAGTCGACGATTTCCTCGAGCCCGTAGCGGCCGTTCACCCCTTCGCTAAGGTTGAGAGATGCCTGCACAATCAAATCCCACGGACATCGACGACGTGGAGCCGCTGGCCGACAGCACGGCGCGCCAGGCCCGACGCGTGGTCGCGGCGTACGCCAACGATGCCGACGAGTGCCGGGTGTTCCTGTCGATGCTCGGCATTGGGCCGTCAAAGCTCGAGGCGTAGCCCGTGTCCGGGAGCAGGACAGCCGGCTCCGGAAATTCTGACTTCGTGGTGGTCGCCAATCGGCTGCCGATCGATATGGAGCGGCTTCCCGACGGCAGCCTGACCTGGAAACGCAGCCCCGGTGGGCTGGTCACCGCGCTCGAACCGCTGCTTCGCAAGCAACGCGGGGCGTGGATCGGTTGGCCGGGCATCGTCGACGGCCCCGAAGAGCCGATCGTCGAAGACGGTCTGCAGCTGTTCCCGGTCCGACTGTCGGCCGAGGATGTCGCCGAGTACTACGAGGGCTTCTCCAACGCCACGCTGTGGCCGCTCTATCACGATGTGATCGTCAAGCCGATCTACCACCGTGAGTGGTGGGATCGCTACGTCGAGGTGAACCGGCGGTTCGCCGAAGCGACGTCCCGCGCGGCGGCCGAAGGTGCCACCGTGTGGGTTCAGGACTACCAGCTCCAACTGGTGCCCAAGATGCTGCGGATGTTGCGGCCCGACCTGACGATCGGGTTCTTTCTGCATATCCCGTTTCCGCCGGTGGAGCTGTTCATGCAGATGCCATGGCGAACCGAGATAATCGAAGGCCTGCTGGGCGCCGATCTGGTGGGGTTCCATCTGCCCGGCGGCGCGCAGAACTTCCTGTTCCTGTCGCGACGCCTGGTCGGCGCCAACACGTCTCGGGCTTCAGTGGGTGTCCGGTCGCGGTTCGGTGAGGTACAGCTGGGCTTCCGCACGGTCAAGGTCGGTGCCTTTCCGATCTCCATCGATTCCGCCGACCTGGACGGCACCGCGCGCAATCGCGGTATCCGCAGGCGGGCCAAGGAAATCCGTGCCGAGCTCGGCAACCCTCGCAAGATCCTGCTCGGCGTCGACCGGCTGGACTACACCAAAGGCATCGACGTCCGGCTCAAGGCGTTTTCGGAATTGCTGGCCGAAGGCCGGGCCAAGCGCGACGACACGGTCCTGGTGCAGCTGGCCACCCCGAGCCGCGAACGAGTGGAGAGCTACCGGATCCTGCGCAACGAAATCGAGCAGCAGGTCGGCCACATCAACGGTGAGTACGGCGAAGTCGGCCACCCGGTGGTGCACTACCTGCACCGGCCGGTGCCCCGCGAGGAACTGATCGCCTTCTTCGTGGCGGCCGACGTCATGCTGGTGACGCCCTTCCGGGACGGCATGAACCTGGTGGCCAAGGAGTACGTGGCCTGCCGCAGCGATCTCGGCGGCGCGCTGGTACTCAGTGAATTCACCGGTGCCGCAGCCGAACTCCGCCAGGCCTATCTGACCAACCCGCACGATCTCGAGGGCGTCAAGGACACCATCGAGGCCGCGCTGAACCAGACCCCGGAAGAGGGTAGGCGCCGGATGCGGGCGCTGCGGCGCCAAGTGCTCGCGCACGACGTCGACCGCTGGGCGCGGTCCTTCCTGGACGCGCTGGCCGACACCAAGAACTCGGACGCCGCCGACGAGGCGGCCGCCGACGCCTAGGCCGGCGCGAACGCGCCGGCCTAGGAATCAGTCGCGCAGCAGGCCCATCACACCGAAGGTGCGCTCCGGGTCGCGATCAGCGAAGTAGGCACCCATCGCATCGCCCAAGGTTGCCGGATCCCACGCGGCGCCGTCGGCATCGAACTGATGCTCGGTGGTCGGTGCGGCCACCAGCGCGACCGACGGCCCGTAGACCACGAACACCTGTCCGTTGACCTTGTCCGAGGCCGGCGAGGCCAGGAAACGCACCAGCGTCACCACATGCTCGGGCGACAGCGGATCGACCTCGCCCTCGGCGAGCTCCGGAGCGTCGCCGAACACGTCCGCGGTCATCGCGGTGCGCGCCCGCGGAGCGATCGCGTTGGCTCGCACGCCGTAGCGTCCGAGCGCCCGCGACGCCGTCAGCGTCAGCGCCGTGATACCTGCCTTGGCGGCACCGTAGTTGGCCTGGCCGATCGGCCCGGACAGACCGGCTTCCGACGTGGTGTTGATGATGCGGCCGTAGACCGAACCACCGTTGTCCTTGGCCTGGTTGCGCCAGTAGGTCGCGGCGTTGCGGGTCAGCAGGAAGTGCCCCCGCAGGTGCACGGCGATGACCGCATCCCAGTCCTCGTCGGTCATGTTGAACAGCATCCGGTCGCGGGTGATACCGGCATTGTTGACCACGATGCTCAGCCCGCCGAGCCCGTCGGCGGTGGCCACCAGTTCATCGGCCGTCGAGCGCGCGCTGATGTCACCGGCAACCGCCACACCCTTGGAGCCCACGGCGCTGATCTCGTCGAGGACGTCGGACGAGTCGAGCGCCTTGGCCATGTCGTTGACGACGACCGTCGCACCGGACTTCGCCAACCCGATGGCCTCGGCGCGGCCGAGCCCGGAGGCGGCACCGGTCACCACCGCTACGCGTCCGGACAGATCCGTCGCGTCGTCTTGTGCAGTCAAGTTACGAATACCTCTAGTCTTTGCGGGTCAGGGCGGCACGGGGGCATTCGGCGATGGCCTGCTCGGCCAGCTCCTCCTGGTCGGCGGGGATCGGGTCCTTGGTCACGATGACGTAGTCCTCGTCATCGAGTTCGAACAGGTCCGGGGCGATTCCCACACAGACAGCGTTTCCTTCACAGCGATCACGGTCGACTTCGACGCGCATGACAACCTCCTTGGCTGACCGACCCCAGGCGGTGGGGCATTCGCAGCACCACGATACGACCAGATGGATCGATACCTGGCCCTAACGGGCGCTGGACCACAAGACTAGAACGTGTTACAACCAGGAGTGTCGGCGGGTCGCCGACGGCAAGCAACTTCAGCGAAGGATCGAGCGCGATGCGGATCAGTTACACCCCGGAACAAGAGGAGCTGCGCCGCGAGCTCCGAACCTACTTCGGCAAGCTGATGACCCCCGAGCGCCAGGAAGCGCTGATGTCGACGACCGGCGGCGAGATCGGCACCGGCAACGTCTACCGCGAGACCGTGTCCCAGATGGGCAAGGACGGCTGGCTCACGCTGAACTGGCCTACGGAGTACGGCGGCCAGAACCGCGACCCGATGGACTCACTGATCTTCACCGACGAGGCCGCCATCGCCGGCGCCCCGGTGCCGTTCCTGACGATCAACAGCGTCGCGCCGACGATCATGGCCTTCGGCACCGACGAGCAGAAGAGTTTCTACCTGCCCAAGATCGCCTCCGGTGACCTGCACTTCGCGATCGGCTACTCCGAACCCGGTGCCGGCACCGACCTGGCGGGATTGCGCACCGCGGCGGTGCGTGACGGCGACGACTACGTGGTCAACGGCCAGAAGATGTGGACCAGCCTGATCCAGTACGCCGACTACGTCTGGCTCGCGGTGCGCACCAACCCCGAAGCCAAGAAACACCGCGGCATCTCGGTGCTGATCGTGCCCACCACGTCGGAAGGTTTTTCCTGGACCCCGGTGCACACGATGGCCGGTGTCGGCACCAGCGCCACCTACTACCAGGACGTTCGCGTGCCGGTGAGCAGCCGGGTCGGCGAGGAGAACGGCGGCTGGAAGCTGGTCACCAACCAACTCAACCACGAGCGCGTCGCACTGGTGTCCGCGCAGCCGATCTTCTTGGCGCTCAACCAGGTTCGGGAGTGGGCGCAGAACACGAAGGATGCGCACGGCAACCGGCTCATCGATTCCGAATGGGTGCAGCTCAATCTGGCCCGGGTGCACGCCAAGGCCGAGTACCTCAAGCTGATCAACTGGGAGCTCGCCTCCGCCAAGAGCGGAACGCTGAGCCCTGCCGACGCCTCGGCGGCCAAGGTCTTCGGTACCGAACTGGCCACCGAGGCCTACCGGCTGCTGATGGAGATCCTCGGACCGTCCGCCACGCTGCGTCAGGATTCCCACGGTGCGCTCCTGCGCGGTCGGGTGGAGCGGATGCACCGCGCGGCCCTGATCCTGACCTTCGGTGGCGGCACCAACGAGATTCAGCGCGACATCATCGGCATGGTGGCGCTGGGCCTGCCCCGAGTGAACCGTTGAGATAGGACGAGGACCCCACCATGGATTTCACCAGAACAGAAGCATCGCAGGACCTTTCGGGGCTGGTCGGCACCATCGTCGACGCGGTGTGCACACCTGAGCATCAGCGCGCGCTCGACGGGCTCGACCAGCGTTTCGACACCGAGTTGTGGCGCAAGCTGATCGACGCCGACATCCTGTCGACGGCCGCACCGGAGTCGGTCGGCGGCGGCGGGTACGGCGTGCTGGAACAGACCGCGATTCTGACCGCGCTGGGCCGCCAGTTGAGCGCGGTCCCCTACCTGGAGTCGGTGGTTCTCGGGGCCGGCGCGCTGGCCCGATTCGGCACCGATGCCCTGCAGCAGGCGTGGGCCGCCCCCGCGGTGGCGGGCGAGAAGATCCTCACCGTCGCCCTCGACGGCGAATTCGGCCAGGGCCCGGTGCAGGCGACTGCCGCCGGCGACGGCTACCGCCTGACCGGCGGCCGCACGCAGGTCGCGTTCGGCCCGGTCGCCGACGCGTTCCTGGTCCCCGCCGAGACCGATTCCGGCACCAAAGTCTTCCTGGTGGCTGCCGCCGACGCCGGTGTGTCGGTGACCCCGCTGTTGACCACCGGCAAGAACAGCG
The DNA here is from genome assembly GCF_002723835.1 of Mycobacterium sp. shizuoka-1. Lineage (GTDB taxonomy): Bacteria > Actinomycetota > Actinomycetes > Mycobacteriales > Mycobacteriaceae > Mycobacterium. Next base: position 59,792 of record NZ_BEWG01000095.1, on the reverse strand, counting down.
CGGGCGAACTCGAGCTCGCCGGAGTCGAGGTCGGTGCCGACCGCGTCGTGGGCGACACCGACGTGCTGGCCTGGCTGAGCACGCACAAGACGCTGGGGTACACCGCGTTCCAGCTCGGCGTGCTCGAGCGCGCGCTCGAGCTGACCGCGGAATACGCCCGCACCCGTGAGCAGTTCGACCGCCCGATCGGCAGCTTCCAGGCCGTCTCGGCACGGTTGGCCGACGACTACATCGAGATCAAGGGGCTCGGACTCGCGCTCGTGCAGGCCTCATGGCGGCTGTCGGAGGATCTGCCCGCCGACGTCGAGGTGGCCACCGCTGCCTTCTGGGCGGCCGAGGCGGGCCATCGGGTGGCGCACACCACGGTGCACGTGCACGGCGGTGTCGGCATCGACGTCGACCACCAGGTGCACCGGTACTTTTTGACCGCCAAGCAGGTCGAGTTCGCCCTCGGCGGCGCGACCGCGCAGCTGCGGCAGATCGGCCGCGAGTTGGCCGACACACCGGCTTGACCGGTTCCGTGAGCGATGAGCCGACCGTCACCGATCTGCTGGTTCCGCTGGCCGACGTCGACGATCGGGGGATCCACGCCGACGACGGCTCGTATTCGACCTGGCGTCAACACATTCAGGATGCCGCCGAGCTGTCGGCGGCGCTGAAGGTCAGGTTGGATCCGGCCAAGCCGCCGCACATCGGGGTGTTGCTGGGCAACACACCGTTCTTCTCCTCGCTGCTGGTGGCCGCCGCGATGTCCGGGCTGGTTCCGGTCGGGCTGAACCCCACCCGCCGTGGCGAGGCGCTCGCCCGCGACATCACCACGGCCGACTGCCAACTGGTACTCGCCGACGGTGACGAGGTCGGGCCGCAGACCTACGGTGCCGGCTTCGCGCCCGACGGCGTCCCCGTGATCGACGTGGGCACCGGCGCGTGGGCCGACGAGCTGGCGCAGCACGCCGGCGCGCCGATCACGTTCACACCCAGCCGGTTCGACGATCTGTTCATGCTGATCTTCACCTCGGGCACCAGCGGTGACCCCAAGGCGGTCCGGTGCACCCATGAGAAGGTCGCCGTTCCAGGGGTGATGCTGGCCCAGCGATTCGGGCTGGGCCCGCAGGACACCTGCTACCTGTCGATGCCGCTGTTCCATTCCAACGCGGTGATGGCGGGCTGGGCTCCGGCAGTCGCGGCTGGAGCGTCGATCGCGTTGCGCCGCAAGTTCTCCGCCTCACAGTTCATCCCCGACACCCGCCGCTTCCACGCCACCTACGCCAATTATGTCGGCAAGCCGATGTCCTACATCCTGGCCACCCCGGCGCTCCCGGACGACGCCGACAATCCGCTTCGCATCGTGTACGGCAACGAGGCGGCGCCGCGCGACATCGACCGGTTCGCAGAGCGTTTCGGCGTGACGGTGGTCGACGGGTTCGGATCCACCGAGGGCGGGGTCAACATCGCCCGCACCCCGGACACCCCGGACGGGGCGCTGGGCCCGCTGCCGGAGGGCCTGGAGATCGTCGACGTCGACACCGGGGAGCCGTGCCCGCCCGGGGTGGTCGGCGAGCTGGTAAACCTCACCGGCCCAGGCAATTTCCGCGGCTACTACAACGCGCCGGAGGCCGAGAACGAGCGGATGACCGGCGGGGTCTACCACTCCGGGGACCTGGCCTACCGGGACGAGGCGGGCTACGTGCACTTCGCCGGCCGGCTGGGTGACTGGATGCGCGTCGACGGCGAGAACCTGGGCACCGCGCCGATCGAGCGGGTGCTGATGCGCTACCCCGACGTCACCGAGGCCGCCGTCTACGCCATCCCCGACCCGGCGGTCGGCGATCGGGTGATGGCCGCGCTGGTGATGCCGGAGGGCACCGACTTCGACCCGGCCCGGTTCCGGGAATTCCTGGCCGGCCAGGACGATCTCGGCCCCAAGCAATGGCCGGTCTTCGTCCGGGTGAGCTCCGCCCTGCCCCGCACCGAGACGTTCAAGATCATCAAGCGTCGCCTGTCGGCCGAGGCACTGGACTGCGCCGATCCGGTCTACGAGATCTGCCGCTAGCGCTACCCCGGTCAGCCGGCTATCGAGGGCATGGCCGCCTCGATCAGATGCGGTCCCGGCTCGTCGAATGCCCACCGCAGCGCCTCGGCGAGTTCCTCGGCGGTGCCCACCCGGCGGGCGGGCACACCCATGCCTTTCGCGATGCGGACGAAATCGATTGTCGGACTGGTCAAGTCGAGGAGTGACTCGGCTTTCGGCCCCGGCCGCTCCCCCGCTGCCTCGGCGCCCACCCGCTGCAGTTCGATCCGCAGGATGTCGTATGCACGGTTGGCGTACACCACCGTGGTGACATCGAGGTGTTCACGGGCCTGTGTCCACAGCGCCGAGATGGTGTACATCGCCGAGCCGTCGGACTCCAGGCACAGCACGGGACGATCGGGGGCGGCGATCGCGGCACCGACCGAGACCGGCAGCGCATAGCCGATCGCGCCACCGGTAAGGGTGAGCCAGTCGTGCGCCGGAGCGCCGGCCGTTGCCTGCGGCAGAAGGAATCCCGACGTGTTCGACTCGTCGACCACGATGGCGCGTTCGGGCAGCAGCGCACCGATCACGTCGGCGGAGGTCGCCACGGTCAGCGGCCCGCTCGGCAGCGCGGGCCGCGTCGGCGCCGCGGTGGCGGCAACCTCGGTCGGGGCGATCCGGTCGGCCAGAAAGCCCAGCGCTGCCGCAGCGCCGACGGGACCGGACAAGGTGTGCACCGCAGCGCCTTCCGGGACCAGATCACTCGGCTTGCCGGGATAGGCGAAGAAGGACACCGGATGCGGCGCCCCGGCCAACACCAGGTGCCGGGCGCCGGTCAGCTGGGCGGTGGCTGCCTCCGCGAAGTACGCCAGCCGCTCGACGGCGGGTAGCCCGGCGCCGCGCTGCAGCCGGGTCGGGAACGTCTCGCACAGCACCTTTGCGCCGCAGGCCTGGGCCAGGCGGACCGCCGCGGACAGGCCCTCCTCGCGGGTGGCGTCACCGCCGACCATGATGACCGTCGGCTCGCCCGAGCGCAGTGCGGTCTCGACAGCACCGACGTCGTGCTGACCGGGATTCGGTTGCGGTGCAGTGCCTCTGACCGCGGATGCGCCCTCGTCCCAGGAGACGTCGGCGGGCAGGATCAGCGTGGCGATGTGGTGCTCGGCACGCGCGGAGGCGACCGCCTCGGCGGCGTCGGCGGCGACGTCGGCGACCGCGAGGGTACGTCGCAGCCAGCCCGACACCGTCGTGGCCACCGAGTCGATGTCGGACTCCAGCGGAGCGTCGTACTTCTTGTGGTAGGTGGCGTGGTCGCCGACCACGACCAGCATGGGCACCACGGCGCGGCGAGCGTTGTGCAGGTTGGCCAGTCCGTTGCCCAGACCGGGGCCCAGATGCAGCAGCACCGCGGCCGGCTCCCCCGCGATCCGCGCGTAACCGTCGGCGGCACCGGTGGCCACGCCCTCGAACAGGGTCAGCACGCCGCGCATCTGCGGCACGGTGTCCAGGGCGGCGACGAAGTGCATCTCCGACGTCCCCGGGTTGGCGAAACAGACCCGCACACCGTGATCGACCAGGGTGGTGATCAGAGACTGGGCGCCGTTCACGCGGCCACCAGCTTGGTGAACACCCGCGCGGCGTTGTCGTGCAGATAGGCGCGACGGGTCGGCTCGGGCAGCCCGAGTTCGTCGAGTCCGTCGAGCGCGTGCGCGTGCCCGATCATCGGATAGTTGGTGCCGAACAACACTTTCCGGGCACCGGTGCCGGTCTTCATAAAACTCACAAGCTCCTTCGGTAGACGCCGCGAGGTATAGGCCGAGGTGTCGATGTAGACGTTCTCGTGCTTGCGGCACACCGCGACCATCTCCTCGGTCCACGGGTAGCCGACATGTCCGCAGACGATCGTCAGTTCGGGAAAGTCCAGCGCGACCTCGTCGATATAGGGAATCGGGCGGCCGGTCTCCGAGGGCCGCAACGGACCGGTGTGCCCGACCTGCGTGCAGAACGGCACACCGAGTTCGACGCATTCGGCGAACAGCGGATAGTAGCGGCGGTCCGTCGGCGGCGCTCCCCACAGCCACGGCACCACGCGCAGTCCGACGAACCCGTCGTCGCGCACTCGCCTGCGCAGCTCGCGCACCGCGTCCATCGGCCGGTCCAGATCAACGCTCGCCAACGCCGCGAACCGGCCGGGATGGTGCCGAACCCACTCGGCGACCTCGTCATTGGTGATCAGGTCCTGGCCGTGTGGTCCCCGCCATGCGCTCAGCACGCCGACCTCGACGCCGGCGGCATCCATCGCGGCCAGCGTCGCGGCCGGCGGAAGCTCGCCCTGCGGGATCTGCCCGCCCGTCCAGCGGCGTAGCGAGGCGAAGATGTCGCTGGCCAGAAACCGCGACGTCGGGTGCTGCATCCACACGTCGATCGTCATCGCGTTCGACTGTAGACGCGCCGCACACCTAACTGTCGCGGATCGTGTCCAGTTTCCGGGTCGCGGTCTCGAAGCCCTCGACCAGCTCGGCGATGATCTCGGCGGCGGGCCGAATCTGGTTCATCCGGCCCACGATCTGGCCGACCGGCATCGCGACGGTGGTCGGATCGGCCGAGGCGCTCATGCGTTGGTGCGCCTCACTGACCAGGACGTTCTGCAACGGCATCGGCAGCGGGTCGGGCGCCCCCTCGGCGTCCCAGGCGTCGGTCCACCGGCTCTTGAGAATCCGCGCCGGCTTGCCGGAGTAGATCCGCCGGCGCACGGTGTCGGCCGATGTCGCCGCCAACAGCGCCTCTTGGATCACCGACGGTCCGGCGCCGCTGCGCACCCCGAGGTCGTATTCCTCGGCGGTCAGGAAGGCCGAGCCCATCCACACCCCGGATGCGCCCAGCGCCAGTGCGGCGGCGACCTGCCTGCCGGTCCCGATGCCGCCGGCGGCCAGCACCGCGGCCCGGTCGGAGACCGCATCCACGATCTCCGGCCACAGCACCACCGAGCCGATCTCGCCGGTGTGCCCGCCGGCCTCGTGGCCCTGGGCGATCACGATGTCCACGCCGTTGTCGGCGTGACGCTGCGCATGCTTGGCCGAGCCGGCCAGCGCGGCCACCGGCACCCCGGCGGCGTGCGCCTCATCGATGACGTCCTTGGGCGGCGAGCCGAGCGCGTTGGCGATCAGCTTGATCGGATGGCGCAGCGCGACTTCGACGTGGGACCGCGCGATCGAATGCAGCCAGCCCAGCGTGCCTTCATTGCGCGCGGCGTCCTCGGGCAGCGGCGGCACACCGAGGTCGGCCAGCGTCTTGGTGACGAAATCCCGGTGCGCCTGCGGCACGAGCTTGTCGATGTCGACGGCGGTGCCCTCGGTGGGGATCTTCGCCGGCATCACCACGTCGACGCCGTACGGCTTACCGTCGGTGTTGGCGTCCATCCATGCCAGGACGGCCTCCAGGTCGTCGGGATGGTTGAACCGCACACAGCCCAGCACGCCCATGCCGCCGGCCCGGGTGACCGCGGCGGCCACCTTCTCCGACGGGGTGAAGACGAAGATCGGGTACTGGATGCCGAACCGGTCGCACAATTCGGTGTGCATCAGCTGGCGGCACCCGCGTGCTTGGCGTGCACCTCGTCGGCCGGGCGCAGTTCGGTCTGCTGCTTGGCCCAGCTGTAGTCCGGCTTGCCGGCCGGCGAGCGCTTGACCTCGTCGACCAGCCACAGGCTACGAGGCACCTTGTAGCCGGCGATCTCCTTGCGCACGAACGTATCCAGCTCGGACAGTGTTGGCCGTGCTCCCTTGCGGGGCGCGACCACGGCGGCCACGTGGTTGCCGAAGCGCGGGTCGGGCACCCCGACCACCAGGGCGTCGAACACGTCAGGATGGCCCTTGAGCGCGGCCTCGACCTCTTCGGGGTAGATCTTCTCGCCGCCACTGTTGATCGACACCGAGCCGCGGCCCAGCATCGTGACGGTGCCGTCGGCCTCGACCTCGGCGTAGTCGCCGGGAATCGCGTAACGCACGCCGTTGTAGGTCCGGAACGTCTCGGCGGTCTTCTTCTCGTCCTTGTAGTAGCCGACCGGGATGTTGCCCTTCTTGGCGATGACACCGCGCACGCCGGAGCCGGGCTTGACCTCGTTGCCGTCCTCGTCGAGGACGACGGTGCGGTGGTCGATGCTCACCCGGGGACCACCCATGTGGTGCTCGCCCTTGGCCACGATGCTGGTGCCGCCGAAGCCGGTCTCCGAGGACCCGATCGAGTCGGTGATCACCCGGTTGGGCAGCAGCTCGAGCAACTTCTCCTTGAGGCTGGTGGAGAACAGCGCCGCGGTGGAGGCCAACAGGAACAGCGACGAGAAGTCGTATTCCTTGCCACTGTCCAGGGCGGCCTGCAGCGCGTCGAGCAGTGGCCGCGCCATGGCGTCACCGGTGAAGAACAGCAGGTTCACCTTGTGCTCGTGGATGGTGCGCCAGACCTCGTCGGCGTCGAATTCGGGTGAGAGCACCGTGGTTTGGCCCGAGAAGATCGACATCCAGGTGGCCGACTGGGTCGCGCCGTGGATCATCGGCGGGATCGCGTAGCGGACCATCGGCGGGTTCTCGGCCGCCGCCCGGGACAGGTCGTATTCGTCCTTGACGAACTCACCCGTGGCGAAGTCGGTGCCGCCGAACAGAACCCGGTAGATGTCCTCGTGGCGCCACATCACGCCCTTGGGGAAGCCGGTGGTGCCGCCGGTGTAGAGCAGGTAGATGTCGTCCTCGCTGCGCTCGCCGAAGTCACGCTCGGGTGAGCTCTCGGCGAGTGCGGAGTAGAACTCGACGCCGCCGTACCGCTGGTAGTCCTTGTCGCTGCCGTCCTCGATCACGAGGATCGTCTTGACGTCCGGGGTTTCGGGCAGGACGTTGGCGACGCGGTCGGAGTACTGCCGCTCGTGGACCAGCGCGACCATGTCCGAGTTCTCGAACAGGTACCGCAACTCGCCTTCGACGTAGCGGAAGTTGACGTTGACCAGGATCGCGCCGGCCTTGATCGTGCCGAGCATCGCGATCACGATCTCGATGCGATTTCGGCAGTACAGCCCGACCTTGTCGTCCTTCTTGACGCCGTGGTCGAGGAGGTAGTGGGCGAACCGGTTCGCCTTGTCCTCCAACTCGGCGAAAGTGATTCGGTCCTCGCCGCAGATGAAGGCAACGCGGTCGGGCACGGCATCGATGGCGTGTTCGGCTAGATCGGCTATGTTCAGGGCCACGGCACCCAAATTAGAACGTGTTACATTTCCTGACAAGTCTGTGGCAAAGATGCTGGAAGGCAGATACCCGTGAGCGAGCCCGAAAAACAAGCCGACGCCCTCATTGAACAGCGCGGACACACGCTGATCGTCACGCTGAACCGGCCCGAGGCGCGCAACGCCCTGTCTACCGAGATGCTCTCGATCATGGTCGACGCGTGGAACCGCGTCGACGAGGACCCCGAGATCCGGACCTGCATTCTGACCGGTGCCGGCGGATACTTCTGCGCGGGCATGGACCTGAAGAACGCGACCAAGGCGCCTCCCGGCGATTCGTTCAAGAGCGGCGCGTTCGACCCGACGAAGATCGAGGGCCTGCTGAAGGGCCGTCGGCTCACCAAGCCACTGATCGCGGCCGTCGAGGGCCCGGCCATCGCGGGCGGTACCGAGATCCTGCAGGGCACCGATATCCGGGTGGCCGGTGAGAGCGCGAAGTTCGGCATCTCCGAGGCCAAGTGGAGCCTGTACCCGATGGGCGGCTCCGCGGTGCGACTGCCTCGCCAGATCCCGTACACCATCGCCTGCGACCTGCTGCTCACCGGACGCCACATCACCGCCGCGGAGGCGCTGTCCTACGGGCTGATCGGCTATGTGGTTCCCGACGGGACCGCGTTGCAGAAGGCCCTCGAGATCGCCGAGGTCATCAACAACAACGGCCCGCTCGCCGTGCAGGCGATCCTCAAGACCATTCGCGAGGCCGAGGGCATGCACGAGCTCGAGGCGTTCAAGCCCGACACCGCCAACGGCATCCCGGTGTTTCTCTCCGAGGACTCCAAGGAAGGCCCGCTGGCGTTCAAGGAGAAGCGCGCCCCCGTCTGGAAGATGCGCTAGCCGCCCGCCGTCTGCGCCGCGGCGACCTTCTGCGCGGCGAACCCGGCGGCCTCGGCTGTCATCCCGTTGACGGCGTACGCCTGGTGGGCGCCGTTGTCGCCGCCGCCCGTGGTGGAACAGATCGGGTCGTCGGGCACGCACTGGTCGATGGTCTTGGCCGCGTACAGGTCACCGACGGTGATCGGTGGAGCGGTGCGGTCTATGCTGTTCAGGAAGCCGTTGGACGGTTTGCCGAACAGCGCCACGGCGGCGACGTGGTTGGCGATCTCGGGCGGCATGGGCCCGGTGATGCCGTCCGGCGGGACGTAGCCGTCCGGAATCTTGTCGGCGGTGACGTAGCCGACCACCGCCGCACCCTGGGAGTAGCCGCCGAGCACCATCTTGGTGTCCGGGCAGCGACCCGCCATGTCGCGGACCCGGTTACTGGCGTCGATCACCCCGTCGGCCGCGGTCGAGAAGTTCAGCGAGGCCGGGTAGTTCACCGGGTAGACGTCGACCGATTTGCCACCGAGCTCGGGCTCGGCCCGCAGCTGGTCGGTGAACGCCTGCCCGATGCCGCCGACGCCCGGCGGCTCGAACGTCCCGCGCGCGAACACCACCTCGACATCGGGACACGGTTGCGCTGCCGCGGTCGGGATGCCCGCCGGAGCGAGCACGACGGACGTGACGCTCAGCATTGCGGCGCAGAACAGCCTGCGCAGGTATCGGGCTCGGTCGGATTCGATGACGTTCATGTCGCCCCACAGCTCGTGACGGTGTTGCCCCGGGCACGCCACACCGCGATGCCCGGGGAGTGGGGTCGTGGTTCCCGAAAGTGGCGCCGCCCAAACAACGGAGCGTGTGGGCGGCGGCCAACTAGGCCAGCACAGGCGCCGACGGGGTGAACACCACCGGCATTGCCTCCAGACCGCTGACAAAGTTCGCCGGCCGCAGCGGCAGGGCGTTCTCGTCGGCCAGCCGCAGGTCGGGCAGCCGCTCGAGAATCTTGCGGACCATCGTGGTCAGCTCGAGACGGGCCAGTTGGTTACCGAGACAGAAATGTGTGCCGAAGCCGAAAGCCAGGTGGCTGTTCGGATTCCGGTCGATGCGGAAGTTCTCCGGATCACCGAACACCGACTCGTCGAAGTTCGCCGCCTCGAACATCAGCAGCATCTTCTCGCCCGCACGCAGCTCGGTGCCGTGGAACTCGACGTCGCGCATGGCGGTGCGGGCCATGTTCTTCACCGGCGAGGTCCAGCGCAGCATCTCCTCGATCGCGCCGGGTATCAGGTTCGGATCGGCAACCAGCTGCTGCCACTGATCCCGATGGCGCACAAGCTGTTCGGTGCCACCCGACAAGGTGTGCCGGGTGGTCTCGTCCCCACCGATGAGAATCAGCAGGGTCTCGAAGATGATCTCGTCGTCCGCCATCCGCTGGCCCTCGACCTCGGAGTTCACCAGGATCGAGAACAGATCATCGGTCGGTTCGGCCCGGCGCTTGGCGATGGTCTCGGTGGCGTAGGCGGAGTAGCCGGCGAAGGCATCCATGACAGCCTGCAGGGTTTCGGCGTCGGCGGCCGAGTTCAGCCCGCACACCAAGTCATCGGACCACTTCAACAGCGTCGAGCGCTCCTCGGGCAGCACACCGAGCATGTCGCCGATGACGGCCATCGGCAGCGGGGCGGCGATGTCGCGGACGAAGTCGCACTCGCCTCGTTCGCAGACCGCGTCGATCAGTGTGTCGCACAGGGTGTCGATGCCGGCGACCTTGTCCATCACCCGCTTGCGGGTGAAGCCCGCGTTAACGAGCTTGCGGCGCAACAGATGTCCGGGATCGTCCATATCGATCATGTAGGGCATGCCGGGCTGGTCGGGCCGGATGCCGCCGGTGTTGGAGAACGTCTCGGGGTCACGTTCGGCCTCGATCACCGCCTGATAGGTGGTGGCGGCCGCCAATCCGTTGCGATCGCGAAACACCGGCTCATTGGCCCGCATCCAGCGATAGGCGTCGCGCGCGGCGCCATCGGCATAGAAATTGCCGTCAGTCAGATCAACATTCGGCTTGGCCGGGGCCAGTGTGCCTGTCATCTATTTCCCTCCATACTTCGGTCCCCGCAAGGTGTCAAAGCGGATTACAGTGGCCGCATGTCTGATTCGCAGCACACCATCGCCGGCACGGTGCTCACCATGCCGGTGCGAATTCGCAAGGCCGACGTGCACACCGCGATGTTTTCGGTTCCGGCCGACGCCGCGCAGCGCCTGATCGACTACAGCGGATTGCAGGTCTGCCAGTTCCGGCCGGGCCGTGCGGTGGTGACGCTGATGCTCGCCCGCTACATCGACGGCGACCTGGGCAAGTACCACGAATTCGGCACCTGCGTGATGGTCAATCCGCCGGGTTCGGATGCCCGCGGACTGCGGGCTCTCGGCGACGCGGCGGCGTTCATCCATCACCTGCCGGTGGACCAGGCGTTCACCCTGGAGGCCGGGCGCACCATCTGGGGCTTCCCCAAGATCATGGCCGAGTTCACCGTGCGCGACGCCAATCCGTTCACCTTCGACGTCAGTGAGGGCGGATCCTTGATCGCCGGAATGGAATTCCGCCGCGGCCTGCCATTGCCGTCGCTGCGGCCGCGTAGCCAGGTCCTCAAGACCTACACGTTCTCCGACGGCACCACCCGCGAGGTGCCCTGGGAGATGCGCAACTGCGGGGTGCGCTTCCGGCCGGGCGGCGCCACCCTGCGCCTGGGCGACCACCCGTACGCCAAAGAACTGGCCACCCTCGGTCTGCCCAAGCGCGCGATGGTGTCGGGCTCGGTCGCCAATGTCGAGATGACGTTCGGCGACGCCCACATCCTGCGCTAAGCGCAACGTCATCCGGTCAATCTAGAGCCCTGGCTAGACAACTCGCAAGAAGTGTCTACAACAGGGCTGCGGCCTCGCGGATCTGTTCGGGGGTGCGGGCGCCGATCACCATCATGGTGACGCCGGCGGCTTCCCAGGCGACGATCTGCTTGCGGACGTAATCGATGTCGCCGACGATCGCGGAGTCGTCGACCAGTTCGTCGGGAACCGCCTTGGCCGCTTCGTCCTTGCGGTCTGAGCGGAACAGCCGGGTGACCTCGTCGACGACGTCGGCGTAGCCCATCCGCCGGTAGACGTCGGCGTGGAAGTTGGTGTCCTCGGCGCCCATTCCGCCCATGTAGAGCGCCAGGTGCGGCTTGATCAGATCCATGATCGAGGCCCGGTCATCGGTGACCACCACCTGGGCGGTCGCGCAGATCTCGAAGTCCTCGCGGCTGCGCCGGGCACCGGGCCGGGCGAACCCTTCGTCGAGCCACTCGTTGTACATCGGCGCCAGCCGCGGGGAGTAGAAGATCGGCAGCCAGCCGTCGCAGATCTCGGCGGCCAGCGCGACATTCTTGGGGCCCTCGGCACCGAGCATGATCGGGATGTCGGCGCGCAGCGGATGCACGATCGGCTTGAGCGGCTTGCCCAGACCGGTGGTGCCCTCCCCCGACAGCGGCAGCGGGTAGTGCGGGCCTGCGCTGGTCACTGGGGCCTCGCGGGCCCAGACCTGGCGGATGATGTCGATGTACTCGCGGGTGCGGGCCAGCGGCTTGGGGAAGCGAGCCCCGTACCAGCCCTCGACCACCTGCGGGCCCGACACACCCAGACCGAGGATGTGCCGGCCGCCGGACAGATGATCCAGCGTCAGCGACGCCATCGCGCACGCCGTGGGCGTGCGCGCCGAGAGCTGGACCACCGAGGTGCCCAGCCTCATCCGGGTGGTTTCGCGGCCCCACCAGGCCAACGGCGTGAACGCATCCGAACCCCACGCCTCGGCGGTGAACACCGTGTCGAAGCCGGCCTCCTCGGCCGTCGCCACCAATTCCGCGTGGTTGGTGGGGGGTTGTGCGCTCCAGTATCCGAGTTGCAGACCTAGCTTCATCGGTGCCGCCTTTCTGTCCGGGACACGGTCCTTGCCACGATTCTTAGAACCTGTTCTACTCGATGCTGTGACCACCAGCCAAAGCAGCCCGGTGCAGATCGACACGCATCAGAAGCCCCTTTCGGCACCGCTGAAGCTGTCATTCGACTACACCCGTTCAGTCGGACCACTCCTCAGCCAGTTCTTCACCGCCCTGCGCGGGCGACGCATCCTCGGCGTCCGCGGTTCGGACGGTCGAGTGCTCGTACCGCCCGCTGAGTATGACCCGGTGACCTATGCGCCGCTGACAGAGGTCGTCCCGGTCGCCAGCGTCGGCACGGTGCTGTCGTGGACCTGGCAGTCCGAGCCGCTCGAGGGACAACCGCTCGACAAGCCGTTCGCCTGGGCGCTGATCAAACTCGACGGCGCGGACACCGCACTGCTGCACGCGGTGGCCGTCGAGTCATCGGACGCGATCAGCACCGGTGCGCGGGTCCATGCCCACTGGGTCGACGAGCCGGTCGGGGCGATCACCGACATCGCCTACTTCCTCCCCGGTGACGAGCCGGAGCCGGTGTCCGACGAGCCCGACGACCGCGAGCCGGTGACCATCCTGGTCTCACCGAGCAGCATCGAAATCCAGCACACCGCATCGCTTCCGGAGAGTGCGTTCCTGCGCGGGCTCGAAGACGGCAAGCTGCTCGGCGCCCGCACCGGCGCCGACGGCAAGGTGTACTTCCCGCCCAAGGAGGCCGACCCGGCCACCGGCCTGGAGCTGGACAACTTCGTCGAGCTGCCGGACAAGGGCACGGTGACGACGTTCGCCATCATCAACATCCCGTTCGCGGGCCAGCGCATCAAGCCGCCGTACGTCGCGGCATACGTGCTGCTCGACGGTGCCGACATCCCGTTCCTGCACCTGATTCAGGAGATCGACATCGCCGACGTGCGGATGGGCATGCGGGTCCAGGCGGTGTGGAAGCCCCGCGAGGAATGGGGCCTCGGGATCGACAACATCGAGTACTTCAAACCGACCGGCGAACCCGACGCCGAGTACGACACCTACAAGCACCACCTCTAAAGGGATTCGCCACATGACATTTCGCGATGTAGCGGTCGTCGGCTTCGCGCATGCTCCGCATGTCCGGCGCACCAGCGGCACCACCAACGGCGTCGAGATGCTGATGCCGTGTTTCCATCAGCTCTACGAAGAGCTCGGCCTCAAGCAGACCGATATCGGCTTCTGGTGCTCCGGCTCGTCGGATTACCTTGCCGGCCGCGCCTTTTCGTTCATCTCGGCCATCGACTCGATCGGTGCCGTGCCGCCGATCAACGAGTCGCACGTCGAGATGGACGCGGCGTGGGCTCTCTATGAGGCCTACATCAAGATCCTGACCGGCCAGGTCGACACCGCCCTGGTGTACGGCTTCGGCAAGCCGTCGGCGGGCACACTGCGCCGGGTGCTGGCGCTGCAGACCGATCCGTACACGGTCGCCCCGCTGTGGCCGGACTCGGTGTCGATGGCGGGCCTGCAGGCCCGCCTCGGCCTGGACTCCGGCAAGTGGACGGCCGAGCAGATGGCACAGGTCGCCTTGGACTCCTTCGCCGTCGCCGAGCGCACCGACTCCGAGAAGCCGGCGAAGAGCATCGACGAACTGCTGGCCAGGCCGTACTTCGCCGACCCGCTGCGCCGCCACGACATCTCCCCGATCACCGACGGCGCGTCGGCAATCGTGCTCGCGGCCGGTGACCGGGCCCGCGAGCTGCGGGAAAACCCGGCGTGGATCACCGGTTTTGAGCACCGCATCGAGACCCCGATCCTGGGCGCCCGCGACCTCACCACGTCGCCGTCCACCGCGGTGTCGGCTCAGGCCGCGACCGGCGGAGACGCCGGCTCGATCGAGGTGGCCGAGATCTACGCCCCGTTCAGCCATCAGCAGCTGATCCTCACCGAGGCGATCGGACTGCCGGCGTCGACGAAGATCAACCCCTCGGGGGGCGCGCTGGCCGCCAACCCGATGTTCTCGGCCGGCCTCGAGCGGATCGGTTTCGCCGCTCAGCACATCTTCTCTGGTTCGGCCGGCCGCGTGCTGGCGCATGCCACGAGCGGCCCTGCGCTGCAACAGAATCTGGTCGCGGTCATGGAGGGGAAGTAGTCATGGCGGAAAAGAAGCTGGCTGCCGTTCTCGGTACCGGACAGACCAAGTACGTCGCCAAGCGCAAAGACGTCTCGATGAACGGTCTCGTTCGCGAGGCGATCGACCGGGCGCTCGAGGACTCGGGATCGACGTTCGACGACATCGACGCGGTCGTCGTCGGCAAGGCGCCCGATTTCTTCGAGGGCGTGATGATGCCCGAGCTGTTCATGGCCGACGCGGTCGGCGCGACCGGCAAGCCGCTGATCCGGGTGCACACCGCCGGTTCGGTCGGCGGGTCGACCGCGATCGTCGCCGCCAGCCTGGTGCAATCGGGCAAGTACAAGCGCGTGCTGACCATGGCGTGGGAGAAGCAGTCCGAGTCGAACGCCATGTGGGCGTTGAGCATTCCGGTGCCTTTCACCAAGCCGGTCGGTGCGGGTGCCGGTGGCTACTTCGCACCGCACGTGCGGGCCTACATCCGCCGCTCCGGCGCCCCCACGAATATCGGTGCGATCGTGGCGGTCAAGGACCGCCTCAACGGGGCCAAGAATCCGCTGGCCCATTTGCACCAGCCGGATATCACCGTCGAGAAGGTGATGGAGTCCCCCATGTTGTGGGATCCGATCCGCTACGACGAGACCTGCCCGTCCTCGGACGGCGCGGCGGCCATGGTGATCGGTGACGAGGAAGCCGCCGACGCCCGCGTCGCGGCGGGTCACCCGGTCGCCTGGGTACACGCCACCGCGCTGCGTACCGAGCCGCTGGCCTATGCCGGCCGCGACCAGGTCAATCCGCAGGCCAGCCGCGACGCGGCCGCGGCGCTGTGGCGGGATGCCGGAATCACCAGCCCGATCGACGAGATCGACGTGGCCGAGGTGTACGTCCCGTTCTCCTGGTACGAGCCGATGTGGTTGGAGAGCCTCGGCTTCGCGCCCGAGGGCGGCGGCTGGAAGCTCACCGAAGCCGGCGAGACGGCCATCGGCGGCAAGATTCCGTTCAACCCCTCCGGCGGCGTGCTCAGCTCCAATCCGATCGGGGCCTCAGGCATGATCCGGTTCGCCGAATCGGCGATCCAGGTGATGGGCAAGGGCGGCGATCACCAGGTGGAAGGCGCACGCAAGGCACTGGGTCACGCCTACGGCGGCGGCGCGCAATATTTTTCGATGTGGGTGGTCGGCTCCGAGAAACCAGCCAAGCCAGCATCATGACCCGCATGCAGTACACGGTCAGCATCGCGTTCAGCCCGCTGGACCAGCTGATCGAAATCGCCAAGGCGGCTGAGGAACTCGGCTTCGACAACATCGCGCTGCCAGACTCGATCTTCTATTTCGAGAAGCAGTCCGTCGACTATCCCTACACCGCCGACGGTAAGCGGATGTTCGACGAGAACTCGCCCTGGGTCGATCCGCTGATCCTGGCCGGCACTCTGGGTGCGGTGACCTCGACGCTGCGCTTCTACACCAACGTGATGAAGCTCGGCTCGCGCAACCCGCTGCTGCTGGCCCGCCAGGTCGGGTCGGTGGCGAACCTGACCAACAACCGGTTCGGCTTCGGTGTCGGGATCGGCTGGGCCCCCGAGGAATTCGAGTGGTGCGGGGTCCCCTATGCGAAGCGCGGTAAGCGCGTCGACGAGATGATCGAGGTCCTCAAGCTGGTGCTGGCCGGCGGCATGGTCGAGTTTCACGGCGAGTTCTACGACTTCGACCGGCTGCAGATGAGCCCGGCGCCGTCGCAGCCGGTCCCGTTCTACGTCGGCGGCCACACCGAGGTGGCACTCAAGCGCGCCGCCCGCGTCAGCGACGGCTGGACCAGCGCGATGATGACCTGTGACCAGCTGGCCGAGACGATCGGCAGGCTCAAGAAACTGCTGGCCGAAAACGGCCGCGCCGACGACCCGTTCGAGTATCAGGCCGTCTGCATCGACAAGTTCGGTGTCGACGGTCACCGTGATCTGCTCGCGGCGGGGGTCACCGACTACATCGGCATCCCGTGGGTGTTCGAAGGTCTGCCCTTCGACGCTCCGGTCGGCAAGAAGATCGACGCGATGAAGCGGTTCGCCGACACCTACATCCATTCCGGCTGGCAGGACCGAGCATGAGCACACCGGCCCACGAGGCGGGCCGCCGCTCCCGCGAGGCGGCCACGGCGCACGACAAGGACGCCTGGCTGGCGGTGTTCGCCGACGACGCGATCGTCGAAGACCCCATCGGCCCATCGCATTTCGATCCCGAAGGCAAAGGCCACCGCGGCAAGGACGCGATCGCGAAGTTCTACGACATGGCGATCGCACCGAGCGCGCTGACCTTCAACTTCGAGAAGACATATCAGTGCGGCAACGAGGAGGCCAACGTCGGCCACATCGTGATCGAGTCCAGCGGCTACCGGGTGATCGCCGAGGGTGTGTTCACCTATCGCGTCGACGACGACGGCAAGATCGTCGCCCTGCGCGCGTATTGGGAACTCGACAAGGCGACCGCAAGCGCGCAGAAGATCTAGGCGTTCACTCGCAATGAGCTAGGCAGCCGGGGCGGGCGCCTGCGCATAGGCCGCGGGCCACTGCGCGGGCGCCGATGGCGCGAGCGAACAGGCCGCACACATGGTGGCGCCGATGGTGGGATAGCCACACGCCGGGCAGATATCGAGTGCCATCATCATCCCTTTCACGCAAGACGCCTTGTCAGGTAGCGCGGAGATACCCTGCGCGGTGCGCGGCCAAACGCATTGCACTCGGCGACGACGGTGCGCGCTGGGGTCAGATCTCGTGGAAGTCGGCCAGGTAGCGCCGGGCCAGATCCTGGTAGGCCTTCGGGTTGAGGTTCACCCAGACCTCGGCACCGGTTCCCGCGATCGGCCCCTTGACCTTCGCGGGCGCACCCGTGACGAGAACCTCGGCCGGGATGTGCGTGCCGCCGACCACCAGCGAGTGCGCGGCGATCATGCTGCGGGCACCGATCACCACCCCGTCGAGCACCGTGCAGTGGTTGGCGATCAGCGCCTCGGCGCCGACATGGGCCCCGTGCACCGTGCACATGTGCGCGATGGTGGCTCCGGGGCCGACGTCGACCGGGATACCGGGCGGGGCGTGCAGCACCGAGCCGTCCTGCACGTTCGCCTCCTCCCGGATGACGATCGGCGCGTAGTCCCCGCGCAGCACGGTGTTGAACCACACCGAGGCGCCGGCCTCCACGGTGACGTCTCCGATGAGCACCGCGGTCGGCGCGACGAACGCGGTGGGATCCACCCGGGGCGATCTGCCCTCGAACGAGTACATCGGCATCGTTCAGATATACCGCACGTGCACTGGGTAATCCCCAGCTAGCGTGCCCGGCGATTGCGCGATCGGACGGTAAAACTGTAACGTGTTCTAGTTAGAGACGACGAGTGGAGGCCTTGAGGTGACTACCGGTATTCGCGAGATCGACACCGGGACCCTGCCGGACCGGTATGCCCGGGGCTGGCACTGCCTGGGCCCGATCGCTGACTACACCGACGGCAAGCCGCACCCGATCAACGCCTTCGGGACGAAGCTGGTGGTCTTCTCCGACTCCCAGGGTGCGGTCCACGTGCTCGACGCGTACTGCCGTCACCTGGGCGGAGACCTGTCCCAGGGCACCGTCAAAGACGACGCGCTGGCCTGCCCGTTCCACGACTGGCGGTGGGGCGGCGACGGCCGGTGCAAGCTGGTGCCCTACGCCAAGCGCACCCCGCGGCTGGCCCGCACCCGGTCCTGGGAGACCGATGTGCGCAGCGGCCTGCTGTTCGTCTGGCACGACCACGAGGGCAATCCGCCGCAGCCCGAGGTGCGGATTCCGGAGATCCCGGAGTACACCAGCGGCGAGTGGACCGAGTGGAAGTGGAACTCGATGTTGATCGAGGGCTCCAACTGCCGCGAGATCGTCGACAACGTGACCGACATGGCGCACTTCTTCTACATCCACTTCGGCTTGCCGACGTACTTCAAGAACGTCTTCGAGGGCCACATCGCCTCGCAGTACCTGCACAACGTCGGCCGGCCCGACGTCACCCTCGGCGGCTCGGCCTACACCGAGTCCCACCTGGATTCCGAGGCGTCGTACTTCGGTCCGTCGTTCATGATCAACTGGCTGCACAACAACTACGGCGGCTTCAAGGCCGAGTCGATCCTGATCAACTGTCACTACCCGGTGACCCAGGACTCGTTCATGCTGCAGTGGGGTGTGATCGTCGAGAAGCCCAAGGGCATGGACGATTCCATGAGCGAGAAGCTCTCCGACGCGATGGTCACCGGCGTCAGCAAGGGCTTCCTCCAGGACGTCGAGATCTGGAAACACAAGACCCGCATCGACAACCCGCTGCTCGTCGAGGAAGACGGCGCCGTCTACCAGATGCGCCGCTGGTACCAGCAGTTCTACGTCGACGTCGCCGACGTGACACCGGACATGACCGACCGCTTCGAGCTCGAGGTCGACACCGCACCCGCCAACGAGAAGTGGCAGGTGGAGGTCCAGGAGAACCTCAAGAAGCAAGCCGAGTCCGAAGGACAGCCGACCCAGGTGTGACTATGAGCCCCGAGGAACCGCTCGACGTCGACGATCTGGCGCGGTCCATGCTCCATCTTCTCGGCGTGCACGAACACGACGAGCCGCACGAGCACGACGACGGCGCCCCCGGACCCTGGTCCAAGGCACCCGATTTCGCCTCCGATCCGCAGCGCGCGGCCGCCATGCACGAGGCCACCCGCAAAGACCGGGAGCGCTACCTGTCCGCCGGTCTGGTCGAGGTGGACTGCCGGTACTGCCACATCGCGGTGAAAGTCAAGAAACTCGGCGCCGCACACACCGCGGTGCAGTGGAGCAGCGAGGCCCAGCAACGCTGCGCCTACTTCACCGAGATCCGTGAGGCCGGCGGATCCAGCGCGCGCACCCGGTCCTGCCCGAGGCTCTCCGACAGCATCAGGCACGCCGTGGCGGAGGGCTGCCTGGAGGAGTACTCCAGCGCCCCCGCCCCCGGCGACGGCTAGGCCGCTACAGGCCCTTGAAACGCTCCTTGACCTGCTCTTCGGTCAGGCCGTAGTCGGCCAGCGAGTAGGTGTGCTTCGGCGCCCTCGGGCCCTGCTTGCTCTCCTCATCGGTGCGCTGGATCGCCGCTCGGGCTTCCTCGGTCATCTCGATACCGAAGTGCGAGTAGATGTTCTGCACGGTGCCCATCGGATCGCGGATCAGCTCGAAGTAGTCCACATCGCAGAACTGGGCCGGATTGTGCTTGGCCCGTTCGGCATTGAACAGCTCCAGCCCGCGCGACCACGTCTCCAGCGAGTCAGCCCCGATGACGTCGCCGGTGAACGTGTTCGACCAGCCCTCGGTGGTGTGCTGAGCCAGCGAGCACATCGAGGCCATGATCGTCTCGGCCGGGCGATGGCACTGCAGGATCAACGCGTCGGGATAGACCGCGAGCACCGCGTCCAGCGCGAACAGGTGGCTGGGATTCTTGAGCACCCAGCGCTTCTCGGGATCGTTGAGCCCGATCAGTTGCAGGTTCTTGCGGTGCCGCTCATAGGACTTCGTCCAGTCCTGCTTCGACAGCCACTGCGCGTAGGACGGCACGTGCGCGAGCGTCTCGTAGGAGACCGAGTGCACCGACTGTCGCAGCAGCTGCCAGCACTCCTCGACCTCGTCGGCGGTCATGTAGTGCAGCCCGGTGTAGTCCGGGTTCTCCGCGTGGGCCTTGGCGAACTGCGCATCGATCTGCTGGAAGACCGGGTTGTCCTTCCAGGTCTCCCGCGGCGGGCGGGGCTGCGGGAACTCCGCGAGCCACAGCTCCAGGCCCTGGTGGCGCGGGTCGCCGCACAGCAGGCGGTGCAGCGCGGTCGTGCCGGTGCGCGGCAGTCCGGTGACGAAGATCGGCCGCTCGATCGCGACGTCGGCGTGCTGCGGATACTGCTTGAAGGCTGCTTCGGACATCAGCCTGGCCACCAACGCGTTTCGCACGAAAAACCGGTGCATCTTGCTGCCGATCTCGGTGAGGTCCGCTTCGTTGCGGAACGCATCGAGGAGCACGCGCAGTGCTTCCTGGTAGTTGTCGTCGTCGACGCCGAAATCGTCCAAGCCGCTGGCCTTGACGGCCGACGCCTTCAGGCTTTCGACGCTGAGGAAGTCGCTCATCAGTTGTGATACTCCCCGCAGTTGACGTCCAGCGTCTGGCCGGTGATGCCGCTGGACAGATCGCTGGCCATGAACAGGATCGCCGAGGCCACCTCGTCCTCGGTGGGCAGTCGCTTGAGGTCGCTGTTGACCGCGGCCGCCTTGTAGATCTCGTCGACGGTCGTGCCGTACTTGCTGGCCTGATGCTCGAAGTAGCCCTGCAGGGTGCCGCCCCAGATATAGCCGGGCAGAACCGAATTCACTCGAATGCCCTGCGGACCGAGTTCACTGGCCAGCGATTGGGACATCGACAGCAGCGCCGCCTTGGCCAGCTTGTAGGCGCCCTGCTTGGGATCGGAGTGCCGCAGCACCATCGAGTTCACGTTCACCACCGAGCCCTTGGCCTCGACCAAAGCCGGGGTGAAACCCTGGATCAGCCGCAGCGCGCCGAGCACCGTGAGCTCAACCGTCTCGCGGATGTGGTCGAACGAGGTGTTGGCGAAGGGCTTCATCGACGGCACCTTGAACGCGTTGTTGATCAGCACGTCCACCTTGCCGTAGGCGGCCAAGGTCTCCTTGACCAGGTTGTCCACCTGTGCCTCGTCGGTGATGTCGGTGCCCACCGACAGCGCGCGCCGGCCGAGGTCGGTGACCTGCTTGGCCACATCGTCCAGACGCCCGACCGTGCGAGCCGCCAGCACCAGGTCGGCGCCTTCCTCGGCACATCGGCGCGCCAGCGTCGTGCCCAGCGCCGGTCCGACGCCGCTGATCACGACGACTTTGTTCTCGAGCAAGCCGGCCATGTGTTATCCCACCATCCTGTTGCCAATTAGTTTCTGACGCAGCGCAATCCGCTCACGCCAGTCGTCATCGGAGATCTTGTTGTGCTCGTAGTAGGGCAGCTTGTCGGCCACCGACGCCAGGTCGACCAGCTCCAGGGTGGGGCCGTCAGCCTCGGTCAGCTCACGCGAGACCCGCTGCCACCGGAACTGGAGGTAACCCTTGGCATGCCCGAGGGTCTCGACCCAGTTGGTCACGCCGGGGTTCTGGTCGGCCACCACGATGCGGATCTTGCCGTCCGGATCGGCTTGCGCCTGAGTGCCGTTCAGCGACGTCTGGTGGTTGATGTAGTCCAGCGAGATGTACCACAGGCTGCCGAGCTGGAACCCGAGGTAGGGAGCGTCGGTCACCGGCAGCGTGAGGATCAGGGCCTGGTCCGGCGTGATGTCGTAGTGCCCCACCGACGAGTACTGGGTCGCCAGGCCACCCGGGGTGAGCCGCGGCGCGGTCAGGGTGTTCACCGGCAGGTTGTCGTAGAACCACTTCGGGAACTGCAGCCAGGTCTTCACCCGCTGCACGAGTTGCTTACCCGCGGTCGCCCAGCGCTTTTCGATCAGTTCCTTCGTCAGCGGCGGCGGTGCGGTGCCCGCGGTGTCGGTGCGGGCGATCGCGAAGCTGCCACGCTGGGCCGACCAGTCGTTGTAGACCTCCCGAATGACCAGCTGCGCGTTGGTGTCCGGGGTAAAACGCCATTCGAACGTGCCGTCGGCGGCGATGTCGAGCCGGCGATCGTCGAAGGCCGTCTCACTGTCCGGGACCACCTTGTCGGTGTACTCGCCGCCGAGCAGCTGGAAGCTGACGTCGGTGGTGGTTCCGCGTTTACCGGTGACGACGTACTCGTGGCCGGCGACCACCCTGGTGCCGAAGTACATGGTGTCGGGATTATCCAGACCCATCTTGGTGAACGGGCCGGTTCCCGAGTGCAGGAAGGGGTGGTCGCGATCGAAGTCGAACGCGACGTGCGTGCATGCCGCGACGCAGCCCGCCAGGTATTGCAGGCCCTCCAGCAGGTCTGCTTCGCTCTCGATGAACGAGGCTTCGGAGACCAGCCGTTCAGACTCGGCAATGGCATCCACGAATGGCTGGGAGTACATCGACATCGACCGCCTCGCGTTTCAATATTGGACCGTATCGGTACGTTCTCCGACTGAGACTAGAACGCGTTCCAGTGGCAGTCAACCAAGTCAACGGTCCATATCTGGAATAGGACGGTAGGATTTTGCAATGCCCGATGCGTGCAGTCCTGGTCGGTCCTCGCCCCCCACGCAGCGCGTGGTGGCGATTCTGGATTTCTTGGCCAAGCACCCGCAAGAGCGGTTCGGCCTCTCGGAGCTGGCCCGGCAGTTGCACCTGGCCAAGCCGACCTGCCTCGGCATCGTGACCACCCTGACCGACTCGGGGTATCTGGTCCGCGATGCCGCCGACAAGACCTATCGGCTCGGACCGAGCCTGATCGCGCTGGGCCACCTCGCGCAGGAATCCCTGCGCGTGAACCCGGCGGCCCGCGCCGAACTGAGCCGCCTGTCGAAGGCCTTCGACACCACCGCGGCCCTGGCCGCCGTCGTCGACGACCGGATCACGCTGCTGGAACTTGTTGGTCCGCCCGGCTCCGACGTCGGCGTGAGAGTCGGGCAGAGCTACCCGTTCGCCCCGCCGGTCGGCCTGATGTTCGTGTTGTGGGACGACGAGGCACTGCGCAGCTGGCTGGACAGAAGGGACCCGACCATCCCGTTGCGCACCGAAACACAGCGCCTCGATCGCGTCATCGCCGAATGCCGCACGGCCGGCTACCTGGTCGAGCGGCTGACCCCCGGCGGTCGGCGGCTCTATTCGCTGATGGCCGGCATGTCGAGCACCCTGCCTGACGAGCTGCGCGCCCTGCTGGGCGAGCTGATCTCGGACATCGGCGAGCGGGTCTACCTGAGCAGCGAGGCCGAGGGCGCCCGTCAGCGCCACGACGTCAGCGTCATCTCGGCACCGGTCTACGACCACCACCACCGGCAGGCGATGGTGGTGTCGCTGCAGATCGGCCGCGCGCTCACCGACTCCGAGATCGCCAAGCACGCCCGCGGCCTGGTAGCGAGCGCCGACGCGCTCACCGCTCAGCTCGGCGGCACCAAACCGCATTGGTGATCTCGCGGGGCCCGCGGGAGGCGGCGGCTACAGCTCGCCGATGACCACCAGGGCCTCGGCCGGCTCCACCTGCAGACCGCACTGGTTCTGGAAGTCGACCAGCGGCGCCTTGATGGCCCGGATGTCGTTGGCCTGGTCCGGGTGGTCGTTGAAGTAGGTGTTGAACGCCCCGATGGCCGAGAACGCCGACTGGCGGGTAGCGTCGATCAGGGCCTGGTTGGCGTCCGGGTGCGCGGCGAAGTAGTCCGACAGGTTCTTGGTGACCGAACTGATCGTCGACGACAGACCCGCCGCCGAACAGTCCGGCGCGGGCGCGGGCGCCGGCTCGGCATTGGCGGACGGCATCGACACGACACAGGCCGCTCCGGCAGCCAGCACGGTCACAACGGCACGACGAACTCCCATGGTGGTTCTCCCTTCACGCCGCGCGGCAGTACTGTCGCGCGGTCACTGTCAGGAACGTCGCGGCGGCCTGCAGGGGTGTTACCCCCGGCCGCGGCGGCTAGTTGACCGCCGCGAGCGCGAACGGCAGCACGTCCGACACCCCGGCGCGGCGCAGACAGCGCGCCGCGGTCGTCATCGTCCACCCGGTGTCGGTGAGATCGTCGACCAGCAACACCGGCCCGGAGACCTGCGCCAGGTCGGCCGCGGCGGGCTCCTGCCAGGCGTCGTGGAGTGCGGCGACCCGGTAGGCCGAGTTCGCCGCGGTGACCGGTCGCCGGGTCGCGCGGTAGTGCAGCGTGCCCAGATTCCTCAGCCGGCCGACCTCGGCGAGACGATCGACCAGCGATCCGATCAGCACCGGGCGCGTCGCCGAGTCGAGCCCCATGACGGCTGCGGGCCGCGTCTGCCACGGCCAGTCCGCCAGCACCGCGATCGCGGCGCGGACGAACTCCTCGGGCACCGGGCCGTCGGGTGCGTCCAGGAGGCGACGCAGCCGCACGCCCCAGCCCAGGTCCGTCAGCCGGCCGATCGTGCGGCCCGGCAGCGGTCCGTCGTCGATGCGTCCACTGAGGTCCACCCCGAGGCTGGCCATCCCGGTCGGCCAGATCCGCCGCGGCGCGAGCTCGACACCGCACTGCTGCAGCCGGCCGGTGGCCGCCTCGAGCGCCCGCTCGTCGACGTCGGCGGTGAACCGCGACCCGGCACAGTTGTCGCACCGACCGCAGCGGTCGTCGGGGGACAACTCCGGGTCGTCGAGCTGCGCGCGCAGGAACGTCATGCGGCAGCCCGCGGTGCTCTGGTAGTCGAGCATGGCCTGTTGTTCGCTGCGCCGGGCGGCGTCCAGCGTGCGATACCGCTGTTCGTCGTAGCTCCACGGCTGACCGGTGCTGATCCAGCCGCCTTTCACCCGCTGCACCGCGCCGTCGACGTCGAGCACTTTGAGCACCATCTCGAGTCGGCTGCGGCCCAGATCCACCAGCGGCTCCAGCGCGGGAGTGGACAGCGGACGGTCCGGTTCCAGCGCGTCGATCACCCTGCGCACCAACGATTCCGGCGGGAACGCCACCGAGGCGAAGTAGCTCCAGATCTCGGCGTCCTCGTGCCCGGGCAGCAGGATCACCTCGGCGCGGGCGCTGGCGCGGCCGGCGCGCCCGACCTGCTGGTAGTACGCGATCGGCGACTGCGGAGCGCCGAGGTGGATCACGAAGCCCAGATCCGGCTTGTCGAATCCCATCCCCAGCGCCGAGGTGGCCACCAGGGCCTTGACCCGGTTGGCCAGCAGGTCGCTTTCCATCTGCTCCCGTTCGGCGGGATCCGACGCCCCGGTGTACGCCCCGACCTGATGGCCCTGCGCGCTCAAAACTGCCGCCAGATCACGCGCGGCGGCGACCGTGAGCGTGTAGATGATGCCCGACCCCGCCAGTGAACCGAGTTGGGCCGCAATCCAGGCCGCGCGGGCGGCGCCGGTGGGCACCTTCACCACCGACAGGTGCAGGGACTCGCGGTCCAGGCCCCCGCGCAGCACCAGGGTGTCGGCCCCGCCGACACCGAGCTGGGCGGCCACGTCGCCGACGACGCGGTCGTTGGCCGTCGCCGTGGTGGCCAATACCGGGATGCCTGCACCGAGTTCGGCGATCAACGTCCGGATCCGCCGGTAGTCGGGCCGGAAGTCGTGTCCCCAGTCGGAGACGCAGTGCGCCTCGTCTACCACGACCAGACCGGCGTCGGCAGCCAGCGACGGCAGCACCTGCACGCGAAAGTCCGGGTTGTTCAGCCGCTCCGGACTGACCAGCAACACGTCGAGGTCACCGGCGGCGACCTGGCGGTGGATGTCGTCCCACTCGGTGACATTGCCGGAGTTGATGGTGGCCGCCCGCACACCGGCGCGCTGCGCGGCGCTGACCTGGTTACGCATCAGGGCCAGCAGCGGCGAGACGATCACCGTGGGTCCGCGGCCCTGCGCGCGCAGCAGCTTGGCGGCGATGAAGTAGACCGCCGATTTCCCCCAGCCGGTGCGCTGCACGACCAGGGCGCGGCGCCGATGGACCACCAGGGCCTCGATGGCAGTCCACTGGTCGTCACGCAACACAGCCGCCGGACCGGCCAGCTGTTCGAGGATCTGTTGCGCGTCGGCCCGGGTTGCGGTCATGCCGCCTATCGTGCCCGGAGACGACGACACGCTACGAAGAGGAGGCAGCCTCTCGTTCGCGCTTGATCTCCAGCGCGATGTCGATCAGCTGATCCTCCTGGCCACCGATCAGCTTGCGCTGGCCGACGCGCAGCAACAGCTCGTGAGCGGGCACGCCGTAGCGTTCGCCCTGACGAACCGCGTGCTTGAGGAAGCTGGAGTACACCCCGGCGTAACCCATCACCAGTGCGTTGCGGTCCAGCAGGCACTCCGCCGGCATGGCGGGCGCGACGACCTCTTCGGCGGCGTCGGCGATCTCGAAGAAATCGATACCGGTCTTGACACCGATCTTGTCGAACACCCCGACCAGCGCCTCGACCGGCGCGTTGCCGGCTCCGGCCCCGAAACGCCGGCAGGAGCCGTCGATCTGCTTGGCACCCGCTCGGACGGCTTCGACCGAGTTCGCCACGCCGAGCCCGAGGTTCTCGTGGCCGTGAAAGCCCACCTGGGCATCGTCACCCAGTTCGGCGACCAGCGCGGCCACCCGGTCGGCGACACCTTCGAGTACCAGGGCGCCGGCGGAATCCACCACGTAGACGCACTGGCACCCAGCGTCGGCCATGATCCGAGCCTGCGCGGCCAGCTTCTCCGGGGAGATGGTGTGGCTCATCATCAGGAAGCCGACGGTCTCCAGGCCCAGCTCGCGGGCCAGCCCGAAGTGCTGGATCGACACGTCGGCCTCGGTGCAGTGGGTGGCGATGCGGCAGATCGAGCCACCGTTGTTCTGCGCCTCCTTGATGTCCTCCTTGGTGCCCACACCCGGCAACATGAGGAAGGCGATCTTGGCTTCCTTGGCCGTCTCGGCCGCGAGCTTGATCAACTCCTGCTCGGGAGTCTTGGAGAACCCGTAGTTGAAGCTCGAGCCGCCGAGCCCGTCACCGTGGGTCACCTCGATGACCGGGACACCCGCGTTGTCCAGTGCCCCGACGATGGCGCGGACCTCGTCCTTGGTGAACTGATGCCGTTTGTGGTGGCTGCCGTCCCGCAGGGAGGTGTCCGTCATCCGGACGTCCCAGCTGGCGTCGAACCAGACGTCAGTGCTCATGGCGCGTCTCCTCCTCATCGCTCGTGCCTCGCTCTGCATCGTCGATCGCGCGACTCATGCTTGTGCACCTCCCGAGACCGATGCGCGCTCTTTAGCGATTTCTTCGCCGACCTTGGTGGCCGCGGCGGTCATGATGTCCAGATTTCCAGCGTAGGGCGGCAGGTAGTCCCCGGCACCCTCGACCTCCACGAATGTGGTGACCACGAAATTGCCGCCGTTGACCACCGACGGTTCGTCGAACTGCGGCTCGTTGAGCAACCGATAGCCGGGCACGTAGGTCTGAACCTCGGCGACCACGTCCTTGATCGACTGTGTGATGGCGTCCCGGTCGGCGTCCTCGGGAATCGCGCAGAAGATGGTGTCGCGCATGATCATCGGCGGATCCGCCGGGTTCAGGATGATGATCGCCTTGCCCCGCTTGGCGCCACCGATGACCTCGACGCCCGCGCTGGTCGTCTTGGTGAACTCGTCGATGTTGGCCCGGGTGCCCGGTCCCGCCGATGCCGAGGACACCGACGCCACGATCTCGGCGTAGGGCACGTCGACGACGCGGCTCACGGCGTAGACCATCGGGATCGTGGCCTGGCCCCCGCAGGTGACCATGTTGACGTTCGGGGCGTCCAGGTGCTGGCGCAGGTTCGCCGGCGGGATCACCCCG
This sequence comes from Mycobacterium sp. shizuoka-1, assembly GCF_002723835.1. GTDB lineage: Bacteria > Actinomycetota > Actinomycetes > Mycobacteriales > Mycobacteriaceae > Mycobacterium. The sequence continues at coordinate 32,200 of NZ_BEWG01000095.1, read as the reverse complement.
GGGCCGACCGCGGCCGGAGTCAGGTCGATCGCCCGGATGCCGGCCTCGGCATAGCGCGGGGCGGCGGCCTTGTGCACGTAGGCGCTGGTCGCCTCGAACACCAGGTCAGGCTTCTCCGACTGCGCCAGTAGCCAGTCGACACCCTCGTGGCTGGTTTCCAGGCCCAGCTTGCGGGCCCGCGCCAGGCCCTCGCTCTCCGGGTCGATGCCGATCATCCAGCGCGGTTCGAGCCAGTCCGAACGCAGGAGCTTGTAGAGCAGGTCGGTGCTGATGTTGCCCGACCCGACGATGGCAACCGAACTCTTCTGGGGCATGAGGTGCTCCTCTTATTCGAATGACAACCGGACTGAACCCAGCCCGGCGAAGTCGGCGACGAAGTGGTCTCCGGGGCGGGCGTCGATGGCCCGGGTGCACGACCCCGGAAGCACGATGTCGCCGGCCTTCAGCCGTACACCGAAGCTCTCCACCTTGCGGGCCAGCCAGGCGACCGCGGTGACCGGATTGCCCAGCACGGCATCGCTGCGGCCCTCGGCAACCACCTCGCCGTTGCGGGTGAGCACCGCGTCGATGGCTTTGATATCCACGTCCTTGGGCGACACCCGCTCCTTGCCCAGCACGTAGCCCGCCGACGACGCATTGTCGGCGATGGTGTCGCACAGCGCGATCTTCCAGTCCGTGATCCGGGTGTCGATGAGTTCGATCGCCGGGGCGAAGGCCGCCGTGGCGGCCAACACGTCGTCCTCGGTGCAGCCCGCACCGGGCAGGTCGTCGGCGAGGATGAACCCGACCTCGACCTCGACCCGCGGGAACAGGTAGCGCCCCGCGGGCACCGGCTTGTCCTCGAACACCTCCATATCGGCCAGCAGGTGACCGTAATCGGGCTCGTCGACACCCATCATCTTCTGCATGGCTTCCGACGACAGGCCCACCTTGTGGCCGACCACCCGGGCGCCTTCGGCGATCCGCTGCCGGATGTTGATGAGCTGGATCTCGTAGGCGTCGACCACGTCGATATCGGGGTGATTCGCGGTCAGCGGCGTCATGGGGACGCGCGTGCGCTCCGCTTCGGCAAGGTCGGCGGCAAGTTCGTCGCGCGTCGAAACGCTCAACATTCCCGGGAGTCCCATCGTCGGTGTGACCGGGGCGAACGGCGCCCGGTGCGGGCAATTCTAGTGCTGTCCGGAGGCCGGCGGGGTAAGCGTTCCGCTGACCGGAAAGGAGGGGTCAGTAGCGCCCGGACGGGGCAATTCTATAACGTGTTCTAGTATGACAGCTCAGGAGTTCGACGTCGTCGTCGTCGGAAGTGGTGCTGCCGGCATGGTCGCCGCACTGACCGCCGCTCACCAGGGATTATCGGCAGTCGTCGTCGAGAAGGCCGCACACTTCGGCGGCTCGACCGCCCGCTCGGGTGGCGGTGTGTGGATCCCCAACAACGAGATCCTCAAGCGCGACGGGGTGACCGACACCGCCCAGGCCGCTCGGACCTATCTGCACACGATCATCGGTGACGTGGTCGAGCCGGAGCGCATCGACACCTACCTCGAGCGCGGCCCGGAAATGCTGTCGTTCGTGCTCAAGCACACGCCGCTGAAGCTGTGCTGGGTGCCCGGCTACTCCGACTACTACCCCGAGGCACCGGGCGGCAGAGCCGGTGGGCGCTCGGTGGAACCCAAGCCGTTCGACGCCAAGAAGCTGGGCCCCGACGAGAAGTTCCTGGAGCCCGCCTACGGCAAGGTGCCGCTCAATGTCGTTGTCATGCAGCAGGATTACATGCGGCTCAACCAGCTGAAGCGCCATCCCCGCGGGGTGCTGCGCAGCCTGAAGGTCGGCGCCCGCACCGTATGGGCCAACGCCCGCGGCAAGAACCTGGTGGGCATGGGCCGCGCGTTGATCGCTCCCCTGCGCATCGGCCTGCAACAGGCCGGTGTTCCGGTACTGCTCAACACCGCGCTGACCGACCTCTACGTCGAGGACGGCGTCGTGCGCGGGATCTATGTGCGGGATACGACCGGCCCGGAAGCCGCTGACCCGCAACTGATCCGCGCCCGCCGTGGCGTCATCCTGGGCAGCGGCGGCTTCGAGCACAACGAGCAGATGCGGGTGAAGTACCAGCGCGCTCCGATCACCACCGAATGGACGGTGGGCGCGGCGGCCAACACCGGCGACGGGATCGTGGCGGCCGAGAAACTCGGCGCGGCACTGGATCTGATGGAGGACGCCTGGTGGGGGCCGACCGTCCCGCTGGTCGGCGCTCCGTGGTTCGCGCTGTCGGAGCGCAACTCCCCCGGCTCGATCATCGTCAACCTGGCGGGCAAGCGGTTCATGAACGAATCGATGCCCTACGTCGAGGCCTGCCATCACATGTACGGCGGCCAGTACGGCCAGGGGCCCGGACCCGGCGAGAATGTGCCTGCGTGGCTGGTGTTCGACCAGCAGTACCGCGACCGCTACATCTTCGCGGGATTGCAGCCCGGACAACGGATTCCGAAGAAGTGGATGGAATCGGGTGTCATCGTCAAGGCCGACACCCTCGACGAGCTGGCCAAGGTCACCGGACTGCCGGCCGATGCCTTCCTGGCGACCGTCGAGCGGTTCAACGGCTTCGCCCGCTCGGGCAAGGATGAGGACTTCCACCGCGGCGAGAGCGCCTACGACCGCTACTACGGCGATCCCACCAACAAGCCCAACCCCAACCTCGGCGAGATCAAGAACGGGCCGTTCTACGCCGCGAAGATGGTTCCGGGTGACCTGGGGACCAAGGGCGGCGTCCGCACCGATGTCCACGGCCGGGCGCTGCGTGACGACGGCTCGGTGATCGAGGGCCTGTACGCGGCCGGTAACGTCAGCGCGCCGGTGATGGGTCACACTTATCCCGGCCCCGGCGGCACCATCGGCCCCGCGATGGCGTTCGGGTATCTGGCGGCGCTCCACATTGCAGGGAAGGGCTGACATGCCGATCGATCTGTCCGTCGCGCTCGGTGCCGAGCTGGAACCCGTCGAGTTCTCCTGGACGAGTAGCGATGTGCAGCTCTATCACCTGGGGCTGGGCGCAGGCGCGGATCCGATGGACGCCAAGGAGCTGCGTTATCTCGTCGACCGCACCCCGCAGGTGCTGCCCACCTTCGGCAACGTGGCGGCCAGTTTCCATATGACCGAGCCCCCCGAAGTGAAGTTCCCCGGCATCGAGATCGAACTGAGCAAGGTCCTGCACGCCAGCGAAGCAGTGACGGTGCCGGCCCCGCTGCCGCCCAGCGGCACCGCGCGCTCAGTCCAGCGATTTACCGAGATCTGGGACAAGGGCAAGGCGGCGGTCATCGTCAGCGAGTCGACGGTGACCGATCCCGACGGCAACCTGTTGTGGACCACCAAGCGGTCGATCTTCGCCCGCGGCGAAGGCGGCTTCGGCGGTGAGCGCGGCCCGTCGACCTCGGTGGCCGCCCCGGATCGCGCACCGGACTACGAGATCTCGGTGCCGGTGCTGCCCCAGCAGGCGCTGCTGTACCGGCTGTGCGGTGACCGCAATCCGCTGCACTCCGATCCCGAATTCGCTGCGGCGGCGGGCTTTCCGAAGCCCATCCTGCACGGCCTGTGCACGTACGGGATGACGTGCAAGGCGCTGGTGGACACCCTGCTGGACGCCGACGTGTCGGCCGTGCAGACCTACGGCGCCCGCTTCGCCGGCGTCGTCTACCCCGGCGAGACCATCAAGGTCAATGTGTGGAAGGACGACGGCCGCTACGTCGGCGTGGTCACCGCGCCGAGCCGCGACGACGCCGTGGTGCTCTCCGATGTGGAGCTGATCCCGGTCTGAACCCCCGGCCGACCAGGCCACGAAGCGATGCGCGGTGGACGTCGAGTTTTTCCATAACGTCGCGCATGTGGTCCTCGCCACTGTAGGAACTTAGGCGAGGCAAACTTTCATGCCGCTACGGAAGGAAACCACATGAACATCGCGCAGGCCTCTACGGTCGGCTTGATCGGTGTCGCATTGCTGATGGGCACCGCCGCGGTCGGCTGCAGCAGCGACGAAAAAGAGTCGTCGTCGTCCTCCTCGTCCTCGGCGTCCTCGGCGGCAGCGACCTCGTCGGAAACCGCTTCGGAGACCACGAGTGCCGAAGCGACCGCCGCCCCAGCCGGTGACTACAGCAAACTGCTCCTCAAGGCTTCGGACATCGACCCGAGCTTCGTCGCGAGCGAACCCACCATCAATCCGAACGGTCTGAACGGCGTCGTCCAGACGATGACCAACCCCGGCAAGAACGAGACGATCGTCTTCGCCATCGTCGTGAGCGAGGACGCCGCCGGGGCGCTCAAGGCGCTGGACTCGGCCAAGGCAGAGCTGCCCAAGGAAGTTGACGCCGCCCCGCAACCCGCCGAAGTCGGTGACGGCGGCAACGGCATCATCGCCGCCGGCAAGTCGCCGGATGGCACGAAGGCGATCACCGAGGTGTACTTCACCCAGGGCAAGGCGCTGGTGAACGTCGAGTTCTCCAGCGAGCCGAACGACCCGGTGCAAAACGACACCGCCCTGGCCATCGCCACGATGCAGGACACCCAGGTCAAGAACAACCTGACCTGAGTTCAGGCTTCGCGCGACAGTAACGCCACGGCGCGAGATCGCGGATTTTCCCACCGTGGCGTTACTGTCGGTGCGCCACGGCCACTCGGCGTTCCGTGGCGCGGAACGATCGCCCGCCCGCCCGCAGCGCCTTGCCACAGTTCTTCTGGTCGAGGCGGAAGGGATCGCGATGGCACACGAGGCAGTGCACCACGTCGCCATCGCGGGCACGGACACGTGTTTCGAGGTGGTCGAGGGCGAACGGATCCTGGGTGCAGCGCTGCGCGCCGGGGTGTGGATTCCGTTCGAATGTGGCTGGGGCAGTTGCGGCACCTGCAAGATGACGCTCGTCGACGGTGAGGCCCAGACGCTGTTCACCGGCGCACCCGCGATCAGTCCGCGCGACGCCCGCCGCAACCGCATCCTGGCCTGTCAGAGCACAGCGAAGTCGGACTTGGTGGTGAAACCGACCTGGGTCGAGGCCGCGGCCCGCGACGGACTGGCCACGCAGCGGTATCCGGCGGTGCTCACCGAACGCCGGGAGATCGGGCCCGCCATCTTCCGCCTGGTCTTCACCCTTGATTCACCCGCGTCCTTCCACGAAGGTCAGCACGCCGTCCTCGAACTCGGCGACGGGCTGCGCCGCTGCTACTCCATGTCGAACCGACCCGGGTCCACCGAGGTCGAGTTCGTCATGAAGCGCTATGCCGGTCACGAGGGCAGCGAAGCGGTCTCCGCGCTGGCCCGAGGATCGGGCATCTACCTCGAAATGCCGTACGGTGACATGTGGATTCGCGATGGTGACCACCCGGTGTGCCTGGTGGCCGGGGGCACCGGTATCGCACCCATCCTCGGAATGCTGCGCGGTCTGGCCGCAGCCGGTGCGGACCGGCCGGTGCGGGTTGTCTACGGCGCCAACATCCACGATGAGCTGGTGTGCTGGCAGGATCTCGCAGTTCTGATCGAGCAGCTGCCGGACGCCGAGTTGGTCGGAGCCTTGACGACGGCTCACGCCGGGTGGAACGGGGTGGAAGGACTGGTCACCCATGCCCTGGAACCCAGGCTGCCCGACCTGGCCGAGGCCGAGTTCTACATCGCCGGGCCGCCTGTGATGACCAACTCAGTGACCGCGCAGCTGACCGCGGCCGGAATACAGCTCAACCGAATCCGCTACGACAGCTTCGGATAGCCCTAGTCGCTGTCGGCAGCGATCTGCATGACCACGGCCTTGGGCTCGGTGAAGAACTCGCGGCTGAAGTTGCCGCCTTCACGTCCGATGCCCGAGTCACCCACCCCGCCGAACGGGGCGCGCAGATCGCGAATGAAAAAGCAGTTCACCCAGACGGTTCCGGCCGTCAGCTGCGCCGACACCCGGTGTGCCCGGTTGAGGTTCTCGGTGAAGATCATCGCGTTGAGGCCGTACCGGGTGTTGTTGGCCCGGGCCACCGCCTCGCGCTCGGAGTCGAACGGCAGGACCGCAACGACGGGCCCGAAGATCTCTTCACACACCAGCCGCGAGGTGTCGGTCAGATCCGTCACCACGGTGGGCTTGACCACCCACCCCTCGCCGCGGCCACCGGTGCGGATCTTGCCGCCTTCGCTCTCGACCAGATCCAGATAGCGAGACACCTTGGTGTAGTGCTCTTCTGATGCCAACGGCCCGAACTCGGTGCGGTCGTCGGCAGGATCGCCGATCACCAACTTCTCGGCGGCCTCGACATAACGATCGAGGAACGCATCGTAGATGTCGCGATGCACGAACAGCCGACTACCGGCCAGGCACACCTGGCCTGCGTTGCGGAAAATCGCCTGGACCGACCACGCCACGGCGTTGTCGATGTCCGCGTCGTCGAAGACGATGTTGGCACCCTTGCCGCCGAGTTCCAAGCTGATCGGGATCAGGTTGGCGGCAGCGGCTTTGGCGATGATGCGCCCGGTCCCCGATTCTCCGGTGAACGTGATGCGGTTTACGTCCGGGTTCTCGGTCAGGGCCTGCCCAGCCGAGTCCGGACCATACCCGTGCACGACGTTGAGCACGCCGGGTGGCAGGCCCGCCTCCAGCGCCAGTCGCGCCATGATGGTCGCGGACGCCGGGGTGTCCTCGGCCGGTTTGAGGACGACGGTGTTGCCCCACGCCAGGGCGGGAGCGATCTTCCAGGTCTCCAGCATCAGCGGGAAGTTCCACGGCGCGATCGCCGACACCACACCGGCGGGCTCGAAGCGGGTGTAGCTGTGGTGGCCGGAGTCCATCGGCAGCGTCTCGCCGGTGGACAGCCTGGCGTGGTCGGCGAAGAACCGGAAGTTCAGCGCTGATCGCGCCACGTCGTGGCGGGCTTGGGTGATGGGTTTGCCCATGTCACGGGAGTCCGCCGAGGCCAGCTCGTCGGTGTGCGTATCCAGCAGATCAGCGAGGCGATTCAGGAGCCGGCCGCGCTCGGTGAAACCCATTCGGGGCCAGGGTCCCTCGTCGAACGCCTGACGCGCGGCGCGCACCGCGGCATCAGCCTCGGGCCTCCCGCCCAACGCGATCCGGGCCCACGGCTGGCGAGTCCAGGGATCGATCGAGTCGAATCGTTGCCCGCTGTCCGGAGACGATTCGACGCCGTCGATCACATGGCCGAAGAACGGCAGATCCGTCATGGCTTCTCCTGATTCGCCCGTTCCTGCAATGTCACATCGCCTGCCGCCCAATGGGTCTTGGGAACCTCATAGAGCACGACGCGGATGTTCGGCGGCGGCGCGTCGACCGCCTCCGCCACCGCGGCGGTGATCTTGCTGATCAGTGTCCGAAGTTGTTCGGGGCTGCGGCCCGCGGCCAAGGTCACCTGAACAAGTGGCATCACTGTCCTCCGGAGATGAAGATCGAACCCAGCGTGCTGAAGTGGAACGTCGTGCGCGAGCCGGGACCCGCGGGCAGTGCGTCGGTCATGCCGCCGGTGAGCACGAGCTGGCCCGGTTCGATCGCCTTGCCGCGACGGCCAAGATCGTTGGCGGCCAAGGCCAGCGCTTCGGCCGGGTGATTCTGCACCGCGGCGCCGGTGGCCGAGTCGACGACCTTGCCGTCAACCTCCACGAGTACGGCCTCCAGAGCAAGGTCGATATCGTACGGGTCGCGCGCCACCGGTCCGAGCACGAAGGCACCGGAGGAGGCGTTGTCGGCGATCACGTCGGTCAGGGTGAACCGGAAGTCGCGGTAGCGCGAGTCGATGACCTCGGCGCCGGCGTACACGGCCTCCACGGCAGTCAACGCCTGTGCCGCTGTCACACCGGGGCCCGCGAGCCGGCTCTTCATGACGAACACGATCTCGGGCTCCACCCGGGGATGGATCAGCAGGCGCTGTGGAACCGGTTCTCCCGCAGGCAACACCATCGCGTCGGTCAGCCATGCGACCAATGGCGAGTCGACGTTCATCCGGCGTTGCTTGGCCCGGCTGGTCAACCCGAGTTTGACCCCGATCAGCGTCTCGCCTCGTGCTTGCCGGCGGCGCAGCGTCTCGTCCTGGACCGCGTAGGCCGTGGCGACGTCGAGGTCAGGCCACTCGTCGGTGATGGGGTCACGGTCGAACCGGCAGTCCTCGGCCGCCAGCAATTCGGTCGCGGCCCGCTCGACCGACCACCCCGTCATCGCTGCTCCCCTCGTGGCGCGATGACCGCGGTCACCGAGCCCAGCCCGGCCATGGTCGCGGTGACGACATCGCCCGGCGCGAACGAGATGGACGCGGTGATCGACCCGGGCAGGATCACGTGGCCGGCGGGCAGCACCTCGCCGTGCTCGCCGAGCGTATTGGCAAGCCACGCCAGCGAATTCAGTGGGGACCCAAGCACGGCGCCACCGGCGCCGGTGCCGGCCACCTCACCGTTTCGATGCAGCACGCACCCGCCCAGCCGCACATCCACCTCACCGAGCCCGCGCGCCGTGCTGCCCAGCACCACACCGCCACTGGAGGCGTTGTCGGCAATCGTGTCGACGATCCCGATCTGCCAGTCGGCGATGCGGGAATCGATGATCTCCAGCGCGGGCAGGACGAAGTCCACCGCCGCCGCGGCGTCCGCCACCGTGACTCCGGGACCGGCCAGATCGCGGCCGAGCACAAACGCCACCTCTGGTTCGGCGCGCGGCTGCAGAAAGCGCTCAGCGGGGAGCGGGGTGTGCTCGGCGAAGAACATATCGTCCATGAGGTGCCCGAAATCCGGCTGCGCCACCTTCATCTGGGCCTGCATGGCGGGGCTGGTCAGACCCACCTTGCGGCCCAGCACCCGGCGGCCGTCGGCCAGCCAGACATCGACCTGGGCCAGTTGGATTCGGTAGGCGTCGTCGATGGTCAGGTCGGGGTAAGCCGACACCAACGGCGCGACGGGCTGACGGGTTCGGTAGGCCTGCAACAGGGATCGGGCCGATGTGTCGACGGCCTCGGCTGTGTCGGGGACAAGTCCGGTTCCGGCGTATTGCACATCTCGGACTCTAAGCAGCCCAGCGGCTATCCAGGAGGCGCGTTCCGGGCCGCGGAACGCTCACGCGACGGGCTTCAGGCGGACCGGAACGCGTAGCGCGCGGCGTACTCGGCCGGATCCCACACCGCGGCCCCACTGGCCGCCAGCGCCGTGACCGCACGCCACTGCACGATCCACACCCGGGCGGCGTCGTCGAGCACCCATTCACAGTCGACCGGCCGGCCGGCCAGGTCTGCGACGGCGCGCACCTGCTCGGCGAGAGCCAGCGCCTCGTCGGTGGTCAGGGCCGCGGTGAGCGCCCGGTCGGCGGGCAACTCGACGTGTTGCATGCGCCGATCCTCGCTGTAGACCAGGGCGATCTTCTTGTCGCCGGTCTCATAGCGCAGAACCCTTCCGTCGTCGGCGATTTCGATGCGGTCTGGAATGACCACCCCCTGGACCACCGGCTCGCCGAACCCCCAACTGCCCTCGATGACCAACCGGTCGTCGCGACCGGTGACGGGATCGACGGTGAACGCGACCCCCGAGCACCGGGCGGGCACCATCAGCATCACCCCGACGGCCATCGACGGGCTCGGGTGGTTCGCCCCCAGACGCTCCCGGTAGGCCACCGCCCGTTCGCTGTTCAGACCCGACCAGCATTCCTGTACCGCGGCCACCACCTGGTCAGCGCCCCGCACCCCGAGGAAGCTGTCGTAGATCCCGGCGAAGCTGGCCTTGGTGCCGTCCTCGTCGACGGCCGAGCTGCGCACCACGACGGGCTTGTCGCTCCCGGCGCACAACCGCTTGTAGGCGGTCGCGATCTCGGCGGCCAGGTCCCGGCTCATTCCGTCGGCGCTGCTCTCATACCCGGACGGCGTCACCACGAATCCCGGGGGCACGTCGAAGCCGTGCCGGACAAGCTGCCCCAGCCTGCCCATCTTCGGACCGGCATTCTCGGCGTCGGCCTGCGCGAGGTCGATGACCGTGCTCATTGCGCACCCCTCAGGATCGTGACGGTGCCTGTCGCACCGTCGACGTGAATGTCGTCGCCGTCTCGGATGGTGGATGTCGCCACTCCGCACGCGGTCACCGTCGGCACGCCATACTCGCGACCGACGATCGCCGCGTGCGACAAGGTGCCACCGCTGTCACAGACACATCCCGCGATCCAGCTGAATGCCAATGTCCAACTGGCCGAAGTTGATTCGCAGACCAGAATGTCGCCTGTACTGAGCTTGTCCAGGTCACCCGCCTCACGGATGACCTTGGCCCGACCGCGTGCGCTCCCCTGCGCCGCCGGAATGCCGTGCAGCGTCGTCACCCGCACGCCGGCCGCTTCGGCTCGTACCGCCTCCATATAGCCGCGATCCAGTCCGTAGATCTCGATCAGCAGCGGGTCGTCGATGGCTTCGGGCACCGCGCCGAGCATCTTCGGCATCTCCGCGCGACGGCCGTGCCAGTGGTCGAAATACTGCCGGCGCGCCTCGATGGTCTTCTGCATCCCGTAGTAGCCGCGCTGGCGTTCGGCGATGTCGAGCAGTTCGGGCCAGAACAGGAACATCGTGTCGTCGTAGCGGTCGGTGCCCAACCGCTCGGCGAGTTCGAGGGCCACCCAGCGCACCGGGAGCGACGCGCGCAGATCGATGTAGTAGTTGTGGTCGTCCTGCCACCACGGGAAGTTGGCGTGCTGCACCGAGATCAAGCCGGCGTCGAACACCTGTTGCTCGCGACGGGTCAGTCGGCCACGCGCCTCGTCGATCGCAGTCTCGCGTTCCTGCACCGCAGCGGCGTGGGCGGCATCGAAATCGTGCGGGTGGTCTTGGCGCAGGAACTCCGCGACGGTACCCAAGACCGGGATCGGGTCTTCCTTCCAGCTCGGCAGCGCGACATCGGCGGTGCCCGCGGTGCGGTCGCCGTACACGTCGAGGAATGTGGTCAGCCGACCCAGCCACGCCCGCCCGGCGTCGTCGCGGTCGAGCGCGGCGGCCAGCCCGTCCGGGGCCGTCGCGGCAAACACCATGTCCAGCCCACCGGATCGCGCGTCGGCGGCGAGTTGCCAGAGCGCCCGGTCAGTTTCACTGATCTTGGTCTCGTAGCCCTGGAGAAATTTGGCGACGGTGCCCGCGTCGAAACCCAGTTCGCGGCACACACCGCGGAACCCGAGATAGTTGGACAGCAGCGGGTACATCATCTCGAAGTGGATCTCGAACAGTCGCCGGTAATAACACCGCGCCTCCACGAGCATCATCGCCAGTTCGTCATCGGAGAGTGCGGCTATGTCGCGGGAAGCCATTGACTGCCAGCCGATTTCGATCTCCGCACGGCGCTGGCGCCAGATCAGGTCGAATCGGTCCAGAAAACCCGGAAGATAGGCCCGCATCCGGCGGTCCCTGGCGGCGATCTCCCGCTTGTTGCGGACCGGAACGACCGCCGCGTAGGTGTGGGTGCCCGCTATCCGTTGGGTCATACCGCGGCCCTGCGGCAACGGCATCTGCTCGGCCGCCCACTGGGTGCCCCAGGAGTAACCGTCCTCGTTCCAGATCATGCCGAGCGGCGTCAGGCCACGTGCCCAGTGAAAATCGAGAAACCAGAACCGGTCCTTGTCGGCTGCGGTGAAGCTGCGGAACGGTTCGACGATGTAGGGCGAATGGCCGAACGACGGGGCGAAGCCGGGATACCACTCGTCGGTGAAGAAGTCCTCGATGCTCAACATGACGTTGACACCGCCGCGATGCCGGGCATCGAGGCGGTCCTAGCTCCCCCAGGGCACGAGCCGGCCCAGGCGGCGTGCGGCCTCCACGACCAGCCGAGTGAACTGCTGCTCGCAGCGGTCCATCACCTCGGTGCGGCCCACGATCGACAGCGCCGCCCGGGCCCGCCCGCCGCCGTCATAGATCGGGGCGGCGACCGACATGGCCCCGCTGGCGACCTCGTCGCGGTTGATGGCGACACCGGCCCGCCGGATCTTGGCCAGGGTCGCATCCCACTCTTCGACGCTGCGAACCGAGTTCGGCGTGATCGCGGGGAAGGACGCGCGCCGACGTGCTTCGGCGACCGCAGGGTCGAAGGCCGCCAGCACCTTGCCCGTCGCCGAGCAGTGCGTGGGGAAGCGGCGCTCGGGCAGAGTGTCGAAGATGTCCAGGCCTTCACGGGACTGCAGGCGTTCCAGGTGGACCACATCACAGCCGTCGGCGATTCCGAGGTGGATGGTGTGGCCGGTGCGCTGCCGCAGATCTTCCATGATCGGCAACGCAGCCTGGCGCAGCCGGCTGCGGCTGACCGAGAGCTGGCCGAGTTCGTAGAGGTGCAGACCCAGCCGGTAGCGACCGGTATCGGGGTTCTGCTCGACGAATCCGCGGCCGGCCAGCGTGGACAGCATCCGGTGGGCGCTGCTCTTGGCGACACCCAGGCTGCGGGCCACTTCCGAGACGCCCAGCTCGTCGTCGCTCATGAAGCAATCGAGGACGTCGAGCGTGTTGGCCACCGACTTCAGCGCATCGTCACGATGCCGGGGAGCCACCGGCGGTCCGGACCGACTTCGGTCGGCAACGCTCATACCTGCTCCCGTCGCGTGGTGTGCGTGCAAAGTATGAACCACGTCACTCACCTCCAGAAGGGTCTTTGGTCCGTTCACAGCCGGGACGGGACAAGAAATCGGCGACCAGCGCGGTGAACGGGCCGGACCGCTCGATCTGGGTCCAATGCCCGCATCGGCCGAATACGTGCAGTTCAGAGTCGTCGATGAGCTCGTGTAGCCGCAGCGACGTGGCCAGCGGGATGACCTTGTCGTCGCGGCCGTGCACGATCAAGGTCGGCACCTGGAGCGCGGCGATCTGCTCGTGCGGGGTGCTCAGCGCGTCGACCCAGCGCTGCCGCGGCGCAGGGAACATCGCGGCGAAAGACTCCTGGAATCCCGGCCGGATGCTGGCCTCGTAGCGCACCTGTGCCAGTTCGTCGGTGACGAGTTCTCGTGAATACGCGAAGTGGTCGAGCATCTCGCGCATGGCGTCAAGGGACGGCTGGTAGCCCCACACCGCGTCGAGTGCTTCGGTGATCGGGAACGGAACACCGACGCTGCCCATGAGGACCAGGCGGCTGACCCGCTCCGGTTGGCTGACCGCCAGGCGCAGCGCTACCGCCCCGCCGAAGCTGTTGCCCACCAAGGACACTGCCTCGAGACCCAGAGCATCCAAGAAGCCCGACAGTTGGTCAACCCAGTTCTGCAGGGTGTAGCTGAAGCCGATGGGACGGTCGGTGAAGCCGAATCCGACCATGTCCGGGGCATAACAACCGAACCGCTCCGCCAGGGCCGGAAGCGTCAACCGCCAGTTCGCGTAGGCCGTCACCCCTGGCCCGGAGCCATGGACGAATACCACGGGCTCACCCGTTCCGGTCTGCAGATAGTTCGTCGAGATACCGTTGGCGACAATAGTTTTCCCGATCTCCGGGGCCGCGAACGCGGTCACGAAGTCCTCAGCAGAGGGCTACGTACGCCACCGGACCTGTCAGAACTGTCGAAGAAGTCCTCGCGATAGATGTCCCGGGGGAACAGCCGCTTGCTCATCAACATCCTCAGGGCCGCCTCGACCATCGGCGGCGGTCCGCACAGGTAGGCGACGTGTCCCGCGCAGGTCTCGAAATCGGCGTCGACGGCGTCGGTCACGTTGCCGTGCCGGATTCCGTTCACCTCCTCTTGCGACAGCACCGGCCGATAGCTCAACTGCCCGTTCGACGCCGCCTCGAGATCGGTGAAGTAGTCGACGTCGTAGAGGTCGGCCTCGGTCCGGGCGCCGTGATAGAGGTACAGCCGATGCGGAGCACCGGTTTCCAGCACGTGGCGCACCATCGCCTTCAGCGGTGCCAGGCCGGTGCCGCCACCGATGAGGATGGCCGGCTCACTGCGGTGTTCGCGCAGGAAGAACCGGCCGTACGGACCGGACAGCGTGACCTCGTCCCCCTCGGCGAGACCGGCGAACACCCAGCCGTCGGTGGCCAGACCACCGGGTGTGCGACGAATGTTGAGTTCCAGCATGTTCGTACTGGCCGGCGGCGTGGCCACCGACCAGCTGCGGGTCACCGAATGCCCGGGGATCCGAACCTGGACGTACTGACCGGGGTTGAGCGCGATATCGCCGTCGAGGCGGAGTTCGACGCGGCGAATGTCGTTGGCGCAGTCCTCGATGCGGGTCACGGTGCCGATGAAATCGCGCACCGGGTGGAAGACCACCCCGTCTTCCTCCTCGACGTCGGCCTCGATCGTGACGTCGCTCTTGGGACGTGCCGTGCAGATGAGCGCCTTGCCCTCGGCCCGCTCCGAATCCAGCAGCGCGAATGCCGAGGCCTCGCCGAGATCGACATCACCTTCGACGACCTCGACCTTGCAGGTGGCGCACGTGCCGTGGGTACAGGCGTGCGGAAGGTTGACGCCCTGACGCAGGCAGGCCTCGAGGATCGACTGGTCCTCTCGGCAGGACACCTCGACGCCGAGAGGTTCGACGGTGATCGTGTGGGTGTGGGTCACCTCACGATCGTGCGGCCGGCCCGCCGTGGCTCATAGCAGCGTTCCGCTATCCGGACCGGCTGCCGAAAAACCCTTACCGAAGTGCGGCTGCGCCCGCCTCGGCGACGGCGCGGTCCTGCTCGGCGCTGCCACCACTGACCCCCACCGCTCCGGCGAGCGCGCCGGCCGAACGCACGGCGACCCCGCCGGCGAACACGATCAGCCGGTCCGTCTTGACGATGCCGGCCAGCAGGGCGGGCTCGCCGGAGATCACGTCGAACCACTCGTGGGTGGCCAGGCCACCGAACGCTGTGACCGTGTAGGCCTTGTCCTGCGCGATCGATACCGACAGCAGGGGTGCATCGTCCATCCGGGCGAACGCCAGCAGGTGCCCGGACCGGTCGGTGACGGCAACGCAGACCGCCACCCCCAATTCGGCCGCCGCGGCCAGGCTCCGGTTCAGCACGCACCGCGCGCCGGTCAGGGTGAGGGTGGGGACGGCGGCGACGGTGGCCTCGTCGGCAGCCACCTGTCAGGTGACGACCGCGGTGAAGCGCTCGTTGAGCTCGCGGCCGATGTAGAAAATACCCTTGGCCAGCTGCTCATTGGTCCAGGTGATGGTCGGGAAGTCCGGGAAGGTCTGGTAACCGCCGGCGAATACCTCGTTGCGGTTGCCCGAGGGATCGAAGAAGTAGATCGTCTGCCCGCGGGTGATGCCATGCCGGGTCGGCCCGATGTCCACCGACACATCGTCCATGGCGAAAAGATCTCCGGCCTTGAGGATTTCGCTCCAGTCGCCCAGCTGGAACGCGAAGTGGTGCAGCTTGCCGTTAGGACCCTTGATCAGCGCGATGTCGTGGGGGGTGTTCGTGCAGAACATCCATGACCCCATCAGCTCACCCTCGTCGGACTGGTCGGTGACCCAGCGCTCGGCAGGCCGGAAGTCCAGAACCTCTTTGAAGAATCGTTCGGAGGTGTCCATGTCCTCGCAGCAGATCAGCGCGTGATCGATGCGGGGCACACCGACGCCGACCAGGTCGCGTGGCCACGCCTCGGGGTTCAATGTCCCGGTGGCGGTTCCGGTCTGCTCGGCCTCGTGGTACAGCTCGACCACATGATCGGACGGCAGTACGATCCGCAGACCGTCGCTGATGGCCAGGTTTTCACCTTTGCTCATCCGCTCGGTGATGGCACCGAAAGACTGGGCCCGCTTCTCGTAGGTCTCGATGTCCTCGGGGCGTTCGACCTTGTAGCCGAGCTTGACCAGTCCCACGCCACCGTCCTCGAGCACCACCGAGTGATGGTCGTACTCGTCCCAGGCCTTCAGGAACACCTTCCCGGGCTGTTCGGCGACCTTCTGCATGCCGAGGGTGTGGCAGTAGTGACTCAGGGCGTCGTCCATGTCGGTGACTCGGGCGTGGACGTATCCCAGACGCATGACACTCATTGGACTCATGTTCCTTTCGCTTGGAAGAACAGGGGGCTGCACAGCAGCTGGTCGTCGGTGCCGAGACGGATGATGACGTCGGTCACCGGAACCGCCCGGCAGCTCAGGCAGACACCGGCGTCCCGGTCACTCTCGGGCAGAACAGTTTCGGCGACGGTCTTGGGATAGGTCACCAGGCCGGAGACGAGGTGCACCTTGCACACCCCACAACCTCCGCGCCGGCAGCCGAACTTGTGGGTGTAGCCCCGCCGGCACAGGGCTGCGAGAATCGGCTCACCCGGCCGGGTCTCGACCGCCACTTGGTAGCCCTCGACCGACACCGCCGGCATGTCAGCCGACCTGGAACGACACGGTGTGCTTGTGTCCGATCCCGAGTTCGCTCAGCGACGCGTCGGCGCGGACCCGCAGCGGGATGTCGTCGACGAACCAGTCGCGTTCGGAGCCTGGCTCGAAATCGGGGTCGGATGCCGCCCACGGTTCGACGACGGTGCTGACGAACTCCCCGAACGGCATGGCTGTGGGGACACGGAATGTCGCCGCCGCAGCCAGGAACGTGTTGTCACGCCACCAGACGTGGACCAGTTGGTCGTCGCCGTACAGCTCGGCACGTGAGCGTGACGGGAACTTGTACTCACCGATGGCGCGCACGCTCATGTCAGCCACCGACTTTCGCGGTCTCGACCCCGGACCCGCTGTGCCAGCCCAGCCAGTTCTGGTTGTCGACGGAACCGAGGTACTCGCCCCCGTCGCCGTCTTGGATGCCGTACCAGTCCAGTACCTCCGGCACGCTCGGGCCACCGCAATTGCCTTGGAATATCTGGTGCACGGGCAGCCAGGCTTGCACGTACTTTTCCGGCTCGCGCTCGAAGATCCACTGGCAGCCGTCGGAGCAGAAGTTGAAGTTCTCGCCCTCGAACTCGCTGTGGCGCTGGCACAGTGTGTTCGGGTCACCGGGTTCGGTGAGGAACATCGGGAGTTGGCACACCTGGCACAGCTGCGGCAGCCCCTGGAAGAAGAACCGGCCGCCGTTCTCGGCGACCCGGGCGGCCTTCTCCCACTTCGGCCGATAGATGGTGTCGAACGTGCCGGGGTACTGCTCGGCGAACCAGGCCATCTCCTCGGGTTCGGGGATGGTGGTCGTGAAGGCGGCCGCGAACGAGAACTGGTACAGCGTCCAGTACACCTGGTGGCTGTAGATATCCTTCTCGGCGATCGCATGCTCGACGTGGCGCGGTGGCCTGATGCCGTAGTAGGCCAGATCCGGGAAAAGCCCGTTCAGCATTTGCTTTTCGAAGTACAGCTCAAAGGCTTCCTTCCAGCTGATCACCTTCTTGGGCAGCATGTAGTCCATCATTCCGGCGATCAGCGAGGTCAGCCGATATCCGCGCCAGAACCACTTGTCGATCCAGGCCTGCACGATCGGGACGTTGGCTTCATCCTGCTCGAGCAGGAACTTGATGGCCTCCAACCCGAAGGTCATGTGCCGGCTCTCGTCGCTCTGCGCGGAGAAGCCGAACGTCATCGTCGAGAGGTCGCCGTTGAAGCTCGCGCCGCTCATGAACGGAACGAACAGCAGGTTGGTCAAGAGATATTCGAAGGAGAATCCGATGGCGATGAGGAATTCGAACGGGCCGGCAGTGACGGCATCCTCGAAGAACGACTTGGGCACCGACAGGTACCAGACCCGATCGAACTGGTCGAAGGCGTTGTGCAGACCGCTGTAGTACCTGTTGTAGTTCGACAGGGTGTGAATCTGGGTCTGAGCGTGCCGCATCTCGTCGAGGGACTGGCACAGTGCCGCGAAACGCGGCCCGGCGCCGTTGAGTTCGCGCCCCAGGTAGGCGAAGTGGCGGTGCGCCGTGTACTCCAGCGAGGTCACACCCTGCAGGAAAAGCTTCATCGCGTTGAGGTAGCGGGCGTCGGTCAGGCTCAGGTGCCCCTGCGACTGGGCGAATCCGTCGAGCACGGCGTAGAGCCGCTTGTCCTTCTCCGCCTGGTACTTGAAGTACGAGTCCACGGTGAGACGGAACGGATCCTCCCACTTCGACCAGTCGTGAACCTTGATGCCTTCAAAGGTGGTGTGCGGGAACATGTCGTCCTCGCTCACGTAGGTGGGATCCCATGACAAATCACGGGTCAGCGCCGAGTAGCGCGCTTTCATTGACATCTTCGCCATCACTATGTCCTTCGAAATTCGTTGAAGAGGTTGGATATTGGTGGACTAGTGGTCCCAGCTGATGACGATCTCGTCGTCGTCGTAGTCGCTGATGTTGCCGTAGTAGGAGACGATCGACAGCTGGAATTCGTGGGTCTCCCACTCCCGGCCCAGTTCGTCCTCGATGGTCTCGCGTTTGATCACGAGCTTGCCCGGCGAGTTCACCTTGATCAGGCCGGGCAGGTGGGTCACCCGCATACCGGGGTTGTCCTTCTCGATCGCGGTCACCATTCGCCGGACGTCCTCCCCGGACTCCTGCAGGTCGACGCCGACCTCACGCGTGGCGGTCATCTCAGGCCTCGATTCCGCTGGCGCGCAACGTCACGTTGACGGTGTCGGCGGTGCTGGCGACGAACTTCTCGGCACCGACGTCGGCGAGGGCGTCCATCTCCTGGGCCAGGTCGATCACCGCCGCGGTGGCCTGGGGCAGATACCGTGCGACCGTCGCCTGCAGCACCTCGACGTTGGCCGCGCCGTGTTCGGGATCATTGACCCATGCGCTGATCAGCGGATCCAGCCACTTGCGCTGATCGGTCCACCAGACTCCGAGCTGCTGGGTCAGCAGGCTGTAGGCGCCCGCCCCAGAGAGCAGTGCAGCCTCGTCGAGGTGCGCGGTGAGCAGGGGGTAGATCAGCCGGTCGCAAAGATCCAACCCGATGTTCGACAGCGCCCAGTCCGGCTCGACCAGCAGTTGCTCGATCAGCCGGCGCAGACCCTGCAGGCCGGGATGGTCCAGCCACGCCGGCTTAGTGGTGGCCAACACCGCATCGGAGTTGTCCCCCAACGCAATACCGATCCGGCTGAGGATCTGCGCGTTGCCGATCCGGTCGAAGGAGGTGTAGGTGAAGACCTGCTCGATCGTGGTGCCGTAGGCGAACCGGCCTCCCTCGACACTGATGAGCTGCCCGCCGGACTCGTAGTAGCGCAGTGGCAGAACGGTTTTCGCCACAAGGTCCTGCCACGACTGTGGCATCTTCGCCAGCAGCCCACGGTCGACGACATAGCTCAGGTTGCGACCGAACGCCTCGTGCAGCGTCGCCCGGTTGACGACATACGGCGTGTAGTAGAACTGCCGCGGGTCGGTGTAGGAGTCCGGGTCGGAGAGCTTCAACGCCGAGTAGTCGGCATCGTAGATCTCGTGGTGCGGGTCCCACAGCGGCCGGTAGTGGAAGTGCTCGGTGGACTGGATGCCGACCGAACCTTCCTCGTAGCGGGTGGCCGGCCGGTCACCGTAGCGCTTGATCAGGGGCGTAAACGTCTGGCGAACAGGTTCGATGACCTGCTGGCGAAGCTCGAACTGCACGGGCAGCCTCCGGATTCCTCGTGGTGGCTCGGTGGATTAGCAAAAGAATGTCGATGCGACGGCGATCACAGTGCCAACGTTCCGGTTTCCGGAACGGGGGTGTCGTCCCGGTCTTCTCCCTCGACGCCGACGAGCAGCAGGATGAGCTTTTCCACCTGGTCTGCGCCGGTCAGCTCGACGTTGCCCAGATGCCGTGAGCCGATGCCGTAGAGGTGACCGACGGCCACGTCGTCACCGATGGTGGTGACGATCCGGGCCTGCCGCGGCCCGTAGGTGAGGGCGAACGACAGCGCTCCGACCCGCACGTCATCGGTGAGCTCGATGCGCTCGAGGTCGTTGGCCGTCAAGACGACGTTGGCCTCGCACACCAGTTGTTCGGCCAGCGACCGGCATTCGACGTGCGCGTCGGCACCGATCGCGGCGGGCAACCGCCTGCTGGCCTGGATGTCGGGCAGGTCCACGTCGGTGGGGAGATCGAGAACCTCGCTCACCCGCAGCATGAAGGGCGTCATTCGCGCAATTGTCTGCGGCTGTGACCGCCGTCTCCCCGTGCGGTTCCGCGTTGCGGAACGTCAGCCCAGCGCCCAGACGACCCGGACCCGCTTGTTGCCGTTCCTGCTTGCGGAACAAATTCGGCGTCCGCCGTGACGCCGTTGAGATAGTTCCGACCAGCAAGTGTGACCCAAACCACGACCGAGGGTTCCCGATCCCCCGGACCACACAGGAAGGCAGATCTGATGCCGCAACTAGCCCGTTCGGACTGGTACGACCTGACGCGGGACATGAACTGGAACTTCTCGTACGTCACCGACGAGCAGGTGTTCCCCGAGGAGATGTCCGACAGCTTCGGCGTGCCGAGAGAGGCCTGGTGGAAGTGGGACGAGCCGTACAAGATCACCTATCCGGAGTACGTCGACATCCAGGCCGGTAAGGACACCAGCGTCTACGCCATCAATTCGGTGGTGAACCGCTCCAAACTCTTCGACCAGCTCGACCCGGGGTGGAAGTCGGCGATCCTGGCGCACTACGGCGCGATCGCGGTCGCCGAGTACACCGCCGGCATGGGTGAGGCACGGATGGGCCGGTTCGGCCGGGCGGCCGCGTGGCGCAACATGGCCATGTACGGGACGCTCGACGAGACCCGGCACGGCCAGATCCAGACATACTTCCCCTACACGCTGCTGGCCAAGGAACCGAAGGCGGACTGGGCCCACAAGGCGTACCACACCAACGAGTGGGGCATCATCGCCTCACGCTCGCTGTTCGACGACATGTTCGGCGGCAACGACGCGGTGTCCACCGCCATCCAGCTCACCTTCTGCTTCGAGACCGGGTTCACCAATCTCCAGTTCCTCGGAATGGCAGCGGACGCAATGGGAGTCGGCGACATCGAGTTCAGCTCGCTGATCTCCTCGATCCAGACCGACGAAGCCCGGCACGCCCAGCAGGGTGAGCCCACGATGAAGATCCTCATCGAGAACGGCCGCAAGGACGTCGCACAGAAACTCATCGACCACATGTTCTGGCGGTCCTGGAAGATCTTCTCGCTGCTGACCGGGCTGTCGATGGACTACTACACCCCGCTCGAACATCGCAGGCACTCCTTCAAGGAGTTCATGGACGAGTGGATCAACAAGCAGTTCGTGGACCAGTTCCGCGACTTCGGTCTGGAAAAGCCGTGGTACTGGGATGACCACTACCTCAAGGAGAACAACTGGCTGCACCACGCCTATCACCTGGGCGTGTGGTTCTGGCGGCCGACCGTGTGGTGGAACCCGGACGCCGGTGTCTCACCGCAGGAGCGCGACTGGCTGGAGGAGAAGTACCCCGGCTGGAACAACTCGTTCGGCAAGTACTGGGACGTCATCACCGAGAACGCCCGTTCGGGCAACATCCCGATGACCTACCCGGAGACGCTGCCGATGGTCTGCAACATCTGCCACGTGCCGGTGTGCACCCCCGCCGGATTCGACGCCGGATATCTGGACAGCCCGGCACCGCTGATCCACGACCACAACGGCCGCCGTTACACGTTCTGTTCGGAGCCGTGCAAGTGGATCTTCACCCAGAGCCCGCAGCGATTCGGCGGTCACCTCGGCATCGTCGACCGGTTCCTGGCCGGAATGATCCAGCCGCCCGACCTGAATGGCGCACTGGCGTACATGGGCATCTCGCC
The DNA here is from genome assembly GCF_002723835.1 of Mycobacterium sp. shizuoka-1. Classification (GTDB taxonomy): domain Bacteria; phylum Actinomycetota; class Actinomycetes; order Mycobacteriales; family Mycobacteriaceae; genus Mycobacterium. The sequence continues at coordinate 10,567 of NZ_BEWG01000095.1, read as the reverse complement.
GGAGGAGGCGGGCGTGGACGCCACCGACTTCGCGTGGGCGCATGCGCCGGCCCCGCTGGTGATCGCGCGCTGATCTCCGAAGACCTCAGAAAGGACATCGAAATGGCATTGATGCCGGTACAGGGCCAGGTCTTGGGCGACTTCGTCATCAACCTGGTGCCGATCGACAGCGAAGACAGCATGGACGTGGTGGCCGAGAAGATCGCCTACCACTCGGTCAACCGACGAGTCGCCAAGCAGGACAAGCCGTTACGTGTACGCCATCACGGACACGTGCTACCGCGCGACGCGACCGCGGAGAGCGCAGGGGTGGGCGCGTTGGATTACCTCGAGGCGTTCTACTCCGACGGTGCGCCGTGAGCGAATCGGATCTGCGCTGGTATGACGTCGCGGACCTCGACGAAGTCTGGGAGGGCGAGGTCCTCGACTTCGAGGTGGCCGGCGAGGAGGTGATGGTCGCCCACCTGCTCGGCGGCGACCTGCGCGCGTTCCAGGGCATGTGCCCGCATCAGGAGATTTCGCTGCTCGACGGCCAATGGGACCCCGACACAAGCGAATTGACCTGCGGCGGCCACTCCTGGGTGTTCGACCTTCGGACCGGCAAGGGTGTCAATCCCGCAGGTTGCCAGCTGTTCCAGTTCGCGGTCCGGGTGGCCGACGACAAGATCCAGGTCGGTGTGCCCCAGGACGGGCAACGGCACTACAACCGCGACACCGTCAACACCACCAGCGCCCGCGAGGAGGGCAAATGACCGCGACCGATGAGCATGTGAAGCGTGTGGGGCCGATCATGCGCGGTGTGGACGGCGAGCTGTGCGACGCCGTGATCAACGCCATCGAGGACGACAACCCGGACGCCGAGGTGGAAGTCGACGACCAGGGCGGCTACGTCAAGATCACCACACCGTGGCGCTGCCGGCTCACCCGAGCCTCACTCGAGCGTGAGCTCGGACGGGATTTCCGCCTGTCCGATATCGAAATCAACCTGGCCGGGTTCGCCGGCCGAATCCTCGTCGGCGACGACGAGATCGTGTGGCATCTGGATAGAGAGGCGTGATCGTGGCGAGCAACCGGCGCACTACCAAGACGTGGAGCCTGCTCGGCGACGTCAAGCGCAAGCCGAGTCCGTACGAGGCGGTCACCGCCAAGTTCCACTACCACTTCAGGCGCGACCCCGCGCCGTTCGAGATGGATCCGGAGACCCCGATCAACAAGTGGTATCTGCGCAACCGTGAGGGCTCGCCGCTGATGCTCGACGACTGGGAACAGTTCCGCGACCCGCACAAGCTGACCTACAAGGACTACGTCGCCACCCAGCGGGACCGGGAAACCTTCGTCGACGGTCTGATCGACCAGGCCGAGGCGGCCCATGCCGCCCGGCAGCTGAGTCCCGGCTGGGTCGGCACGCTGCGGGACCTGTTTGTCCCGCTGCGCTTTCCGCTGCACGCGTTACAGATGGAAGCGCTCTATGTCGGCCAGATGGCGCCGTCGTCGTTCATCACCAACTGTGCGTATTTCCAGGCTTCCGACGAGTTGCGGCGCACCCAGCGCATCGCCTACTGGACCAAGCTGCTCTCGATATCCCACGGCGACGAACTCGCCGAGACCACGACCGCCCGCGGTCCGTGGGAGTCGGCAGCCCACTGGCAGCCGCTGCGCAAGGTGGTCGAAGAGATGCTGATCGCCTACGACTGGGGCGAAGCGTTCACGGCGCTGAACCTCACGGTCAAGCCGATGCTCGACGCACTGCTCAACGAGCAACTCGCCGCGCTGGCCGCCGCCAACGGCGATCAGTTCCTGGCCCAGCTGTTCACCGAGTTCGATCTCGACAGCAAGCGGAGTCAGGACTGGAGCCAAGCTCTGGTCGCCTACTCCGTGGACCGAGATCCAGCACTGCGCGAGGTGTTCGACGGGTGGCTGGCGCGCTGGCAACCCGCGGCGAAGGCGGCGGTCGATGCGCTTGCTCCGCTGTTCGGTTCGGCTCCAACGCCGTTGGCGCCCGAGATGGTGTCCCACAACGTCGCGCGGCGCTACGCCAACTTCGTCGAAGAATGCGGGCTGACCGTCCACAACCAGGCGTCGGTGTAGGGCCCGCCGGAAGAGAGTGAGAAAGTCCGTGTCCTCGTTGCTCAACGGTGCGCGCCTGGCTGCTCGGATGGCGCTGCAAGTGCTGACGGTTGCGATGGCCGTCGTGCTGGTGCTCCCAGCCCTGACCGCCCCGCCGGCGTCCGCCGACGAATCCAAGTACCTCGAGTTCTACACGCCACCGGACCCGCTACCCGCCGGCAGGCCCGGCGACCTGGTCCGGTCCGAGCCGATGAACTTGGTCTACGAACCGTCGGGCCAGCTCGGCAGCTGGGTCGCCACCGGGACGCGGATCATGTACCGCACCACCAATGCCAAGGGGCAGCCGGTGGTGGCGACCGGGGTGTACCTCGAGCCGGACAATCCATGGCCCGGGAAGGGTCCCCGACCGTTGATCGCCTACGCGCCGGGACCGTACGGCATCGGTGAGCAGTGTGCGCCGTCACGGTTGATGGATCAGGGGATTCACTTCTCGCAGGGGTTCGACCTGACGTTCAACTACGAGGAGACCTTCCTGGCCACCATGGTGGCCCGCGGCTATGCCATCGTCGTCGCCGACGGTGTCGGGATGGGCGTGCACATCCCCGGTGGCCCGGAGTTCGCCAACCGGCTCTCGGCCGGCACCGGATTGCTCGACGCCGCGCGGGCAGCCATGCAGTTGCCCGGGACGTCCCTGGATCCCCATGGGCCGGTGGCCTTCTGGGGCTGGCTGACGGGTGGCCAAGCGGCCGGGTCGGCGGTGGAGCAGGCGGCCACCTATGCGCCCGAGCTGAACATCGTCGGCGCGGCGTTGAACACGCCGGTGGCCAATCTGTCCCTGATGCCGCCATATCTCGACGGCAACCTGCTGGTCGGCGCGCTGGGTTATGTGCTCAACGGCATCGTCAACGCCTACCCGGAGACCGCGGAACTCCTCATGGGCACGCTGACTCCGCGCGGTCTGCACTTCGTGCAGTGGTCGTCGTACATCTGCCTGGTGCAGTCGGTGGCCGACTTCGGGTTCCGGCACTTCTACTTCCCGGACAACACCGGGTGGTTCAACGTGAATCCGGCGGATCTCTTCGGCAACGACCCGGTGAAGAGCCTGCTGTTGGCCCAGAACCTGGGATCGCTGAAACCAACAGGGCCGGTGTATATCTCGACGAACCGGTTTGACACGTTCAACCCGTATCAGGCGTCGGTCGACGTGGCCAACCAGTGGTGTTCGCTGGGTGGTGACGTACAACTGTGGACCAACGAGGAACCACCGTTCCTCAACAAGGTATCGGTGAACACCTTGCTGCCGTACTTCGTCGACGGCGAGCGCTCAATGCAGTGGCTGTCCGACCGGTTCAACGGACTGCCGACCACACCCAACTGTGGGCACGTGGACTCGAACGTCTGACGCGCAACTCGAACGTCACACCAGAGTCACGCCGAGCGCCGGAAGCCACTCTGGTGTGACGTTCGACGAGCGATGGCATCCCGCACCCGCCGGATGACGTCACCCCGCCGATCGCCTGCCAAGACCCGAATGACAATCCATCCCAGCTCTTCCAGCTTTTCGCGGCGCCGCGAGTCCCATGCGTACTGCAATCGGTCGGTGCGGTGCTGCTGTCCGTCGTACTCGGCGGCCACCTTGATGTCCTCCCACCCCATGTCCAGGTAGGCGATCAGTTCGCCGAACTGGTCGTGAACCGGAATCTGGGTCTTCGGCCGGGGCAGGCCGGCATCGATGAGGAGCAGGCGCAGCCAGGTTTCCTTGGGCGACTGCGCTCCCCCGTCGACGAGCCGGAGGCTCTGGCGGGCGACGCGAATGCCGCGCCGGCCCGGGTATCGCTCGGCCAGCGCCAGAGCCTCGCCTGCATCCATCGACGTGGCGCGAGCCAGGGCGTCCAGAGTCGGTAGTGCGATGCCTGGCGAATACCAAGACGCGAGATCAAGCGCGGTCCGCAGGGGTGTGGTGACCGGCATTCCGTCGACTAGTTGGATTTCGGCATCCCCGAGCCGATCTCCGTGAATGGCCACACCGGCCATTCGATTTCTGTTGTCGTGGATGAGGTCGACGGGCACGCTGTCGTCGATCCACTTCGCACCATGCAGTGCCGCGGCGGAACGCCCAGCGATGACGGCCTTGCGTCCGGACCACAGCCAGCCTGCACGAGCCGAATCACGCGCGGTCAGCTCTGCGCCGGCCGCCATGTACACGTCGGGGAACAGACGTACGAACCGCCGTCTCAGATCGCTCTTGGTGACGGCTCCGGCCGCGACGGCCTCGCTGCCGATAAATGGGTCACTCATGGCGGCAGTGTGCCGCCAACCACCGACAACCCCCGCGAACGTCACGCCAAGGTCACACTGCACGCCCAACGCAACACTGGTGTGACGTTCAGCGCAAAAGGTGAGAAACCTAGCCCAGGATCAGGCCGGAGGTCGGTACGCCGGTGCCGGCGGTGACGAGCACGTGCTCGACGTCGGGCACCGGATTCACCGAGGTGCCGCGCAACTGCCGGACGCCCTCGGCGATCCCGTTCATTCCGTGGATGTAGGCCTCGCCGAGCTGGCCACCGTGGGTGTTGATCGGCAGCCGCCCGCCGATCTCCAGCGCGCCGTCCTTGATGAAGTCCTTGGCGTCACCTTGGGCGCAGAACCCCAACTCTTCCAACTGGATCAGCGTGAACGGGGTGAAGTGGTCGTAGAGGATCGCGGTCTGGATGTCGGCCGGCGTCAGCCCGGACTGCTCCCACAGCTGCCTGCCGACCAGACCCATCTCCGGCAAGCCCAGCTCGGGACGGTAGTAGCTGGTCATCGAATACTGATTCGGGCTCGAGCCCTGCGCCGCGGCCTCGATCACGGCCGGCCGATGCTTGAGATCCTTGGCACGCTCGGCCGAGACGATCACCAAAGCAACACCGCCATCGGTCTCCTGGCAGCAGTCCAGCAGCCGCAGCGGCTCGGCGATCCACCGGGAGGCCTGATGGTCTTCGATGGTGATCGGCTTCTCGTAGAAGTACGCCTTCGGGTTGTTGGCGGCGTGCTTGCGATCGGCGACCGACACCGCGCCGAAATCCCGGCTGGTGGCCCCCGACAGGTGCATGTAGCGCTGCGCGATCATCGCCACCTGCGCCGCGGGCGTGGACAGCCCGTGCGGGTAGGAGAACGAGTTGTCCACCCCGGTGGAATCGGCGTTCTCGACCAGTCGCATCTGCACCTGGCCGAACCGCATCCCGGAGCGCTCGTTGAAAGCCCGGTATGCCACAACGCAATCCGCGACGCCGGTGGCCACCGCGATGGCCGCCTGCTGCACCGTGGCGCAGGCCGCGCCGCCGCCGTGGTGAATCTTGGAGAAGAACTTCAGATCCCCGATCCCGGTGGCCCGTGCGATCGCGACCTCGGTGTTCGAGTCCATCGTGAACGTCGTCATGCCGTCGACGTCGGCCGGTGTCAGACCCGCGTCGGCCAGCGCGTCGAGCACCGCCTCCGAGGCCAGCCGCAGCTCGCTGCGGCCGGAGTTCTTGGAGAAGTCGGTGGCACCGATACCGACGATCGCCGCCTTGCCGCTCAACCCGCCCGGCATCAGGCGGCACCGATCGTCAGTGTGGCGTTGGCGATCACATGATCGCCAAGGCTGTTGCTGCCGACAATTTTCAGCGTGATCAAGCCGTCCTCCACTGCGGTGACCTCACCGGTGAACGTCACCGTGTCGTAGGCGTACCAGGGCACGCCCAGACGCAACCCGATCGACTTGATCACGGCGGTCGGCCCGGCCCAGTCGGTGATGAACCGCTGCACCAGACCGGTGTCGGTGAGGATGTTGACGAAGATGTCCTTGGAACCCTTGGCCTGGGCCTTGTCCCGGTCGTGGTGGACATCCTGGTAGTCCCGGGTGGCGATCGCCGTCGAGACGATGAACGTCGGGTCGCCGTAGAACTTCAACTCCGGCAGCTTCGTGCCGACTTCAATTGCAGGCGCGCTCATTTGGCCGGCTCCCACGCGTAGTTGGTCCACGCGGGCCCGACGTCGTTCGCCGGGAAGTCGATGTACATTGCGCGAACGGGCATTCCGATCTCCACTGTCGAGGGGTCGACGTTGCGCAGCTCACCGAGCATCCGCACACCTTCGGCGAGTTCCACGAGCGCGATCACGAAGGGCAGAGTCCGCCCGGGCACCTTCGGCGCGTGGTGCACCACGAAGCTGAAGACGGTGCCTTCGCCGCTGGCGACGACGTAGTCGGTCTCCTGCTCCTTGTCCAGCCACAGCGCGGGCACCGGCGGATGCACCAGTGTGCCGTCGTCGCGCTTCTGGATGCGCAGTTCGTGCGCGTTGACGCCGTCCCAAAAGAACTTGGTGTCCTTCGAGGACGCCGGACGCATCGCGGAATCGGCGTCGAGATCGTCCGGCACCGATGAAGAGGTAGCGGGGGCCGCCTCCGATTTATCGGCGGGGATGAACTTCATGATGCGCCACATCATTTCGGCCACATCTTCGTCACCGACCGACCAGGTGATGGTCTGGGTGATGAAGAACGCCTCGCCCAGCGCGGTCCGCTTCGGACCGACGACGTCGGTCAGCTCCGCCGCGACGCTGACCTCTTCGCCCTGGCGCAGATAGCGATGATAGGTCTGCTCGCAGTTGGTCGCCACGACGCCGACATAGCCTGCGTCGTCGAACAATTCGATGATCTTGCCCAACGGGTCGTCGTCGGGGCGGACACCGCCGAGACCCATCATCGTCCACACCTGGATCATCGCCGGCGGAGCGACCAGACCTGGGTGACCGGCCGCCTTGGCCGCGGCCTCGTCGACGTAGATCGGGTTCTTGTCACCGATCGCGTCCAGCCAGTGGTCGATCATCGGCTGGTTGACCGGATGCCGGCCCACCCGGGGCTTGCTCTTGCCCTCTGCCTTGACCCGCTCGGCGGCCGCCTTGATGTCGTCGACGGCGCTCACCGCGGGACCCTCGGCACCTTCAGGCCGGAAGCCGCGATCATCTCTCGCATCACCTCGTTGACTCCACCACCGAATGTGATCACCAGATTGCGCTTGGTCTGGCTGTCCAGCCATTCCAGCAGCTCGGCCGTCTCGGGATCGGCGGGATTGCCATGGGCGAAGACGATCTCCTCGGCCAGCCGGCCCGCGTACTGGATTCGTTCGGTGCCGAACACCTTGGTGGCGGCCGCGTCTGCGATGTCGATGTCCTCACCGGATGCCGCGACCTGCCAGTTGAGCAGTTCGTTGATCCGCCACATGGCCTTGAGCTCACCCAGCGAGCGCTTGACGTCAGCGTGATCGAGGGGGGTGTCCCCATTGCTGCCAGGCTTGGCCGCCCACTCATGCACCTTGTCGTACAGCGCCGCAAACCGGCCGGCCGGACCGAGCATCACCCGCTCGTTGTTGAGCTGGGTGGTGATCAGCCGCCATCCGCCGTTCTCCTCGCCGACGAGCATGTCGGCGGGCACCCGCACGTCGTTGTAGTACGTGGCGTTGGTGTGGTGGGCGCCGTCGGACAGGATGACCGGCGTCCACGAGTAGCCCGGATCCTTGGTGTCGACGATCAGAATCGAAATACCCTTGTGCTTCACGGCATCCGGGTCGGTGCGGCAGGCCAGCCAGACGTAGTCGGCATCGTGTCCGCCGGTGGTCCACATCTTCTGGCCGTTGACGATGTATTCGTCGCCCTGCTTGACCGCCGAGGTCCGCAGCGAGGCCAGATCAGTGCCGGCCTCCGGCTCGCTGTAGCCGATCGCGAAGTGCACCTCACCGGCCAGGATCGCCGGCAGGAACTTCTTCTTCTGCGCCTCGGTTCCGTACTGCTGCAGCGTCGGTCCGACGGTCTGCAGAGTCACCGCGGGCAGCGGTACGTCGGCGCGCTGGGCCTCGTTGACGAAGATCGACTGCTCGATCGGTCCGTAGCCCAGGCCGCCGTACTCCTTGGGCCAGCCGACGCCGAGCTTGCCGTCGGAACCCATCCGCTTGATGATCGCCCGGTAGGCCTCGTTGTGCCGGTCGGACTCCATCGCCTTGGCTTCCTGCGGCGAGATCAGATTCGAGAAGTATTCCCGCAGTTCGGCTTGCAGCTGCTTCTGCTCGGGTGTCAGCTCGATGAACATTTACGCTCCCACCAGTTCGAGACGGTGTGCCTTACCGCCCAACAGCCGAGTCAAATCCTTGATCGACGAGTAGTACCGATGCATCGGATAGGTGATGTCCATGCCCATGCCACCGTGCAGATGGTGGCAGAGTTGCATGACCGGAGGCGCCTGCGACGCCACCCAATAGCCAAGGATGTCAATATCTTCGGTGGCGTCCCGGCCCTCGGAGAGCAACCAGGACACCGACGTCGACGCCAGCGTGATGGTCCGCGAGGCGATGTAGATCTCGGCGAGCTGCGCGGCCACGGTCTGGAAGGTCGACAACGGCTTGCCGAACTGGTGCCGGTTGGCGACGTAGTCGGCGGTGAGCCGCAGTGCGCCGGCCACCAGCCCGGACGCGAACGCACCGACAGCCGCCACGACCAGCTGATTGAGCCGGTGCACGGAATCGTTGCCGCCCAGCACGTCCGCCTCGTCGACGGGAGTGTCGGCGAAGGTGACGACGTATTCGTCTGCGTGGGTGGCCGACGGGGTCTTGGTCAGGCTCACGCCGGATGCCTTGGGCGACACCACGACGACCCCACTGTCGGTGCTGACGACGATCCACTCCGCGGTCCCCGCGTAGGGAACGCCGACCTTGGTGCCGTTGAGCGTGCCGCCCGCCAGCCGGGTCGCCGGCCGCTCAGGCAGCGCGTGACCCGGCTCGTTGAGCGCGGCGGTCAGCACCGCACCCTTGGCGACACCGGCCAGGTAGCGATCCTGTTGGGCGTCAGACGCCAGATCCAGCAGCGGGAGCAGCCCCAGCCCCAGCGTCGCGAACGCCGGACTGACGTTGCCGAACCTGCCGACCTGGGTGAGCGCCGACGTGATCTCGGCCAGTCCGAGACCGTCACCGCCGAGCCGCTCCGGGACGCCGAAGGCCATGATTCCGCCGGCGACCAGCGCATCCCAGCTGTTGTCCCGCTCGAGGGCGGATGTCACCACGTCGGTGACAGCCTGCTGCCCTTCTTCCGGACTGAAGTCCACGAAGAATCCTCCTTGATTCTTTCTGAAGGCGGTTAGACCGATGCCCCGGTGTAGTCGACCTGCCAGTGCTTGATGGCGTTGAGCCATCCCGAACGTAGCCGCTCGGGAGTGCCGGCCGAGGTGAGATCGGGCATGTGGTCGGCGACGGCGTTGAAGATCAGGTTGATCGTCATCTTGGCCAGGTTGGCCCCGACGCAGTAGTGCACGCCGGTACCGCCGAAGCCGACGTGCGGGTTGGGGTTACGCAAGATGTTGAAGGTGTTCGGATCCTCGAAGACCTCTTCGTCGAAGTTGGCCGAGCGGTAGAACATCACGACCCGCTGGTCCTTCTTGATCTGCACGCCGGACAGTTCGACATCCTCGGCGGCGGTGCGCTGGAACGCGGTCACCGGGGTGGCCCAGCGGACGATCTCGTCGGCCGCGGTCTCCGGGCGCTCCTTCTTGTAGAGCTCCCACTGATCCGGGTTGTTGGCGAAGGCGATCATGCCGTGGGTGATCGAGTTGCGGGTGGTCTCGTTGCCGGCCACGGCCAGCATCATCACGAAGAAGCCGAACTCGTCGTCGGAGAGCTTCTCACCGTCGATGTCGGCGTTGATCAGCGCCGTGACGATGTCATCGCCGGGGTTCTTGCCCTTCACCTCGGCCATGTGCATGGCGTAGGCCAGCACCTCCATCGAGGACTGCTTGGGGTCGACGTCGAACTCTTCGTCACCGTTGCCGGTCATCTCGTTCGACCAGCGGAACAGCTTGGCGCGGTCCTCCTGCGGCACCCCCAGCAAATCGGCGATCGCCTGCAGCGGCAGCTCGCAGGCCACCTGCTCGACGAAGTCACCGCCGCCCTGGGCGGCCGCCTCCTTGGCGATGATCTGGGCCCGCCGGTTGAGCTCGTCGCGCAGCGCGCCGATGGCCCGCGGCGTGAACCCTTTGGAGATGATCCGGCGCAACCGGTCGTGGTATTCGCCGTCCATGTTGAGCATGACGACCTTCTGCAGGTCGATGTCTTCGCGCGCCATCTCGTCCGGGAACTGCGGAATCGCGGTGTTGGGCGAGGACAGGAAGACGTCGTTGCGACGCGAGACCTCTTTGACGTCCTTGTGTTTGGTGACGACCCAGTAGCCGCCGTCGTTGAATCCGCCCTTGCCGATAGCCTGTTCGCACCACCAGATCGGCGCGACCCGGCGCAGTTCGGCGAGCTCCTCCACCGGCAGCCGCTTCACAATCAGATCCGGATCCAGGAAGTCGAAGCCCGCGGGGATGTTGGGGGTTGGCATGGTCATGCGCTCCTCAATATGACGTGTTCTAGCCCGGATTTTTCGTGGAATGTTGACTGTGGGGGTGTGTAGATAAGCGAAAGTGCCTGTCCTGCAAGGAATAATTGGACTTCTC
>NZ_BEWG01000094.1 GCF_002723835.1 Mycobacterium sp. shizuoka-1 | reverse complement strand
GCCGGCCACCGCCTCGAAAAGCATGACCATTGGCCGAGCTCTTCTGCTCCTGATTCAACAAGTTGGTAGGCGTGGGCGGCCATGCGGATCAGGTCGGGGATGGGTAGCAGGGTGCCGGCGGCGGTGACGGCGTGCCCGGTTTGCTTCTGCAGGTCTTGCACGGTGGCGGTGGCGATGACGGTGACGGGTAGGCCGTTGTGCAGGCCGAGCTTGGGGTCGCCGAGGGCGCTGCGGAGCAGCGCTGTGAGGGCGTCGTGTTGGCGTTGACCGACACTGCGCAGATCCCGTTGCGTCACCTCGTCGGTGGGCTCGCCGCCCACGGTGGGGTGTTCGTCGGCGGGGTTGCACATGCCCGGGGCGGCGAACTTGGCGAACATCGCATCCACCGCGGCCCGCAGTTCGGGGTCGGCGATCAGCCGGCCCACGCTCATCCCATCGAGTTGTTGGCCGCCGCACCAGACGAAGCCGCGCTTGCGGGCCCGGTCATCGTCGGAGAACCGGCCATCGGGGTTCAGATGCAGCGCCAGCCGGTAGGCGAGCTTGTCCAGCTGGTCGGGGCGCAGCACCCGGGCCTTGTCGGCCAATGACCGTTCGGCCTTCTCCCGCTCGACGGCTCCGACGTGGTCGGGCAGGTCGCGGAAGAACCGCTGGATCACCCGCAGATGCTCACCATCCAACAACCCCTCCCGCCACGCCTTCGAGGTTTCGGGCAGCACCGGCGCCAGCGGCTCCCCGCTCAACGCCCGCCGCGGCGCCAACTGTTCGGCATCCCGAATCCGGCGGTTGGCCTCACGCGGGCTGACCCGCAACACATCAGCCAACGCGATCCCCACCGGCGGGCAGCCCTCGAAACGCTCCAACTTGGCGACCACCGCATGTGAGAGCGCCACCTGACGGCGCTGGGCGGCCTCCAAGCGCTCCACCACCGCGAACCGCTCCGGCGCCGACAACGTCTCGACAACGTCTCGACATCGACCGCGGCCAGTCGAGCCACGACATCGTCGAGCTCCTCCAACAGCACATCGATCGAACCCAGGCTGAGAACACTAGTTCGAACCACCGACAGAAACGCCCCAGCCTGTGGATCAACCCGAGACTGTGGAAATCCCTTCTGCGACTCCGGGATCGGCTAGCGGAACTCCTCGGCGCACGCCTCGATCCAGTCCGACAGCCACGACTCCGGGGCGCCCTCGAGGAGTTCGCCGGGCATCAACCATTCATAGATCTCGGCGTAGGTACGGGTGCGCTGTCCCTCGATGCGCCGGTTCAGCATCGCGGGCTCCAACTCGTCGAATCCGTTCAGGCCCATGGATGCGACGATCTGGGCGGCACTGGCCACCGTCGCGCGCTGGAAGTTGGCCACCCGTTGCGTCTTGTCCGGCACGTCGAGCGCTCGGGCGCGGGCTTTGTCCTGGGTGGCCACGCCGGTCGGGCACTTGTTGGTGTTGCACTTCATCGCCTGGATACACCCGACCGCGAACATCATCGCCCGTGCCGACAACGTGAAATCCGCGCCCTGACAGACCCGGGAGACGATGTCCACCCCGCTGGCGATCTTGCCTGACGCCCCGATCCGGATGTGACCGCGCAGGCCGGTGCCGACCAGACTGTTGTGCACCAGCATCAGTCCCTCGGTCAGCGGCATGCCGATGTGATCCTCGAATTCCTGTGGGGCCGCACCGGTTCCGCCCTCGGAGCCGTCGACGATGATGAAGTCCGGGGTGATGCCGGTGTGCAGCATCGCCTTGCAGATGGACAAGAACTCGGTGCGTGCCCCGATGCACAGCTTGAACCCGACCGGCTTGCCGCCGGACAGGCTGCGCAGGGTCGCGATGAAATGCATCATCTCCAGCGGCGTGTGGAACGCGGTGTGCGCGGGCGGCGACACCACGGTGCGCCCGATCGGCACCCCACGGGTCGCGGCGATCTCGGCGCTGACCTTCGCGCCGGGCAGCACCCCGCCCAGGCCCGGCTTGGCGCCCTGGGACAGCTTGATCGAGATGGCCTTCACCGACGGCCACCGCGCCTTCTCTTCGAACTGGGCGGCGTCGAAGTGTCCGTCGGCGTCGCGGCAGCCGAAGTAGCCCGAACCGATCTCCCAGATCAGGTCACCACCCGCCTTGAGGTGATACGGGCTGATCCCGCCTTCGCCGGTGTCGTGGGCGAAGCCACCACGGGCGGCGCCGGCGTTGAGCGCCTCGATGGCGTTGGCCGACAGCGCGCCGAAACTCATCGCCGAGACGTTCAACAGGGCGATGTCGTAGGGGGCGGTGCAGTCCGGGCCGCCCAGCCGCACTCGCGGGGCGAGATCGGTGGCCAGCCGGGCCCGCAGCGAATGCCGCAGGAACTCGTAGCCCAGTGCGTTCACGTCGCGCTCGGTGCCGAACGGTTCGTCGCTCTTGGTGCCCTTCGCCCGCTCGTAGACCATGTCGCGGGTCTCCCGGTCGAACGGGCTGGCCTCGGTGTTCGACTCGATGAAGTACTGACGGATCTCCGGGCGCAGCGCCTCGGCCAGGAACCGGGCATGGCCGAGCACCGGGTAGGCCCGCAGGATGGTGTGCCGGGTCTGCAGCAGGTCCCAGGTGCCCAGTGCGGCGACGGCGGCCAGCAGTGCCGACAGCAGCCACCAGCCCGGGTGGACGGTCAACGCCGCCCCGCCCACGGCCACGGCGGCCACCCATATAGCTGTGACGGCGAGAGCTCTGAGCATCGGACGACCTTCTGGGGATGAAATGCCTGCGAGGCGTCATTCTGGCATCACCTATGATCGGCACTTGCGTCACATCCGTGGCGCAAACAGCCCCGGCAGTGCAAGGAGTTTTGCCGCGTGGGTTCCCAACCCGTGGACTTGTCGCAGGAATCGCTGACCGAGGCCGTCAGCGCGGCCCGGCGCGCCTTCGAAGCGGCCGCCGACCTGGACGCGCTGGCCCGCGCCAAGACCGAGCACCTTGGCGATCGGGCCCCGCTGGCGCTCGCTCGCCAGGCGCTGGCCACGCTGCCCAAAGAGGACCGATCCGAAGCCGGCAAGCTGGTCAACGTCGCCCGCGGCGACGCTCAGCGCAGTTATGACGACCGACTGGCGGCGCTGCGCGCCGAGCGTGACGCGGCCGTGCTGGTGGCCGAGGCCATCGACGTCACCCTGCCCTCGACCCGCCAGCCCGTCGGCGCGCGGCATCCGATCACGATCCTGGCCGAGCACATCGCCGACACGTTCGTCGCAATGGGCTGGGAGCTGGCCGAAGGCCCCGAGGTCGAGACCGAGCAGTTCAACTTCGACGCGCTGAACTTTCCGCCCGACCATCCGGCCCGCAGCGAGTCCGACACGTTCCACATCGCGCCGGAGGGATCGCGCCAGCTGCTGCGCACCCACACCTCGCCGGTGCAGGTACGCACCCTGCTGGACCGCGAGCTGCCGGTCTACATCGTCTCGATCGGCCGCACCTTCCGCACCGACGAACTCGACTCCACGCACACACCGGTCTTCCACCAGGTGGAGGGCCTCGCGGTGGATCGCGGCCTGACGATGGCTCACCTGCGCGGCACCCTGGACGCCTTCGCCCGCTCGGAATTCGGGCCCGATGCCCGCACCCGGATGCGGCCACACTTCTTTCCGTTCACCGAGCCCTCGGCCGAGGTGGACATCTGGTTCCCCAACAAAAAGGGCGGCCCGGGCTGGGTCGAGTGGGGCGGCTGCGGCATGGTCAACCCTAATGTGTTGCGCGCCGCGGGTATCGACCCCGAGGTCTACTCCGGCTTTGCCTTCGGCATGGGCCTGGAACGAACCCTGCAGTTCCGCAACGGCATTCCCGACATGCGTGACATGGTCGAGGGTGACGTGCGCTTCTCGCTGCCGTTCGGGGTCGGGGTCTGATGCGCCTTCCCTACAGCTGGCTGCGTGAGGTCGTGCAGCGCGGCGCCCCCGGCTGGGACGTCGAACCGCACGACTTGGAGCAGGCCCTGATCCGCGTCGGCCACGAGGTCGAGGACATCATCACCCTCGGGCCGGTCAGCGGACCGCTGGCCGTCGGCCGGGTCGCCGCCATCGAGGAGCTCACCGAGTTCAAGAAGCCGATCCGGGCCTGCCGGGTCGATGTGGGCGAAGAGCAAGACCGCGACATCGTCTGCGGCGCAACGAACTTCGCTGTCGGAGACCTGGTTGTGGTGGCGCTGCCCGGTGCCACCCTGCCCGGTGACTTCCACATCGCCAGCCGCAAGACCTACGGGCGGCTGTCGGACGGAATGATCTGCTCGGCCGCCGAACTGGGTTTGGGCGCCGATCATTCCGGGATCCTGGTGCTTCCGCCGGGCACGGCCGAACCGGGCACCGACGCCATCGGTGTACTGGGACTCGACGACGTTGTCTTCGACCTGGCCGTCACCCCGGATCGCGGCTACTGCATGTCGGTGCGCGGCATCGCCCGCGAGATCGCCTGCGCCTACGACCTCGACTTCGTCGACCCCGCCGACGTCGCACCGCTGCCCGTCGAGGGTCCGGCGCTGCCGGTGACCGTCGAACCCGGCACCGGCGTGAGCCGATTCGGGCTGCGTCCGGTCACCGGGATCGACCCGAAGGCGCTGTCGCCGTGGTGGATGCGCCGCCGGTTGATGCTGTGCGGCATCCGGCCGATCTCGCCTGCCGTCGACGTCACCAACTACGTGATGCTCGAGATCGGGCACCCGATGCACGCCCACGATCGCAGCCGCATCAACGGTGAGTTCATCGTGCGGTTCGCCAAGCCGGGGGAGACCGTGGTCACCCTCGACGACATCGAACGCACGCTGGACCCCGCCGACGTCCTGATCGTCGACGATGTCGCGACCGCGGCCATCGGCGGCGTGATGGGCGCGGGCACCACCGAGATCGACGACGACTCCACCGACATCCTGCTGGAGGCCGCGGTCTGGGACCCCGCCGCGGTGTCCCGCACGATCCGGCGACTGCACCTGGTCAGCGAGGCGGGCCGACGCTATGAGCGCTCGGTCGACCCGGCCATCTCGGTGGCCGCGCTGGACCGGTGCGCCGGCCTGCTGGCCGAGATCGCCGGCGGCACCATCGAGCCCAGGTTGACCGACTGGCGCGGGGACCCGCCCCGGGACGACTGGTCGCCGGCCCCGGTGCGGATGCGCTTCGACCTGCCGGACCGACTGGCCGGCGTCGAGTACGAGGGCGGCGCGGCGTTCAAGCGGCTGACCCAGATCGGTGCCGACGTGGTCGAGGACATCGACCCCGCGATTCTGGTGGTGACCCCGCCGAGTTGGCGCCCTGACCTGGTGCAGCCCGCGGATCTGGTCGAGGAGGTGTTGCGCCTGGAGGGGCTGGACAAGATCCCCTCGGTGCTGCCCACCGCCCCGGCCGGCCGCGGCCTCACGCCCGGTCAGAAGCGCCGCCGCGCGGTCGGTAAGTCGCTGGGACTGTCGGGTTACGTCGAGGTGTTGCCCACCCCGTTCCTGCCCGCCGGAGTCTTCGACGTGTGGGGTCTGGAGCCCGACGATTCCAGGCGATCCACCACCTCGGTACTCAACCCGCTGGAGGCCGACCGTCCGCACCTGGCCACCACGCTGTTGCCCGCACTGCTGGAAGCATTGTCCCGCAACGTCTCCCGTGGCTTCGGTGATGTCGCGTTGTTCTCCATCGCGCAGGTGGTGCACCCGACCGAGCAGACCAAGGGTGTGGAGCTGATCCCCACGCATCGCCGGCCCAGTGACGACGAGATCGCCGCGCTGGACGCGTCGCTGCCGCACCAGCCCGTGCACGTCGGTGCGGTGCTGACCGGGCTGCGTGAACCCCGCGGCCCGTGGGGACCGGGACGCCCGGTGGAGGCCGCCGACGCATTCGAGGCGGTGCGGATCATCGCGCGGGCGTGCGGGGTCGAGGTGACGCTGCGGGCTGCGCAGTACCTGCCGTGGCACCCGGGCCGCTGCGCCGAGGTCGTCGTCGAGGGCCGGGTGGTCGGGCATGCCGGGCAGTTGCATCCCGCCGTGATCGAGCGCGCGGGCCTGCCGAAGGGCACCTGCGCCGTCGAGCTGGATCTGGACGCGGTGCCCATCACGGAGAACCTGCCCGCGCCGCGGGTATCGCCGTTCCCGGCGGTGTTCCAGGATGTCAGCCTCGTGGTGGCCGCCGACGTGGCCGCCGCGGCGGTGGTCGACGCGGTGCGCGACGGGGCGGGCGAGCTGCTGGAGGATGTCGCGTTGTTCGACGTCTATACCGGCCCGCAAATCGGCGAGGACCGTAAATCGCTGACCCTGGCGCTGCGTTTCCGGGCGCCGGATCGCACGCTGACCGAGGACGAGGCCAGCGCGGCCCGCGACGCGGCGGTGGCCGCGGCCGCCGACCGCCTGGGCGCCGAGCTTCGCGCCTGACGCCTCTCCTGTGCCCAAACCGACAAACGGGCGAACTTGTGCGAGTGGATCGCGACATTTCGTCGATCTCGACGAGCCGCGTTGGAATGAATTTGCAACAGGCTGCATAAACATGCAGAATCGCGGGATGACTTCGGTGGCGGTTGCCGGCGCCAGCGGCTATGCCGGTGGCGAGATCCTGCGTCTTCTCCTCGGGCATCCCGCCTACGCGGACGGCCGCCTGACCATCGGCGCGCTCACCGCGGCGGCGAGCGCGGGCACCCGGCTGGCCGACCATCACCCGCACCTGCTGCCGCTGGCCGACCGGGTGGTCGAACCGACCGAGCTGGCCGTGCTGGCCGGCCACGACGTGGTGTTCCTGGCCCTGCCGCACGGCCACTCCGCGGCGCTGGCCGAACAGCTCGGCGGCGACACCCTGATCATCGACTGTGGCGCGGACTTCCGTCTCACCGACGCCGACGACTGGCAGCGGTTCTATGGCTCGCCGCACGCAGGCAGCTGGCCGTACGGCCTGCCTGAGCTGCCCGGCGGCCGGGACCGGCTGCGCGGTGCCACCCGGATCGCGGTTCCCGGCTGCTATCCGACGGCCGCGCTGCTGGCGCTGCTGCCCGCGGTCGCCGAGGACTTGATCGAACCGGCCGTCACGGTGGTGGCGGTCAGCGGTACCTCCGGTGCGGGCCGGGCCGCCAAGGTCGACCTGCTGGGTTCGGAGGTGATCGGCTCGGCACGGGCCTACAACATCGCCGGCGCGCATCGGCACACCCCGGAGATCGCCCAGGGCCTGCGCGCGGTGACCGACCGCGCGGTCACCGTCTCGTTCACCCCGGTGCTGATCCCCACGTCGCGCGGCATCCTGGCCACCTGCACCGCGCGCACCCAGGCGCCGGTGTCGCAGATCCGCGCGGCCTACGAGAAGGCGTACGACGCGGAGCCGTTCGTCCACCTGCTGCCCGAGGGGCAGCTGCCCCGCACCGGGGCGGTGATCGGCAGTAACGCCGCACAGCTGGCGGTCGCGGTGGACACCGACGCCGGTGTGCTGGTCGCGGTGTGCGCCATCGACAATCTGGTCAAGGGCACGGCCGGGGCGGCGGTGCAATCGATGAACCTGGCGCTGGACTGGCCGGAGACGGAAGGACTGTCGATCGTGGGGGTGGCGCCGTGACGCTCACTAGAGATGCCAAACTCGTTCGGACCCAGGGGGTTACCGCACCGGCCGGGTTCCGCGCGACCGGGATCGCGGCCGGCATCAAGAAATCCGGCGCCCTCGACCTGGCCCTGGTGTTCAACGAAGGCCCCGACTATGCGGCTGCCGGGGTGTTCACCCGCAACCAGGTCAAGGCCGCCCCAGTGCTGTGGAGCCGGCAGGTGCTGTCCTCCGGCCGGCTGCGCGCGGTGCTACTGAACTCTGGTGGCGCCAACGCCTGCACCGGGCCGGGCGGTTTCCAGGACGCCCACGCCAGCGCCGAGGCCGTCGCCGCGGCGCTGTCCGAGTGGGGCACCGAGACCGGACCGATCGAGGTCGCGGTGTGCTCGACGGGCCTGATCGGCGACCGGCTGCCGATGGAGAAGGTGCTCGCCGGTGTGACCGAGATCGTCCATGAGCTCGGTGGCGGGCTGACCGGTGGGGACGAGGCTGCTCGCGCCATCATGACCACCGACACCGTTCCGAAACAGGTTGCGCTGCATCATTCGATCGAATCGGGCGAGAACTGGACCGTCGGCGGGATGGCCAAGGGGGCCGGCATGCTGGCGCCGTCGCTGGCCACCATGCTGGTGGTGCTGACCACCGACGCGGTGGCCGACGCCGCGGCGCTGGACACCGCGCTGCGCCGGGCGACCGCCAAGACCTTCGACCGGCTCGACGTCGACGGCAGCTGCTCGACCAACGACACCGTGCTGCTGCTGGCCTCCGGTGCCAGCGAGATCGCGCCCAGTCAAGAGGATCTGGACGCCGCGGTGCTGCGGGTCTGCGACGACCTGTGCGCCCAGCTGCAGGCCGACGCCGAGGGCGTCACCAAGCGCATCGCGATCACCGTCACCGGGGCGCCCAGTGACGACGACGCGGTCACCGCGGCCCGGGTCATCGCCCGAGACAGCCTGGTGAAGACGGCCCTGTTCGGCTCGGATCCGAACTGGGGCCGGGTCCTGGCCGCGGTCGGCATGGTGCCGTTCGAGATCGATGCACAACGGATCACGGTGTCGTTCAACGGCTTCCCGGTGTGCGTCGACGGCGCCGGTGCGCCGGGTGCGCGCGACGTCGATCTGGCCGGCCCCGACGTCGAGGTGACCGTCGACCTGAAGCTCGGTACCGGTGCGGCGACCATCCGCACCACCGACCTGTCGCACGCCTACGTCGAAGAGAACTCGGCCTACAGCTCATGAGCGCCACGGTGAACACCAAGGCCGCGGTTCTCGCCGAGGCGCTGCCCTGGCTCAAGGCGCTGCACAACAGGATCGTCGTGGTCAAGTACGGCGGCAACGCGATGACCGACGACCGGCTCAAGGCCGCCTTCGCCGACGACATGGTGTTCCTGCGCAATGCCGGCATCCACCCGGTCGTGGTGCACGGCGGCGGCCCGCAGATCAGCGCGATGCTCAAACGGCTCGGCATCCCCGGGGAATTCAAGGGCGGCTTCCGGGTCACCACACCCGAGGTGCTCGACGTCGCCCGGATGGTGCTGTTCGGCCAGGTGGGTCGGGAGCTGGTGAACCTGATCAACGCCCACGGGCCCTACGCGGTCGGGATCACCGGCGAGGACGCGCAACTGCTCACCGCGGTCCGGCGCGGAGTCACGGTCGAGGGCGTGGTCACCGACATCGGCCTGGTCGGCGACGTCGAGCACGTCAACACCGCCGCGATCCTGGATCTCATTGCCGCCGGGCGTATCCCGGTGATTTCGACGATCGCCCCCGACATCGACGGCGTGGTGCACAACATCAACGCCGACACCGCCGCGGCCGCGGTGGCCCGAGCGCTCGGCGCCGAGAAGCTGTTGATGCTCACCGATGTCGAAGGCCTCTACACCCGCTGGCCCGACCGGGATTCGCTGGTCAGCCAGATCGACACCGACACGCTGACCGAGCTGCTGCCCGGTTTGGAGACCGGCATGATCCCCAAGATCGAGGCCTGCCTGCGGGCGGTCGAAGGCGGCGTGCCCAGCGCCCATGTGATCGACGGCCGGGTCGAGCACTGTGTGCTGGTCGAGTTGTTCACCGACGAAGGCACCGGCACGAAGGTGGTGCCGTCATGAGCCTTCTGGACAGATGGTCCGGCGTGATGATGGACAACTACGGCACCCCACCGCTGGCGCTGACCAGCGGTCACGGTGCCGTGGTGACCGACGAGAACGGCAAGACGTATCTGGACCTGCTCGGCGGCATCGCGGTCAACATCCTCGGCCACCGGCACCCCGCGATCATCGAGGCGGTCACCGCCCAGCTCAACACCCTGGGACACACGTCGAACCTGTACGCCACCGAGCCGGGGATCGCGCTGGCCGAGGCCCTCGTCGAACAGCTGGGTGCGCCCGCCCGGGCGTTCTTCTGCAACTCCGGCACCGAGGCCAACGAAGTCGCGTTCAAGATCACTCGGCTCACCGGTCGGACCAAACTCGTTGCGGCCGAAGGCGCCTTCCACGGCCGCACGATGGGCTCGCTGGCGCTGACCGGACAGCCCGCCAAACAGGCACCGTTCGAGCCGCTGCCGGGCTACGTCACCCATGTGCCCTACGGGGACATCGAGGCGTTGGCCGCGGCGGTCACCGACGACACCGCCGCGGTGTTCCTCGAGCCGATCATGGGCGAGGGCGGCGTCGTCGTGCCACCGGAGGGCTACCTGGTCGCCGCGCGCGAGATCACCACCCGCCACGGTGCGCTGCTGGTGCTCGACGAAGTCCAGACCGGCGTCGGACGCACCGGTGCCTTCTTCGCCCACCAACACGACGGCATCACCCCCGACATCGTCACGCTGGCCAAGGGGCTGGGCGGGGGATTGCCGATCGGGGCGTGCCTGGCCATCGGCCCGACCGCCGAGCTGCTCACCCCGGGTCTGCACGGCAGCACCTTCGGCGGTAACCCGGTGTGCACCGCGGCCGCGCTCGCGGTGCTGCGGGTGTTGGCCGCCGAAGACCTGGTCAACCGCGTTGACCTGCTCGGCAAGACGCTCAGTCATGGGATCGAGGCACTGGACCATCCGCTGGTGGACCACGTCCGGGGCCGCGGCCTGCTGCGCGGTGTGGTGTTGACCGCGCCCGCGGGCAAGGCCGTCGAGACCGCCGCCCGCGACGCCGGTTTCCTGGTCAACGCCGCGGCGCCGGACGTGGTCCGGCTGGCCCCGCCGCTGATCATCACCGACGCACAGATCGACACCTTCCTGACGGCATTACCGGCGATCCTGGATGAGGCGGCCCGATGAGCACCCTGCGGCACTTCCTGCGCGACGACGACCTGTCGCCCGAAGAGCAGGCCGAGGTCCTGGCGCTGGCGGCCACCCTCAAGAGCGCGCCGATGAGCCGGCGCCCGCTGGAGGGCCCACGCGGGGTGGCGGTGATCTTCGACAAGAACTCCACCCGCACCCGGTTCTCCTTCGAGGTGGGTATCGCCCAACTGGGTGGGCACGCCGTCGTCGTCGACGGCCGCGCCACCCAACTCGGCCGCGAAGAGACCCTCGAGGACACCGGGCGGGTGCTGTCCCGCTACGTCGACGCGATCGTCTGGCGCACGTTCGCCCAGCAGCGGCTGACCGCGATGGCCTCGGCCGCAACCGTTCCCGTGGTCAACGCGCTGTCCGACGAGTTCCACCCCTGCCAGGTGCTCGCCGACCTGCAGACTCTGGCCGAACGCAAGGGCTCACTGAGCGGACTGCGGATGACCTATTTCGGCGACGGCGCGAACAATATGGCGCATTCGCTGATGCTGGGCGGCGTCACCGCCGGGATTCACGTCACCATCGCCGCACCTGCCGGTTTCGAACCCGATCCGCGCCTGGTGGCCGCCGCCGAACTCCGCGGCCGGCAGACCGGCGCCACTGTCACGCTGACGGCGGATGCGGTGGCGGGCGCCAAGGGGGCCGACGTCCTGGTCACCGACACCTGGACCTCGATGGGGCAGGAGAACGACGGTCTTGACCG
Organism: Mycobacterium sp. shizuoka-1; assembly: GCF_002723835.1. Classification (GTDB taxonomy): domain Bacteria; phylum Actinomycetota; class Actinomycetes; order Mycobacteriales; family Mycobacteriaceae; genus Mycobacterium. Next base: position 4,271 of record NZ_BEWG01000094.1, on the reverse strand, counting down.
GGTCGGCCCGTTCCGGCCGTTCCAGCTCAGCGCCGGGCTGCTGGCCCATGCCGACTCCGAAGCGGTTGTGCTGCACTGCCTTCCGGCGCACCGCGGGCACGAAATCACCGACGAGGTGATCGACGGTCCGCACAGCGCGGTGTGGGACGAGGCCGAGAACCGGCTGCACGCGCAGAAGGCGCTGCTGGTGTGGCTGCTGGAGCGCAAACGGTGACCAGCGAGGTCAATACCACCCGAGCCGGGCGCCAGGCCCGGATCGTGGCGTTGCTGTCGGCCCGATCGGTGCACAGCCAGAGCGAACTCGCCGCGCTGCTGGCTGACGAGGGGATCGAGGTCACCCAGGCCACGCTCTCGCGCGACCTGGAAGAACTCGGCGCGGTGAAGCTGCGCGGCGCCGACGGCGGAGTCGGCGTCTACGTGGTGCCCGAGGACGGCAGCCCGGTCCGCGGGGTATCCGGCGGGACCGAGCGGGTCTCCCGGCTGCTCGGGGACCTGCTGGTGTCCACCGACTCCAGCGGCAACCTCGCGGTGTTGCGCACCCCGCCCGGTGCGGCGCACTACCTGGCCAGTGCCATCGACCGTGCCGCGCTGCCCGATGTGGTCGGCACGATCGCCGGCGACGACACGATCCTGGTGGTGGCCCGCGAGCCGATGACCGGCGCGCAACTGGCCACCATGTTCGAGACCATCCACTAAGACCCCAAAGACAAAGGAGCACTTCATGTCCGAACGCGTCATCTTGGCGTATTCCGGCGGCCTGGACACCTCGGTGGCCATCAGCTGGATCGGCAAGGAGACCGGCAAAGAGGTGGTGGCCGTGGCCATCGACCTCGGCCAGGGCGGCGAGGACATGGAAGTCGTTCGCCAGCGAGCCCTGGACTGCGGCGCGGTGGAGGCCGTCGTGGTCGACGCCCGCGACGAGTTCGCCGAGCACTACTGCCTGCCCGCCATCCAGTCCAACGCCCTCTACATGGACCGCTACCCGCTGGTGTCGGCGCTGAGCCGGCCGCTGATCGTCAAGCACCTGGTGGCCGCCGCCCGTGAGCACCGTGGCGGCATCGTCGCGCACGGCTGCACCGGCAAGGGCAACGACCAGGTCCGTTTCGAAGTCGGGTTCGCCTCGCTGGCGCCCGATCTCGAAGTGCTGGCCCCGGTTCGCGACTACGCCTGGACCCGGGAGAAGGCGATCGCGTTCGCCGAGGAGAACGCGATCCCGATCAACGTCACCAAGCGCTCGCCGTTCTCGATCGATCAGAACGTGTGGGGCCGGGCGGTGGAAACCGGTTTCCTGGAACACCTCTGGAACGCGCCCACCAAGGACGTCTACGACTACACCGAAGACCCGACGCTCAACTGGAACACCCCCGACGAGGTGATCGTCGGATTCGAGCGCGGCGTCCCGGTCTCCATCGACGGCAACCCGGTCACCGTGCTGGAGGCGATCGTCGAACTCAACCGCCGCGCCGGTGCCCAGGGGGTCGGCCGGCTCGACGTCGTCGAAGACCGACTGGTCGGCATCAAGAGCCGCGAGATCTACGAGGCGCCCGGGGCCATGGTGCTGATCACCGCGCACACCGAGCTCGAACACGTGACCCTGGAACGCGAACTCGGCCGGTTCAAGCGGGGCACCGACCGCAAGTGGGGCGAGCTGGTCTATGACGGCCTGTGGTTCTCGCCGCTCAAGCGCTCGCTGGAGGCCTTCGTCGCCGACACCCAGACGCACGTCACCGGCGAGATCCGGATGGTGTTGCACGGCGGGCACATCGCCGTCAACGGCCGTCGTAGCCCGACGTCGCTCTACGACTTCAACCTGGCGACCTACGACGAAGGCGACACCTTCGACCAGTCATCGGCCAAGGGCTTCGTCCACGTCCACGGGCTGTCCTCGAAGATCGCCGCCCGCCGGGACCTGGCAGGCAATCAGACGTGAGCACCAACGAGGGCTCGCTGTGGGGTGGCCGGTTCGCCGACGGGCCATCGCCGGCGCTGGCCGCACTGAGCAAGTCCACCCATTTCGACTGGGTGCTGGCGCCTTACGACGTGGCCGCGTCCAAGGCGCACGCCAAGGTGCTGCATAGGGCGGGTCTGCTCACCGACGAGCAGCGCGACGGGCTGCTGGCCGGGCTGGACAGTCTCGGCGGCGACGTCGCCGACGGCAGCTTCACCCCGCTGGTCACCGACGAGGACGTGCACGGCGCGCTGGAGCGCGGCCTCATCGAGCGGGTCGGAGCCGATCTCGGTGGCCGGCTGCGGGCCGGTAGGTCGCGAAACGACCAGGTGGCCACGCTGTTTCGGATGTGGCTGCGCGACGCCATGCGCCGGGTCGCCGACGGCGCGCTCGAAGTGGTGTCGGCGCTGGCGACCCAGGCAGCGGCGCACCCGAGCGCGATCATGCCGGGCAAGACGCACCTGCAGGCCGCCCAGCCGGTGCTGCTGGCCCACCATCTGCTGGCCCATGCGCACCCGCTGCTGCGCGATGTCGACCGCATCGCCGACTTCGACGACCGCACCGCAGTGTCGCCCTACGGGGCGGGCGCGCTGGCCGGCTCGTCACTGGGTCTGGACCCCGACGCCATCGCCGAAGAACTCGGATTCGCCGCGGCGGCCGACAACTCGATCGACGCCACCGCCGCCCGCGACTTCGCCGCCGAGGCCGCGTTCGTGCTGGCGATGATCGCTGTCGACCTTTCCCGGCTGGCTGAGGACATCATCCTCTGGAGCACAACCGAATTCGGCTACGCGATCCTGCACGACGCCTGGTCGACCGGCAGCTCGATCATGCCGCAGAAGAAGAACCCCGACATCGCCGAGCTGGCCCGCGGCAAGTCCGGGCGGCTGATCGGCAACCTCACCGGCCTGCTGGCCACCCTCAAAGCCCAGCCGCTGGCCTACAACCGGGATCTGCAAGAAGACAAGGAGCCGGTGTTCGACTCGGTGGCGCAGCTCGAGCTGGTGCTGCCCGCGATGGCCGGGCTGGTCGCGACACTGCGCTTCGACACCGACCGGATGGCCGCGCTCGCCCCCGCCGGATACACCCTGGCCACCGATGTCGCCGAATGGCTGGTTCGCCGCGGGGTGCCGTTCCGGGTGGCGCATGAGGCCGCCGGGGCGGCGGTGCGGACCGCCGAGAGCCGCGGCGTCGGACTCGACGCGCTGACCGACGACGAGCTCGGCGCGATCAGCGCGGAGCTGACCCCCGACGTGCGCGAGGTGCTGACCGTCGAGGGATCGGTGTCCTCGCGGGACGCCCGCGGTGGAACGGCACCGGTCCAGGTGGCCCGCCAGCTCGGCGTCGTGCGGGAGACCGCCGACAGACTGCGGCTGCGGCTGAGGTGATCGAGAAGGGTTCGGCCGGGGGTTACGAACTCTTCGCGCAGCGCCAGTTCCGCGACCTGTGGTCGGCGAATCTGGTGCTGAACCTGGGCCAGGTGATGCTGCTGCTGGCCGCCGCCTGGATCATGACCTCGCTGACCCAGAACGCGGTGCTGGTCGGCCTGGTGCAGGCGACGACCAGCCTGCCGTTCCTAGTTCTTGCAATCCCTGTCGGGGTGATCTCGGATCGGGTCGGACACCGCATGCTGCTCCTGGTCGCCCAGCTGTGGATGGCGTCGCTGGCAGTCGTCCTCGCCCTGGTGGAATGGCTCGGCCACCTGACCCCGCTGCCGCTGCTGGTCCTGCTGTTCGCGATCGGCGCCGGCCTCGTGCTCCAGCAGGCGGCATGGAAACCGTTTCTGCACGAGATGGTTCCGCCGGACAAACTGGTCGCGGCGATCTCGTTCAACGCGCTGAGCAACAAGCTCGCCCAGGCGATCGGCCCGATCATCGGTGGCTTCCTGATGGTGATCGGCGCCGCCTTCGTCTTCGCCGTGCGGGTGCTCTCGCACCTGGTGATGATCGTCGCGCTGCGGCATGTGCCCAAGCCGGCTGCCGACCCGGCGCCGCAGCGTCTCGACGTAGCCGGCTCACTGCGCGACGGCTGGCGGCAGCTGCGCACGGCACCCGCGCTGTACGGGCCGATGATTCGCTCGGCGCTGCTGATGGCGCCGGTCGGCGGGGTGCTGGCGTTGCTTCCGCTGGAGGCCAAGGACAACATCCAGACCGGGGTGATCGGCTACGGCGGGCTGTTGGCGGCGCTGGGCGTCGGCACCGCGACGGGTGTGTCGCTGATGCCGGTGCTGCAGCGGAGCAATGATCAGAACCTGTGGATCCCGGGAGGACGCACCTTCCCGGATGATGATCTTTGACGAAACAGGATTCTGATCAAGACCAGC
>NZ_BEWG01000093.1 GCF_002723835.1 Mycobacterium sp. shizuoka-1 | reverse complement strand
GGGTCGACGAGCGGGGGCCGGGGATGGCAACCACGGTGCGGGTCGGTGTGCTGCCGCCGAAGTCTGCGGTCGTGGTGGCGGCGTCGTCGGTACGCACCACCAACGTCGTCGCCGACGCGGCGATCAGCACGCCCGCGGTGGTCAGCGCAACCCGGGGCCACTGGATCAGCCGGCCACGGCGCTTCGTCTCGCTCACGAGGCCAGGTTAGGGACGGCGGGTCGCCGTTGCGGCGCGCCGCGCCTGTCCGTTGCCATGCTGTTATCGCAGCTTGATGCCCTATTCGCTCACCGCGAACGACTGGGCGTCACCGCGCGGTCGGGCGTCCACTAGCCTTCTGGGGTAGACGCGCAGACGACGCAGACGAGAGGGAAGGGGCCCAGCGTGGAGGTCAAGATCGGTGTCACGGACAGCCCGCGTGAGCTCGTGTTCGCCAGCTCCCAGACGCCTGCAGAGGTCGAAGAGCTGGTGACCGCGGCGTTCGCCAAGGGTGGCCCGGAGGTGCTGAGCCTGACCGACGAGAAGGGCCGCCGCTTCCTGGTGCAGACCGCCAAGATCACCTACGTCGAGATCGGTGTCGCCGACGTGCGCCGGGTCGGCTTCGGCATCGCCGCCGGTCCGGCGGGCGCGGCGGGCGCGTAGGCCCGTCCGCGATCAGTTCCGCGTCAGCGGGACGTGTGACAGGCCGCCCCAGGCGAACTGCACCGTCCCGTCGACCGCGGCCTCCTTGGAGACCGGGCGGTCGGCGTTGAGCCAGTAGCGGGCGCTGTCGACGCTGATGGCCACCAGGCCGACGGCGATCATCCGCGCCCGGTGCGGATCGAGCCCGGAATCGCGGCTGATCAAGTCGAACACCGCGTCGGTGCACGCTTCGGTGGCCACCCGGACCTGGGAGGCCACCTGCGGCTCGGTGATGTAGTCGTTCTCGAAGATCAGTCGGTAGCCCTGGCTGTCGTGCTCGATGAAGTCGAAGAAGGCCTGTACCGCCGCCCGCAGGCGCTGCCGGTTGTCGGTGGTGGTGCGCAGGGCCTGACGCACGCCGGACACCAGGTTCTCGACGTGCCGGTTCAACACGGCCAGATACAGCTCGAGCTTGCTCGAGAAGTGTTGGTAGAGAACGGGCTTGCTCACACCGGCGCGGTCGGCGATCTCGTCCATGCCCGCGGCGTGGTAGCCGCGGTCGACGAAGACCTCGCTGGCTGCCACCAGCAGCTGGCCGCGCCGCTCGTCACGCGGCAGGCGGCTGCCCCGGCGAGGCGCGGTGGCCGGACGGTCGCCATTTGCCGGACGAGCGGATTTCCGCTCAGCCGTGTCGGCGAGATCGCTCATCGAGTCCTCAATCTGTGCGTGGCTGGGCGGCATTGCCCCCGCTTCCAGCCCTTCGAACTGACATTACTACCCGGTCGTGGTTACTGGCCCGTAGCGCCCTCCGGCGTCGGTACGGGCGCGCCGGAAGTCCCGGCTTGGGCTGTTGTGCCATCCTGGGGCGGTGACCTACGACCCGGGGCACCGCGGCGGCGGTCGTATGCCGGTGCTGCGCAACGAGTGGCGTGAGCCGCTGCGTGCCCTGCGCGACCCGCTCGCCGAGGAATCCGGCCGGGTCCGGTCCAACCGGGAGCAGCGCCGCCAATGGCGCAAGCAGTCCTGGCTGGGCCGCTTCATCTCCACCTACGGCTGGCGTGCCTATGCGCTGCCGGTACTGGTGGTGCTCACCGGCGTGGTGCTGTATCAGACCATCACCGGGACGGCCGCGCCCGCGACCCAGCCGACGGCGCACGGCGGCGTCGAAGGGCCGCCGACGATCGGTTCCAGCGGCACGTCGATCATCGGCGCCCCGCCGCGCGGCCTGACTGCTTTCGACGCCAATCTGCCGACCGGCATCCTGCCCGAGGGCGGTGCGTTCACCGAGGCCGGAGCCAAGACCTGGCACATCGTGCCGGGCACCACACCCAAGGTCGGTGAGGGCACCGCGAAGACCTTCACCTACACCGTCGAGGTCGAGGACGGCGTCGACACGACGTCGTTCGGCGGCGACGAAGGTTTCGCCCGGATGGTCTCCGAGACGTTGAGCAATCCCAAGAGCTGGATCCACAATCCGCAGTTCGCCTTCGAACGGATCGACGCGCCGGACGTCAAGCCGGACTTCCGGGTGTCGCTGACGTCGCCGATGACGGTGCGCGAGGGCTGCGGTTACGAGATCCCGCTCGAGTCGTCCTGCTACAACCCGGCCTACGGCCCCGACACCCAGCCCCGGGTGTTCATCAACGAGGCGCGCTGGGTGCGCGGCGCGGTGCCCTTCCAGGGCGACATCGGCTCCTACCGGCAGTATCTGATCAACCACGAGGTGGGCCACGCCATCGGCTATCAGCATCACGAGCCATGCGATGAGAACGGCGGCCTGGCCCCGGTGATGATGCAGCAGACGTTCTCCACCGCCGACGACGACGCGTCCCGGTTCGACCCGGAGTACGTCAAGGCCGACGGAAAGACCTGCCGGTTCAACCCCTGGCCGTATCCGATCGCCTGACGACCTGACCCGCTGCGCCGCGGCCGTGCACGGAGTGCACGGCATAGCGGCGTGTCCGTGTGCAGACACGCACTGTCGGCGTGCCTCACGGGAAGTATTGCCGGCTGTTTGCCGTTGATCTGGCCAGCTGTTGAGATGGATGTGCGCCCGCATCGGGCCGAGCCGATCCTGAGGAGTAGCCGGTGTCTCCGTTGCCGCCGCTGGTCGAGCCAGCCGCCGAGCTCACCCGAGAAGAGGTCGCGCGCTACAGCCGCCACCTGATCATCCCGGACTTGGGCGTGGACGGGCAGAAGCGCTTGAAGAACGCCAAGGTGCTGGTGATCGGCGCCGGCGGCCTCGGTTCGCCCACCCTGCTGTACCTGGCCGCCGCGGGCGTCGGCACCATCGGCATCGTCGAGTTCGACGTGGTCGACGAGTCCAACCTGCAGCGCCAGATCATTCACGGCCAGTCCGACATCGGCCGGTCCAAGGCGCAGAGCGCCCGAGACTCGGTTCTCGAGGTCAACCCGCTGGTGACCGTTCGGCTGCACGAGATGCGGCTGGAACCCGACAATGCGGTGCCCCTGTTCGAGCAGTACGACCTCATCCTCGACGGCACCGACAACTTCGCCACCCGCTACTTGGTCAACGACGCCGCGGTGCTGGCCCACAAGCCCTACGTCTGGGGCTCGATCTACCGCTTCGAAGGCCAGGCATCGGTGTTCTGGGAGGACGCCCCGGACGGCCTGGGCCTGAACTACCGGGACCTGTACCCCGAGCCGCCGCCACCGGGAATGGTGCCGTCCTGCGCCGAAGGCGGGGTACTGGGCATTCTGTGCGCCTCGATCGCCTCGATCATGGGCACCGAGGCCATCAAGCTGATCACCGGGATCGGCGACACCCTGCTGGGCCGGTTGATGGTCTACGACGCGCTGGACATGACCTACCGCACGATCCGGATCCGCAAGGACCCCGAGACGCCGAAGATCACCGAGCTCATCGACTACGAGTCGTTCTGCGGGGTGGTGTCCGACGCCGCCGCGGCGGCCGCCGCCGATTCCACGGTCACCCCGCTGGAGCTGCGCGAGCTCCTGGATTCGGGCAAGAAGTTGGCGCTGATCGACGTCCGTGAGCAGGTGGAGTGGGACATCAACCACATCACCGGCGCCGAGCTGATCCCGAAGTCGGTGATCGAATCCGGCGAGGGGCTGGGCAAGTTGCCGCACGACCGCGTCCCGGTGCTGTACTGCAAGACCGGTGTGCGTTCGGCCGAGGCGCTGGCCGTGGTGAAGAAGGCCGGCTTCGCCGATGCCTTGCATCTGCAGGGCGGCATCGTGGCCTGGGCAAAGCAAATCGATCCCGACATGGTGATGTACTGACGGCTACTTTGCGTCGCGACAATTTAGGCTGTCGGGGTGACTGACGAGCGCCCGCCTGAGCATGTCCTGGCAGCGTTCGGTCTCAAGGGCAACGATCCCGAACCGCTCGGTGCCGGTTGGGAGGGCGGCTTCAAGTGCGGCGAGGTCGTGTTGTCGGTGATTGCCGACCACGCCAGGGCCGCCTGGTCGGCGAAGGCCCGCGAGACGTTGTTCGTCGACGGGGTTCGGCTGGCCCGCCCGGTTCGGTCGACTGACGGCCGCTACGTGGTGTCGGGTTGGCGGGCAGACACATTCGTCGCCGGCACGCCCGAGCCCCGCCACGACGAGGTGGTTTCCGCCGGCGTACGGCTGCATGAGGCCACGGCGAAACTGGAGCGGCCGCGGTTCCTGACGCAGGCTCCGGTGGCGCCGTGGAGCGATGTCGACGTGTTCATCGCCGCCGACCGGGCAGCCTGGGAGGAGCGGCCGCTGCACTCGCTGCCGCCCGGGGCGCTGGTGTCTCCCGGTTCGGCCGACGGCGAGCGGTCGATCGATCTGATCAACCAACTGGCCGGCCTGCGCCGGCCGACCAAGAGCCCCAACCAGCTGGTCCACGGTGACCTGTACGGCACCGTGCTGTTCGCCGGGACGGCGGCGCCTGGGATCACCGACATCACTCCCTATTGGCGGCCCGCGTCGTGGGCGGCCGGGGTGGTGGTCGTCGACGCGCTGGCCTGGGGCGAGGCCGACGACGGGTTGATCGAGCGCTGGGACGCGCTACCGGAGTGGTCACAGATGTTGTTGCGTGCCTTGATGTTCCGGCTCGCCGTTCATGCGTTGCATCCGCGGTCGACGGCGGCTGCGTTCCCCGGTCTGGCGCGCACCGCCGCGCTGATCCGGCTCGTCCTCTAGAACTGGTGACGGACGCGCGCCAGGTTGACCCGGCCGTCGTCGGCAAGCACGCCTTCGGCGCGCAGCAGCTCGAGCTGACGGGTCACCAGGTGGGCGGCCGGGCGGCCGGACGCGGTGATCACTCGGTGCCACGGTAGGTCCGAGGAGTCGGTGCGCATGATCCAGCCGACGATCCGCGGGCTGGAAAGCTGCGCGGCCGAAGCGATGTCACCGTAGGTGGCGACCCGGCCCGCCGGGATCGATGCCACCAGCCGGCGCACCAACTCGACCTGATCGTCGGTGACCGGCGCCATCGTCAGCGTGCCCGGAGCAGATCGCGGATGACTGTGGCGGTCTCTTCCGGTTTGGCGTGCGGCACCATGTGCTGGCAGGCGAAGTCGATGAGGGTGAAGTCCGCGCCCAACCGGCCCGACAGGCCGTCGAGCAGTTCGGCGGTGACGTATGGCGGATCGGTCCACTGTGCCCGGATCAGCGTCGTCGGGGTTCCGGTGCGCGGCAGCACGATATCGCGGGCCAGCTCGCTCCAGTACGACATCATCGCCGGCACGCAGATGCGCCATCCGACGCGGCCACCGGGCAGGGCGATGAGATGCTCGTCGAGGTCGGCGTCGAGTTCGGCGGGATCCACGTCGGCCCACGATCCGGTGAACTTCTCGGTGCGGGCTTCGTCGCGGTTGGGGTAGTCCGGGGATTGCAGCATCGCGTCGGCGATCTCGCGCATCCACTGCCCGTCCAGGCCGATCGCGGGGTCGAGCAGCACCAGCCCGGACACCAGGTCGGGGCAGGCCGCCGCCAGATGCAGGGCGATCGCGCCACCGAAGGAGTGTCCGACCACCAGGACCGGACCGTCGGCGTCGTTCTCCACCAGGGTGGCCAGCGCGGCGACGTTGGCGTCGATCGTCCACGGCGCAGCCCACGACGAGCGGCCGTGTCCGATCAGATCGGGTGCGGCCACGGCGATTTCGGGGAGGTGTTCGGTGGCCAGCGTGCGCCAGCGGTGGCCGTGGCCGGTCAGGCCGTGGATGGCCAGGACTGCGATGGGCCCAGTCGGACCGAAGCGGTGGACGTGAAGGTCGTGGGGCACGGGCTTCATGCTGCCAGTTCGCGTTTTTGTCGGAGGCTTCTGGTGTCATTCCCGGCATGACCACCGCACTGCTGGCCCCGGTGACCGAGCCCGCCGACGTGCTGCGCCCGCAGCTGCGCGGCACGGTCCGGTTGGTCGGCGGCCCGGGCACCGGCAAGACCAGCCTGTTGGTGGCGGCGGCTGCGGCCCATATCGGCGCGGGCACCGGTCCGGAATCGGTTCTGCTGCTGACGGGTTCGGGCCGGTTGGCGGGGTCGGCGCGCAGCGCGCTCACCAGGGAGCTGCTCGCGGCCCGCTCGGGCGAGCCGTGTCGGGCGGTGGTCCGCGAACCCCTGGTCCGCTCGGTGCACAGCTACGCGTTCGCGGTGCTGCGGCAGGCCGCCGCCCGGGCCGGCGATCCGCCGCCGCGTCTGGTCACCGGCGCCGAGCAGGACGGCATCATCCGCGAATTGCTAGCCGGTGACCTCGCCGACGGGGACGTGTCGGCATCGCGCTGGCCGCACCAGCTGCGGCCCGCGCTGAGCACCGCCGGGTTCGCCACCGAGCTGCGCGACCTGCTGGCCCGCTGCGCCGAACGGGGCGTGGATCCGCTGCAGCTGCAGCGGATCGGGCGGCTGTCCGGGCGACCCGAGTGGGCTGCCGCGGGCCGGTTCGCCCAGCAGTACGAGCAGGTGATGTTGCTGCGCGCGGCCGTCGGCACCGCCGCCCCGCAGGCCACCGTGCCGGCGTTGGGGGCGGCCGAGTTGGTGGGCGCGGCGTTGGAGGCGCTGGCCGCTGATGCCGATCTGCTGGCTGCCGAACGGTCCCGGGTCCGCCTGCTACTCGTCGACGACGCCCAGCATCTGGATCCGCAGGCCGCTCGGCTCGTGCGGGTGTTGGCCGCCGGCGCCGAGCTCACCCTGTTGGCCGGGGATCCCAACCAGGCGGTGTTCGGTTTCCGCGGCGCCGACCCGACGCTGCTGACCTCCGCCGATACTCCGGCGCTGGAATTGTCCCGGTCGCACCGGTGCGCGCCTGCGGTGGCGGCCGCGATCAGCGGGCTGGCCGCCGGCCTGCCCGGCAACGCCGCCTGGCGTCGGCTTGCGGGCAACGACGGTGACGATGGTTCGGTGCGCGTGCTGGTGGCCGGCTCGGCTCACGCCGAGGCGGCGCTGATCGCCGATGCGCTGCGGCGCGCACACCTCGTCGACGGGGTGCCGTGGTCGCAGCTGGCTGTCATCGTCCGCTCGCCCTCGGCCGCCGCGGCACTGCCCAGGGCGCTCGCCGGCGCCGGTGTCCCGGTCGCCGCGACGCAGGTGGCCGCGCCCATTGCCGAGCACGCCGCGGCGCAGGCGCTGCTCGGCGTGCTGGGCGCCACCGTGGAGGGCCTCGATGGTGCACGGGCGGTGGCGCTGCTGACCGGGCCGATCGGCCGGGTCGACCCGGTGACCCTGCGTCAGCTGCGTCGTGCGCTGCGCCGCGGCGGCTCGGGCGACTTCGGCGAGCACTTGGTCGCGGCGCTCACCAGCGGCCCGGTGGATTTGCCCGCGACGCTGGCCCGTCCGGTCAACCGGGTGCGTGCGGTGCTGGCGGCGGCAGCTCGTGGGCATCGGCGGCACCGCGATCCCCGCTACACGCTGTGGCAGGCCTGGGAGCGCAGCGGGCTGCAGCGGCGCTGGCTGGCCGCCGCCGAGCGGGGTGGCACCGAGGGTGCGTTGGCCGACCGTAGCCTCGAGGCCGTCACCGCCCTGTTCGACATCGCCGACGACTACGTGTCGCGGACCACCGGTGCGTCGCTGCGCGGACTGCTCGATCATGTTGCGGGGCTGCAACTTCCACCGGTCAACGCCGGCTCGCGGCCGACCTCCGAAACTGTCGCGGTGCTGAGCCCGCATGCGGCACTGGACCGGGACTGGGACCTGGTGGTCATCGCCGGGTTACAGGACGGCCTGTGGCCGAACACCACGCCCCGCGGTGGGGTGCTGGGCACGCAGCGGCTGCTCGACGTGCTGGACGGCCTGGGCGACGACGTGTCGGCGCGGGCTCCGCTGCTGGCCGAGGAGCGCAGGCTGCTGATCGCCGCGATGGGCCGGGCGCGGCGCGGGTTGGTGATCACCGCGGTCGACAGCGACGCCGGCGACGAGGCGGCGCTGCCGTCGCCGTTCGTCGCCGAGCTGGCGGAGCTCACCACCGGCGCCGCCGACCAGCCGGCCGCGCCGGCCGCCGCGCCGCCGGTGCTCGCACCGGCGGCGGTCGTCGGCCGGCTGCGCTCGGTGGTGTGCGCGCCGGCCGGTGCGGTCAGCGACGGTGAGCGTGCCACCGCCGCAGTGCAATTGGCCAGGCTTGCGGCGCAAGGCGTACCCGGTGCCGACCCCGCGCAGTGGTACGGCATGACCGAGCTGAGCACGCTGGAGCCGTTGTGGAGCGACGACCAGCACACCGTCGCCCTGAGCCCGTCGACGCTGCAGACCCTGACCGACTGCCCGCTGCGCTGGCTGGCCGAACGCCACGGCGGCACCGACCGCCGGGACCTGCGCTCCACCCTGGGTTCGGTGGTGCACGCGCTGATCGCCGACTCGGCGAGCAGCCCGGAGCGGTTGGTCGAGCAATTGGAAAACCTCTGGAGCACACTGCCGTTCGAGTCGTCGTGGTATGCCGACAACGAACTGGACCGGCACCGGGAGATGCTCGCGGCGTTCGTCGCGTGGCGGTCGGCGACGCGGCACGAGCTGACCGAGATCGGCACCGAGATCGACGTCGACGGTGTGATCGCCGAGCCGGGTGAGGGGCTGCCCGGAGTGCGGGTGCGCGGCCGGGTCGACCGGCTCGAGCGTGACGCGCAGGGCCGGCTGGTGATCGTCGACGTCAAGACCGGCAAGAGCCCGGTCACCAAGGACCAGGCGCAGCGCCACGCCCAACTCGGCCTCTACCAGTTGGCTGTGACCGAAGGAGCGATCGCCGACGGCGACCACCCCGGCGGCGGGCGGCTGGTCTACGTCGCCAAACCGAACGCGTCCGGGGCGACCGAGCGCGAGCAGTCCCCGCTGACGCCGGACGGCGCGGATCAGTGGCGGCAAACCGTGCGGCAGGCGGCCGGCGCGACCGCGGGTCCGCAGTTCCTGGCCCGGGTGAACGACGGCTGTACGCACTGCCCGATGCGGGCCGCCTGCCCCGCGCACACCGCGCCACGAACGGAGCAGTCATGACCTACAGCCCCACCGAACTGGCTGCGGCCCTTGGTCTTCCGACACCTACCGACGAGCAGGCCGCGGTGATCGCCGCTCCGCCGGGGCCGCTGGTCGTGATCGCCGGTGCCGGTGCGGGCAAGACGGAGACCATGGCCGCGCGGGTGGTGTGGCTGGTGGCCAACGGATTCGCCGATCCCGATCAGGTGCTCGGCCTGACCTTCACCCGCAAGGCGGCCGGCCAGCTGCTGCGCCGGGTGCGTTCCCGGCTGGCCCGGCTGGCCGGCCACCTGGGCGCCGGTGCACAGCAGGGCGCCCCGACGGTCAGCACCTATCACGCGTTCGCCGGAGCGCTGCTGCGCGAGTTCGGGCCGCTGTTGCCGGTGGAGCCCGACGCCCGGCTGCTGAGCGAAACCGAGCTCTGGCAGCTGGCTTTCGAGGTGGTGAGCGGCTATCCCGGGCCGTTGGACACCGGCAAGGATCCGGCCGGGGTCACCGCGATGGTGTTGCGGCTGTCCGGTGAGCTGGCCGAACACCTGGTGGACACCGGCCAGCTGCTGGACACCCACCTCGAACTCGACCGCCTGGTGCACCATCTGCCTGCTGGGCGTTACCAGCGCGACCGCGGTCCCAGTCAGTGGCTGCTCAACATGCTGGCCACCCAGACCCAGCGCACCGCGCTGGTGCCGCTGATCGACGCCCTGCACGCGCGGATGCGCGCCGACAAGGTGATGGACTTCGGTGCGCAGATGTCGGCGGCGGCACGGCTGGCCGCGGCATGCCCGCAGGTGGGGGAGCAGCTGCGGCAGCGCTACCGGGTGGTGCTGCTCGACGAGTACCAGGACACCGGCCACGCGCAGCGGATCGCGCTGTCTTCGCTGTTCGGCGCGGGTGCCGACGACGGGCTGGCGCTGACGGCGGTCGGTGACCCGATCCAGTCGATCTACGGGTGGCGCGGCGCCTCGGCGACCAATCTGCCGCGCTTCACCACGGACTTCCCGCGCCCGGACGGCTCGCCGGCGCCGACCCTGGAGCTGCGGACCAGCTGGCGCAATCCGCCGAGGGTGCTGCACGTCGCCAATGCCGTCTCGGCCGAGGCCCGCCGCCGGTCGGTGGCGGTACGCGCGCTGCGGGCGCGGCCCGGGGCCGCGCCCGGCACCGTGCGCTGCGCGCTGCTCACCGATGTGGCCACCGAGCGGGACTGGATCACCGACCATCTGGCGACGCGCTACGCCGAGGCCGCCGCGGCCGATGCCACCCCACCGACCGCCGCGGTGCTGGTGCGCCGCAACGCCGATGCCGGTCCGATCGCCGAGGCGCTGACGGCCCGGGGTGTCCCGGTCGAAGTGGTCGGGCTCGCGGGGCTGTTGTCGATCCCCGAGGTCGCCGACGTGGTGGCGATGGTGCGCCTGGTTGCCGACCCGGCGGCCGGTCCGGCGGCCATGCGGGTGCTCACCGGGCCGCGGTGGCGCCTCGGTGCCCGCGATCTGGCCGCGCTGTGGCGACGTGCGGTCATGCTGGACGGCGCGCGGCCTGCGGCGAGCGCCGAGGAGATCATTGCCGTCGCCGCACCCGACGCCGACACCGCGAGCCTGGCCGACGCGCTGGCCGACCCGGGACCCGCGGCCGCCTACTCGCCCGACGGTTACCGACGAATCACCGACCTGGCCGGTGAATTGGCAAGGCTGAGAACACTGTTGGGCCATCCCGTCACCGAACTCGTCGGCGAGGTGCGCCGGACCCTGGGCATCGACGTCGAGGTGCGGGCCGCTCGGCCGGTCGCCGGCGGGTGGGCCGGTGCCGAGCATCTCGACCGGCTCGCCGACGTGGTGGCCGGGTACGCCACCCGCCCCGGGGCGTGCGTCGAGGGTCTGCTGGCGTTCCTGGACGCGGCCGCTGTCGTCGAGAACGGACTGGCCCCCGCCGAGGTGAGCGTGGCCACCGGGCGGGTGCAGGTGCTGACCGTGCATGCCGCCAAAGGGCTCGAATGGCAGGTGGTGGCGGTCCCGCACCTGTCGGCCCGGGTCTTTCCGTCGACCGCGTCCACGCGGACCTGGCTGACCGATCCGGCGGATCTGCCGCCGTTGCTGCGCGGTGACCGGGCGGCCGCCGGTCTGCACGGGGTGCCGGTGCTGGACACCGCGTCGGTCAGTGATCGGAAAGGCTTGTCCGACACCATCATGGCCCACCGCAATCAGCTCGAGCAGCGCCGCCTGGACGAGGAACGCAGGCTGCTCTACGTGGCGATCACCCGGGCGGAGGACACCCTGTTGCTTTCCGGTCACCACTGGGGTGCCAGCGACACCAAGCCCCGTGGCCCGTCGGATTTCCTGCAGGAGGTCAAGGCCATCATCGAGGACGCGGCGGCAGCGGGCGAGCCGTGCGGCGTGGTAGAGCAGTGGGCGCCGCCGCCGGCCGACGGCGACCCGAACCCGTTGCGCGACAGCGTCCGTGAAGCGATCTGGCCGGCCGATCCGCTCGGCCGCCTGCGCGGCGACGTCGAACGGGGGGCCGCGCTGGTGCGGGCGGCACTGGCGGGCGACCTGGCCGACGCCGGTGCGGATCCGGAGGGCTGGGCCGCCGACGTCGATGCACTGCTGGCCGAGCGGTCTCGGATCGCGGCGCCGCCGCCGGCCGAACTGCCCGGGCAGCTGTCGGTCAGCGCGCTGGTGGAGTTGGACCGTGATCCGGCGGCGCTGCGGCGGTTGACCCGCCGGCTGCCCGTGCGCCCCGACCCGCACGCGATTCTGGGCACCGCGTTTCACGAATGGGTGCAGCGGTTCTACGGCGCCGAGCGGCTGTTCGACCTCGACGATCTGCCCGGCGCCGTCGACGGCGCGGCGGGGCAGACCGAGGAGCTGGCCACCTTGCAGGCGGCCTTCACCGCGTCACCGTGGGCGACGCGTACCCCGGTCGACGTTGAGGTGCCGTTCGAGATGGCGATCGGTGACACGGTCGTGCGCGGCCGCATCGACGCCGTGTTCGC
Organism: Mycobacterium sp. shizuoka-1; assembly: GCF_002723835.1. Classification (GTDB taxonomy): domain Bacteria; phylum Actinomycetota; class Actinomycetes; order Mycobacteriales; family Mycobacteriaceae; genus Mycobacterium. Next base: position 45,714 of record NZ_BEWG01000093.1, on the reverse strand, counting down.
CGACGCGGACGGCGGTATGACCGTCGTGGACTGGAAGACCGGCGAGCCGCCGGCGGACGCCGAGGCGCAGCGGCACGCCGCGATCCAGCTCGCGGTCTACCGCTTGGCCTGGGCCGCGCTCAAGGGCTGCCCGGAGTCGACGGTGCGCGCGGCCTTCCACTACGTGCGCGCGGGCACCACCGTGAGGCCCGAAACCTTGCCCGGGCCGCAGGATTTGGTGGCGCTGCTGGCCCGCTCTAGTACCGCGGAGCGTTGCGCCTGATCGCGATGGCCTGAGTGATCATCGGCAGCTGCAACGGCAACCGGGCCAGGGCCACCAACTTCATCGGCCACGGCTTGTCCCACCACAGCCGGCACATGTTGATGTTGGCCGGCCACACCGCCAGGTACAGCGCGATCGCGAACAGCGCCGCGGCGCGGCGGGTCCGCGGCACCAGCAGCATCGTGCCGATGCCGACCTCGGCCACTCCCGAGGCGTAGGTGTAGAACCGGGCATCGCCCGGCAGCTCGGCGGGCACGATCTCGTCGAACGGCTTCGGGGCCACGAAATGCCCCACGCCGATGCCGATGAGCATCGCTGCGGTGCGGTAGGCGGGAAGCTGGCTGGCCTTGCGAGTGGGTTCGGGTTCGGTCGTCGTCGTCGGCATGGGTACATAATGCTTCAGTGGTGGCGCTCAGGCCGACGAATGTGAAGGCGACAGGCACGATGACGGAGTCGCGTGGCCAAGGGTAGGTTGCGGCGCAGGCTCGAGGCGATCGACGAGAACCTTGCGGCCAAGCCGGACAGCGCGCTCGTCGACTATCTGCACATCCCGGAGAAGTTCGTCAGCCCGGGCCGCCGCATCGCCCGCCGGCTGATCTACGCCCTGACCGCGCTGTTCGCCGCGGTGATCATCGTCTACCTCGACCGCGACGGTTATCGCGACGTCCGTGACGGGCCGCTGACCTTCCTGGACTGCCTGTACTACGCCACGGTGTCGCTGTCGACCACCGGCTACGGCGACATCACGCCCTACACCGAGACCGCGCGGCTGGTGAACGTCCTGGTGATCACCCCGCTGCGGGTGGCGTTCCTGATCGTGTTGGTCGGTACCACCGTCGAAACCCTGACCACGGCGTCGCGGCAGGCTCTCAAGATTCAGCGTTGGAGGAACACCGTGCGCAACCACACCGTCGTCATCGGCTACGGGACGAAGGGCAGGACGGCGGTGGCCGCGATGGTCGGTGACGGTGTCGCACCCGCCGACATCGTCGTCGTCGACACCGACCAGGCGTCGCTGGACCGGGCCAACGCGGCCGGGCTGGTCACCGTGCGCGGTGACGCGAACAAGTCCGATGTGCTGCGGCTGGCCGGCGCCCAGCACGCCAACTCGATCATCGTGGCCACCAACAGCGACCCGACCGCGGTGCTGGTCACGCTGACCGCGCGCGAGCTGGCCCCGAAGGCCAAGATCATCGCCGCGGTCCGCGAGGCCGAGAATCAGCACCTGCTGCGCCAGTCCGGTGCCGATTCGGTGGTGGTGTCCTCAGAGACCGCCGGGCGCCTGCTCGGCATCGCGACCAGCGCGCCGAGCGTCGTGGAGATGATCGAGGATCTGCTGACCCCGGACGCCGGCTTTGCGATCGCCGAGCGCGAGGTCGAGCACAAGGAGGTCGGCGGCTCGCCGCGGCATCTGCCCGACATCGTCTTGGGCGTGATGCGCGACGGGAAGCTGCTGCGCGTCGACGACCCGAGCGTCGATGCCCTGGAGTCCACCGACCGGCTGCTCTACGTCCGCTCCACCGGAGACTGACCGCAGTGGCCTTCCGACTGCGCAACACTCCGTTGCTGTCCCGGGTGGGTGCCGATCGCGCCGACCATCTGCGCACCGACATCGACGCCGCGATCGCGGGCTGGTCCGACGCCGCCCTGCTGCGGGTCGATCACCGCAACCAGGTGATGGTCGCCGACGGCCGGGTGCTGCTGGGCGCGGCGGCCACGCTGGGGGACAGGCCACCGGCCGACGCGGTGTTCTTGGGCCGGCTGCCGGACGACCGGCATGTGTGGGCGGTGCGGGGCGCGCTGGAGGCCCCCGCGGACGGCGGCCCCGGCGAGGTGTCGGATCTGCGCCGGGGCGGTCAGCTGATCGACGACGCCAGTGCGCAGCTGGTGGCCTCGGCGCTGGCCTTGCTGAACTGGCACGACCAGGCCCGCTACAGCGCGCTTGACGGCTCGCCGACCAGGTCGGCGAAGGCGGGGTGGTCGCGGGTGAACCCGCTGACCGGCCACGAGGAATTTCCCCGCATCGATCCGGCCATCATCGTGTTGATCCACGACGGCCACGACCGGGCGGTGCTGGCTCGCCAGACCGTCTGGCCGCAGCGGTTGTTCTCGCTGCTCGCGGGGTTCGTCGAGGCCGGCGAGTCCTTCGAGTCGTGCGTGGTGCGCGAGGTCGCCGAGGAGGTCGGACTTTCGGTCACCGATGTCGAATATCTGGGCAGCCAGCCGTGGCCGTTCCCGCGGTCGCTGATGGTGGGCTTCCACGCGATCGGCGACCCGGAGCAGGAGTTCGCCTTCCACGACGGCGAGATCGCCGAGGCGGCATGGTTCACCCGTGCCGAGGTGCGCGAGGCGCTCGAGCACGGCGACTGGAGCAGTGACTCGTCGTCGAAACTGTTGCTGCCGGGCTCGATCTCGATCGCCCGCGAGATCATCGAGTCCTGGGCCCACGCCTAATTGCGCCCAAACCCACAAACGGGCGCGAAAGTGCGAGAAGAACCCGCCATTTCGTCAATCTCGACGAGCTGGCTAGGACGCCAGCTTGGCCTGGACCTCTTTGAGGCTGGGGTTGGTCAGTGCCGAGCCGTCGGCGAATTTCAGGGTCGGGACGGTCTGGTTGCCGTTGTTCACCGACATCACGAATTTCGCGGCGGCCGGATCGTGCTCGATGTCGATCTCGGTGAACGCGATCCCGGCCGACTTCAGCGCGGTCTTCAGTCGCTTGCAGTAGCCGCACCACACCGTGCTGTACATGGTGAGCTGGGGATCGTTGCCACTCATGAGAGTCGAACCTAGCGGAGCGTCAGCGTGCATTGTCGCCACCCCCTGCCAAGATGGAGCCCATGCCGGTGACCGTCGACCATCTGACCGGACTCGACGACGAACAGCGTGAAGCCGTGCTGGCCGCCCGCGGGCCGCTGTGTGTGCTGGCCGGTGCCGGCACCGGCAAGACGCGCACCATCACCCACCGCATCGCCCACCTGGTGGCCAACGGGCACGTCGCCGCCGGCCAGGTGCTGGCTGTCACGTTCACGTCGCGGGCCGCCGGTGAGATGCGTGCCCGGCTGCGGGCGATGGACGCGCAGGGCACCGGCACCCCGGTCGGCACGGTGCAGGCGCTGACCTTTCACGCCGCCGCTCGTCGCCAGTTGCAGTATTTTTGGCCGCGGGTGGTCGGCGACACCGGCTGGCAGCTACTGGACACCAAGTTCTCGGTGGTCGCGCAGGCCGCCAGCCGCAGCCGGCTGCAGGTCAGCACAGACGACGTCCGCGACCTCGCCGGCGAAATCGAATGGGCCAAGGCCTCGTTGATCAGCCCCGAGGGCTATGCCGCGGCGGTCGCCAAGGTCCAGCGCGACATTCCGTTGGATGCCGAGAAGGTCGCGACCGTCTACGCCGGGTACGAGAAGCTCAAGGCGAATCGCGACGGGATCGCGCTGCTGGATTTCGACGACCTGCTGCTGCACACCGCGGGGGCGATCGAGAACGACGCGGCGGTGGCCGCCGAATTCCGGGACCGCTACCGGTGTTTCGTCGTCGACGAATACCAGGACGTCACCCCGCTGCAGCAGCGGGTGCTCGACGCCTGGCTGGGAAACCGCGACGACCTGACCGTCGTCGGGGACGCGAATCAGACCATCTACTCGTTCACCGGCGCCTCACCGCGCTTCCTGCTCGATTTCTCCCGTCAGTTCCCGGAGGCGACGGTGGTGCGCCTGGAACGCGACTACCGCTCCACCCCGCAGGTGGTGTCGTTGGCCAACCGGGTGATCGCCGCCGCGCGCGGCCGGGTCGCAGGCAGCAAGCTGCACCTGATCGGTCAGCGCGCCCCCGGCCCGGCGCCGACGTTTCGCGAGCATCCTGACGAGGTCGCCGAGGCAGCGGCAGTCGCGCGCTCGATCAAGCGGCTCATCGAATCCGGCACGGCCGCAGCCGAAATCGCGGTGCTCTACCGGATCAACGCGCAGTCCGAGGCGTATGAGGAGGCGCTGACCGAGGCCGGCGTCCCGTTCCAGGTGCGCGGCGGGGAAGGGTTCTTCAGCCGCCAGGAGATCCGCCAAAGTTTGGTGGCGTTGCAGCGCGCGGCCGAACGCGGCGCGGACACGGAAGGGTCGTTGCCCGAAGTCGTGCGCCAGATCCTCGAACCCCTCGGCCTGACCGACGAACCGCCGGCCGGCACCAAGGCCCGTGAGCGGTGGGAAGCACTCACCGCGCTGGCCGAGTTGGTCGACGACGAGGTCGCCGCGCGCCCGCAGCTGGACCTGCCCGCGTTGGTGGCCGAGCTCCGGGTGCGTGCCGATGCGCGGCACCCACCGGTGGTGCAGGGTGTGACGCTGGCGTCGTTGCATGCCGCCAAGGGTCTGGAGTGGGATGCGGTGTTCCTGGTCGGCCTCGCCGACGGCACGCTGCCGATCTCGCACGCGCTGGCGCATGGGCCCGACAGTGAGGCGGTGGAAGAGGAGCGCCGCCTGCTCTACGTCGGAATCACCCGGGCCCGAGTGCATTTGGAACTCAGTTGGGCATTGGCTCGCACGCCGGGCGGCAGGCAGGGCCGACGCCCGTCGCGGTTCCTCAACGGCATCGCGCCGCAGACCCAGGCCGAGCCGACCCCGAACAAGCCGCGCCGGCAGAAGGGCGCCACGCCGCGCTGCCGGGTGTGCAATGCCGTGCTCACCACCGCGCCGTCGATCATGTTGCGGCGCTGCGAAACCTGTTCGGTCGACATCGACGACGAGCTGTTGGCTCAGTTGAAGGACTGGCGGCTGCGTACCGCGAAGGACCTGAAAGTGCCTGCCTACGTGGTGTTCACCGACAACACCCTGATCGCGATCGCCGAGTCGCTGCCCGACGACGATGCGGCCCTGGTGGCGATTCCCGGCATCGGCGCGCGCAAGCTCGAGCAGTTCGGTCCCGATGTGCTCGAGCTGGTGCGCGCGCGCCGATGACGGCTCAGGTCACGGGTGGCCGGGGCCGAAGTTGACGGTCCTGGTGGTCGAGTTGGTCCCATTGTCCGCGATGCCGGGCGTGCCGCCGCCGGTATAGCTGTTGACGTCGCCGACGCCGAGGCTGGCGGTACCGCCCGCGCTGTTGGTGGTGCCGGCACCGGTGTAACTGGACGCGTCGCCGACGCCGAGGGTGCCGGCCGCGCAGTTCTGGCTGATGGCGCCGCCGGTGTAGGGCATCGGCCCGCCGCACACAGTGTTCGACGTGGAGTTGCCGGTGTAGCTCGACGCGTCGCCGACCCCGAGGGTGGGGCCGAAGCCGGCGCCGGTCACCGCCCCTGATTCGCCGTCGGCCCAGGCCGTCGCGACGGGGGAAATGCCGAACGAGAGTGCGGCGGACACCGCGGCCGTCGCGCCGATCCGGGCTATTTGCTTCACGTTCATCGTTTTGCACCCCTTCGTTCACCTATTGTTCACTCAGGGTACGCCGGCAGCGACGTCTCGGGTGGCAACTCGTGATCAACCCGCCGGTGGGTGGCCGGGACCGTAGTTGCCGGTCCGGGTGGTCGGATGGGTGCCGTTGTCCGGCGCGCCGGAGGTGGCCTGGCCGGTGTAGCTGTTGACGTCTCCGACGCCCTGGGTGGCCGTCCCGGCCGGGTGGTTGACGGTGGCGCCACCGCTGTAGCTGGATGGCCCGCCGACTCCGAGCGTGGCCGCCGGGCAGTGGTGCCGGCACAGGCCGGTGGACGTCGAGCCGCCGGTGTAACTCGAAGCGTCGCCGACGCCGAGCGTCGGTTCGAATCCCGCGCCGGTGACCGCCCCCGATTCACCGTCGCCGTGGTTGTCGGCCACAGCGGCGGGGGCGCCGATCACTGCGATCGCCGCGGCCACCGCGACAGTTCCGATCAGATTGCGCGTGAAGCCATTTCGTGCGTCGGATGCCATTCTTCAACAATGGCGCCGGAATCCGCGCGGGTCACGAGACTCATACCGAAACCATATGTGGCACAGGCCCGGTCTCGGCTCAGGCCTTCACCAGCTTCGGCGCCTGCCAGGCTCCGCTCAGGGCGTCCGGCTTGGGCCAGTACAGCCGCAGGATCGCGGTGAACTGTCCCGGCGGAGCAGGCAGCCAGTTGGCTTCCTTGTCCGGGCCGGGGGACTGGTTCTGCAGGTACAGCGTCAGGCTGCCGTCGGGGTTTTTCACCAGACCGGGCAGCATGGGGGAGTTGATCAGATACCGGTTGATCGGGTTTTCCACCAGCAAGCTTTCCGGAAGCTTGTACATGGTCAGCGACCAGAACGCGTTCACCGGCGGCAGCTGGCCCGCCGGGAAGGTCAGGGTGTAGTTGTTGGCCCCGGTCAGGGGCTGCCCGTCGGCGTCGGTGGCGTAGACCGGGTACATCGCCTCGGCCTTGGAGTTGCCGTAGATCCCGAGCACGGCACCGGCCATCCGGTAGAGGTAGTTGTCCTTGAGCTCGTCCTTGGTGCCGAACAGATCACCCGAGGTCACCTGGCCGGTGTCGAGCTTGTCCTTCTTGAAGGTCTCCAGCTCGGCCCAGGCGTCGGCCATCCCGTCGGTGATCGCGTTCTGCATCTCCGGATTGAGCGCGGCGGCGTTGAAGGTTCCGTCCGGCGCGATCCCGATGGTGGCGAAGCGGTCGCGCACGGCCTTGTCCGAGGGCAGCACCGGTGCGTAGCGCAGCACGAACTTCATCAGGTCGAAGAACTTCGGGGAGGTCCTCTGCTCGTCGGGGGTCAGCGGCACCGGGAAGTCGACCGCCGGCGCGGTCGGTGGGGCGGGCTGGTTGAGGAACGCCGACAGCGGCTGCACCGTGTAGCCGGCCTGGATGTTCTTGACGTTCTCCAGGTCGTCGGGACCGAAGAGCTGGGTGCGGTAGATCGCCAGGGCGAACTCGGTGTCCGATCGGATCACCTCGTCGATGCCCGCCGGCTTCTCCCCGGTCCAGCCCGGCCCGGCCAACAGGTACTTGCCGCCGCTGTTGCCGGTGGTGCGGCTGCCCAGGTAGGCGAAGTTGTAGGTGTAGCCGTCGACGAACTGCACCGAGAAGTAGCGGTCCTGCTCGATCGGCGGCAGGGTCAACACGAGCGGCTCGGTGCGCAGGTCGGCGCCGAGCATCGAGTAGGGCGTGTCGGAGTTGGGCGTCTGGATGGCCGTATCGGCCGGGGTGAAGACGCGGGCGATGCTGTGCACCTGGTTCCAGTCGCCCTTGTACTCCGGGCTGTGCGAGTCGACGAAGTAGGAGTACTGCACGCGGTAGCTGTCCACCATCGGAAAGCCGTAGACGTAGGCCTCTTTGGCGATGGCTCTGGCCTGTTCAGGTGTCACGGCGGCCTGCGTTTCGGTGGTGGAGGGTGGTGCCGACGAACTGGTCGTGGATTTGGTGGTGTTCGCTCCTGAACAGCCGGCGGTCACCAGAAGGAGAAGGACAGCAAGAACGACGCGCGACTTCACCGCACAAGGATGCGGTATCGGCATCCTTGTGCGGTGTATTTCGCGTCGGTCAGCTGACCGCGGCGAGGGCGGCGTCGTAGTCCGGTTCGGACCCGATCTCGGGCACGAGTTCGGTGTAGGCGACCTTGCCGTCGGCGCCCACCACGACGACGGCCCGGCCGAGCAGTCCGGCCATCGGGCCGTCGGTGATCGTGATGCCGTAGTCCTCGCCGAAGCTGCTGCGGAACGCCGATGCCGAGACGACGTTCTCGATGCCCTCGGCGCCGCAGAACCGCTTCAGCGCGAACGGCAGGTCCTTGGACACGCAGACCACCGGAACGCCCGAGGCCGCGGCGCGCTCGTTGAACGTCCGCACGCTGGTGGCGCACACCGGGGTGTCGACCGACGGAAAGATGTTGAGCACCACGGTTTTACCGTCGTATTGGCTGCTGTCTACGGCGCCGAGATCGGTGCCGGTCAAGCTGAAAGCCGGGGCCTGAGCGCCGACGGCGGGCAGGTCCGAAACGGTGTTGATCGGGTTTCCCCGCAGGGTTATCTGTGCCATGGAAAGTAGTTTCTCAAGTCGGGTGCGACGGCCGCTGGCCGGGTCGGTCGAATCTGCCTGCCGCATAGCGCTTCGGGGGCCTAAACGTGCTGGTCAGAAAATCGCTTGTGGCGAAAACGTGCTAGGGTTTAGCCTCGAATCCGAACTTCCTGTGCCGATCGAAGGCGACAGGGCAGCGTGCCGAAAGGAGGGGCTTGACGATGATCACCACCACAGCTGATTTTGGCGTAGCTGGCATGGCGTATCACGCATGGCCCGTCCCGGCCATCATGGCGATTCCCGCGCATTCCGCTCATGCCGCCGGTGCGGCCGCCGCTATTGCGGCGCAGCGTAAGCGCCGCGCCAACGCCGCCCCGACCTTCGCGTCCGTGGACAGGAGCTTCATCTAGGGAAGCTTCCAAATAAGAGCCACTGGCCACGGACCCGAAGTCAAAAGGATCCGTGGCCTTTGTGTTTCACCAGAGTCCTGGCCCCGGATCCCTCTGAGAAGAGATACAGCCATTCGACCAGGAAGCAGGTGAGGCAGACATGTCGACATCGACAGTCCGCCAGGAGAAGCTGCCGGTGTTGCCGTGCCACGTCGGGGATCCCGACCTGTGGTTCGCCGATAGTCCCGTCGACCTCGAACGCGCCAAGGTTCTGTGCGGGGAATGCCCGATCCGGCGGCAGTGCCTGGCCGCCGCATTGGACCGCGGAGAGCCCTGGGGTGTCTGGGGCGGCGAGATCGTCGAGCGGGGCAGCATCGTCGCGCGCAAGCGGCCGCGCGGGCGTCCTCGCAAGGACGTGATCGCCGCTTGAGGGTGTCGTCGAAGCCGGACTCAGTGCACGGGTTCGGCTTCGACGAATCCCGGGACCAGCCGCGCGGCCAGCGCCTGCGTCGGCACGTGGGCGTCGAGCTGACATGAGATCGCCACCGTCGACGCGATCACCCGCAGCGGGATCGCTAGTTTGGCCGGCAGGTCCATCGCCCGGGCCGTCTTGATCTGCTCGGACGAGACGTTCATGTTGGCCGCCGCCATCTTCTGCAGCCACCGGCGGGTGTAGTGGAACACCTCGACCTCGATCGGTTCCACGTACTGGCGCAGCATGTCGTCGATTTCGTGCGCCGAGACCTGCTCGCCCTTCTGGATGAAACCGACCTTCTCCATGGTGGGCAGCAGCCGGTCGTAGTCCTTGTCGCGGGCCAGCCGGATGATCTGGCCGATCTCGATCGGCAACCCGTCGGGCAGCGGGCCGACCGCGCCGAAGTCGATGACACCCATCCGGCCGTCGGGCAGCATCATGAAGTTCCCCGGATGCGCGTCGCCGTGCATCATGCCCAGCCGCGCCGGGGCGTCGAAGGTGAGCTCGATCAGCCTGGTGCCGCACAGGTCGCGTTCGTCGACGGTGCCGTCGCGGATGATGTGCGACATCGGCACGCCGTCGATCCACTCGGTGATCATCACCTTCGGCGCGCTGGCCACCACGTGCGGAATCACGAAATGCGGGTGACCGTCGTAGGCCTTGGCGAACGCGCGCTGGTTGTCGGCCTCGAGCCGGTAGTCCAGCTCCATCTCGGTGCGCTCGATCAGCTCGTCGACCACGCCCTGGACGTCGGCGCCGGGGGCGAGCTGCTTGAACACGCTGACCAGGCGCTGCATGGTCTTCAGGTCGGCGCGCAGCGCCTCGTCGGCGCCGGGGTACTGGATCTTGACCGCGACCTCGCGGCCGTCGGACCACACGCCCTTGTGTACCTGGCCGATGCTGGCCGACGCGACCGGAGTGTCGTCGAACGAGGTGAAACGGTCGCGCCACTTGGTGCCCAGCTGGCCGTCGAGCACCCGGTGGACCTTGGCGGCGGGCAGCGGCGGGGCGTCCTTCTGCAGCTTGGTCAGGGCCTCGCGGTAGGGCTCGCCGAACTCCTCGGGGATGGCGGCCTCCATCACCGACAGCGCCTGGCCCACCTTCATCGCGCCGCCCTTGAGTTCACCGAGAACGGTGAACAGTTGGTTGGCGGCCTTTTCCATCAGCTCGGCGGTGACCTCGTCTTTCGACTTGCCGGTCAGTCGTTTGCCCAAGCCCAGCGCCGCCCTGCCGGCGAAGCCGACCGGGATGGTCGCCAGCTTGACGTTGCGGGCCGCGCGGCCGCGCTTGATGTCTGCCACGTCACCATCATCCCTGACGCCGCCCTGCTGGCAACCACCGATGGTCAGCATTGGCAGTTGGGATGGCGTGACCAGCGACGAGCCGAGATGGTGTTGCTGGTGACATCGACTTGAAGGGTGGTGTTCAGCGTGGCCGGCGGGGCACCGGCGGCCTCCTGGCCGCGGACGGCGGTGATGATGCGCTGCAGCTGGCCCAACGCGATCGCGGCGGTTGCCAGCACGGTCGGGCGGTCGGCGTTGCCGATCACGTCGCGCAGTTGCGCGGCCACCGCCGGCCAGGCCCGGTCACGGTCGGTGCGGTGCAGGTCGGCGCAGGACAGGCAGCTCGTCACACCGGGGATCACCAGCGGCCCGACCAGCCCGGCGCCGTCGCGCACCCGCACCGGCAGGTGCGGCACCCCGGCGGTGTGCAGCTCGCGGACCAGTCGCGGGTCGGTGACCAGATAGTCGCTGAGGACCACCATGTCGGCGCCGGCCGCCGACACCGCGGCGTTGGCGTGGCTGGTCTGGGCGATCCGCGCCCCAGACCGCCGCAGCGCCTCCACCAGCAGATCCGATAGCGGGCCGCAGCCGTGCACCCGGATCGACAGGGCCCGCGGCGCCGACCGGCGGGCGCGGTCGTGGACCACACCGCGGCTCACCAGTGCCGTCAGTAATTGGTCGACGTCGGGAACCCCGTGCCGACCGGCCAGGCGGCGCAGCTCGGCGATCCCGAGCGGGACTGCCATGTCGCGCAGCAGCGCGGCCAGCGCCGCCGGGGTGGTGCCCTCAGGTGGTTGAACCAATACCGCGCGGCGCGGATCCCAGCCCACCTGCACCGCGCCGTCGGGTCGAAGCAGCACCGGCATCGCCGGGTCGAGCGCATAGAGCCGGCTCACCCGCCGACTGTGGCACCTCAGGTGTGCCGCGCGACTCAGCTATCCACAGGCCCGTCGGGATCCTCGGGGGGCGTCTCTGATTTCTGGAACTCTTCGATCGCAGCGTCGATGTCCAGGCCGCTGGTGTCGCCGCCGATGATCCGGTCGATGAACCCGGCCGGCTCGTCCAGGTCGGCAGAGCTGGGCAGCAGATCGGGGTGCTGCCAGACGGCGTCGCGCGCGTCGATGCCGACGGCGTCGGTCAGCCGCTCCCACAGCACGGCGGCTTCCCGCATCTTGCGGGGCCGCAGTTCCAGGCCGACCAGGGTGGCAAAGGTCTGCTCGGCCGGTCCGGCGGTGGCCCGGCGGCGGCGCAGCATCTCCGAGAGGGCCGCTGTGCCGGGGATGCGGTCGCCGAGTGCAGCCGTGACCACGGTCTGCACCCAGCCTTCGATCAGGGCCAGCAGGGTTTCCAGCCGTTCCAGCGCCGCGGTCTGTTCGGGGGTGGCTTTGGGTTCGAACATGCCCTGGCTGAGCAGCTGCTCCATGGCGGCGGGGTCGGCCAGCGCGGCCGGGTTGAAGCCCTGGGCCAGCTCTTCGATACCGCTCATGTCGATCTTCATGCCCTTGGCGTACGCCTCGACGGCATTGAGCAGCTGGCTGGACAACCACGGGACGTGGCTGAACAACCGGTGGTGGGCGGCCTCCCGGGCGGCCAGGAAGGTCAGGATCTCGCTGCGGGGCTGTTCGAGTCCCTCGGACAGCGCTTCGATGGCCTCGGGCAGCAGCGCGGCGACCCCCTTGGGGCCCAGCGGCAGTCCGATGTCGGTCGACGTCAGCACTTCTTTCGAGAGCTTGCCGAGGGCCTGGCCGAGCTGCGAGCCGAACGCCATGCCGCCCATCTGGGTCATCATCGCCAGCAGCGGGCCGGCCATGGCCTTGGCTTCCTCGGGCAGCGACGACGCCCACACCGATGCGATCTGCTCGGCCATCGGGTCGCACAGTCGCTTCCAGGTCTCCAGGGTGCCGTCCACCCAGTCGTTGGGGGTCCAGGCGACGGTTTTGGTGGCACCGGCGGGCAGCGCGGTGGCGCCGTCGAGCCAGGTGTCGGCCAGGTGCACGGCGTCGGCGACCGCGGTGCTGGTGGCGGACGGGATGGGCGCGACGAAACCGATGGAACTCGACGCCAGCTGGCGGGCCAGGTCGTAGTTGACCGGCCCCGACGACCCGCCGCCCAGCGGGTTGCCTGCGCCGCTGAACATCTGGCCGAGCTTGGTGAAGATCTGGCCGAGGTCGGCCATGTTGAAGTCGCCGCCGCCGAAGCCGAAGGGGTCGCCGGGGCCGGGATTGGGGTCCTTTTTCGGCTTGTCGCGGTCGGGGTCGTCTCCCGCGGAGAAGCCGAAGGGCAGGTCAGCCATGTCTCAACCGTACTCACCGGGCGCCGACAGCGGGCAACTGGTGATCACGCTGTCAGTGAACCGGGCACGTGGGGGCCGCCGTCTGTTCCCCGGGTCGCTTCGCTCCTGCCCGCCGGATCTACTCTTGGCGGCGTGAACAGGCGGATTCTGACGCTGATGACGGCGCTCGTGCCGATCGTCGTCTTCGGTGTGCTGCTGGCGGTCGTGACCGTGCCCTATGTGTCGCTGGGCCCGGGGCCGACCTTCGACACGCTCGGCGAGGTCGACGGCAAGCAGGTGGTGGCCATCGAGGGCACTCCCACCCAGCCGACCTCGGGGCACCTGAACATGACCACCGTCGCCCAGCGCGACGGGCTGACGCTGGGGCAGGCGCTGACGCTGTGGGTGTCGGGTCGCGAGCAGCTGGTCCCGCGGGATCTGGTGTTTCCGCCGGAGAAGTCGCGGGAGGACGTCGAAAAGGATCAGGACGCCGACTTCAAGCGTTCCGAGGACAGCGCCGAATACGCCGCGCTCGGGTATCTGAAATACCCCGAGGCGGTGCGGGTGGAGAAGGTCAACGACCCGGGGCCGTCGGCGGGCAAGCTGCAGGCCGGTGACGCCATCGACGCGGTCGACGGCACGAAGGTGGCCAACGTCGCCGAGTTCACCGGGTTGTTGAAGGCCACCAAGCCGGGCCAGGAGATCGTCATCGACTACCGCCGCAAGAACGCCCCGGCCGGCACCGCGCGGATCACCTTGGGCACCAATCCCGATCGGGATTACGGCTATCTGGGGGTGGCGGTGCTGGACGCGCCGTGGGCGCCGTTCAGCATCGACTTCAACCTGGCCAACATCGGCGGGCCGTCGGCGGGGCTGATGTTCAGCCTGGCCGTGATCGACAAGCTGACCACCGGTGACCTCAACGGTTCGAAGTTCGTGGCGGGCACCGGAACGATCAACGAAGACGGCAAGGTCGGCCCGATCGGGGGCATCACGCACAAGATGCTGGCCGCCCAGGAAGCCGGGGCGACGGTGTTCCTGGTGCCCGCCGACAACTGCGACGAGGCCAAGTCGATGCGCGATGACTCCATGGAGCTGGTCAAGGTCGACACCTTGGCCGGGGCGGTCGACTCGCTGCACACCCTGACCTCCGGCGGGCGTCCGCCCAGCTGCTAGCGCGTCGAGGCAGAACAGCACTGCGACGGTGGTGCGTAGAGTTGGGGCCGTATTGCTGCCACGGCGGCGCGGCCGCCCGAAAACTCAGGAGCCTGACAGGTGAGTATGCGGCCCGGCGCCCGGATGCCGAAGCTGACGAGGCGCAGCCGGATTCTGATCGGCGTTGCGCTGGCGGTCGTGTTGCTGTTGTTGGTGGGCCCCCGGTTGGTCGACGCCTACGTGAGCTGGCTGTGGTTCGGGGAGTTGGGCTACCGCTCGGTGTTCTCCACCGTGTTGATCACCCGCATCGTGGTCTTCCTGGTGGTCGCCGCGCTGTTCGGGGCGATCGTCTTCGCCGGACTGGCGTTGGCCTACCGCACCCGGCCGGTGTTCGTGCCGACCGCCGGGCCCAACGACCCGGTGGCGCGCTACCGCACCGCGGTGATGGCGCGGCTCAAGCTGTTCGGCATCTTGGTGCCGACGATCATCGGCGCCTTTGCCGGTATCGTCGCGCAGAGCTATTGGGCGCCGATCCAGCTGTTCCTCCACGGTGGCGACTTCGGGGTCGCCGATCCGCAGTTCGGTAAGGACCTCGGGTTCTACGCCTTCGATCTGCCGTTCTACCGACTGGTCTTGTCGTTCTTGTTCGCCGCGGTCTTCCTGGCGTTCCTGGCGAATCTGGTCAGCCACTACATCTTCGGCGGTATCCGGCTGGCCGGTCGCAGCGGCGCGCTCAGCCGCCCGGCCCGGATTCAGCTGGTCGCGCTGATCGGCACGCTGGTGCTGCTCAAGGCCGTCGCCTACTGGTTCGACCGCTATGAACTGCTCAGCCACACCCGCGGCGGTAAGCCGTTCACCGGTGCCGGCTACACCGACATCAACGCGGTGCTGCCGGCCAAGCTGATCCTGATGGCGATCGCGCTGATCTGTGCGGCCGCGGTGTTCTCCGCGCTGGTGCTGCGCGACTTGCGCATTCCGGCGATCGGCCTGGTGCTGCTGCTGCTGAGCTCGCTGATCGTGGGGGCGGGCTGGCCGTTGGTCGTCGAGCAGATCAGTGTCAAACCGAATGCGGCGCAGAAGGAAAGCGAATACATCAGTCGCAGTATCGCCGCGACGAGACAGGCCTACGGCCTGACCAACGACCACGTCACCTATCGGGATTACAGCGGCACCGCCCCGACCACCGCGCAGCAGGTGGCCGCCGACCGGGCGACCACCTCGAACATCCGGGTGCTCGACCCGACGATCATCAGCCCGGCGTTCACCCAGTTCCAGCAGGGCAAGAACTTCTATTACTTCCCCGACCAGCTGTCGATCGACCGTTACGCGGGTCCCGACGGCGAGCTGCGCGACTATGTCGTCGCCGCCCGTGAACTCAACCCGGACCGGCTGATCGACAACCAGCGGGACTGGATCAACCGGCACACGGTCTACACCCACGGCAACGGCTTCATCGCCTCGCCGGCCAACACGGTGCGCGGAATCGCCAACGATCCCAACCAGAACGGCGGCTACCCGGAGTTCCTGGCCAGCGTGGTCGGCGCCAACGGCAGCGTCGTCTCGCCCGGGCCGGCTCCGTTGGATCAGCCGCGCGTCTACTTCGGTCCGGTCATCTCCAACACCTCGGCCGACTACGCGATCGTCGGCAAGAACGGCAACGACCGCGAATACGACTACGAGACCAACACCGAGACCAAGAACTACACCTACACCGGCAGCGGCGGGGTGCCGATCGGCAACTGGCTGGCCCGCACCGTGTTCGCCGCCAAGTTCGCCGAGCGGAACTTCTTGTTCTCCAACGTGATCGGCTCCAACAGCAAGATCCTGTTCAACCGTGATCCGGCCGAGCGGGTCGAGGCGGTGGCGCCCTGGCTGACCACCGACAGCACGGTGTATCCGGCGATCGTGAACAAGAAGATGGTGTGGGTCATCGACGGCTACACCACGCTGGACAACTACCCGTACTCGGAGTTGACGTCGCTGTCGTCGGCCACCGCCGACTCCAACGAGGTGGCGGTCAACCGGTTGGCGCCGGACAAGCAGGTGTCCTATATCCGTAACTCGGTCAAGGCCACCGTCGACGCCTATGACGGCACCGTGACGCTGTATGCCCAGGACGAGAGCGATCCGGTGCTGCAGGCGTGGATGAAGGTGTTCCCGGGCACGGTGAAGCCGAAGAGTGAGATCACCCCGGATCTGGCTGCGCACCTGCGGTATCCGGAGGATCTGTTCAAGGTGCAGCGCATGCTGCTGGCCAAGTATCACGTCGACGATCCGGTGACGTTCTTCTCCACGTCGGATTTCTGGGACGTGCCGCTGGATCCGAACCCGACAGCCAGCAGCTACCAGCCGCCGTACTACATCGTGGCCAAAGATCTGGCGCGTAACGACAATTCGGCGTCGTTCCAGTTGACCAGTGCGATGAACCGGTTCCGCCGCGACTTCCTCGCGGCCTACATCAGCGCGAGTTCCGATCCCGACACCTACGGCCGGATCACGGTGCTGACGATCCCCGGTCAGGTCAACGGTCCGAAGCTGGCGTTCAACGCGATCAGCACCGACACCGCGGTGAGCCAGGATCTCGGCGTCATCGGCCGGGACAATCAGAACCGAATACGGTGGGGCAATCTGCTGACCCTGCCGGTCGGGCAGGGCGGGCTGATCTATGTATCGCCGGTGTATGCCTCGCCGGGCAGCAGTGACGCGGCGTCGTCGTATCCGCGGTTGATCCGGGTGGCGATGATGTACAACGACAAGGTCGGCTACGGCCCGACGGTGAGTACCGCGCTCGACGGCATCTTCGGTGCGGGAGCGGGAGCGACGGCCACCGGTCCGGCGCCGGCGACGCCGCCGGGCGGTCAGCCGCCGGGCAGTCGCCCGCCGGCGGCAGCGCCCGCCCCGGCGCCGGGCAGCGCACCGGAAGTTCCGACGCCGATCGCGGCGGTGCCCGCAAACCCGGGCGTGCCGACGAGCCTGTCCGGACCTAAAGCGGCCGCGCTACAGGATGTCGAGACCGCCCTGGGTGCGGTGCAGGAAGCGCAACGCAGCGGCAACTTCGCCGAGTACGGCGATGCGCTGCAGCGCCTCGACGATGCGATGAAGAAGTACGAGGCCACCAAATAGCCGAGTAGCGGTCAGCGGTCATGCGTGAGTTGGTGGTGCTCGGTACCGCCAGCCAGGTGCCCACCCGCTACCGCAACCACAACGGCTACCTGCTGCGCTGGGACGACGAGGGGTTGCTGTTCGACCCGGGTGAGGGCACCCAGCGCCAGATGGTGCTGGCCGGGGTGGCTGCCAGCGCGGTGAACCGGTTGTGCCTGACGCACTTTCACGGTGACCATTGCCTCGGCGTGCCCGGTGTCATCCAGCGGGCGTCGCTGGACCGGGTGGCCCACCCTCTGGTCGCGCACTTTCCAGCCTCCGGTCAGCAGTACTTCGATCGGCTGCGGCATGCGTCGGTGTTCTACGACACCGCCGACGTGCGGGAGGAGCCGATCGCGGCCGGTGGCGTTGTCGCGCGGGGCGCGTTCGGCGTGCTCGAAGCTGCTGCGTTGGAGCATTCGACCGAGGTGTTCGGCTACCGGCTGGTCGAGCCCGATGGCCGGCGGTTCGTGCCGGAGTTGTTGTCGCGCTTCGGGATCAGCGGGCCGGCCGTCGGCCAGCTCGACCGGTCCGGGTCGCTGCGGGTGGGGGAGCGGGTGGTCGACGTGGCGGAGGTCAGCGAGCCGCGGCCGGGCCAGCGGTTCGCGTTCGTGATGGACACCCGGCTGTGCGACGGGGTGTACGAGCTGGCCGACGGCGCGGACCTGTTGGTGATCGAGGCGACGTTCCTGGCCCAGGACGAGGATCTGGCGCAGCGCTACGGGCACCTGACGGCTCGGCAGGCGGCCCGGGTGGCCGCCGAGTGCGGGGTGCGCACGCTGGTGCTGACGCACTTCTCGCAGCGCTATCCCGACGCCGCGGACCGGTACTTGGCGGAAGCGGCCGCGGAGTTCAGCGGCGAGATCGTGGTGGCGCAGGATCTGATGCGGGTGCCGGTGCCGCCGCGGCGTTAGGGGGTGGGCAGGCCGACGCGCAGCGCGATGGCCTGCTTCTGCCCGACGTTGGTGACGAAGTCGGCGGCGGCCGGCTGGCCGGGTAGTCCGTCGAACTCGATGCGGGCCAGGGTTGCGCCCTGGGTGAACAGCAGCACGGTCACCGACTTGGTGGCGTCGGGGGAGTTGCCGGAGACCACGGTGCCGCCGGTGCCGACGATGGAGGGCCGCGGCGGGCCGGGCGTCACCGATTTGGCAAGGCCGGCCTGGGCCTCGGCCAGTGCGGACGGGCCGGCGGCGGGGTCGTCGAGGGCCACCAGCAGGATGCTGACGGCCTTGGTCTGCTCCTGGTTGACGAAGAGCACCTCGGCGCCGGGGCGGCTGTCGGGGTTGGCGGTCGGCGGCGCGGCCACGTAGGCGTCGCCGGTGGTGGAGATGTCGCCGGCCTGCAGCAGCAGCCGGGTGTAGTCGACGGCTGCGGCGGCCGGCTTGGTTGTTGTCGTGGTGGTGGACACGCCGGGCAGCGCGGGAATCGTCGCAGCGGGTTTGGTTGGGCTGACACCGGATTCGTTGTCGCAGCCGGTGGCGCCCAAGGCGACGGCGGCGATCATCGCGATCGCGGCGCAGCGGGTGGCGTGTTGTCTTGTCATCTCCATCGAGCCTGTCGACTTTGGCCGCGAGAAGCAAGCCAATAGCCATCTCGTGTGACCAACCTGACCCGCGATTGTGCCTCTGAGCTGCCGATTTGGAAGCTCTGCTCGACGCCCGGTAACGTTGCGTTCACCGACGCGGGGTGGAGCAGCTCGGTAGCTCGCTGGGCTCATAACCCAGAGGTCGCAGGTTCGAATCCTGTCCCCGCTACTAGTGTGATGTCGCAAGACATCGGAATAGCTCTGAACCTACTTTGGGTTCAGGGCTTTTTCCGTTTGGGGCCTTTGGGGGCGCCGGTGGGTTGGTAGTCCCTGGTGGGGTCGAGGGTGAAGTCGCGGAGGACTTCTCCGGTGGCGGCGTTGATGACGGTGATGTGGTGGTCTTGGGCCAGGATCAGGACGCGGGTTCGGTAGTGGTGGCGGCCGATGCCGATGTGGTGCAGGCGGCCGTTGACGCGCAGGGTGATGGATCCGGTTTGGTCGACGCGGTCGGTGCGGACGCGGTTGTGGGTGTCGATGCGGGTTGCTGGGTCGGCTTGCTCGACTGCCGGTTTGCCGCTGTCATCAACGGGTGAGGACGACGCCTAGGTTCAGCATCGGGCTGCGAGTAGCCCCCGGATGCCATGTGAATACTTCGAGTGGTCCATTACCTGTGTGGGTCACCATCCGCACTTCTACTATTGACGTATCAGGAGATTTCTCAGGCTCTCAATCAATGTTGGTGACCACGCTTACTGGAGCTCATCCGATTCCGTAGTTGGTTGACGTGAGTCGAGGGCTGGAGTTTGGGGGCGCGCGGCTTCGATGAGCACATCGCCGATGTGGATTCCGCAGAAGCGATACCGGAGGAAGCTGTTCGACTTTCGGTGAAAGCGCCTCCGAGTCGGCAAGAGCGTCCTGGAGGAGGCAAGGTGACCGTAAGTGAAAATGAGCCTGCGGCCGCGCGGGATGCTGCAGCCAACCCTGTCGACCTAAGGCGCGGCCTAGTCGGCTCCGTCCCCATATTCGCGCCTCCACTCGAGGGTTGGTTGGCAATAGCCGACGTTGTTGCCGACAGCGACCAAGACATTGCAGGCCTTATGGTGATGGGTGAGCACGTCGTTCGCGCTGCTCTGGAGGCGGAGGTCCCCTCCTTGGTGAGTGGCCTCGGCGATGTTCTCGGCCTGTCTGATCGTGGATTTGATGAAGTTGCGCAGACTCTGAGTACTGGCGCTCTTCCGTTCACGTCTGAGGCGTTTGCGCTGCAGATGTCTGATGCCTTTGACGACGTGCTACAGGGGTTCGCTAACTCTGAACCGGACGATCCACAACCGATGGCGTTCGTGGACAAAATCATCAAGGCGTTCGTCGATTCACCACACGTAGCTAAGCGGAACGGTGGCGCGCAGTACGGCCAGATGCAGGATCAGGTGAGGCAGGCTGTCGCGGCGGGCGCAGTCCCTCGCTGGACGGCCATTTGCTCGCTAGAGCAGCCGGATGTCTTGGGCGGACGGGTTCCTATTTACTGCGCACGTCGTGGCCATCGGTGGGTTGCGGGAGGTACCCATCTCGGAGTGCATGAATTGACATACACCGGGTCGGCCGAATCCTCGTTCGAGGGTCGGGTCCGAAATGACATGGATTCTGTCGGGCAGCTAGGGGATGGTGGAGGGTACCGGGTCAGTTTGTCTGAGCAGACCCCCTCACCGTTCTATGGCGTAATAGGTAGAGACGCAATGGGTCTCGATGCGGGACTATCGGGATGGGGTTACGCGCTTCACTTGGTTGAAGGACCCGAGGCGGGGATCTTAACGAAAATGCCTCGTTTGCTGCGGCGCCAGCACCACAAACTGGAGGACCACGTCGGTGCGTTGATCAAGCGGTCGGAGCAGCGCGTTCACAATGCTCTAGCTGCGGCACACATCCCTTTGGCGCTCGTCCATCCGCTCCTTGGGCTGATCACGGCGGCTGCTAACGCGATTATCGGGTTCATTGTGGACTTTCTTGCGAAGGCTTGGAGCGAGGTACACCTCAGTACCTGGACCATCTGGCACACCGCGCTAATCGGCACAGACCAAGTCCCGATTTCAGTCTTCACTCTTGGCGGCAGGGATCCTGGCACTCCCAAGTTGCGTCGACTTGTCGGCCGCGAGACGGACGGCACACCCATCACTGACGACAGATATGAGGGTGACGACCACTATCCTGAACACGCTCTTTACGCCCGCTTTCTCATTGGGTGTTCATCACCAGGCTCCGACCTGTTTGACGAAAAGTTCCTCATCGCGGTCGCGAAATTTGGTCGGCCTCTGGCGTGGCAAGAGCCGTTAGAGACCGGAAGCGGGTTGCGCGTCCTCGTGCCGCATCTCGACCGGCCGATGGACGCCTCTGACCGTGCAGGTCGTGCTGCCCGGGCTCGGAGCGGAGACGAGGGCGTGGCTGCGCTGTCAAAGGTTATGTATGTCTCCGCAATCCGAGCCGATGTGCGGGTGGCGCAGGTGAACTACTTGGGCGTCGGACGCCCTGCCGTAAAGCGTCGCGCAAGTGGCAAGGCCCATAGCTTTCAGCTGTGAGTATCTTGACCGACGCCAAGATACCGAGTCGCCCTGAAACGGTCCGGAATGTCAATAGCCTTTGCCTGCGCCAGTGAGACTTAACGGATGTAGCAAACTATCGAGATGACGGCTCGTAGCCCAGAGGTCGCAAGTTCGAATCCTGTTCCCGGTTACTAGCGAGAACGGCCCTTATGCTTCCGCGGCTGTTCGTAATCAAAGTGTCTGCGGTGGCGACACCCACGGATAGGTGATGTCGGTGTACTCGTCCCGGGATATGACAAGAGTGTCCGCGGGTGTGGTCATGTCGACGTAGAAATGGCCGGCTGTCTTGCCACCGTCACGTGGGGCGCTCAGCGCAGCCAAGTCGTCGGCGATCTCAGCCGCTTTGGCCGCGTCGAGACGCCACACCACCCGCCCGGGACTTAGCTCGGCGCTTGCTGTGCCGGGTTCGATGTGGAACTGGTGCTCGACGCCGTCGTGGAGAAGCTGCGATGAGTCAGTGCGCATTGCCTGTTCCAAGGCCGACATGAAGGTCTTGAGGCCGTCGCCGTCGACGGTTAGGAGCACTGCGTCGTCACCGAAGTGGAACTCTGGAAGGAAGTTGACGCGCACGACGCTCATGGCTCTCCCTGGCTGGGCCGACTCGTAGGTATCTGAGATCGTGCGTCGGATGGGGACGCTCGATCGATGCTGGCTAGTAGTGCACGTTGCAACTCGGTAGAAAGAGCTGTCAGCTCATTTTCCAGGAGCGGAAATGCTTTGCCTGCAACAAGAATTATCTGCTCGATGAGTGCGCCGCCGGATGCGGTGTTCACAGCGAAATCGGTGTATTGACAGCGCAGGACGCCGTCTTTGATCGAGAGCAACCCGGCGGCTTGTGCAGCGACGACGTTGTACTGCGCCGCAACGTCGACACGATGGCTCTGGATCGCCCGTGCGCCGCTGTCGCGTAATGTTCGAGCGATTTGTTCATGCACAAGAGGCGCGGGAATGGCTCCCGCGATTCGGTACAGATTGATGACTTCGCAAGCGTCCCAGCGTTCTTCGCTGCGAATTCCACGCAGCAGCATTCGCGTGACAGTTCCGTTGGGGGCGGTCGCTACCCATAGGCGGGGTACACCGAGATCCGGCAGCCACAGTGGCAAATGTTCCGGTGGGACAAGTTCGACGTCCCCAACACATCCCGCTAGCACCTCCGCCAATGACGACGCCGTGTTGGTTCCAAAGGAGAAGTTCATCGCGAGTCACTACTCATGCCAGTGCCATCGCTCCGATGATCAACAACAGTAGGGCGCCACCGCCGACCATCGCCGTTTCACCGCTGGCGGTTTGCAGATCGCCCGAGCTGGGAGCACCAATCTCAATGTGCGGCATGAGTCCCGCTCCAGGGGCCGGGGCAGGAGCGGGCGCGGGGCTGGGCATCGTTGCACCAGGGAACGGCGTCAAAAGAGGGTTCTGTGGTTGCCCGGGAACCCCAGGCGTTGCGGGGCTCAGCAGCCATGGCGGCAAGCCAGAGATAATCGGCGGTGCCTCAACAATCCGGGGCGGCAGGTCATCGATGGGGATGTTGTCCCATGGCGATTTTGGGTTCGCGTGTCCGTTGTAATCCCAGTGCGGGTTGTGCCATTTGTCCCCGGGGAAGTAGCGCCACTCCCCGCCGTCCTTGTCCCATAGGCTTTGGCCGCCCTTCCCAGCTTCGCTGGGGCGGCTGGCGGGTCCCGGTGTGAGCGGGCCTTCGACCGGTGGTTGCACACCCTCGGGGGGTAAGCCTCGCGCTGGTGGTTGAGGTGATTGGTCCCGACCTTCATGGTTATCGACCATTTGAATCGATGGCTTCTGGATTTCCGGCGTGGCATCGCGATCGGTGAAATTGACGCCGTCGAGCCCCTCCGCTGCCGCTGCGATCTTGCCGGCAGCATGTTGGTCAGCGGCAATGAGCTCGCTAACACGAGCACGAATGTCGGCGCCGAGTGTCACTACTTGCGCCTGCCGGGCAGCCAACATGGCGGGACTGCCAGTCTTGCGACTGCGAATTGAGAAGTCTTCTCCGACAGCAAAACCGGCTTGTTCCGCACGCTCCACCGCCGAAAGTGCTGCCTCCTTGGCCGAGCGGATCTCGTCAGCTCCCGTACGTGCGGCCGCTGACGCGCTGTGCAACTGATCGGCGGCGCGGATGACCGCCAGTCGGTCGGTATACGCGCGGTGCTGGGCTGCGTCGGCAGCGTGGCCAAGCCACGGCGTTCCGCCAGGGTTGTTGATCGATTGCGAGAGCTGCGTGAAGGTGTCTTCCCATATGGTGGCGGTCTTCGTCCAGTGGCTCGCGGCTTCGGTGAGATGAGTGGTATCCCATCCGCGCACCGCGGAAAGCGTAGGAATCGGGCCGCTCGGAGGCACTACAGGTCCGCGGCCAGGGTGGTCAGACGCGACGCAGACGCCTCGTCGTTTGAGGAGTATTCGGCGCAGCGTGCTACCACCTTGGCGGCGGTCGACTGCATCCGCGCCGAGAAACTAGCCGATGCGAGCCGAGTATCTGCGTGCACGGCGGCAAGCGCTGCCGCGCTCGCCTGCGACGCTATGGCTGACGAGCCCGGCGCTGACGTTGCTGCCAACTGAGCGGACCAGCCCTGGCAGGTCGCGGCGAGCGCTCGGAGTGCGATCGGGTCGACGTTCATGGCGTCCACGACGCGAGTATATGAGCGGCTCCCGCGGCTCCGGTATTCACGCGTCGACGGCCATGACGTCGGGTTTACTGCGTTGGGCTGGCGGTCGGCCCGCGCGACTTCGACATCGACGAGCCAGTGGAGCTGCTGCCGGCCGTGAGGCCAGCCGCGCGGTGCACCATGGTGGAGTGGCAGAACCTCCGGCACCGGGGCAGGTGATCCTGCTCAACGGTGTCACCAGTTCGGGTAAGTCCACGATCGCTCGACAGCTGTTGGCTGACTTCCCGAGCCCGTGGTTCCACATGAGCGTCGACATGTTCGGGGCGATGCGCTCAGAAGCCCGGACCCACGAACTCGATGCCGACGCCCTGAGTGCGGTGCTGCGCCGCACCCGAGCCGGATTCCATCGTGCAGTTGCCGGAATGGCGATGGCGGGCAACGACATCGTGATGGATCATGTCTTGAGCGAACCGTGGCGACTGGCCGATCTACTGACGGTGACAGTCGGCATCGACGTGGTCTGTGTCGGGGTCCACTGCGATCGGGGCGAGCTGGAGCGCCGCGAAGCGGCACGTGGCGATCGAGTGCCCGGCTCCGCCGTCGACCAGCTCGCGCGTGTCCACGCCCACGCAACCTACGACGTCGAGGTCGACACCAGCATCGAATCCGTTGAGGAGTGTTCGGCGCGAATCCGCGGCTACCTGCTCCGGCATCCGCCGCCGGCCGTCCGCGCCTTCGACACTCTGCGGGGCGTGGCAGATTCAGGGGACGGCACCGTCACGTCGTGACTTTCCGTAGGCCCGCCCCCTGAACCCCCGACCCGACACTCACCGACGACTGTATGGTCATGATGTCCAAAACCCGCGCCAGGGGAGGTGCCAGTCCTATGCACGACGACGTCGACCTCACCGACCTGAACCGGTTCACCACCGGATTCCCGCACCACGTCTTCGACGAGCTGCGCCGTGAATCGCCGGTGTGGTTTCACCCGCCCACCGCACACACCCCGGGCGGCGAGGGCTTCTGGGTGCTCAGTCGCTACGCCGACATCGTCGCCGCGGCCACCGACAACGAGACGTTCTCTTCGGAAACCGGCGGCAACCGTGACGGCGGCGGTACCACGCTGGAGGACATGCCGATGGGTTTCGCCGTCGGCGCGCTGCTGAACATGATGGACGATCCACGGCATGCCAAAATCCGCAAACTGCTGACCCCCAGCACCACACCACGCGCCCTGCGGGTGATCGAGGAGGACCTGCAGGCGCGCGCGGCCGGCATCGTTGACGCCGCAATTGCCAAGCGGGAGTGCGATTTCCTGGTCGACGTCGCCGCCGAGCTGCCGCTGCAGGCCGTCGCCCAGCTGGCCGGCGTGCCACAGGAGGACCGCCACGAGCTGATGAACTGGGCCAACGTCACCCTGGACTACGAAGACCGCGAGGTCGGCGAGGTCAACGACCGCGTGGTCGCGGCACAAGCCCAGATGTTCGCCTACGGCACGGCACTGCTGGAACGCAAGCGTGCCCACCCCGCCGACGACCTGCTCTCGGTGATCACCCGCGCGGAGGTCGACGGCGAGCCCCTCAGCGAAAACGAGCAGCGCCTGTTCCTCAGCCTGATCATCGCCGCCGGCAGCGAGACCACCCGCAACTCGATCGCGATCGGAATGTCCGCGCTCAGTGAACATCCGGACGCTTGGGCGCGCCTGCGCGACAACCGCGACCTGCTGCCGACCGCCGTCGAAGAGATGCTGCGGTGGGCGTCGTCGACCCCGTACAACCGCCGCACCGCCACCCGCGACGTCGAGCTGCACGGCCAGCGCATCGCCGCCGGGGACAAGGTGAGCCTGTGGTGGGCCTCCGCCAACCGTGACGAGCGCGTCTTCGCCGACCCCTACACCTTCGACATCGAGCGAAACCCGAATCCGCATTTGACGTTCGGCAGGGGAGTGCACTTCTGCCTCGGCGCCACGCTGGCGCGCATCGAGATGCGGGTGATCTTCGACGCCCTGCTCGATCGCGTCGACACGATCACCCTGACCGGTCCGATCGAATATGTCCGCAGCAACAAACACGCCGGAGTGCGGCACATGCCCGTGACGATCGACCCACGCTGAAAGAAGACATGACCACCATCGCCGAGCAGTACATCGACGCCGTCAACCGCGCTGACATCGCCACTCTCATGGCCCTTTTCGCGCCTACGGCGACCCTCGCGCACCCCACCGGGACCTACTCGGGTACCGAGGAGATCTCGGGTTTCTACACGTCGATCGTGTTCGCCGGACAGGCGGTGACCGTGATCGAGCGGCAGTTCGCGGATCAGGACGCGCAGATCATCCAGATCCGCGCCAGTAGTCCGCTGGGCGAGCCGGGCAAGTATGTCTATGCCGTCGACGTGTTCACCGTGGCTGACGGCGTCATCGAGCGGCTGGACATCTACTACCGCTAGCTCACGCCCACGCGAACAGTGGATGAACGACGTCAGCGCCGTTCGGTCAGCAGCAGGAGGTGGTGGCGGCGGGCTCGTCGGCGGCCGAGCCGCCGCAGCAGACGCCACCATCGGCGGTGCCGCCCTCGGTGTGCGCGGGGCTGACGCCGAACGTGTCCGAGTCCGCCAGCACGGTGTAGACCTCCCACTTTTCGCCGGCCGGACCGGTCACCCAGACCTTGTCCTGCGTCGCGAAGCAGCACGTCGTGTTCATCTCTTCCTCGGTGAACAGGCCCGCGCCCGCCAGTCGGGCGATCTCGGCGTGTACCTCGTCGCTCGAGCCCACCTCGACCCCGAGGTGATTGATGGTGCCGCCCTTGCCCGGGTTCTGCAGGAGCACCAGCTTCAGCGGCGGCTCGGCGACCGCGAAGTTGGCGTACCCCTCCTTCACCTTGGCCGGCGCGGTGTTGAAGAGCTTGGAGTAGAAGGCGATGGCCTCGTCGAGGTCGTCGACGTTGAGGGCAAGCTGTACGCGGGACATGGGGATTCCTCTCTACGTGTGAGACATATATCGAAGTAGCGCGCTACCGCCACCATGCCACCTTTTTGATATATGTCAATATCCATGGCAGGATCGGATCATGCCCAAGTCGCTGCCGACGATCGACATCTCGGCCCCGGTGTGCTGTGCCCCGGTCGCCGCAGGCCCGATGAGCGACGACGACGCGCTCGCGGTGGCGTTGCGGCTCAAGGCACTTGCCGACCCGGCGCGGGTCAAGATCATGTCCTATCTGTTCAGCTCGACGACGGGGGAGGAGAACAGCGGCGAGCTCGCGACGGCACTGGGGTTGACCGAGTCGACTGTCAGCCACCACCTGGGCCAGCTGCGGCGCGCGGGTCTCGTCGAGTCGGATCGGCGCGGAATGAACGTGTACCACCGGGCGCACAGCGATGCGCTGGCCGCGCTGTGTCTCGTGCTGAATCCCAACTGCTGCAGCTGAGTTAGCCCGTCAGCCCCAGCAGTGGCGGCACCAGATACCGCCGGGCGAACGACCGTGCGGCGTCGTCGTCGCCCAGTGCGACGTTCTGCGAGGGGGTCAGCACGAACGACACGATCACCCGCACGGTCACCTCGGCGACCTCGAGAAGCTCGAGCTGGGTGCGCTTGTCGTCCGGCAGGGCGACCGCGAGCTGATGCGCCAGGAATGACGACGCCGTCTGCACCACGCCGTCGCCCTCGACGGTCAGGAACGGCAACACCGTCTCGGGCTCGGTGGCCAGCAACCGCTGCAGCAACGCGTGGCCCTGCATGGTGTTGAGCGTGAACACGAACCCCTCGACCAGCTTGTCTTCGGCCTCGGCGTAGCTGCCGGCCTCGGCGGCCAGGTCCGACAGGAACTTCTCCAGCTCCCGCAGCAGCACCGCCTCGACGATCGCGTCCTTGTTCGCAAACGTGCGATACAGCGTCACCCGGGCCAGCCCGGACCTTCGGGTGATGTCCTCCACGGTCGAGCGGCGGATCCCGAACAGTTCGAACTGCTTGAGCGCCGCGTCGAGGATCCGCTCGGCGTTGCCCTCCACGCTCGGCGACCCGAACCGCTGCACCGCCTTGGCGAGCAGGCCGCTGTACTTCATGGCTGCAGTGTAGAGCCTGCATAACCGCTATTGATACAAACGAACTCGGAATGTATCTTCGGTTTCACTGGCTCTGACACCACAGGAGGCTTCTCATGGCCACGGTTGCATCGACGCGGACGGCGACGCCACCGACTCGCGAGGAATTCTCCGATCGCCTGCTCAAGGGGTCGGCCCGCAAGTCCTACGCGCCGGTCGTCGACATCGACTGGGATGCGCCGGTCCAGCCCGACACGTTCTTCCTGCCGCCTCAGGTGGTGTCGCTGTACGGCACGCCGATGTGGGCGGCGATGACTCGCGAGCAGCAGATCGAACTGTCGCGCCAGGAGTTCATCAACCTGCTGTCGGCCGGCGTGTGGTTCGAGAACATCCTCAATCAGGCATTGCTGCGCGGCCTCATGCACGCCGACGTCCGGTCGGCGTCCACCCACTACTCGCTGACCGAACTCGGTGACGAGACCCGCCACATGGTCATGTTCGGTCGCGCCATCGCAGCCGTCGACGGTAAACCATTCCAGCCCAACCGACTTCAGCGGACCATCATCAACGCGCTGCCGCTGGTGTTCCAAAAGCAGGTGCTGTGGATCGCCGCTCTGGTCGGCGAGGAGATCTTCGACGCCCTGCAGCGCCAGATCCTCGACGATCCCGACCTGCAGCCGATCGTGCGCCGCATCATGCGCATCCACGTCACCGAAGAGGCGCGCCACATCCAGTTCGCCCGCGACGGCGCGCGCCGCGACGTCCCGATGATGCGGCGCCGCAACCGATTTCTGCTCGCCACGGTGCACGGCGCTGGCGGCCCGTTCTACCGCTACCTGTTCACCAATAGCGCGGTGTACCGGCGGGCCGGACTCGACGGCCGGGAAGCCCGCCGCCAGGCCCGCGCCAATCCGCACTTCCACGAGACCATGCGCCTTGGGTTCGCGCCGCTGGCGGCGTTCCTCGAAGAGATCGGCTTGATGAACCGGATCAGCCGGCGGATGTGGACGCGAAGCGGCTTCCTGTGAGCATCGACGAGCGCGGGGTGTTCGACGGCGCCGCCGAACTGGACGTCGCCGGGAGGTGCTGCCCGGTGCGAGTCCGCCTCGCAGGCCATCTCAGCCCGATCGACGGCCGCTACCACTGGCAGGGTCTGGCCTACGGCGCGCCCGACGACCTCGAAGCCGGCCGGACGGCCGAACTGCGGATCGGAAGCCGCAGCGCCGCAGTGCGACTCGTCGAGAAGATCCCGTCGGGCCAGCTCATGGTCAGCGGCGTCGGCTCACCGCCGTACGACCTGCTGCCAAGCTGACCAGTCTCATACTCGCTACCCGTGCGACCACGCGCGGCGGGTGGGCTCGATGACCTCGTCGTTGGCATGGTTCATCACGTTCTGGGGCCACAATCCGATGGCGGCCACTGCCAGTTGCGGCCACCAATTCGCTGGCGAGGTCGACACCTGGCGTACCGGAATTCCGCTGGCCACCGCCGCGAAATGCAGCCACACGTCGTCCGCATGCGGACACACCGCGAGGAACCCGTCGCCGCGACGCCGCAGCACAGACAACAGTTCCGGCGGATACGCGACGCCGGAGACGCCGGTTGCGAACACTCGATCCGAGGGTTCGTCGGTCTGGCACATCGGCCACTGTGAATAGGGCGCGTCGGAGCGGATCCGCGCGCGATAAGCGGTGACCTCACCGGCGCGATGCGCGGCCACCAACTGCGACAGCCAATTCCGCGGGTAATAGACGTCGTCATCGGCGGTGACCAGAGTGCGCGTCGGTTCGTCCGCCGTGACGTAGGGAAAGTACTTGTTGTGCGGACCGAAATCCCCGCAGTGGTTGATCTCGAGGCCGCGCCGCACCAGCCGGCGCAGCGTGCGGGGCGGCTTCTTGACCGTGGCTTCGTCGGACAACCACAGGATCAACCGGCGAGGCCGTTCGGCTCCACGGCCGATCGTCTCGATCGTCTTCCACGCCGTGTGAACCCGCAGCCCGTGACTTGCCAGCGACACATCGGCGTCGCAGGTGCCGACGACGGGTTGCCGGGTCCGAAGGTTGATTATCCGAAGCCACCAACTGTATGCCGTCAGCTGGAACGGCAGCAGGATCCACTGCAACGGGCCGCCCGGGAAAGCGCCATCGTTCGTCATGCCAGGTATCCCATACCGACCTCCCACGGTTACTGTGCCAGAACTGTCGGCCCAGCGCCGGGCGGTGGCCCCGAGACCTACAGCGTCCGGGCCAACCGCTCTGCCAGCAGGCCGGCGAACTTCGCCGGATCCTCCAGCGTGCCACCTTCGGCCAGAAGCGCTGTGCCGTAGAGCAACTCAGCCGTCTCGGCCAGTGCCGCGTCACCGCCCCGGGAATCGAACCCGGCCCGCAAGCCGGCGATCAGCGGATGGCCCGGGTTCAGCTCCAGGATCCGCTTTTCTGCGGGGATCGTCTGCCCGGACGCTTGCAGCATGCGCGCCAAAGCCGGGGTGATGCCGAAGCTGTCGGTGATCAGGCAGGCGGGCGACTCGGTGAGCCGGGTCGACAGCCGCACCTCCTTCACCTGATCGGACAGCGTCTCCTTCAGCCACTGGAGTAGACCGGCGAATTCCTGTTCCAGCTGCGAGCGTTCGGCCTCGCTGGTGTCCTCCTCGCCGGACAGATCCACCTCGCCCTTGGCCACCGACTGCAGCCGCTTGCCGTCGAACTCGGGCACCATGTCGACCCACACCTCGTCGACCGGATCGGTGAGCAGCAGCACCTCATAACCCTTGGCTTTGAACGCCTCCAGGTGCGGTGAGCTGAGCAGCTGCTGACGCGATTCGCCGGTGGCGTAGAAGATCTGCTCCTGGCCGTCCTTCATGCGCTCGACATACCCGGCCAGCGTGGTGGGTTCCTCGTCGCTGTGCGTCGAGGCGAACGACGAGACCGCCAGCAGCGTGTCCTTGTTGTCGGCATCGGAGAGCAGGCCCTCCTTGACAACCCGGCCGAACTGCCCCCAGAACGTGCGGTAGTCGTCCGGCCGGTCCTTCTGCATCTCGGTGATCGTGGAGAGCACCTTCTTGGTGAGTCGCCGCCGGATCGCCTTGATCTGGCGGTCCTGCTGCAAGATCTCGCGAGACACGTTGAGCGACATGTCGGCCGCGTCGACCACGCCCTTGACGAACCGCAGGTACGGCGGCAGCAGCTCCTCGCAGTCGGCCATGATGAACACCCGCCGGACATACAGCTGCACACCCACCCGGGCGTCCTGCTGGAACAGGTCGAACGGCGCGTGCGACGGGATGAACAGCAGCGCCTGGTACTCGAAGGTGCCCTCCGCCTTCATCGGGATGACCTCCAGCGGGTCGTCCCAGGCGTGCGCGATGTGCTTGTAGAACTCGACGTACTCCTCGTGGCTGACCTCGTCTTTGGGCCTGGTCCACAGGGCCTTCATCGAGTTGACGGTCTCGGTCTCGACCGTGACCTGCTCCTCGCCGCCCTCCTCGGTGGCCGGGCTGCGGCGTTCGACCTGCATCCGGATCGGCCAGGAGATGAAGTCCGAGTACTGCTTGACCAGCGACCGGATCTTCCACTCCGCGGTGTAGTCGTGCAGCTCGTCCTCGGTATCCTCCGGCTTGAGATGCAACGTCACCGAGGTGCCCTGTGGCGCGTCGTCGACCGCGGCCACGGTGTAGGTGCCGTCGCCGCTGGACTCCCAGCGGGTCGCCGAACTCTCGCCCGCCTTGCGCGTCAGCAGGGTGACCTTGTCGGCCACCATGAACGACGAGTAGAAGCCGATCCCGAACTGGCCGATCAGCTCCTCGGACGCGGCAGTGTTCTGGGCCTCCCTGAGCTGCTGGCGCAGCTCGGCGGTGCCGGATTTGGCCAGCGTGCCGATCAGGCCGACGACCTCGTCGCGGGTCATTCCGATCCCGTTGTCGCGGATCGTCAGGGTCCGGGCGGCCTTGTCGATGTCGATCTCGATGTGCAGATCCGACGTGTCGACCTCGAGGTCTTTGTTCCGGAACGCCTCGAGGCGCAGCTTGTCCAGCGCATCGGAGGCGTTCGAGACCAGCTCCCGCAGGAAGGAGTCCTTGTTCGAGTACACGGAGTGGACCATCAGGTCCAGCAACTGGCGGGCCTCGGCCTGGAACTCCAGATGTTCGACGTGTTCAGTCATGGTGAATCCATTCGAGCAGACGACAGTTGATGCCGGCAGGGATCATAGCGATCTGCCCGAATGGGCTTCACCGCAAGGGTGGGGCGATCAGTAGTCCCAGACGCTCGGCACACACCGGAAGGCGTCGCCGACGGCGGCCACCCGGCACACCGACGGGAACGGCAGGTGAGTGGCCACCAGCGACGCGCCGGTCACCGCCACCTCGCGCAGCAGCTCCACCCGTACCCGGGCCGCCTCCTGCGGATCGTGCTCAAAGCCGTTCTGCCACTCGGGATTGTCGAACCCGGGAGCGAACACTGCGTCACCGGCGAAGGTCAGCCGGTCGCCGCGCGATTCCAGCCGGACGATGCTGTGCCCGGGGGTGTGACCGCCGGTGCGGCTGACCAGCACACCCGGTGCCACCTCGTACTCGGTCTCGAACGGCCGCAGGTTGCCGCGGTAGTCGCCGAGGAACTGGGTGGCGGTGCGCCGCAACACCTCCGGTATCGGCTGCGGCATCACGGTGCGGGAGAAATCGGGCGCCTCCCAGAACTCCGCCTCCGCGGCCGCCAGGTGGATCCGCAGATCCGGGCGCAGCCGGGCCTTGAGCCCGTCGGTGAGCAGTCCACCGATGTGGTCCATGTGCAGATGGGTGAGCACCACGTCGGTGACCGAAGCCGGGTCGATCCCGGCCGCCGCCAACCGCTGCACGGTCTGCCCGGCCCGGGGGAAATCCGGAAACTCCACGCCCAGTCCCGCGTCGACCAGGATCGTCCGGCCGCCGGTGCGCACCACCACCACGTTGAGTGGCCAGTCGACGACGTCCCGGGGCAGGAACTGCTCGTCCAGCCAGCCGGTGAGGTCCGCCGAGGTCACGTTGGTGCCCAACGTCGAGGCCGTGATCGGCAGCACCCCGTCGCTGATCACCAGCACGTCGATGTCGCCGACGGCTACCGCATAACGCGACGGCACCAGTTCGTCGCTGCCCAACCGGGAAATGTTGTCCACGCTCATGTCTGCTCTCCTGACTCCGGAATGTTCTCCGACCCAAACGCGGGGTCGCGGGAAAACTCATCCCGGCAGCTGCACCAAGACGACCACGGGAGCGTCGGCGCGATGCGAAGGTAGAGCCGATGCGTCACATACTCAGCGTGCTGCTCGCGGCCGCCACGGTCCTGCTGGTCTCAGCGCCGGTGGCCGCGGCCCGTGACGACGACTGCGCGTTGCTGTTGCCGGCCGCCGACAAGCTGGAAGCCGTGTTCGACACCATCGCCCCGACCGGCACGCCGCCGTGGGTCGCCGCGCAGGTTCGGGCGCCGCTGAGTCCGCTGCACAACCTCAGCAGCCCGCCCGGGATCGATCTACGGATCCGGTCGAACATGGTGGCGTCGCAGATCGACAACAATGACCCGTACCGGCCCGCGACCCCGCAGCGCCTCGCCAGCGACCTCGCCAAGGCTCGGGCTCTGCTGGTGGCGGTTCGCGACTACTGCGCCCCGTAGCTCAGTTTCCGAACACACCCCAGCGCTTGATCTGCACGCGCTCTGCATCGGGCCAAATAGCTTTGGCGGCAGGCGAATTGCAGAAGTAGTCTTCGGCCTGGCGGATGCCCATGTCGATCGCGTGCAGGCCGTCCTCCTGGTGGGCCCGGCAATTGACCGTCAACACGCGATGGGTCGCCGGATCGGCCTCCAGCACCTCGATGGTCAACACCACGACCAGCGTGTACCCCGCGCCCGTGGGCAGATAGAACGTGAGGTCCCGGCTGGCCGGCCCGCCACCGTTGGTCACCAGATACCCGTCGCCGCTGGGATAGGCGGCCTGCCCGACCATTTGGGTGCGCTCGTAGTGCCGGCTGTCGCCGTGTGCGCGCCACACTGCGAACCGGGTGTTGGCGTTGGCGCCGTTGAGCAGGTTCTGCGAGATCGGGATGATCAGCTCGTCGCGGCCGTCGCCGTCGACGTCCTGCAGCCCGACGCCGCCGGGTGTCGACGGCTCCAGCAGCTCGTCGATGGTCTGTACCACCGCCCCCGTCGGGTCGGTCACGGTGACCTTGACCGCCCTCGGGCGCGGCAATTCCGGCACACTCCAGTACTCGACGGCGAAATCGAGATCGCCGGAATGCAGCGAACAGTCCACCAGCGGCGACGTGCCGGTCGGCGTGATCACCGGATTCGATTGAGGACACGGCGGCAGCGTGGTATCCGCGGCCGCTGGGGCGACAACCGCAGCCGCCGCGACCATCGCCAGGACGCCGGCCAGCGCGGGCCAGCGCCCGGCCGCGCGCCGAGTGTGGGTGCTATGCACGGATTCCGGCTGATTTTCGTGCATATCACCCACACTCGGCACCGCAGCGAGCCGTCACGGACGCGGCGCGGGCTTGGTGGGAGCGGGCGCGGGCGCCGGACCCGCGCCGGGCCCACCGCTGGGCGCCGGGGGAGCGGCTCCCGGCAGCTGTTGCTCTTCGGGGGCCTTGGTACCCGTCTTGGGCCCGATGTCGGTGACCTGCCAGCCGTCCCCGACCTTGTTCACCGTCACCCGCAGCAGGATGATCGACACCTTGGGCGTCGGGTTCTGCAAGTTGCGGGTGGTCTGGTGCGCCGACACCACCACCTCGTAGGAGCCGTCGGGCTGCAGCACGGGATCGGTGGCCAGCACCTCGCCGCTGGAACTGACCTGCGCCTGCAGCATGACCGCCTTGAGCAGGTCGGTGGCGTTGACGTACTTGTCCTTGAGCTGCTGCGACACACCGTCTTCGACGGCGCGGAAGAACGCGTCGGGATCTTCGAAGGTGTAGGTCAGCGATTTCATCGCGTAGTCCCTGGCCAGCTGGGCGGCGGCCGCGCGGTCGGCCTGGGCCTGGCGCAGCTGGGCCAGCTGGTCGCTCACCTGCCGGTACTTGACGAACCCGAACACCCCGCCGCCGATCACCAGTGCCGCCACCAGGAGAGCCACCCAGAGCCCACGGCTCTTGGCCCAGTGCCGCGGCTCGTCCGTCGCATCGGCCGCGGGTGCGGTGTCGTCGGGCGTGGCCTCGACCGTGTCCTCGTCGCCCGCAGGTGAATCGGTCATGTCAGATCTTTCCTCGGTGTTGGGCGCGGTCACTGATGCCACTCCGGTACGTTGAGCTGCACCCGAACGCCGCCGGTGTCGTTGAAGGTGGACTCCCAGAAGTCCAGCCAGTGCCCGGCGTCCACCTTAACGTCGTGCAACGGCGCCATCGCGGGCGCCAAGATGGTGGCGAAGGTACCCAGCGGGCCGGCCAGCATGTCGAGCCATTCGCCGAGTTTGGCGACCAGGATTCCGGCCGGGTCCTGCGGTCCGATGACGCCGATTCCGGTGTGCGACAAGATCTCGATCTCGTGGATCAGCGCCAAGAAGGCCGGCACCGACTCGGGCAGGATCTTGCCGGTCTCGCTGATGATCTGACCGGCATTGAGATCGCCCAGGTTGGTGGTGAATTGCGAGACATTGCCGAACAGGGTGGCCAGGATCTCCTTGTCGTCGCGAATCACCTTGGCGGTCAGCCCGGCAGTGACGGCCAGGGAGTCGATGGTCTCGTCGTTACCGGCGAAGGCCTGCGACATGTCGTTGATGATGCCTTGGATCTGATCCAGGTTGAGCGCGGTGAACAACACATTCGCCTTGGTGAGCAGATCGCTCGCGGTCACGATCGGCGCCACCCGGTCCGCGGGGATCACCGCCCCGTCGGCGAAATACGGCGGCGCGATCACGCTGGGCCGGAAGTCGATGTACTGCTCGCCGGCGGCGGACAGGTTCTCCACGCTGATCGCGCTGTCGGCGGGCACCTGGTGCTGGCTGTCGACGTCGATCGACACCGCCAGGCCGGTATTGGTGGTCTGGATCCCGCTCACCCGGCCCACCTTGATGCCGCGCATCGTCACCTCCGACGTCGGCATCAGCCCGCCAGAAGAGTTGAGCAACAGTGTGAGTCGGGTGATCTTCTTGGTCGGGCCGATGTCGAGGACCCCGAACGACATGTACGCCGCGCCGGCCAGTGTCATCACCACCAGGATGGCCAGCGTGGTGCGGGCACTGAATTTCATGGCACCAGTCCCATCGTCTGCATCGCCTGCACCGCCGCGTCGGCCTTGTCCGCCGGATCCACGCCCTCGCGTCCGGTGGGGGCGTGCAGTTCGGTGATGGTGTACTTGGGGCCGCCGTCGCGGAACCACCCCAGCAGCTTGTAGCGCAGCAGCGCGACGAACTTGTCGGCGATCACCGGAATCGTGGTGTCCACGGTCGCCATGGTGTGGATCATCGGCGTGATGTAGGACAGGATCTGCATCAGGTCACCGGCGATCGGATTGATCAGATCCCCGCCGAGCTTGCCGACATCCTGAGAGGCGTTGACCACGTTGAGGATCGCCAGCGTGACCGCCGACAACCCCTGCAGTTTGGCCGGCCCCTCGGCGAGCAGGCGGTTGAACACCTCGGTGTTGGCCGCGAACCCCGACGTGATGTTCTCCATCCCGTCGAGCATCTGGTCGATGGTGTCCTGGTTGGCGGCCAGGTCGTTGAGCACGCCGGCCACCGAGCGCTGCATGCGGGTCAGCTCGCCGGGGTCCTGCGGGAACGCCTTGTTGACGTTGACCACGGTGGTCTGCAGCGTGCCGATCGCGCCGCCGGCCACCAGGTTCGACATCGACCGCAGCAGGTCTTCGACGTTGTCGGCCGGCGCGGTGTTGCGCAGCGGGATGGTGTCGCCGTCGCGCAGGATCGGCCCGGACCTGTCGTCGGGCGGCAGCAGCGCGATGTAGATGTCGCCCAGCGGGGTGGCCTGGCGCAATTCGGCGCGGGTGTTGACGGGAAGCTTGGTGTCGCCGGCGATCTCGACATAGGTGACCGCGGTGGTGCCCTCCAGTTGCACGCGGTCGAGCACGCCGATCTGCACCCCGCCGGCGTCCACCTTGGCCCGGGCCGGCAGGTTGAGCACGCTGGCGAACTCGATCTTGATGTCGTAGGAGTGCCGCGGGGTGTAGGCGCCCGGCACCGGCAGCCGGGTCGGATCCAGCGAGCACGCCGCCGTGAAGCCGACGGTCATGGTGGCCAGGAGTGCGCAGAGCACGCGGAGTCGGGTCATGGCAGCGCCGCTCCCAGCACCAGGTTGGTCAGACCGAGGGTGATCGGGTCGGTGGGGGTACCCGACGCGCACGCCGCCGCGGCACCGGGGATGTTGCGCTCCGTCAGGCCCTGGCAGATGGCGCCGGCCTGGGTCGGCGCGATCGACACCTGCGGCGGGATGTAGGTGACATTGTGTGTGCCCCAGGCGGGTTCGTAGATGTCGGCGATCCAGTTGCTGAACTGGGGCCACGAGTTGATCATCGCGGTGATGGCCGGGATGTGCCGGTTCAGCAGGTCGCGCAGCCCGCCGAACCGGGCGTCGAACTTCTCGTACCACCGGGGACCGAATCGGTTGAGCGCCTCGATCAGGGTCGGCAGCAGGTGCGAGACGTAGGCCATCGCCGCGCCGAAATTGTCCGACAGGCCCTCCATCAACTGGGTGGTGACCGGCAGGGTTCGGATGACCGAGGCGAAGCTGTCCCAGTTCCTCAGGAAGTCCGAGGACAGGATCTCGCCGTTCTCGAACAGCTGCCGGTAGTCGGAGTCGGCCTTGTACGGGTCGGCGAGCATGGTGACCAGATTGCGCATGGTCCTGTTGATGCCGGGCCCGGTGCCTTTCAGCGAGTTGCTCGCCGCGCTCAGGCTGTCGTTGATGGCCTGCACACCGGGCGCCTTGGACGGGTCCTGGCCGGGCTCGGATCCCAGGATGGCGTCGGTGAGACTGCCGACGGCCGCGAATGTCTCGCTGACACTGATCGGGGTCTTGGTCGACTTGAGTTTGATGCAGCCCGGTCCGGTGAACTTCGGGCCCCCGGTGTAGGGCTTGGTCAGTTCGATGTGGCGGTCGGTGACGATCGATTGCGAGTAGGTGACTGCCCCGACGTCGGCGGGCAGCACCAGATCGGCGGGAACGGTGAAGTCGACCTCGACGTGGTCGGCCTTGTTGACGATCGCGTTCATCGAGCCGATCTCGATGCCCAGCAGCGCGACCTTGTTGCCGGGGTAAAGCCCGACCGCGTCAGTGAATTCGGCGCACATCGCCTTGGTCGGGTTGATCTTGGGGGTCAGGACCTTCACCCCGACGACCACCGCGACCGCCAGCACGGCGACGCTGGCCACCACCAGCACGATGACCCGGCGCGACCGCAGCCGCGCGCCGATACCCGATGCCGCTGCCATGTCAGCAGGTCTTCATCAGGTTGGGCAGGCACAGGTCCTGGCCGGGGACCAGCCGGTTGTGCTGGTCGAAGGTGACGCCGTTGCCGCTGAGCATCGGACCCACGATGTTGAGTGTCTGCCCCAGCCCGTCCAGCGCCATGCCCCAGCGCTCGGGATGGGCCGCCAGCGTGTCACTGATGTCTTCGATGCCCTCGGCGATGGGCATGACGTCCTTGCCGTACCACATGGTGAGCCGGTCCAGCACCCGGGTCAATTCCTTGATGAGACTGAAGAACTCGACGATGTCGACGGCCTTCGAGGTGTACATCTTGCCGAGGATGTCGAACTGCTCGAACAACGTGATGAGCTGTGCGCGCCCGGCGGTCATGGCGCGCAGGCCGTCGTTGACGAAGTCCAGGCCGCGGTGGAAGTCCACGGTGGATCTGCTCATCGACTCGGTCAGTTTGTCCGCCGACTGGAGCAGGTTGCGCACCGCATCCGGATACCGGTTGGCGGCGTTGGCGACCTCGGCGAACGTGTCGTGGATGACCTGGCCGTCGACTTCTTTGACCACCGGGGTGGCGGCCTGGATGATGTCGTTGACCTCGAACGGCAGGGTCACCCGCTGAGGGGGAATCCCGTTGCGGCCCAGCGGTTGGGTGCCCTTGGGGTCGAGCGCCACGTAGTGGCCGCCCAGCGGGGTCAGCAGCTTGATGTTCAGCGTCGAGTCCGCACCCACCTTCACCGCGTTGTCGACGTCGAACCTCATCTCGACCAGGGCGCCGTCCAGGCGAACGCTGGTGACCTTGCCGACCGCGATGCCTGCGACTCGAACCTGGTCGCCGGCGCGCAGACCGGCCGAGTTGGGCATGTGCGCGACGTAGGGGGCTTCGTTGGACGGGTTCAGGTAGGCCATCGCGGTGCCGGCCAGCGACGCGATGATGACGAACACGCCGATGATGCCGTTTCGGCGGTTGCGCATTGCGGTGGCGCGTTCGTCGAGCGAGTTGTGCCGGCCGCCGATCCTGGCGCGCAGTGTGCTGAGTCGATCGCCGCGTCCGGTCATCGGCACAGCACCAGGTTCTGTTGCGCGAACGACACCTGGCCGATCCCGGGCAGGGTGACTTCGCCGCGCGAGCAGGAAAACGTCGGGGTGGCCGGTTCTTCGTCGACCAGCCAGTTCCGCATGCCCTGGATCAACGACGGCGCGAGGGACAGACCGGCGATGATCGTCGGGGTCTGCGGCCACATCCGGCTGCTCAGGTCGAACAGCGGGCCGGTCGTCCCGTCGAAGGTGCGCTCGAAGTACTGCATGACGTGGGTGGTGCTGCGCAACACCGGAAGTCCGCTGTCCAAGGCGGCGCGGAACTCCTCGGCCTTGGAGCCGAATTTCGCCAGCACGTCGTTGAGCTGAGCGATGAGCTCGAACAGTTGCCCCGATTTACCGCCCAGGTCCACCGAGATCGCGCTGAGGTTGCGGATCATCGTGGTGATCACCAGCTGCCGGTCGACCGCGAGCTTGGAGATCTCGTCCAGGTCGTGCAGGAACGGGCCGATGCCGGATTCGTCGCCCTGGATCAGCCGCAGCAGGTTCTCGCCAAGCAGGTTGAACTGGGCCGGATCCAGGGTTTGGAAGATCGGCTGGAATCCGTTGAACAGCTTGGCGACATCGAAGGACGGGATCGTCTGCCCGATCGGCAGGGTGCCGCCGTCCGGCAGCGTGTTGTCCGGTTTGGCCGGTTGGACGAGTTCCACGTAGCGCTGACCGATCAGGGTCTGGTAGCGCACCGCGGCGACGGTGTTGGTGTACACCGGATGGTCGGTCTGGGCGGTGAAGTCCACCTTCGCGACGCGTCCGTCGAGGCGGATGGTCGCTACCTTGCCGACCTGCACACCGGAGATGCGGACGTCGTCGCCGACGTAGAGCCCCGACACATCGGAGAACGTCGCGGTGTAGCGCGACAGCGCCCCGGTCACCGGGCTGCGCAGGGCCGTCAGCACGATCAGGGTGCACACCACGGCCACCGCGGTGAAGATCGTCAGCCACACCACCGATTTCGTGACGCTTCTCATCGGCCACCACCGGGAGCCGGGGCTTCGGCCGGCAACGCGGCCGCCAGCCCGGGCATGGTGTCCAGGGTGAGTTCGAGATTCAGGCGGACCTTGCCGTTGATGATCGGAAACGCCGTGCTGGTGCGGTCGAGCAGGCCCGAGATCCGGTCGTAGGCCGGTGACATGCTGCCGTACATGTACGAGAACGGCAGCAGGACGCTCATCGTGCCGCCGAACAGCGGGACCAGCCAGGTCATGTGCTTGGCGAAGATTCCGTCGGTGGTGAACAGCAGTTGCGACAGCTGGTCCATGATCAGGTTCATCCGGTCCACCCCGTCGGGGTGCGCCAGGAATTCCATTCCGTTGAGCAGGTCGTAGGCGAGGCTGACCAGGGGTACTGCGTCACTGACCCCGTTGACCACCGACGCGAGCACCGAAAGCGACTGTGAGAACGGCACTTTCTGGGAGTCGGTGACCATCTTGATCAGGTCGAAATAGGACCGGGTGACCGGCTCGGTGAGGTCGGCGTGCTTGCGCACGATCGCAATCATGTGGTCGATGTCGGGCGAGTCCATGATCCTGCCGAACTTCTGGCCTTGGCGCAGCAGCCCGGTGATGGACGCCGAGCGCACGTTCGGGTCCACCATCAGCGTCTGGTCCGGCCGCAGCCGGGGTCCGGATCCGCTGCTGACCAACTCGACCGCCGCCAGGCCAAAGGTGTTGGACGACATGAAGTTCGCGGTCGTGTCGGCGGCCAGTGCGGCAGCCTGGCGCGGCTCGAGTTCCAGGGTGATCTTCTGTTTGTTGAAGCCCGCCGATTGCAGGGTCTTCACCGATCCGATGGTCAGGCCGCGGAACTTCACCTCGGCGCCCGGTGTCAGACCCTCACCCAGCGTGTCGGCCATCACCGTCAGCTTGAAGGTGTCGGCATAACCGCCGGTACCCAGCTGGTACAGCACGGTGCCCGCGACGAGCAGCACCACGGCGGCGATCAGACCCCGGATTCGCAATGCGCGCGAGCTGGGGGTCCGCCCTCCTTGATCGGCAACTACCGGCATGCCCTATCCCGAGATCCGAATCCCGGGGCTGTTGCCCCAGAACATGAGCGTGAGCACCATGTCGGCGGCGACCACGGTGACGATGCTGGCCCGGATGGCCCGACCCGAGGCCCGCCCGACGCCTTCGGGGCCACCGACCGCGTAATAGCCCTGGTAGCCGTGGATGGCGATGATCAGCGTCACGAAGATGACTGCCTTGAGCACCGAAAACACCACGTCTGAGGGCTGGATGAACGAGTCGAAGTAGTGGTAGTAGGTGCCCGAGGACTGTCCGTGCAGCACGTTGACCACCAGCGCGCAGGACACATAGCTCAACGCCAGCGTCACCACATACAGCGGGATGATGGTCAGCATCCCGGCGATCACCCGGGTGGTGACCACGAAGGGGATCGACCGGATGCCCAGCGCCTCGAGTGCGTCGATCTCCTCGGAGATACGCATGGCCCCGATCTCGGCCGTCATCCGGCAGCCGGCCTGGGCGGCGAAGCCGATCCCGGCGATCATCGGCGCCATCTCCCGGGTGTTGGCGTAGGCGGAGACGAATCCGGTCAGCGGACCCATCCCGACCATGTCCAGAGCGCTGTACCCTTCGATGCCCACCGACCCGCCGACCGCCGCGCCCATGAACACCAGCACGCCGATGGTGCCGCCACCGACGATCACCGACCCGTTACCCCACATCACGTCGACGAGTAGCACGCCCGTCTGATGCCGGTAGTGCTTGAGCGTGTGGGGGATGGCGCCGAGCACCTGGGCCAGGAAGCTGACCTGATGTCCCAGGCGCTGGAACACCGAGTCGCCCCGCTCGGCGACCCACAGCGGTGCCCGGATGACGCCGGGGACATAGCGCGACGGCGCGGCGACCCTGGCCATCAGCCCATCCTCAGCGGCATGGACATCGACACGCCCTGCGTGATGATGAGGTTGAGCACGAACACCGCGACCACGCCGATGACCACCGAGGCGTTCACGGCATCGGCGACTCCGCGCGCGCCGCCGCTGGCCTCCAGGCCGCGCTGGCAGGCCACCAGAATCACGACCACGCCGAACAGCCAGGTTTTCCCCATGGCGACGACGACATCGCTGACGCTGGCGAACGACGCGAACGAGGCGATGTAACTGCCCGGAGTGCCGGACTGGAAGCCGACGTTGATCGCGTAGCCCGCCGCCAGCCCCATGAAGATGATGAAGGCGCACAGCACCGGCGCGACGAACACGATGGCCGCCAGTCGTGGCGTCACCAGTCGCTGGACCGGGTCGACGCCCATCACACGGAGCGCGTCGACCTCTTCGCGAATGGTGCGGGCGCCGAGGTCGGTGGCGACCGCCGAACCGGCCGCGCCGCCGAGCAGCAACGCGGCCACCATGGGCGCGCCCTGCCGGATCACGCCGA
Organism: Mycobacterium sp. shizuoka-1; assembly: GCF_002723835.1. Lineage (GTDB taxonomy): Bacteria > Actinomycetota > Actinomycetes > Mycobacteriales > Mycobacteriaceae > Mycobacterium. Next base: position 3,140 of record NZ_BEWG01000093.1, on the reverse strand, counting down.
GGCCGCCGGCCGCACCGGAGACCGACGAGGCGCCGACCTGCTGGATGAAGTTGCCCACCTGCACCGCCACGATCACCCCGAAGGGGATCGACACCAGTAACGCCGGGATGGCCGTGACGCTGATGATGAACCAGGCCTGGTTGATGGTGTCCCGCCACGGGTGGCGCAGCCGGATCAGGTCGGTGAGCAGAAAGCCGAACGCCTGCGCACCCAGACCGAAGAACCGGCCCAGCGTCTGCAGTGAGGAATCCATCTGGCCGAGCACATGCCTGACCGGCCTGCCCAGGATGCCGACGACCTCGCGGCCGGTCGACGTCGTCGCCGCGTTCGGCTCGGCATCTTCGGGCATGGTCGAAACCGGCGCGTCCGGGGAGTCGGTGAGGCCGTCGGTGGCGATGCTCGCGTCGACGTCGACGCAGTCGAGACCGTCGCCGTGGGGATCGGTCGCTGCTTGGGCCGCAGTCGCGTCATGGACACCTGCGGTCAACGGCAGGCACCTCCTTTGTCGCCGGCAAGCTTCTTCCCCCCAGCAAATTTCGAGCTTGGATGTCGTGCGTTTACCAGCGGTACGAGTACGTGCGTTGTACCAGCGGCGGCAGGCGCATGTTCACGGAAAGAAGTTCAGTGTGATGTACGCCACAAATGAACGTCAAGGTCTGCCGGCGCGGTTCGGCCTCCGCCGTAGTGGGTCGACAGTTGCGGCGGGGTCAATAACGTGCACGGACGCGGGACGGGCCGTATCTCGCGTCGTAACTTCGCTCCGATCAGCACCGCTTCGCGTCCAGTAGCCCAGCGAAGTCGCTGTGCTCGGCTTGCCGGCGGCCACGGGATGTACAGGAAAATTGACAGTGTGACGCGCCGACCCAGCTGAACATCGAACCGCCACCCGGATCGCGGCGGCGCGCACCCGCCCGGGCACCGCCGTCGGGTCGGGTGATCGCGCATCGCCGTGCTCACATTTCGCGCACGCCGGGCCGACGCCCGGTCTGGGCAAATACCGCTACGATCCGGTGCGGTAATCCGGCAGATCGCCAAAGCCCGGCGAACAGGCGCGGCGCTGGATTAGGGTTTCGGCAAGTTAGACCGACTAGGCGGGGGTCATGGCGAGCGCTGCGTGCGGGTACGTGCCGGGGCCGACCGCGCCCGGACGACATGCCGGTCAGCCCTGAGCCCAACGGCGCATCGGGTGGGCGCCCGCGAGTAGTCGATCACGTCATCGAGCACCTGGCCCGGCGAGGCGTGCGGTATCTCTTCGGTGTCGACGGCGCCAATATCGAGGAGCTCTACGACGCGGCCCACAGCTGCCCGGACATCACCGCGGTGGTGGCTAAGCACGAGTTCTCCGCGGCGGCCATGGCCGACGCCTACAGCCGCGCCGGCACCGGCCTCGGCGTCGTCGCCGCGACATCCGGCGGCGGCGCGCTGAACACCATTCCGGGACTGGGGGAGTCGTTCGCCAGCCGGGTCCCGGTGCTGGCGCTCATCGGGCAGCCGTCGACCGCCGCGGACGGCCTCGGGTCGTTCCAGGACACCAGCGGCAGCGCCGGGTCGCTGCCCGGCGACGCGCTGTTCGCCGCTGTGTCGGTCTTCTGCGCTCGGGTGACGACCCCGGACGAGATCCTGACCGCACTGCCGCGGGCGATCTCGGCCGCGACCAGGATCGGCGGTCCAGCGGTGCTGTTGCTGCCCAAGGACATTCAGCAGGCCGTCCTCGATTCCGTGATCGACGACGTGCTCGAGGACGCTCACCGCGCGACAGGCGACCTCACGGCACTGGCACAACGGCTGCGCGACACCGACGGACCGGTGACGATTCTTGCCGGCGACCAGGTGGCTCGCGACGACGCCCGCGCCGAACTGGAGATGCTGCGGACGGTCCTGTGCGCGAATGTGGCCACCGTGCCCGACGCGAAGGATGTGACCGGCGAGACGCTCGGCGTGGCCGGGGTGATGGGCCATCCGGCAGTGGCTGAAGCGCTGGCCGACAGCGCGCTGTGTCTTGTGGTCGGCACCCGGCTTCCGTTGATGGCACGTGGCGGGCTGGATGCGGCGCTGGGTGCCGTGCCGCTGGCGTCGATCGGAGCCGAGGCTCCGTATCTGCCAACGGTGCACGTCGAAAGCCATGACCTCCGCACCGCGCTGGCCGAGTTGGCCGTGGCGGTGACCGACGGCGCACCGCCGAACCGGACGCCGGCTCCGCAGCCGGTGCGAGGCGAACTGTCGCCCCCGCCGCATGAGGGTGCGGGGGTGCGCTATCGGGACGCCATGCTCACGCTGGACGCCGTGCTGCCGGACGGCACCGACATCGTCGTCGACGCGGGCAACGTCGGCGCGGCCGCCATCCACTGGCTGCCGGCCCGACCCGACGGCCGATTCCTCGTCGCCCTCGGCATGGGCGGAATGGGCTACAGCTTCGGCGGCGGCATCGGGACGGCCTTCGCGCGCGGTCGCCGCACCGTCGTCGTCGCCGGCGACGGGTCGTTCTACATGCACGGCATGGAGATCCACACCGCGCTGCACCATCGGCTTTCGGTGACGTTCGTGCTGTTCGACAACCACGCCCACGCCATGTGCGTCACCCGCGAGCAGCAGTTCTTCGGTGACCGGTACAGCTACAACCGGTTCGGCCCCAGCCGGCTCGGTGCCGGCCTGGCCGCGATGTTCCCCGGACTGCCGGCGGTCGACGTCACCGACCTCGGCGACCTGGGCGCGGCGCTGCGGTCCGCAGTGGACGTCGAGGGACCGTCGGTGGTCGCGGTGGAATGCTCCGCCGACGAAATCCCGCCGTTCACAGCCTTTCTCGACCCGTCAACCCAGTCAGATTCGAGGGAACACGCATGACCTTGCCCGCGCTCGAGGACATCACCGCTCACCATGGCGGCGCCGACCCGATTCCGGGACTGATGCGGATCGAGACGTCGCCCCGCGAAAAGGCCACCCCGGTGCTCATGGAGATGATCCACGCCGTGTATCCGCACGACGAGGTGTTCGGCGAATACTGCACCGTCCACGATTACGTGGACTGCCCACCCGACGAGCTGTTCGACTACCTGGCCGACACCCGCTCGCTGGAGGAGTGGACCTACAGTCTGCGCGGGTTCACCCCCACCGACGAGGACGGCCTCTGGCTGGCCTACGAC
>NZ_BEWG01000092.1 GCF_002723835.1 Mycobacterium sp. shizuoka-1 | reverse complement strand
TATGACCAGATGGCTGAGCCGAAGTGGGTGTTGGCCATGGGGGTGTGTGCGTCCAGTGGGGGGATGTTCAACAACTATGCGGTGGTGCAGGGGGTGGATCATGTGGTGCCGGTGGACATTTATCTGCCCGGGTGTCCGCCGCGGCCGGAGATGTTGCTGAATGCGATTCTGGCGTTGCACGCCAAGATCGCTGAGATGCCGTTGGGGGTGCACCGCGCCGAGGCCATTGCCGCCGCGGAGAAGGCCGCGCTGGCCGCCCCGACCACCCTGGAACTCAAAGGCCTGCTCCGGTGAGCGGCGACGTCTCGGGTTATGGCCGGCTGGTGCGGCGTACGCCCCAGTCGGGCAACACTACTGCGCCGTACGGCGGCTATTTCGATGAGCTTGTCGAGGACCTGGCCAAGGCGCTCGGTGCGGACTTCACCGATGCCGTGGAGCGCGTCGTCGTTCATGCCGGGCAGTTGACCCTCCAGATCGCGCGCGCGTTCCTGGTTGTGGTGGCCCGGGCGCTCCGGGACGCACCGGCGTTGCGGTTCGAATTGTGTTGTGGTGTTTCGGGTGTGCATTACCCGCAGGACGAGGGTCGGGAGTTGCGGGCGTTTTATCCGTTGTTGTCGATCACGCATAACCGGCGGGTGCAGGTGGAGGTGGCGTGTCCGGATGCCGATCCGCATGTGCCGTCGTTGTTTTCGGTGTATCCGACGGTGGATTGGCATGAGCGTGAGACCTATGACTTCTTCGGCATCATCTTCGATGGCCATCCGGGCTTGACCCGTATCGAGATGCCCGATGACTGGGTGGGTCATCCACAGCGCAAGGACTACCCTCTCGGCGGCGTTCCTGTCGAATACCACGGGGCGACAGTCGCCCCTCCCGATCAGCGGAGGGCATACCACTGATGGTCGACACGACTTTCACGCTCACTGGCTGTGATTGGGATGCCATCACGTCCGCGGCAGTCGACGACCACGCGGAGCGGATTGTGGTGAATATGGGTCCGCAGCATCCGTCGACGCATGGGGTGTTGCGGCTGATTTTGGAGATTGAGGGTGAGACGGTCACCGAGGCGCG
>NZ_BEWG01000091.1 GCF_002723835.1 Mycobacterium sp. shizuoka-1 | reverse complement strand
GTGTTGTCCGCACCTTCGACGTAGATGGCGTCGGCCGGACACGCCCAGGCACACAATTCGCAGCCGATGCATTTCTCCAGGCCGTCGGGGTAGCGGTTGAGTTGGTGGCGGCCGTGATAGCGGGGGGCGACCGGGCCGGGTTTTTCTGGATACTCCTCGGTGATGGGACGTTTGAACATCGTCGAAAACGTCACACCGAAACCCTTGACCGCATCCAGGAACTCAGGCATCTGCTTTCTCCTTGCTCGGTACCGGCAGTGGAGGAATCGGGAACGATCCCTCGACCGCGGCGGGCGGCGGCGCCGTGCTGCGCTGGATCAGCCTGCGCCGCAGCGCGTTCGCCGCCAGCAGGGCCAGCAACAGGATCGCGGCGGCGATGAGGTTGGGGATGATGCCGGTGTGGCCGAGGGTGTGCAGGATGGCGACGATCATGATCCAGATCAGGGAGGTGGGGATGAGTAGTTTCCAGCCGAGTGCCATGAATTGGTCGTAGCGCAGTCGGGGCAGGGTGGCGCGGAGCCACATGAAGATGAACAGGAAGGTCCAGACTTTGGCGACGAACCAGATCAGCGGCCACCAGCCGGTGTTGACGCCCGGGATGAGGCTGATCGGCCAGGGGGCGTGCCAGCCGCCCAGGAACAACGTGGTCGCCAGCGCCGAGACGGTGGTCATGTTGACGTATTCGGCGAGCATGAACATCGCGAATTTCAGCGAGGAGTACTCGGTGTGGAAGCCGCCGACGAGTTCCCCTTCGGCCTCGGGCAGGTCGAAGGGGGCGCGGTTGGTTTCCCCGACCATCGCGGTCACGTACACCGCGAAGCTGGGCAGCAGCAGGAACACATACCAGGTGTGCTGTTGGGCGGCCACGATCCCCGACGTGGACATGGTGCCGGCGTAGAGGAACACCGCCGCGAACGACAAGGCCATCGCGATCTCGTAGGAGATCACCTGCGCACTGGAGCGCAACCCACCCAGCAACGGATAGGTCGAGCCTGAGGCCCAGCCGGCCAGCACGATGCCGTACACCCCGATCGAGGTGACGGCCAGGATGTAGAGCACCGCGACCGGCAGATCGGTCAACTGCAGCGGGGTGTCATGGCCGAACACCGACACCACCGGGCCCAGCGGGATGACCGCGAACGCCAGGATCGCCGGGATCACCGAAATCACCGGTGCCATCAGATAGATCGGCTTGTCCACCCCGGCCGGCACCAAACCCTCTTTCAGGGCGAGTTTGATGCCGTCGGCCAGCGATTGCAGCAGCCCGAACGGGCCGACCCGGTTAGGGCCGTAGCGCATCTGCATGCGGCCCAAAATTTTGCGTTCGGCCAGGATCGCCACCAACACCGTCAGCAACAGGAACGCGAACACCGCGACCGCCTTGGCCAGGATCAGCCACCACGGATCATGGCCGAACACACTCATATCCGGATAGCTCACACCGACACCTCCCGCTCGATGCGCACCACCGCACCCGT
>NZ_BEWG01000090.1:3100-44730 GCF_002723835.1 Mycobacterium sp. shizuoka-1 | reverse complement strand
CCCATCCCGAACCCGGAAGCTAAGCCTGCCAGCGCCGATGATACTACCCAACACGGGTGGAAAAGTAGGACACCGCCGAACACAATTTAAGTCCTGTGCCCCTCAATCTCGATTGGGGGGCACAGGCATTTTTGTATATCTAGTAATTGATTATTCGATAGAGTTCTCTTTTCAGAGTGTGCTGGCGCCCGAATAGACAAGCGCACCGCCCAGCAGTCCGAGGGCAATAACCGTCAATACGCGTTGCCTGCGCTGCATCCAGTCACGGAATGCGGCAAGAAAGCGGTCAATCCGATTTGTCCAAATTGCATAGCCGAGAATGGGCACCGCGGCGGTTGAGCCACCCACGAGCGTGAAAAAGGTAACCGCCCCCGCAATGCCGGCCGAATTCAATGGCGCCGAGCCGATCAGATAGCCTGCCGCGGCGCATGCCGCAACCACCTTGATGTTGATGACGGTCAGGATTACTCCGGTAGCCGCGGCGCTGAGCGGTGTAATCCGCTTGATGTGGCTCGCCCACCGGGGGCTATCGGTACTTGAGTGCGATCGGCGCCAATAGAGGACGGCGCCAACGAGGGCCAAGCCCCCCAAACCAATGCGCACCCAACCCGTCCATGACGGTGCCGGCCCGTCCAGCTTCTGCACCAGCTGAGGCACCTGAAGGAATGCCACCGTGATCGCCGCCTTGCCCACCAGCCAGCCCGCAATGAACGCCAGCCCTACCGGTCGCGGTCGATCGCTGTGGACGACCAGGGCGACGGCTGGAATGACGGTGAAGGGCGAGAGGGCAACGACGGCGGCCAGGGCCGTGAGTTCGCCGAGTAGCGGCAACCAACCGTGCCACATCGATGTTCGTCGCCTCTCGTCGCATTGCACAGTGCACCGGCGTCAATTCTGGATCGTCGATCTGTACGACGCTTGGCCGAGGTCGTGATCCGGCTTCACCCGCTCCCGACCTCGACAAGTGTGAGCTGCAGTTTCAGGTTGAAATCCGGGCCCGCCGACAATTGTTCTGGGAGAACGAAATCGCCCCGTGCAGTGCGTTGCGGGAGCTCAGTCGAACAGGGTGGCAGATTCCCGGATTCGCTCCAACGCCAAGAGCTGCCGCTTGCGGTCCAGCCCACCGCCGTAGCCGGTCAATCCGCCGGTCGATCCGATCACCCGGTGACACGGCACGATGATGCCGATCGGATTTCGGCCGTTGGCCAATCCCACCGCTCGCGACGCACCCGGCGAACCGATTTGCGCCGCAATTTCTCCGTATGATCGCGTCTCGCCGTAAGGAATGGTGCGAAGCGCCGCCCACACTTTGCGCTGGAATTCGGTCCCGGCGAGCTCGAGGTCGAGGTCGAACTCGGTGAGTTCGCCGGCGAAATAGGCGGCCAGCTGTTCGACCGCGTCGGCGAACACCTCGCCGTCGGCGGGCTGCCAGTCCGACCTATCGGGTTCATGGGTCTGATCGACCATGCGCAGGTGCATCAGCGTCGTGCCGGGCCCGGCCAGGGTCAACGGCCCGACCGGACTGTCGATGATCCGGTACCGCATTGTCGTCGTCACATCGTCTCCTTCGGGGGCCAGTGGTTCACGGAATGGTCCAGAGTGGTCCAGAGATGCTGCACCGCGTACGACCGCCAGGGCCGCCAGCGGGCGCTGCGTGCGGTCAACGCCCGCACCTCGCCCGGCAACCCCAGTTGTTCAGCCGCAAGCCGTACGCCGAGGTCACTGGCGGGGAAGGCATCAGGGTCACCCAGGCCCCGCATCGCGACGATCTCTGCGGTCCACGGGCCGATCCCGGGCAACGCCAGCAGCTGCTCGCGGGCGCGCGCCCAGTCACAACCCGGGTGCAGGCTGACCTCGCCGCCGGCCAGCGCCGCGATCAGCGCGGCCAGCGACCTGCGGCGGGCCGCCGGCATCGCCAGATGCGCCGGATCGATCTCGGCCAGCTGCGCGATGCTGGGAAACGTGTGGGTCAGCCCGCCGTGCGGATCGCTCACCGGACTGCCGTAGGCGCTGACCAGCCGTCCGGCATGGGTGCGCGCTGCCTTCGTCGACACCTGCTGGCCGAGCACGGCCCGTAGCGTCAGCTCTTCTTCGTCGACGGTGCGGGGGATCCGCTGCCCGGGCGCCTTGGCCACCACCGCCCGTAGGTCGGCGTCGGCGCCCAGAACATCGATGACCGCCTCGGGGTCGGCGTCGAGGTCCAGCAGCCGGCGGCACCGGGCGATCGCCGTCGCGAGATCGCGGACCTGATCCAGCACGAGCGTGCACCGGACATGATCGGGCATCGGGATCAGGCTGACCACTCCGGAACCCGACGGCAGGCGCAGGGTGCGCCGGTAGGTGCCGTCGCGCACCTCCTCGCAGCCCGGCACCGCGCCGGCCGCCAGATGGCCGAACACCCCCTCGTAGGCGAACGGCGTGCGCACCGGCAGCCGCAGCGACAGCGCCTGGCCGCCTGCCGACGTGTCGGCGGACTCACGATGGTTGGTCTTGTGCCGCAAGGCCGTCGGCGTGGTGTCACAGGCCGCGCGGACGGTGTCGTTGAACTGCCGGATGCTGGCGAAGCCTGCGGCGAACGCGATGTCGCTGAACGGCATGTCGGTGGTCTCGATGAGCACCCGGGCGGTCTGCACGCGCTGAGCGCGGGCCAGGGCCAGCGGGCCGGCGCCCACTTCGGCCTGAAGCATCCGCTCGAGTTGGCGGGGGGTGTAGCCCACGCGGGCGGCAAGACCGGTGACCCCGTCCCGGTCCACCGTGCCGTCGGCGATCAGCCGCATGGCCCGGGCGACTGCGTCGCCGCGGACGTTCCACTCCGGCGATCCGGGCGAGGCATCGGGCCGGCACCGCTTGCAGGCCCGGAAGCCGGCCCGCTGCGCGGCCGCCGCACTGGGGTAGAAGCAGACGTTGCGAGCCAGCGGCAGCCGCACCGGGCAGCTGGGCCGGCAGTAGATGCCGGTGGTCTTGACCGCGGTGACGAACCAGCCGTCGAACCGGGAGTCCCTGGACTGCACGGCCCGGTAGCAGCTGTCGAAATCGTCATGCACACTTCGACTTTTACATGCCGCCGGCGACAGCACTAGCGGAAATCCGACATCGTGGTCGGGCCGTTCAGGCGGGTACGGCCAGCCGGATCGGCTCGTCATGGCCGCGCAGCGTCACCGAATCGCCGTAGGTCCAGCGGGCTCGCTCCTGATCGCCGGCGTTCTCGACGGCCGCTGCGGACGCCAACACGCGTTTCTCGACAGACTTGGCCAGCTCCGAGAGCCGGGCGGCCTCGTTGACCGGGCCCCCGATCACGGTGTACTCGAATCGTTCGTTGGCGCCGACGTTGCCCGCCACCACCTGCCCGGCGGCCACCCCGATTCCTGCGGGACACTCGGGCACCTCCCGCTCGAGCCGTTGCATGATCGCGCGGGCCGTGGCAAGTGCGTCGTCCTCCGGGTGCTCCAGCGTGACGGGGGCGCCGAAGATCGCCAGTGTCGCGTCACCCTCGAATTTGTTGACGATCCCGCGATGGCGGTCGACCTCCTCGACGACGACCGCGAAGAAGCGGTTGAGCAACTCGACCACCTCGATCGGCGGCAGGGCGCTGACCAGCTGGGTGGATCCGACGATGTCGACGAAAAGCACTGCGACATGGCGTTCTTCGCCACCGAGCGTGGGCCGCTGCAGCTCGGCCGCCGCGGCCACCTCCCGCCCGACGTGGCGGCCGAACAGATCACGCACCCGTTCGCGTTCCCGCAGTCCGTTCACCATCGAGTTGAAACCCCGTTGCAGCTCGCCGAGTTCGGTGCCGTCGAACACCACCAGGTTGGCGCTCAGGTCACCGTCCTCGACGCGTTTGAGCGCGGCGCGCACCACCCGCACCGGGGTGGCGTTGAGCCAGGCGAGAATCCAGGTCAGCAGGAAGCCAAAGACGAAGGTGGCCACCGAGGTGATCAGGATCGCGACTTCCAGCTGCGTCTTGGTGAGGTTTTGCAGGATGAGCGAGAACATCGCCACCAGGCCGATACCGATCACCGGCAAGCCGGAGCTCAGCATCCACACCGTCATGGTGCGGCCCATGATTCCCGGCGCCAGTCGGTGCGGTGGCGGTCCGGCGGCCAGCGCCTGCGCTGCCACCGGCCGCAGCGCGAATTCGGTGAACAGATATGCGCTGGTGGCCACGATCACCCCGCACACGCCGACCCCGATCGCCAGGCGGGGGATGAAGTCGGTGTCATACATCCCGTAGAGGACCGTGAACAGCGCGGTCCCGACGGCCCACAGCGTCAGCTGAGCCCTCGCGATGCGCCAGGGCGTGAAGAACACATTGCGCTGGTCGGCGCGCGTGGGTGGCCTGCTGTTGATCGCCCAGCGCAGGTCGTTGACCGTCCGGGTGGTGATCCACCAGCTGCCGAATGCCAGCGCCGCCGCCCCGTAGGCGGGCGCCACCGCGAAGGTGAGCCAGCCCGGAACATCGCGGAACACGCTGGGCACGGGAAAGGCGACGGCGACCAGCAGGGCCGCCACCGCGACGCCGATGATGTTCACGGACAGCAGGAACACGGTGATCAGCGTCTGGATTCGGACCCGCCGTTTGGCCGGACTCTCGTTCACCCGCCCGAGGATCAACGAGCCGTACGCGGGCGTGCCGGCCAGCCGACCGCTCTGCCGGGTGACCCGTTCCAGAACCCGGCCCAACCGCTGCGCAACGCTGGGGTGGGAACTCATGGTGGCGTCAGCCTAATTCGTCGCAGGCCGCAGACCCTAAGCTTGTGCGGTGCGCCTCGTGATCGCCCAGTGCACCGTCGACTACGTCGGCCGGCTCACTGCCCATCTGCCCTCCGCCCGCCGACTGCTGCTGATCAAGGCCGACGGTTCGGTCAGCGTGCACGCCGACGACCGCGCCTACAAGCCGCTGAACTGGATGAGCCCGCCGTGCTGGCTGACCGAGGAGGCCCAGGACGACTCTTTGCCGGTGTGGGTGGTGGAGAACAAGGCCGGTGAGCAGTTGCGGATCACCATCCAGAACATCGAGCACGACACCAGCCACGAGCTCGGTGTCGATCCCGGTCTGGTGAAGGATGGTGTCGAAGCTCACCTGCAGGAGCTGCTGGCCGAGCACATCGAGCTGCTGGGCGACGGCTACACCCTGGTCCGCCGCGAGTACATGACCGCGATCGGACCGGTCGACATCTTGTGCCGCGACGATCAGGGCCGCACCGTCGCAGTGGAGATCAAGCGCCGCGGCGAGATCGACGGGGTCGAGCAGCTGACCCGGTATCTCGAACTGCTCAACCGGGACAGCCTGCTGGCGCCGGTCGCCGGGGTGTTCGCCGCCCAGCAGATCAAGCCGCAAGCCCGAACCCTGGCCACCGATCGTGGAATACGTTGCGTCACTTTGGATTACGACGTCATGCGGGGCATGGACAGCGACGAGTTCCGGCTCTTCTGATGCCGCGGCGGCGACCCGAACGGCGGACGAGGAGCGACCTGCCGCCGCTGGGCGCCCATCGCAGGATCGAGGTCGGCGCCGACGGTTTCGACTATGAGGTGCGAGCCGTGCCGGGGGCGCGGGCCGTCAAGGCCTATCGGTGCCCCGGCTGTGATCACGAAATTCGTTCGGGCACGGCACATGTGGTGGTGTGGCCGATTGATCACGGCGAGTCGGGGCTCGAGGACAGACGGCATTGGCACACCGCGTGCTGGGCCAACCGGAACCGGCGCGGCCCCACCCGGCGGTGGTCGTAGCGACTAGGCGGTGACTAGTGGGCGGCGGCCGGCTCGACGAGCTCCACCAGGACGCCACCGGCATCCTTGGGGTGGATGAAGTTGATCCGCGAGTTGGCGGTGCCGCGCCGCGGCGCGTCGTAGATCAGCCGGACGCCCTGGGCGCGCAGCTGTTCTGAGATGGCGTCCAGGTCGGTGACCCGGTAGGCCATCTGCTGGATGCCGGGGCCGCGCTTGTCGATGAACTTGGCGATCGTCGACGTCTCGTCAAGCGGAGCCATCAGCTGGATCTGGGCGCAGTCCGCGGACGCGTTCTTCAGCGACAGCATGGCCTCACGGATGCCCTGGTCTTCGTTGATCTCCTCGTGCACCAGAATCATGCCCAGGTGCTCGTGGTACCACTGGATCGCCGCGTCGAGATCCGGCACCGCGATGCCGACGTGGTCGACAGCGGTGACAAGCGCGCTAGCGAGGACTGGACGGGCGTCAACTTGCTCGGCGGTCATAACGCAAAGGTAACCTAACCACATCGGATTCAACACTGCGGGATCCGTGGATAGCCGCATCGAAGCGGCTCGAAACGCTTTTGGAGGTTGTCATGACGACGTCGGTGATCGTTGCTGGGGCTCGCACCCCCATCGGCAAACTGATGGGTTCGCTGAAGGATTTTTCCGGCAGCGATCTGGGCGCGATCGCCATCAAGGCGGCGTTGGAGAAGGCGAAGGTCCCGGCCTCGCTGGTCGAGTACGTGATCATGGGCCAGGTGCTGACCGCCGGTGCCGGCCAGATGCCGGCCCGCCAGTCCGCCGTCGCCGCCGGGATCGGCTGGGATGTTCCCGCCCTGAGCATCAACAAGATGTGCCTGTCGGGCATCGACTCGATCGCGCTGGCCGACCAGCTGATCCGGGCCGGTGAGTTCGACGTGGTGGTGGCCGGTGGCCAAGAGTCGATGACCAAGGCGCCGCATCTACTGGTCAACAGTCGCGAGGGGTACAAGTACGGCGACGTCACTGTCGTCGACTCGATGGCCTACGACGGCCTGCACGACGTGTTCACCGATCAGCCGATGGGCGCCTTGACCGAGCAGCGCAACGACACCGACCAGTTCACCCGCCTCGAGCAGGACGAATTCTCCGCGATCTCGCACCAGAAGGCCGCCGCGGCCTGGAAGGACGGCGTGTTTGCCGACGAGGTCGTGCCGGTGCAGATCCCGCAGCGCAAGGGCGATCCGATCGAGTTCGCGCAGGACGAGGGCATCCGGGCCAACACCACTGCCGAGTCGCTGTCCGGCCTGCGTCCCGCGTTCCGCAAGGACGGCACCATCACCGCCGGATCGGCGTCCCAAATCTCCGACGGCGGTTGCGCCGTCGTGGTGATGAACAAGGCCAAGGCGCAGGAGCTGGGTCTGACCTGGTTGTGCGAGATCGGCGCCCACGGCGTGGTCGCCGGTCCCGACTCCACGCTGCAGTCGCAGCCGGCCAACGCGATCAAGAAGGCCGTCGCGCGGGAGGGCATCAGCCTGGACCAGCTCGACGTTATTGAGATCAACGAGGCTTTTGCCGCGGTGGCGCTGGCCTCGACCCGGGAGCTGGGTGTCGACCCCGCGCGGGTCAACCGCAACGGTGGCGCCATCGCGGTCGGGCATCCGATCGGCATGTCCGGTGCGCGCATCACGCTGCACGCGGCGCTGGAACTGTCCCGGCGTGGCTCGGGCTACGCCGTGGCCGCCCTCTGCGGTGCCGGCGGTCAGGGTGATGCGCTGATCCTGCGCGCCGGATAACCCGCAGGCTTCAACGACGCGTCGTAGTAGCTGGCGGGCCGCTCCGGCACAATGGCGGCATGGCGAGCACTTTTGATATCCGCAGCACCGCGGGCCGGTTCCGGTTGGTGGCGCTGGCCGAAGCCGTGAGCTGGGTCGGACTGCTGGTCGGGATGTACTTCAAGTACCTGGGCAGCCCGCGCACCGAGATCGGCGTCAAGATCTTCGGGATGGCCCACGGGCTGGTGTTCATCGCGTTCGTGGTGACCGCGGTGATGGCGGGGATCGTCTACTCCTGGGGGGTGGGCACCTGGTTGCTGGCGTTGCTGGGCAGCATCGTGCCGCTGGGAAGTGTGATCTTCCTCATATGGGCTGATCGGACGGCCAAACTGGGTGGTCGCGCGGTGTCTGCTGGATCTTCTCAGCCACTGGAGTCGGTCCGCACGGCGACGTGACAGACTTGGCGTCGTGACACGTCCACGCCCCTCGATCGGACCGGCTCTGGCTGGTGCCGTCGATCTCTCCGGCCTCAAACAGCGGGCCCAGCAGCCCGGCACGGGCGGTGCGAGCGCCCCCGGTGGTGTCGAGGTCACCGAGGCGAATTTCGAAGCCGAGGTGCTCGTCCGGTCCGGGCAGGTGCCCGTCGTCGTGGTGCTGTGGTCGCCCCGCAGCGACGCCTCGGTCCAACTGGCCGAGGTGCTGGCCGCCCTGGCCGCCGACGACAACGGCACATGGTCACTGGCGTCGGTCAACGTCGACGTCGTCCCGCGGGTGGCCCAGATGTTCGGCATCGAAGCGGTGCCCACGGTGGTCGCCCTGGCCGGCGGCCAGCCGCTGGCCAGCTTCCAGGGCATGCAGCCGCCGGAGCAACTCCGCCGCTGGGTCGACTCGCTGCTCTCGGCGACCGCAGGCAAGCTCCCGGGCGCCCCGGGCTCCGAGGACGAGCCTGCCGTCGACCCGGCGCTGGCCCAGGCCCGCGACCATCTGGAGTCCGGCGACTTCGCCGCGGCCACCGCGGCGTATCAGGCCATCCTGGACGCCGATCCCGCCAACGCCGAAGCCAAGGGCGCGCTGCGGCAGATGACCTTCTTGGAGCGCGCCACCGCGCAGCGCCCCGATGCGGTCGCCGTCGCCGACGCCGCCCCCGATGACATCGACGCCGCGTTCGCGGCCGCCGACGTGCAGATCCTCAACCAGGACGTGGTGGCTGCCTTCGACCGGTTGATCGCTTTGGTGCGCAAGACATCCGACGACGACCGCACCAGGGTCCGGACCCGGCTGATCGAGCTGTTCGAGTTGTTCGACCCGGCTGATCCGGACGTGATCACCGGCCGGCGCAACCTCGCTAACGCGCTGTACTAGCCGCCGAGATCGACGAATTGGTGCGATCTACTCGCACTTGTGCGCCCGTTTGTCGGTTTGGGCGCTGGGGCTTACGCCGGTTCGAGCCAGATCGCCGAGGTGGGCGGCAGCACCAGAGTCGCCGACGCCGGGCGGCCGTGCCACGGCTCCGCGGTCGCCTCGACGGCGCCGAAGTTGCCCACCCCCGCCCCGTTGTAGATGGTCGCGTCGCTGTTGAGCACCTCCCGCCAGGTGCCGGCGTGCGGCAGGCCCAGCCGGTACTGACTGTGCTCGGCGCCGGCGAAGTTGAACACGCACGCCAGCACCGAACCGTCGCTGCCGTAGCGCAGGAAGCTCAGCACGTTGTTGGCTGAATCGTTCGCGTCGATCCAGGAGTACCCCTCGGGCCGGGTGTCCTGGCTCCACAGGGCCGGCCGCGACGAGTAGAGCGCGTTGATGTCGGCGACGAAGCGCAGGATGCCGTCGGAATAGCTGTTCTCGTCGAGCTGATACCAGTCGACCCCGCGTTCCTCCGACCACTCCGCGCGCTGGCCGAACTCCTGGCCCATGAACAACAATTGCTTGCCCGGGTGCGCCCATTGATAGGCCAGCAGGCTGCGCAGCCCGGCGGCCTTGACGTGGTCGTTGCCCGGCATGCGGCCCCACAGCGTGCCTTTGCCGTGCACCACCTCGTCGTGGCTGATCGGCAGCACGTAGTTCTCACTGAACGCGTACAGCATCGAGAACGTCATCTCGTGGTGGTGATAGGTGCGATAGATCGGGTCGCGGCCGATGTAGTCCAGGGTGTCGTGCATCCAGCCCATGTTCCACTTCATCGAAAAGCCAAGCCCGCCAAGGTTGGTGGGCCGGGTGACTCCGGGCCACGAGGTGGACTCCTCGGCGATCGTGACGATGCCCGGCGCCATCTTGTGGACGGTGGCGTTCATCTCCTGCAGGAACTGCACCGCCTCGAGGTTCTCCCGCCCGCCGTAGATGTTGGGCGTCCACCCGCCGGCCGGCCGGGAGTAGTCCAGATAGAGCATCGATGCCACCGCATCCACGCGCAGACCGTCGACGTGGAATTCCTGCAACCAGTACAGCGCGTTGGCCACCAGGAAGTTGCGCACCTCGGCGCGGCCGAAGTCGAACACGTAGGTGCCCCAGTCGAGTTGCTCACCGCGGTGCGGGTCGGAATGCTCGTAGAGCGGCGTGCCGTCGAAGCGGCCCAGCGCCCAGGCGTCCTTCGGGAAGTGGGCTGGCACCCAGTCGACGATCACGCCGATGCCGGCCCGGTGCAGGGTGTCCACCAGCAGCCGGAATTCGTCCGGTGACCCGAAACGCGACGTCGGCGCGTAGTACGACGTGACCTGGTAGCCCCACGAGCCGCCGAACGGATGCTCGGCCACCGGGAGGAATTCGACGTGGGTGAACCCCTGGGCCAGCACGTATTCGGTGAGCTGGTCGGCGAGTTCGCGATAGCTCAGGCCGGGCCGCCACGAACCGAGGTGTACCTCGTAGGTGCTCATCGGTTCGAACACCGGGTTGCGCGCTGCTCGCTGCGTCATCCAGTCGGCGTCGTCCCAGGTGTACTCCGAGGTGAATACCCGCGACGCGGTGTGCGGCGGCACCTCCGTCGCGAACGCGAACGGGTCGGCCCGGTCGGTCACCGAACCGTCGACACCGTGCACCCGGAACTTGTAGAGCCCGTCGGTCGGGAATCCGGGCCAGAACAACTCCCACACACCCGAGGACCCGAGCACCCGCATCGGCGCGTCGTTGCCGTCCCAGTGGTTGAACTCACCGATCAGGTTGATGCCCTTGGCGTTCGGCGCCCACACCGCGAACGACACACCATCGACGACGCCGTCGGCGGTGGTGAACGAGCGGGGGTGGGCCCCGAGGATCTCCCACAACCGCTCGTGGCGTCCCTCGCCGAACAGATACAGATCCATCTCGCCCAGCGTTGGCAGGAACCGGTAGCCGTCGGCGACGGTGATGGTGTGCCCACCGGGATAGGTGACCTCGAACCGGTAATCGACCAGATCGGTGAACGGCAGTGCCACCGCGAACACCCCGGAGTCGATGTGCGTCAAGGGGAACCGCTCACCGCCGACCAACGCCACCACCGCCTCGGCATGCGGCTTGAGCGCGCGGATGACGGTGTGGTCGTCGTATTCGTGGGCGCCCAGGATGCTGTGCGGGCTGTGATGCACGCCGGCCACCAGCCGGCCCAGCTCGGCGGGATCCGGTGCCAGGTGCGGGCTCGCGAGCTTGTCCGTTCTCGTCATGGCCAAAGGCTCCTTTGCGTTCGCGTCATTCCCGCCGCAGCAGAGTCGCTCGCTGCTCCTGCGGTACCAACGGCATGTTCAAGACGTGCGCGACCGCCCGGGACGGCTCCAGACGCACATAGTTCGACTGTCCCCACTGGTACTCCTCCCCGGTGATCTCGTCGCGGACCCAGAACCGGTCATAGGGGTGCATACCCAACGCGGCCATGTCCAGCCACACAACGCCTTCTTCGGGCCCGAAAGCGTTGAGCGTCACAACGACCAGCACGGTGTCACCGGAAACCGGATCGAACTTGCTGTAGGCCAGCAGCGCGTCGTTGTCGATGTGGTGGAACGTGATGGTGCGCATCTGGCACAGCGCCGGATGCACGCGACGGATCTCGTTGAGACGCTTGAGGAACGGCTCCAGGGACTGCCCCTGCTCCAGGGCGGCGGCAAAGTCGCGCGGGCGCAACTCGTACTTCTCGGAGTCCAGGTACTCCTCGCTGCCCTCGCGCACCGGCAGATGCTCGAACAGTTCGAAACCGGAGTACACCCCCCAGGACGTGCCCATCGTCGCGGCCAGCACCGCGCGGATCGCGAACATCCCCGGGCCGCCCTGCTGCAGGCTCTCGTGCAGGATGTCGGGGGTGTTGACGAACAGGTTCGGCCGCGCATAGTCGGCGTGCTCGGCGATCTGGCGGCCGAATTCCTCCAGCTCCCATTTGGCGGTCCGCCAGGTGAAGTACGAATACGACTGGGTGAAGCCGAGTTTGGCCAAGCCGTACAGCCGTGCCGGCCGGGTGAACGCCTCGGACAAAAACAGCACGTCCGGGTCGACCGCCTTGACCTGACTGATCAGCCACGCCCAGAAGTTCGGCGGCTTGGTGTGCGGATTGTCGACCCGAAAGATCTTGACGCCGTGGTCCATCCAGTGCCGGACCACCCGCAGCACCTCGTCGTAGAGGCCGCCGGGATCGTTGTCGAAGTTCAGCGGATAGATGTCCTGATATTTCTTCGGCGGGTTCTCCGCGTAGGCGATGGTGCCGTCGGGCAGCTCGGTGAACCACTGCCGGTGATTCTTGGCCCACGGGTGATCCGGCGCGCACTGCAGCGCCAGATCCAAGGCCACCTCCAGGCCGTTGTCGCGGGCCGCGGCCACGAACCGGTCGAAGTCGTCGATCGTGCCGAGGTCGGGGTGCACGGCGTCGTGCCCGCCCTCGTCGCTGCCGATGGCCCACGGCGAGCCCACGTCGCCGGGCTCGGCGGTCACGCTGTTGTTGCGGCCCTTGCGGTGCACCTTGCCGATCGGGTGGATCGGCGGCAGGTAGACGACGTTGAATCCCATCGAGGCCACGCGCGGCAGCGCCGCGGCGGCGGTGTCGAACGTGCCGTGCACCGGACGGCCGTCGGCGTCCCACCCGCCGGTGGACCGGGGGAACAACTCGTACCAGGCGCTGCACCGGGCCAGCGGCCGGTCCACCCAGACGCCGTAGGTGGCGCCCCGGGTGACCAGCTCGCGCAACGGGTACTGGGCGAGCAGGTCGGTGACCTCGTGCGAGAGCGCCAGCGCCGCGCGGGTCAGCGGGTCGCCGGGCTCGCGCAGTGCCGCCGACGCGTCGAGTAGCGGGGTGCGCCGATCGCGTGGCACCCCGGTGGCCGCCCGCGCCAGCAGGCGCGCACCCACCAGCAGATCGTTGTCGAGTTCCGATTCGCCTTGGCCTGCGTCGAGTTTCGCGGTCACAGCATGCCGCCAGGTGGTGATCGGATCGCCCCAGCCGTCGATCCGGTAGGTCCACAGGCCGACCCGGTCGGGCACGAACTGGCCGTGGAACAGGTCCGGGGTGCGCCCCGGCGACATCGCGAACAACTGCGGCTTGATCCGGCTGGTTGCCGGCGCCCCCTCGGTCAGCTCGGCGCCTTCGAGCGCCTTGACCCGGCGGGCCGGGTTCTGGCCCAGCTGCGGATAGGACGGTCCCAGGTAGCGCACCACCAACGTCGCCGCCACCGCGTCGTGCCCCTCGCGCCATACCGACCCCGAGACCGGCACCACCTCGCCGACGACCGCCTTGGCCGGGTAGGTACCGCAGGACACCACGGGCGCGACGTCATCGATCTCGATACGACCGGGCACCCAACCACTCCATTCCTGACTTGTACGGCGCGGCTTGCCCGCGCCGTCTCAGTCCGTCGTCATTGATGTCGTGGTGCAGTCGTGTTCGTTCCTGCACCGGCCGTGAGACTCCTTGCCCCTCGGGGTAACCGCATGCGCTGTAGTTCACACCGTAGTGGTCCAAATGAATGACCGGGGAAGAAGCGCGGGCTCGTCCATCGCGGCGGGAAAAGCTCAGTAAGGTAGGAACGCGTGAAGGCCCTCCGGAGATTCACGGTCCGCGCCCACCTGCCCGATCGGCTCTCAGCGCTGGGTCGGTTGTCCACCAACCTGCGGTGGTCGTGGGACAAACCCACCCAGGATCTGTTCGCTTCGATCGACCCGCAGCTGTGGCTGCAGACGGGTCAGGATCCGGTGGCGCTGCTGGGCGCGGTCGCCCCGGCACGGCTCGACGAGCTGGCCACCGACGAGCAGTTCCTCAACGGTCTCGACGAGCTGGCGGCTGATCTGGACGACTATCTGCGCCGGCCGATGTGGTACCAGCAGCAGGACGCGGCCGGTATGCCGACGGGCATCGCGTACTTCTCGATGGAGTTCGGGGTCGCCGAGGTGCTGCCCAACTATTCGGGCGGGCTGGGCATCCTGGCCGGCGATCACCTGAAGTCGGCGTCGGATCTCGGGCTGCCGCTGATCGCAGTCGGCCTCTACTACCGGTCCGGCTACTTCCGCCAGTCGCTGACCGCCGACGGCTGGCAGCACGAGAACTATCCGTCGCTGGATCCGCAGGGGCTGCCGCTGCGGTTGCTGGCCGACGCGGCCGGGGCGCCGGTGCTGGTGGAGCTGGCCATGCCGGACGCCAAGGTGCTGCGGGCCCGGGTGTGGGTGGCGCAGGTCGGCCGGATACCGCTGCTGCTGCTGGACTCCGACATCCCCGAGAACGAGCACGACCTGCGCACGGTCACCGACCGGCTGTACGGCGGCGACCAGGAACATCGCATCAAGCAAGAGCTGCTCGCCGGCATCGGCGGGGTGCGGGCCATCCGGGCGTTCACCGCGATCGAGGGCCTGCCCGGCCCGGACGTGTTCCACATGAACGAGGGCCATGCCGGCTTCCTGGGCGTGGAGCGCATCCGCGAGTACATGGCCGAGGAGAAGCTGGACTTCGACACCGCGCTGACCCTGGTGCGGTCGGCCACCGTGTTCACCACGCACACCCCGGTGCCGGCCGGCATCGACCGGTTTCCGGTCGAGATGGTGCAGCGCTACTTCGGCGACGAGACCAAGACCGGGCTGCTGCCCGGCGTCCCGGTCGGCCGGGTGCTGGCGTTCGGCGCCGAGGACGACCCGTCGAAGTTCAACATGGCGCATATGGGCCTGCGACTGGCGCAGCGCGCCAACGGGGTGTCGCTGTTGCACGGGCGGGTCAGCCGCACGATGTTCGACGAGCTGTGGCCCGGCTTCGATCCCGCCGAGGTTCCGATCGGTTCGATCACCAACGGGGTGCACGGTCCTACCTGGGCGGCGCCGCAGTGGCTGCAGCTCGGGCGCGAGCTGGCCGGCTCCACCGAGGCATTGCGCGAGCCCAACGTCTGGCAGCGGCTGCAGCAGGTCGACACCGGTCACATCTGGTGGATCCGCTCCCAGCTGCGGGCGATGCTGGTCTCCGATGTCCGGGTCCGGCTGCGCCGGTCGTGGTTGGAGCGCGGCGCTTCGGAAGCCGAACTCGGCTGGATTGCAACGGCTTTCGACCCGGACGTGTTGACCATCGGGTTCGCCAGGCGGGTGCCCACCTACAAGCGTCTGACCCTGATGCTGCGCGACCCGCAGCGGCTCGAGGCGCTGCTGCTCGACCCGGAGCGGCCGCTGCAGCTGATCGTCGCAGGCAAGTCGCATCCCGCCGACGACGCCGGTAAGGCGCTCATCCAGCAGGTCGTGAAGTTCGCCGACCGGCCCGAGGTGCGGCACCGCATCGCGTTCCTGCCCGACTACGACATGTCGATGGCGCGCCAGCTGTACTGGGGTTGCGATGTGTGGTTGAACAATCCGCTGCGCCCGCTGGAGGCGTGCGGTACGTCGGGTATGAAGAGCGCGCTGAACGGCGGGCTCAACCTGTCCATCCGGGACGGCTGGTGGGACGAGTGGTACGACGGCGAAAACGGTTGGGAGATACCGACCGCCGACGGTCTGGCCGATGAGGGCCGGCGCGACGACCTGGAGGCCGCCGCGCTGTACGACCTGCTCGAGCATTCGGTCTCGCCGCGGTTCTACGACCGCGACGACAAGGGCGTGCCGAACCGGTGGGTGGAAATGGTCCGGCACACCCTGCAGTCGCTGGGCCCCAAGGTGCTGGCGTCGCGGATGGTGCGCGACTACACGGAGAAGTACTACGCACCGGCTGCCCAGTCGTTCGCCAGGACCAGCGCGCCGGTGGACGGGTTGCCGTTCGGTGCCGCCCGGGAGCTGTCGGCCTACCGGCTGCGGGCCAAGGAAGCCTGGCCGAAGATCCAGATCACCGATGTGGACAGCACCGGCCTGCCGGACACCCCGCTGCTCGGGTCGGAACTGACCCTGACGGCCGCCGTGCAGCTGGCCGGGCTGACCCCCGACGAGGTCGTGGTGCAGGCGGTGCTGGGCCGCGTCGACCTCGCCGACGCCCTGCAGGACCCGGTCACCGTGGATATGGTGCACACCGGTTCCGGCGACGGCGGGGCGGAAATCTTCACGACGACGACCCCGCTGCCGCTGGCCGGCTCGGTCGGGTACACGGTGCGGGTGCTACCGCACGACGCTCTGCTGGCCGGTGACACCGAGCTGGGCCTGGTGACGCTGGCGTAACGCCGCGAGTTCCGGGACCGGTTAGTAGGGCATGGGAGCCACCTGTAGGTTCCCAACAGGAGGTCGCGCGGTGCCGCATCGGGGCGGGCCATCGGCCTTCGGGAAGGCGTTCGGGGCAGTGTTTGTTCGTCGTGCGGTGCTGGTGGCGCTGATAGGGACCTTGGTGGCGACGCCGGTGCCGGCATCGGCCGATCCCGATCCTGCGGGTCCCGACCTGGCCCAGCCTGTCGCCGCAGCCGACCCGGCGGCGCCGCCTGTCGACGACGGCCGGGTGCCGTCCGGTCCGCCGGCCACCACAAAATCGCCGGACGGCTGGACCCTGACGATCTCGGCCAAGGACGAGGTGCAGATGCCGAGTGCACCGCTGACCACCGCGATCTCGTCGCGCGAATACATCGTCGGCGGTGTCTTCAACGGGGCGCTGGACGGCCCGGGTGACTCACCGAAGGGCGTGTTCGAGGTGGGCTATCAGATCGGCTGCGGCATCGACATGAGCACCTCCAACGGCGTCTCGCTGACGGGCACCGCCGGCATCAACCCGTCGATCGGCGTGTTCGGGCTGGACTTCCCCAACAACGCGGCCGAGGGCGTGCTGCCCGGTATCGGCGGCAACATCGGCGGCGGCATCACCGTCGGCCTCAAGCCGGGCATCATCAACATGGTCCCGGTGACCAAGAAGGAGTACAAAGGCGCCGCCCCCTGGGTGTCGATCAGTAACTTCCACGTTAAGATCGACGGCTGCGTGGGGGAGTCCTTCATCCGCTCCTACGCGACGCTGACGAAGTCCACCGACGAGGGTGACGCCATCCTGTCCTGGTACGGGGTCACCAAGAAGATCTGACCGGCCGATTCACATCGCCGCTGCCGCATCCGGATTCAGGATGTACAGACCGGCGATCGTCTGGTCGTCGCGAAAGGTGATGCGAGCGACGAACTCGCCGGCTTCGAACGTCAGCGGCGTGTTGGTGGTGGTGAGATCGGCGACGCGGGCCGCCTCCGTGGCGCCGTGCCTTCGATAGGCCCCCGCTGCCGTGGCGATCTGTGCCCACCCGGCGGCCAGCCCCTCGTCGCTGAGCCCGTCGCGCATCGTGGCATCGAACCGGGCGCTGACCTCGGCCCAGCGCGCGTGCGCGAGATCGTCGATGATCGACGCGGCCAGTTCGCCGGCTCCGGGAAGGGGACTCGGGTCGCCGTGACGCTGGAACGCGGCCTGGGCCGAGAGGCCGAGGGCGTCGCCGATCTCCTGCCAGGTCCGGCCCGCGTCGCGGGCATGCTGCACGGCGTCGGCGACGATCGCCTCGGCTCGGTCTTGCTCGGCGCGTGCGGCACGCACCGCTTCGAGAGTGTTCATCCTTTCCAGTGTGCCCACTTTCGGCGCGGGGCCTAGGGGAAGCGTTTGATGCAGCGCTCCTGGTCGCCGAGCACCCCGATCCGGAACGCGTCGATGCGGGAGAACCCGGCGGGCACCGACTCACCGTTGACGTCGCTGGCGGCCAGCCCGTTGGTCAGCAGGCCCGAGACGGCCTCGTCGATGTCACCCGCGGTCAGCGCCACCGTGTTGCCGTCGGGAGTGGTGACCTCCTTGGACAGTTTGGTGGTGGCCACCCCGGTCAGGCATGCCGTGCGCAGCCCGGCTTCGGCGTTGTCGAGCACCAGGCCGCCGCGCGCGTTCTGCAGGGCCAGCATGTAGCGCGACACCAGCACCGAATAGGCCGTGTTGTCGCCGGTGACCAGCACGTTCTCGTCGCCTTCGGTGGCCGTTCCCATCGTCTGCAGGGCGGGCAGGTCGACGGCGATGGTGTTGGTCGCCGGGCAGAACGACACCGGCGGGCTGGGCCGGGCGTTCGGGCACGTCGATGCGGCGGCGGTGTCGAACGTCAGTGCCGGCGGGTTCTTCGGCGAGAACAGCATGTTCATCGCATCGATGATCGAGCGGGTCGACTCCTCGCTCACCGGCCACTCGCCGGTCTGATCCTGCTGCAGCTCGATGGGCAGATCACCGCGGCGCTGGCCGATCTCCTGGGCGTCGATGGCCGCGCAGGACGTCGGCCCGTCGGTGAAGCCGAACTGGAACGCCGAGATCCGCTCGAAGGCCGACCCGTGCTCGTCGCCGGTGTCGAAGTAGTCGTCCTGGCTCAGCAGCGGATCGCGGAACGAGATCATCGCGGCCAGAAGGTTGTTCAGCCCGTCACCGGTGCTCAGCGTGAACCGCTTCGAGCTGCCCTCGGCGACCCATCGCATGTACGCCCCGGCGAAGCAGTCGGCCTGCTGTTCGGCCACCAGCGTCGGGGTGCCCTTCTTGTTGAGCTTGGCCATCTTCTGGATCGCGTGCCCGTACTCATGGGCCAGCACCATCGTGATCGCCATGTCGCCGTTGGCTTTTCGCAGCGCGGGCAGCAGCACGCCGCGATCCCAACCGATGGTGTTGTCGTCATCGCAGAACGCGGCGTTGATCAAGCCTGACGTCGACTCGTCGCAGAAGGTGCCTGAGTAGTCGTTGGAATCCCAGGACACCAGATCCTTGATCGGGGTGAACTGACCGTCGAACGTGGAGCCGTAGGCGTCTGCCCAGTACGCCTCCAGATCGCTGACCGACTGCGCGGCGATCTCGTCGTCCTTACCGCCGTCGGTGTCGGAGACCTGCCGGGTCGGCTTCTCGGCGTCCGGGCGCAGGCCGCTGGACCCGTCGACGGCCTGCAGGCCGCCGACCTTGAACGGGTCGTCGAACACCGACACGGCCGTGCCCGAGACGGTGGAGCCGCAGCCCGCCAGGACCACCACAGCGGTGCCCGCGACGGCGAGCAGGCGGCCGAGGTGTCGTCGGCACATGAGAGCCACCTTCAGGTCAAAGCATCGGGCGTGGAAAAAATCGCTCTCACAATAGTGCCGTGCCTGCGGTCTACCGATCCCAATTCAGGGCGAGACGTTGTCGCGCAGCCGCCCCAGTGCCTGCTTGACCTGCGCCGGATCCGTGGTCGGCCAGAACGGCGGCAGCGACGCGCGCAGGTAGCCGCCGTAGCGGGCGGTCGCCATCCGCGAATCCAGTACTGCGACGACGCCGCGGTCGTCGGCCCGGCGCAGCAGCCGCCCCGCGCCTTGGGCCAGCAGCAGCGCGGCGTGCGCGGCAGCGACCGTCATGAACCCGTTGCCGCCGCGGGCGGCGACCGCGCGCTGCCGGGCGGTCAGCAGCGGGTCGTCGGGGCGGGGAAAGGGGATGCGGTCGATGAGCACCAGAGACAGCGACGGGCCCGGGACGTCGACGCCCTGCCACAGCGACAACGTGCCGAACAGCGAGGTCTCGGGGTCGGCGGCGAAGCGCTCGATCAGGACTGCGGTGCTGTCTTCGCCCTGGCACAGGATCGGGGTGTCGATCCGCGCGCGCAGCGCTTCGGCGGCCGCCTTGGCCGCACGCATCGAGGAGAACAACCCCAGCGTGCGGCCGCCGGCCGCGTCGATGAGCGCGGCGATCTCGTCCAGCTGTTCGGCGTTGCCCGCGCTGTCCCGGCCCGGCGGGGGTAGGTGTGCGGCGACGTAGAGGATCCCGGATTTGGCGTGCTCGAAGGGTGAGCCGACGTCCAGGGGAGTCCACGACGGCCCGTCGCTCAGTCCCCACGCGCCGGCCATCGCGTCGAACGAACCGCCGATGGTGAGTGTGGCCGAGGTCAATACCGTTGTGGCACTGTCGAACAGCCGGGTCCGCAGCAGCCCGGCCACCGACAGCGGTGCCACCCGCAAAACCGGCCGGACGGCACCCCCACCCGATCCGCGGGTCGCTCCGCTCCTGCCCGCGTCCTCGTGATCCAGCCATACGACCTCGGTGCGGTCCGGGATGGCCGGCACGAACGAATCCAGCGCCCGCGAGGCGGCGTCGCCGATCTCGGTCAGTGCGGCGATCGCCTCGGTCCGAGCGGCGGCCGCCTTCGGGTCCTTGGGCGACGGGTCGATGTCGCCGCGGGCCGCGGTCGCCGCGTCGCGCAGCGCGGTCAGGTAGGTGGCCAGCTCGTCGTCGAGGTAGTCGAGCCGGCCCGGCGTCGCGTCGTGGATGGCCGAGGAGAACGTCGCCACCGCGGCCTCCATTCGCTGCACGAGGTGCGGGCTGACCAGCCGGGCGATCCGCCGGGTCGCCACCCCGAGCGGGGCGGGCGTCAGCTCGGCGGTGGCCACCGACGTCACCCGGTCCACCAGTTCGTGCGCCTCGTCGACCACCAGGTACTCATGCTCGGGCAGCACCGCGGCGTCGGCGATCGCGTCGATGGCCAGCAGTGCGTGATTGGTGACGATGATCTCGGCGCGGCCGGCCTCGCCGCGGGCGCGTTCGGAGAAACAGTCGCTGCCGTACGGGCAGCGGGCCATGCCCAGGCATTCGCGGGCCGAGACGCTGACCTGCGACCAGGACCGGTCCGGCACGCCGGGCCGCAGCTCGTCACGGTCGCCGGTTTCGGTGGACGACGCCCACGCGGTCAATCGGGCGACGTCGCGGCCCAGGGCGGTGGCGGCGACCGGTTCGAAGAGTTCTTCCTGCGGCGCGTCGGCCGACTCCTCGCCGGCACCGTTGTGAATCTTGTTCAGGCACAGGTAGTTCCGCCGCCCCTTCAACAGCGCGAACCTGGGCCGCCGGGGCAGTGCGTCGGCCAGCGCATCGACCAGCCGGGGCAGGTCGCGGTCGACGAGCTGACGCTGCAGCGCGATGGTGGCGGTGGACACCACGACCGGGGTCTCGTCGGCCACGGCCCGGGCGATCGCCGGGACGAGGTAGGCCAGCGACTTGCCGGTGCCGGTGCCGGCCTGCACGGCCAGGTGCTTGCCGTCGGCGAAGGCGCGCGCCACCGCCTCGGCCATCTGCACCTGGCCGGGCCGCTGCTGGCCGCCGAGCGCGGCCACCGCCGTCGCCAGCAACTCGGTCACCGGCGGTACGTCCTGTGCACTCACCGTTGCTGCACCGGCACCTGGCGGGTCGGGATCGCCGGATCGCCCGCCGACAACGCCAGACCCTCCCACGGCAGGCTGCGCAGGCCGCGAGCCATCAGATCGCGGGCCGAGGGCAGGTCGGGGGTGATCACCGGCTTTCCGCCGCGGACCAGCGGCACGGTCAGCGGGCGGGAGGGTTCGGTCACCTCGGGCGGGGCGGACACCGGGTAGATCACCTCCTCGACGATCGTGCCGGTGGGGCGGGACAGCCGCAGGGCCGCCTTGCGGCCGCCGTGAGACTCCTTGCGGCTGCTGCGCTTCTGCACCGGCAGGCCGTCGACCTCGACCAGCTTGTAGACCATGCTGGCGGTGGGTGCACCGGATCCGGTGACCACCGAGGTCCCGACACCGTAGCTGTCGACGGGGTCGGCGCGCAGCGCCGCGATCGAGAACTCGTCGAGATCGCCCGAGACCACGATCTGGGTGCCGGTCGCCCCCAGCTCGTCGAGCTGGGCGCGAACCCGGCGGGCCAGCACACCGAGGTCGCCGGAGTCGATGCGCACCGCACCGAGCCCGGTCCCGGCGACCGCGATCGCGTTGGCCACCCCGGCCGTCACGTCGTAGGTGTCGACCAGCAGGGTCGTCCCGAGTCCGAGCGCGTCGACCTGTGCGCGAAATGCCGCCTGCTCCCACCTGTCTGTTCTTCGCCCGGCAGGCTCATCAGCAGGCCCGTCCGCTGTGGCATGCACCATCGTGAACGCGTGCGCACTGGTTCCCATGGCCGGGATGCCATAGCGACGGTTGGCTTCCAGGTTGGAGGTGCCGTTGAAGCCGGCGATGTAGGCCGCCCGGGCCGCCGCGACCGCGGCGTGTTCGTGGGTCCGACGTGACCCCATCTCGATCAGCGTCCGGCCGGCTGCCGCGGTGACCATCCTGGCCGCCGCCGATGCGATCGCGCTGTCGTGGTTGAAGATCGACAGCGCCAACGTCTCCAGCACGACGCATTCGGCGAAGGTGCCGGTGACCGACAGGATCGGCGAGCCGGGGAAGTACAGCTCGCCTTCGGCGTAACCGTCGATGTCGCCGGTGAAGCGGAAATCCCGGAGGTAGTCCAGCGTCGCGGAGTCCAGGAACGAGGTCAGCGGGGTCAGAGCCTGGTCGTCGAAGATGAACTCGCTCAAGGCTTCCAGCAGCCGTCCGGTCCCGGCCACCACGCCGTAGCGGCGCCCGTCGGGCAGCCGGCGGGCGAACACCTCGAAGGTGGTGGTGCGTTCGGCCGAGCCGTCGCGCAGCGCTGCGGCCAGCATCGTCAGCTCGTACTTGTCCGTCAGCAGGGCGGCGGTCACAGCGCAACGGTATCCGCCGTCGCACGGGGTGGATAGCCGCAGAACCCGCTCGCTATCCTTGTCCGCATGGGCTCGCAAGCAGCTCCGACCCGACCGGACGCCGCAGGACAGCACCACACTGAATCCGTGGGTGCCCTGGACACCCCCTGGGTGACGATCGTCTGGGACGACCCGGTCAACCTGATGAACTACGTGACGTACGTGTTCCAGAAGCTCTTCGGCTACAGCGAACCGCACGCGACGAAGCTGATGCTGCAGGTTCATCACGAGGGCAAAGCGGTCGTGTCGGCGGGGAGCCGGGAGTCGATGGAGGTTGACGTGTCCAAACTGCATGCCGCCGGGTTGTGGGCGACCATGCAGCAGGACCGCTGACAGGTGCGCAAGTGGAAGCGGGTCGACACCGCTGAGGGTCCCCGTTTCCGTTCGGCCTTGGCCCCGCACGAAGCCGCCCTGCTCAAGAACATGGTGTCCTCGGTGCAGGGCATGCTCGACGAGCGGGAGGCCTCGACACCGGCCGATCCGCTGGCGCAGATCACCGGGATCCGCGCCGGCAACCCCCAGCCGCCCGAGGACTCCACCATGCGGCGGCTACTGCCCGACTTCTTCAAACCGCAACGCGACCATCCGGCCGGCTCGGCTGCCGCCGAAAGCCTCAACGGCGCCCTGCGCAGCCTGCACGAACCCGACATCATCGACGCCAAAAAGGCCGCAGCCCAACGTGTTCTGGACACCGTGCCGGACGGCGGCGGCCGGTTCGAGATCACCGAGGACGATGCCAACGCCTGGATCTCGGCGATCAACGACGTCCGGCTCGCGTTGGGTGCGATGCTCGAGATCGGGCCGGAGGGGCCGGACCGGCTGCCCGCCGACCATCCGCTGGCCGGGCACCTGGACGTGTACCAGTGGCTGACTGTGCTGCAGGAGTACCTGGTGCTCGGGTTGATGGGCAAGCCCATCCGATGACTCGTGCGATGAGTGGCTCCATCACCGACGTCGCCGGCATCCTGGTCGGCCATCACGGTCGTCTCGACGACGACGCCACCCTCGGCTCGGGCTGGGCGTGCGGCACCACCGTCATCGTCGCGCCGCCGGGCACGGTCGGCGCCGTCGACGTCCGCGGCGGGGCGCCCGGCAGCCGCGAGACCGACCTGCTGGACCCGGCCAACAGCGTCCGCCACGTCGACGCGGTCGTGCTCACCGGCGGCAGCGCGTACGGCCTGGCCGCCGCCGACGGCGTGATGACCTGGCTGGAGGAACAGGGCCGTGGTGTGGCGATGGAGGGCGGGGTCGTCCCGATAGTTCCGGCCGCGGTGATTTTTGATCTTCCGGTCGGCGGCTGGGCCTGCCGGCCGACAGCGGAATTCGGCTATGCGGCGGCGCAGTCGGCCGGGGTGGACGTGGCGGTCGGCACCGTCGGCGCCGGCATCGGCGCGCGCGCCGCGGTGCTCAAAGGCGGCGTCGGCACCGCCTCGATCACGCTTGAATCCGGCGTCACCATCGGCGCGATCGTCGTCGTCAACAGTGCGGGCAACGTAGTCGACCCGGCCACCGGGCTGCCCTGGATGAACCACCTGATCGCCGAGTTCGGCCTGGTCGGACCGCCCGCCGCCGAGATCGCCGCGCTCGGTGCTCGCGACGCCGAGTCCAGTCCGCTCAACACCACCATCGCGGTGGTGGCCACCGATGCCGCACTGTCACCCGCGGCCTGCCGGCGGTTGGCGGTGGCCGCCCAGGACGGTTTGGCGCACACGATCCGGCCGGCGCACACCCCGCTGGACGGCGACACCGTGTTCGCGTTGGCCACCGGGGCGGTCGCGCTCGAACCGGACCCGGACACACCGCAGGCGATGGTGCCGGAGACCAAGGCGCTCGCTGCGATCGGCGCTGCCGGGGCAGACTGTTTGGCGCGCGCGGTCGTGGCCGCGGTGCTGGCCGCCGAGCCGGCGGCAGGAATACCGACGTATCGCGGCATGTTGCCCGGTGCGTTCGACACATCCGCCCGCTGAGGTCCAGGAGGAAAGCCCGCCGTGCTGGTGATCCGTGCCGACCTGGTCGACGCCATGGTCGCCCACGCCCGCGCCGACCACCCCGACGAGGCGTGCGGTGTGCTGGCCGGCCCGGAGGGTTCCGATCGCCCGGAGCGGCATATCGCGATGGTCAACGCCGAGCGATCGCCGACGTTCTACCGGTTCGACTCCGGCGAGCAGCTCACCGTGTGGCGCGAGATGGACCGAGCCGACGAGGTGCCGGTGGTCATCTATCACTCTCACACCGCGACCGAGGCGTACCCCAGCCGCACCGACATCTCCTATGCCGCCGAGCCCGACGCCCACTACGTCCTGGTCTCCACCCGCGATCCCGAGTCCCACGAGCTGCGCAGCTATCGGATCGTCGACGGGGTGGTCACCGAAGAACCCGTCACCATCGTCGAGCAGTACCAGAGCTGAGTAAGGAGCCACCCATGTCCGTCGAGGTGTCGATCCCGACCATTCTGCGCACCCACACCGGCGGTGAGAAGCGCGTCACCGCCACCGGCGCGACGTTGCAGGCCGTGATCGCCGACTTGGAGACCAACTACTCCGGGATCTCGGAGCGGTTGGTGGACAACGGAAAACTGAACCGGTTCGTCAACATTTATGTCAACGACGAGGACGTGCGGTTCTCCGGTGGCTTGGCCACCGAGATCGGCGAGGGCGACTCGGTGACCATCCTGCCCGCCGTGGCGGGCGGGGCGAATTGACCCGCTACGGGTCGTTGGTGCAGGCGGTCGGCGACACCCCGCTGGTCGGGTTGCCGCGGCTGTCGCCGCGCTGGGAGGACACCGACGACGGTCCGCATGTGCGGCTGTGGGCCAAGCTCGAGGACCGCAATCCGACCGGGTCCATCAAGGATCGCCCGGCCCTGCGAATGATCGAACAGGCTGAGCGTGACGGCCTGCTCGTTCCGGGGGCGACGATCTTGGAACCCACCAGCGGCAACACCGGCATCTCCCTGGCCATGGCGGCGCTGGTGAAGGGTTACCGGCTGATCTGTGTGATGCCGGAGAACACCTCGATCGAGCGGCGCCAGATCTTGGAGCTCTACGGCGCGCAGATCATCTCCTCGCCCGCCGAGGGGGGCTCGAACACCGCCGTCGCCCGCGCCAAGGAGCTGGCCGCCGAGCACCCGGACTGGGTGATGCTCTACCAGTACGGCAACCCCGCCAACGCCGACGCCCACTACTACGGCACCGGCCCCGAGCTGCTCAAGGACCTGCCCGAGATCACCCACTTCGTCGGCGGGCTCGGCACCACCGGCACGCTGATGGGCACCGGGCGGTTCCTGCGTGAGCACGTGCCCGACGTCGCGATCGTGGCGGCCGAGCCGCGCTACGGCGAGGGGGTGTACGCCCTGCGCAACATCGACGAGGGGTTCATCCCCGAGCTCTACGACCCGGACGTGCTGTCCACCCGCTTCTCGGTCGGCTCGGTCGATGCACTGCGGCGCACCCGCGAACTGGTCCAGGTCGAAGGTATCTTCGCCGGCATCTCCACCGGCGCGATCCTGCATGCGGCGCTCGGGATGGGGGCCAAGGCCGTCAAGGCTGGTCAGCGCGCCGATATTGCGTTCACGGTGTGCGACGCCGGGTGGAAGTATCTGTCCACCGGTGCCTACGCCGGTAGCCTGGACGAAGCCGAGGAGGCTTTGGAAGGCCAGCTCTGGGCCTAGTCGCGGAGGCTTGGAGACACAGATGAACCAGCCGTACTCAGCCGTTCCACCGCAGCCCACGAAGCCGCCGGCCTGGAAGGTCGGCGGCGTCACCATCGTCTCGTTCGTGGCGCTGCTCTATGTCATCGAGCTGATCGATCAGCTTTCCGGCCACTCGCTGGACCGCAACGGCATCCGGCCGCTGGAAAGCGACGGCCTGTGGGGCATCGTGTTCGCGCCGCTGCTGCACGGCAACTGGCAGCACCTGGCCGCCAACACCGTCCCGGCGCTGGTCCTCGGCTTCCTGGTGACGCTGACGGGCATGGCCCGGTTCGTCTGGGCCACCGCGATCATCTGGATCGTCGGCGGTCTGGGCACCTGGCTGATCGGGAACGTGGGCTGCGGGCTGGAGACCAACCACATCGGCGCCTCGGGCCTGATCTTCGGCTGGCTGACCTTCCTGCTGGTGTTCGGCTGGTTCACCCGGCACGTCTGGTGGATCGTGACCGGCATCGTGGTGCTGTTCGTGTACGGCGGCGTGCTGTGGGGGGCGCTGCCCGAATTGACCACCTGCGGCGGGGTGTCCTGGCAGGGCCACCTGTGCGGGGCGATCGCCGGGGTGCTGGCCGCCTACTGGCTGTCCGGTCCGGAACGCAAAGCGCGGGAACGTAAGAAGGCCGGCCAGTTTCCCGGTCTGACGTCATGATCGACCGCTTCGCGCCGGTCGGCATCTTCGACTCCGGCGTGGGCGGGCTGACGGTCGCCCGCTCGATCATCGACCAACTGCCCGACGAGGACGTCATCTACGTCGGCGACACCGCCAACGGCCCGTATGGCCCGCTGACCATCCCCGAGGTCCGGGCGCATGCGCTGGCCATCGGCGACGATCTCGTCGAGCGGGGGGTCAAAGCCCTCGTCATCGCCTGCAACACCGCGTCGTCGGCCTGCCTGCGCGATGCCCGGGAACGCTACGACGTGCCCGTCGTCGAGGTGATCCTGCCCGCGGTGCGGCGCGCCGTGGCCACCACCCGCACCGGCCGGATCGGTGTGATCGGCACCCAGGCGACCATCGCCTCGGGGGCCTACCAGGACGCCTTCGCCGCCGCGCGCGACGTCGAGGTCGCGGCGGTGGCGTGCCCGCGGTTCGTCGACTTCGTCGAGCGTGGTGTCACCAGCGGCCGCCAGGTGCTCAACCTGGCCGAGGGTTACCTGGAGCCGTTGCAGCGCGCGCAGGTCGACACCCTGGTGCTGGGTTGCACGCACTATCCGTTGCTGTCCGGCCTGATCCAGCTGGCGATGGGGGATTCGGTCACGCTGGTGTCCAGCGCCGAGGAGACGGCCAAGGACTTGCTGAAAGTGTTGACCGAGCGCGATCTGCTGCGGCCGCACGAGGCGCCTCCGGCGACCCGGCAGTTCGAGGCGACCGGCGATCCGGAGGCGTTCACCGCGCTCGCGGCACGCTTCCTGGGTCCGGCGATCACCGGTGTCCAACCTGTTCAGCGTCACGTCGGCGCGCCGAAGTGATTCTGGTGCCCAAAGCTGTGATGTTTTCCTCTCCTCGCATCCGGGCATGGCAAGCTAGTGACTGTGCGAATCACCATCCTTGGTTGCTCCGGCAGTGTTGTCGGACCTGATTCGCCGGCGTCCGGCTACCTGTTGACCGCGCCGGACACCCCGCCGCTTGTCCTCGATTTCGGCGGCGGTGTGCTCGGCGCCCTGCAGCGCTACGCCGACCCCAACGACGTCCACGTCCTGCTGTCCCATCTGCACGCCGACCACTGCCTGGACCTGCCCGGGCTGTTCGTGTGGCGTCGGTATCACCCGTCACCGGCGAAGGGCCGCGGGGTGATGTACGGCCCCAGCGACACGTGGAGCCGGCTGGCCGCGGCCTCCTCGCCGCTGGGCGGGGAGCTCGACGACTTCTCCGACATCTTCGAGATCCACCACTGGGTGGACAACCAGCCGGTGCAGTTCGGCGCGCTGAATGTGTTGCCGCGCCTGGTCACCCATCCGACCGAATCGTTCGGGATGCGGTTCACCGACCCGGCGGGTGCCACCCTGGTGTACAGCGGTGACACCGGCGTGTGCGAGTCCCTGGTCGAGTTGGCCAGTGGCGCAGACGCTTTCCTGTGTGAGGCGTCCTGGACGCACGGGCCCGACCGGCCGCCGCATCTGCATCTGTCCGGTACCGAAGCAGGCCAGATCGCCAAGCGTGCCGGTGTCGGTGAGCTGCTGTTGACCCACATCCCGCCGTGGACCTCCCGTGAGGACGTGATCAGCGAGGCCAAGGCGGAGTTCGACGGTCCGGTGCACGCCGTGGTCTGCGGGGAGACCATCGACGTGCGTCGGCACTGACCGGTCATTCGCGAGCGTGCATATCCGCACGCCGACACGCCGTCGCCGCGAGCATTTCACGCACCCCCGGGAGGTACGCGTCCCTCCGATAGTGTTGCGACGTGTCCAGACGACAAGACGGCAGGCTTGACGACGAGCTGCGACCGGTCACCATCACCCGCGGCTTCACCTCTCATCCGGCCGGCTCGGTGCTCGTCGCCTTCGGCGAGACCCGGGTGATGTGCACGGCCAGCGTCACCGAGGGCGTGCCGCGCTGGCGTAAGGGTTCGGGGCAAGGCTGGCTCACCGCGGAGTACGCGATGTTGCCCGGAGCTACCCACACCCGCTCGGATCGCGAGTCGGTCAAGGGGCGCGTGGGCGGGCGGACCCAGGAGATCAGCCGGCTGGTCGGGCGTTCGCTGCGGGCCTGCATCGACCTCGCCGCGCTCGGTGAGAACACGATCGCCATCGACTGCGACGTGCTGCAGGCCGACGGCGGCACCAGGACCGCGGCCATCACCGGCGCCTACGTCGCGCTCTCGGATGCGGTCACCTACCTGGCGGCGGGCGGCAAGCTGTCCGATCCGCGCCCGCTGTCGTGTGCCATCGCGGCGGTCAGCGTCGGCGTCGTCGACGGCCGGGTACGGGTCGACCTGCCGTACGAGGAGGATTCGCGCGCCGAGGTCGACATGAACGTCGTGGCCACCGACACCGGAACGCTGGTCGAGATCCAGGGCACCGGTGAAGGGGCGACGTTCCCGCGCTCGACGCTGGACAAGATGCTCGACGCGGCGCTGGGTGCGTGCGAGACGCTGTTCGCCGTGCAGCGGGAGGCGCTGGAGCTGCCGTATCCCGGTGTCCTTCCCGAGGGGCCGCCGTCGAAGAAGGCGTTCGGCTCGTAACGATGGCGCGCCTGCTGGTCGCCAGCCGCAACGCCAAGAAGCTGGCCGAGCTGCGCCGGGTTCTCGACGCCGCGGGTGTCTCGGGCCTTACCCTGGTGTCCCTCGACGAGGTGCCGCCATTCGAGGAGGCGCCCGAGACCGGCGCGACCTTCGAGGAGAACGCGGTGGCCAAGGCCCGCGACGGCTATGCCGCCACCGGGCTGCCGACGGTCGCCGACGATTCCGGACTCGAGGTGGCCGCCCTCAACGGGATGCCGGGCGTGCTGTCGGCACGCTGGGCCGGGCGGCACGGCTCCCCAGATGCCGACGTCGCCAACTACGAACTGCTGCTGGCCCAGTTGCGCGATGTCCCCGATGAGCGGCGCGGGGCGGCGTTCGTCTCGGCGTGCGCTCTTGTCTACGGACCGGGGCCGGATGACCAGGCTGTCGTGCGCGGGCAGTGGCCGGGCGTCATCGACCGCGAGCCGCGTGGCGAGGGTGGCTTCGGCTACGACCCGGTTTTCGTCCCGGACGGCGGGTCCCGCAGTGCAGCCGAGCTCAGTCCCGCTGAGAAGGACGCGGTCTCCCATCGCGGCCGGGCGCTGACGTTGCTGTTGCCGGCGTTGCGGGCGCTGGCCGGCTGACGTCACCGTTCAGCAATTTGGGTAGCGCATCTAATGTGTCATGATGCTGCCGTGGGTCGTCACGCGGTCCGGGCGGCGCACCCCGGCGTTCTGATCGCCGTGCTGGCGGCCGCCGGCATCAGTGTGTCGTTGACCCAGACTCTGATGATCCCACTCATCCCGGAGCTGCCGGCGCTGCTGAACACCAGCCCAGCCAACGCGTCGTGGACGATCACGGTGACCCTGCTGACCGCGGCGGTGGCAACGCCGGTGTTCGGGCGTCTCGGCGATATGCACGGCCCCAAGCCGATGCTGATGATCTGCGCGGGCATCATGGCATTCGGCTCGTTTTTGGCCGCGGTGAGCAGCTCGCTGGTGCCGTTCATCATCGGCCGCGGACTGCAGGGCATGAGCCTGCCGATCATTCCGCTGGCCATCAGCGTGCTGCGCTCGGCGTTGCCCGCCGACCGGGTCGGACCGGCCATGGGATTGATCAGCTCGTCGCTCGGGGTCGGCGGTGCACTCGGGTTGCCGCTGTCGGCGGTGATCGCCCAGAAGGCGGACTGGCACGTTCTGTTCTGGAGTGCGGCGGCGCTGGGCATCGTGGCGCTGCTGCTGTTCGGATTTCTGGTGCCCGACGTCCCGCCGAGCTCGGCGGACCGGTTCGACCCGCTGGGCACTCTGCTGCTGGCGGTCGCGTTGATCGCGCTCCTTCTGCCGATCTCCAAGGGGTCGACGTGGGGGTGGACGAGCGCGACGACGCTCTCGTTGTTCGCCGTGTCGACGGTGGTGTTCGCGGTGTTCGCCCGCTGGCAGTTCCGCACACCCGCACCGATCGTCGATCTGCGGACCACCCTGCGTCGGCCGGTGCTGACCACGAACATCGCCGCGGTGCTGGTGTGTTTCTCGATGTTCGCGCTGTCGCTGGTCGCCCCGCAGATTCTCGAACTACCCACGGGGACCGGCTTCGGTCTGGGGCAGTCGATGCTGCAGGCGGGTCTGTGGATGGCGCCGGGCGGCCTGGCGATGATGGCGGCGTCTCCGCTGGCGGCGCGGCTGGCCGGCCGCCGCGGGCCCAAGTTCACGCTGGTATGTGGTTCGGCGATCATCGGCGTCGCCTACCTCGGCGCGGTGTGGCTGATCGGCAGTCCCGCCGCGGTGATGGTGGCCAACATCGCGATCAGCCTGGGAGTGGGGTTCGCGTACTCGTCGCTGCCCGCGCTGATCAACGCCGCGGTGCCGATGTCGGAGACGGCGGCCGCCAACGGAATCAACGCTTTGGCCAGATCGCTGGGGACGTCGATATCCAGCGCCGTGATCGGTGTCGTACTGGCGTCGATGACGATCAGCTACGGCGGGCACACCGTGCCGTCACTTCAGGGTTTGCAGACCGCGCTGCTCATCGCCGCCGGGGTGGCGGCACTGGCCGCCGTGGTGTCGCTGACCATCCCGACCGCGGCCGCGCCGGAGGCCGACGCGGATTCGTCGGACTGGCCGTCCGAGGAGGCCGAGCTGACCGGCGATCCGCTGGTCAGAGGTTGAAGCGGGTCTTGAGCTCGCGGGTCTGAACCTGCTCGACGATGATGCCGAGCAGCGGAATGGTGCCGGCCAGGAGCACCCCGATGGTCTTGGCGATCGGCCAGCGGACCTTGACCGCGAGATTGGCGGTGAACAACAAGTAGATGAAGTACACCCAGCCGTGCACCACACCGATCCAGGTCGGCGGGTCGTCGACCTTCACGATGTACTTCATCACCATCTCGTAGCACAGCGCGATCAGCCAGATGCCGGTCGTCCACGCCAGCACCCGGTACCCGTTGAGGGCACTGCGGATCTTCTCGATCGGAACGCCGGGCTGCGTGTGGGCTTCGGGCGACTCGGGTGCGCTCATGCGGTGGTCCTGTTCTGATCGTCGTGGGCCTGGTCGGCTGCGGCGAGCTCGGCGAGGTAGGCGTTGTACTCGCGCGTCGCAGGGTCGAGCTCGACCGAAGCGGTTCGCGCCGTGGGTCGTTCGGGCAGCAGCCCGGCGGGAATCTCGGTGACCGAATCGGCGGCGGTCGGGGGCGCGGGAGGGGCGTCCTCGTAGCGGATGAACTTGCGGTAGGCGTAGACGCAGAAGCCCGCGAACATGGGCCACTGCAGGGCGTAACCCAGGTTCTGGAAGGTGCCCGACGTCGACTCGAATCGGCTCCACTGCCACCAGCCCAACGCCAGGCAGCCGCTGGCGGCGATGATCACTCCGATGATCAGCGCGAACCTGCGACGGCGGGGTGTTGGCACACCACGACGGTACCGTGCCAGCGGTTATGGGTTCACCAGAGCGTGATGCTGCCCACGCCGGTTCGACGGACTCGGCCAGCCACGCGGCGGCCGCCGTGCAGCGCCGGCCCGGGCGTGCTCACCCACCGATCCCGCCACTTCGCTCGGGGTAGAGTGAACCGTCTTGCGGGCGTGGCGAAATCGGCATACGCGATGGCTTTAGGTGCCATTGCTCGAAAGAGCGTGGGGGTTCGAGTCCCCCCGCCCGCACCATCGACGCGTCAAGCTTGTCACCGGCCCGGGTTAGTTTTG
This sequence comes from Mycobacterium sp. shizuoka-1, assembly GCF_002723835.1. GTDB lineage: Bacteria > Actinomycetota > Actinomycetes > Mycobacteriales > Mycobacteriaceae > Mycobacterium. The sequence goes on along the minus strand of NZ_BEWG01000090.1, from coordinate 12,353 downwards.
GCCCATGGCACTCACCACCGAGAACATCACGTTCGACACCACCGACCCCGAAGGCCTCGCCGCCTGGTGGGCCCGCGCCCTCGATGGAGAGGTGAATCCGATCGCCCCGCCGTTCTTCGTTGTCGTCAGTCGTGCCGAAGGCCCCGGCCTGGCGTTCCAGCAGGTGTCGGATCCGACGGCGGGAAAGAACCGGGTGCACGTGGATTTCGCCGCTGACGACGTCGAGGCGGAGGTCGCGCGGTTGGTCGGGCTCGGCGCGACCGAAACCGGTCGTCACAGCTTCGGCGACTTCGGCTGGGTGGTACTCGCCGATCCCGACGGGAACGCGTTCTGCGTGGCGCCGCACTCCTAGCCACGGCCGGGCGTAGATTGCTGCTATCGCGTGGCCTGCGTCACAATCGCCGGCAGGCTGGACGCATCTCATGGTCACGACACTGCAAATCTAATAGTTAAGCTAACGTTAGAACTCTAAGGTCGGTCTCAGGTACTTATGCGAGATCGGAGCTACGGTGATCGAGTTGGGCAAAGTTGTATACGTCGCCTTTTTCCTCCTGGCGGCATTGTGGCTCTGCTTGACAGCCGACAGTGAATAGCACCGAGAGCGAGTGGCTACAACGATGAGCGATTCCATGATGACTTCGGTCGATCTCATCCGCTATGCGATTGCAGACCAGGTGCGTGAGCTCGGCGGGGACGCCGAGATGATCGACCAGATCGCGATGTCGGCCGCCTACGCCGTGTTCATCGGCGCAGCCGCCGACGCGCTGCGCCCGCGCTAGTTCCTCGGTTCGCCAAGGGGCCGATCCCGCTGATTGCTGTGTGGTTGCCTCGACCGACTGATATTCGGCAGTTCTCCTAATCTTGTCATCGCATCTGCGCGACTTCTGATCGAGAAGGTCTGCGCCACAAGTCTTCAGCCCTTTCCTGCCGCCGTGTCATGGCGCTGTTCGCCCTGGTCGCTACCCGCCATCGCCCTTTCGATGAATTCGCCGGCGGCGTTTTGGTTGCTCGCAAAAAAGTTTGCTGAAATTCAATCTAGCGCTCCATAAACCGTTGGAAGGCGTAGCCAGAGCGCCGCGGGCCGAATCGGGTCCGGATCTCGAGAAACGACTGATCGGCGAGCCCACTCATCATGGCAGAACGGCTGATTCAGTCGACCTCCGGCTTGGTCGCGGGAGCAACAGCGGCCACATCGTTACCAATTCGGCGGCTTGCCGGGACATGTTCTGATCTTGACCAGCTAAAGTGGCATAATTAACCATCTCTGAACGACCATGTACATGGGCGCTTGCCGGGGTGGGGCCCTATGACGGGAGAAACGGAACCCGCGATGGAAGCACTGCTGGGACTGGCCAAGGCGATACCTCCGGATCACTGGCTGGTGATGTCCGTATTGGTCAGCGCCGCCGTGATCGGGCTGGACTCGCTGATCGCCCACGTCGTCGAGCACGACCGCGCCGAACATGAGACGCACGCCGACGCCGACGGGGAGCTCCTGAGCCGCTGATCGGGAGCAGGCCTGCTCAGTAGCCGATGGGGACGGCGTCGGTTCCGGCCGCGCCGGGCGGGATCACCGGGAGGACGACGGCAGAGGGGTGGCCGGCGTCATGCAGGATCGTCTGCGTCGCGGGCACCGCGGCGTTGTTCTCGCCGAACAATGCACCGGTATTGGGGTTGGGAGCGAACTGCGGGTAGTCGCTGCTGGAGATCTCCAGCCGGATCCGGTCGCCCACACCGAACAGGTAGCTCGTCGGCCAGATCGCGATGTGGTACTCGTAGGGCTGATGTGGAATGCCGGGCCGTGGCCGGGACAGCGAGTCCCGAAACGCCGTCCGCAGAATGCCGTTGTTCAGGTTGATCGCCGCGCCGTCAGGCTTGACGACGATCAGCTTCGCGGTGAAGTCGGTGTCGACCGCCGAGGAGGACGCCCACAGGTCGACGGTCACCGGTCCGGTCACCTCGGTGTCCGACGAGAGTGGATCGCTGGTGTAGACCAGAACGTCGGACCGCTGCTCGGCGGGCGTCTGGTCGTAGGGTCCCTGTGGTCCGGAGCGGGCGCCGCAGCACGAATGTCCCCCCAGGCTCGGCGCGGGATCGGTCGGGTCGTACACGTAACGGTCCGGTGCCTGATCCGCGGGAGGCGGCGTGGTCTTCAATGTGCCGGTGCGCGAATTGATCTGGCCGTCGCCGGACAGCTGGTACCGGGTCCACCGAGTGTCCGGCAGCGGCCAGCCGGCCGCCGACTTCCACCGGTTGGCGCCCATCAGGAAGTAGTCCACCCTCGGCGTGCCCGACACGTGATTGTCGACGCCCTTGAGGAAGTGGTCGTACCAGGCCAGCATCAGCTCGTTGATCGGGCTCTCGCCGACAGCTCCGATGTCCTTCAGCAGGGGAGCGGGCTGCGAGCCCGGACGTCCCCAGTCCACGTGGTCCCACGGCCCGATCACCAGCCGCTGGTTGGTCCGGGCCTGCGGGGTGCCTGCCGAATTCACCATCCCGGTGTAGTTCTCGATCCCGCCGGCCAGGAACGCGTCGTACCACCCTTCGATGTCGAGCACCGGAACCCGCACCGAGGCATATCGATCGCGGATGCTCCACTGCTTCCAGAACCCGTCCCGCGACGAGTGTGCGATCCAGTCGAAATACCACGGTGCCACAGCCGGATTGGCGGGCTGTAGCACGGGAAGCGCGCGGTAGGGCCGGAAGTCCAGCCATCGGGTGGGGTCGGCGGCCGCCGATGTGAGCGCAGTCGCCGTGGCGGTGTCGCGACGATTGGTGGCTGCGCTGGCGGCCAGGCCGATCGCCCACGGCAGCACGAACGCCAACCGAAACTCGCCGCCCTCGTACATCCAGCCGTCGAAGTAGTCCGAGGCGGTGTTGGCCGGGACGATGGTGACCAGATGCGGGGGAGCGGTTGTGGCGGCCAGCCACTGGGTCGCCCCGACGTAGGACGAGCCGTACATTGCGACCTTGCCGTCGGATCCGGGCAGAGCGGCTGCCCACTCCACCGAGTCGTAGCCGTCGTCGCGGTCATGAGTGAACTCGCTGAACGTTCCTCCTGAGCTGCCCTGACCCCGAACATCTTGAACGACAACGAGATAGCAGTGCGACGCGAACCAGTCCGGGCTCTGGTAGCGGGCCGGCTGGACCTGGGCACCCGACTTTCCGTACTGGGTGCGCATCAGGATCACCGGCACCGCACTGCCGGTGGCGGGCCGGTAGACGTCCGCGCGCAGGACCACCCCGTCGCGCATCCGCGCGGGCACATCGGTCTGCTTGCTGACCCCGCACGGCCCGCGGTCACGCGACGGTGGCCAGGACGAGTCGGTGACCGGTGCGTGCGGTGATCCGCAGGCGGCCAGTGCAAGCGTCAGCGTGGACAGCACCGCCAAAGCCCGCATCGCCAGCACATCACCACGGTACGCAGGCCGCCCCTAGATCATCTCCCTGGCGGTGAGCCAGCGCATGATCGGCCAGCCGGCGAACACCGGTAGCCAGCAGGTCAGCACTCGGTAGAGCAGCACCGCGGGCACGCCGATGGCGGCGGGCACACCGAAGGCGGCGAGCCCACCGATGAGTGCCGCCTCGACCGCGCCGACACCGCCGGGGGTGGGCGCTGCTGACGCGAGGGTGCCGCCGACCATCGTGACAATCGTGACCGTGACGAAGGTGGTGTCACCGCCGAAGGCTTCGATACTGGCCCACAACACCAGCGCCAGTCCGAGAGTGGTTGTGGCGCAACCTAGCACGATGATCGCCAACCGCTTGGGCTCGCGGATCAGATCGAGCAGCTCGCCTCCGACTTCGGCAAGACGGGGACGGACCGCCGTGCCGAGCCACCGTCGTGCCCGAGGCACCAGCAGGAACGTGCCCAGCACTCCCAGCGCCACGCCGCCGATCAGGTAGAGCAGCGTGGTGCTCGGCACGAAGTGGGACAGGTCGGCGGTGGCCCCGGCCGCGACGCTGAAGAAGATCAGCAGTGTCACGTGGGTGATGACCTGGACCGCCTGCTGCAGTGCGACGGCGGCGGTGGCCCGCAACGCGCCCAGGCCGCCCTTCTGCAGAAAGCGCGTGCTCAGGGCGAGTCCGCCGACGCCGGCAGGCGTGGTGGTGGCGGCGAAGGTGTTGGCGAACTGCATGATCACCAAGTTGCCGAAGCCGACCAACCCCGACGCGCACGCCCACAGCGCCGCCGCCGCACCGACATACGTCAGCGCGGACACCGCCAGCCCCAACAGCGCCCACCACCAGTTCGCGTTGCGCAACTCGCTGAAAAAGGTGGGCACGGTGCTGATGAAGGGGTAGGCGACGTAGACCAGCGCGACCAGCAGCACCATCTGGATGAACTGCTTACGGGTGAACCGGGTGATGGTTTCGGTCTTGATCTCCTGCGCCCCGGTCTGCCGCTTCACCTCGTCGCGCGCGGCGGCCATGACGGCCTTGGGATCGCTGACCGACCTGCGGATTCGGGGCGGCACCGCGGCCCTGGTCAGGCGCCGCGACGCAGTGAGAACGGTCGAGATGCCGAGCGTGTCGACGGCGGCCTGTACGGCGGGCTCGGCGCCGAACCGATCGGTGGTGACCACCAGCAGCGCGGCGATGTCGGACTGCAGCTGTTCGTCGGTCGCCCCGTACTCGGAGCTGCCGAATCCGCCGAACAGCACCTTGCCCGAATCGACCGTCATCTCCTTGAATCGCAAGTCGCCGTGGGCGATCTGGTGGCGATGCAGCACACCGAGCGAACCCCAGATCGTCGTCACCAGGGTGTCATCGGTGGCCGTTCCGATCCGGTCGCCGACCGGCGGGGTATGGGCGTACAGCGTCCACCCCCGTTCCAGCGCGGCGACCGCCATGGTCGTGGTGTTGGACACCCCGAGATCGCCCACCGCGATCGTCATCAGCGCGCGGTGTTCGACGGCGCGGCGCATCGAAGCCTGAAGGGGGGCGGTCTCGGCGTCCCGCAGGATGAGCCACCGCCAGAACTGTCGTAGCGCGCCGCCGCTGCGCTGATTCGGTCCGTACATCTCCACGACGACCCGCAGGCCGGCGTCGTCGGCGGCCGCCAGTTCCAGCGGTCCGGCGCCGGCCGGGCGGACCACGGTCAGCGAGGTCACCAAAAAACCCCGCCGGGACAATGCCCGCACCGCGCCGTCCAGGGGGACCTCGAGCGCCGGGGTGCCGACCACCCACACCGTCAGGGCGCCGACGAACCAGCCGACGGCGAGTCCAAGCAGGGAGCGGGCCGGGACGACGGCGCTGACCACCAGGTGAATCGGTACGAACGCCAGCAGCAGGGTCCACCACCAACGGCGCCAGCGAGCAGGCAGCCACGGCCCGCAGACCGTCAGCACCGCGGCCAGCATGGCGATCCAGCGCGGATCATCGAGGAACTGCGACAGCGTGGTGGACAGCCGCTCGGAGAGGTCGAAGTGCCAGCGGGGAGCGGCGATCCCGTTTCCCGTGATGGACAGGGAGAACACCGCCAAAAACCCGGCCGCCGCGTAGGCGGCGAACAGTTTCCACTGCCGCGCGGCGATCAGCCCGATCAGGATCACGAACGGCAGGGCCAGGATCGCGACGCCGTAGGCCAGGTAGACCAGGTTGGACTGGGTGGGGGTGAGCACCCCCACGATCCGCGACACCGATTTCTCCAGCCCGACCCAGTCGTTGCGGGTGATCAGCGAGCTGGTGATGACGATGGCCAGCACCACCGCGGCCAGGCCGAGCCGCACGATGTCGTTGGTCCGGCGGCCCAACGGCAGCAGCACGTTGCCGGAAACGGCAATCTCGCGCCCGTCGACTCGCACCGGTGCAACCTATCCCGAGTTGTCGCCGGGATGGCTCATTGGCCGTCGCGTCCGGCGTCGATGCGGGTCAGACGAACCCGACGTATCCCAGCAGGGCCGCGGCGCCGACCACGATCAACGGGTTGGTCTTGGTTCGGACGAAGATCAGCGTCGCGACCCCGGTGATCAGGTACGCCCGCCAATCGTGATCGGCGGCTTTGCTCATCACCAGCGAGCTGGCCAGGATCAGCCCGACGGTCAGCGGTGCGAAGCCCTTCTCCACGGCGTACCGCAGCTTCGACTTCTGTGCCTTCTGCCAGGACAGCGTGATCAGGTACATCAAGCCGGCCGCGGGGACCACCATCGCCACGGTGGCGAGCACCCCGCCGATGATGCCGCCGACGACGCCGGCGACCCCCAGCCCGGCGGCGTACCCGACGAGCGCCACGATCAGGATGCTCGGGCCCGGCGCGGCCTGTGAGATCGAGAAGATGTCGGCGAACTGGGAGTTGGTCAGCCAGTGGTGGCCGGTGACCGCCTGTAGGTGCATGTCGGGCAGCACGGTGTTGCCGCCGCCGATCGACAACAGGGACAACGAGCCGAACATGCCGATCAGCGCCAGGAAGGTCCTCATGCCTGCACCGCCTTCTTGCGCGGCCAGGCCCAGATCAGGCTCAGCGGTGCCAGGATCGCCAGCGTTTCCAGCAGTGGCCAGCGCACCACGCCGTTCAGCACGAAGCTGGCCAGGAAGAAGACGACCGGCATCACGCCTTTGAGGCACTTCTGTCCGGTCTGGATCACCATCGCCAGGGTGAGGGCTACGGCGGCCGCCGAGGCGCCGTGCAGGGCGCCCTTGACCGCGGGCACTTCCTTGAAGGTGAAGTAGACGAAGCCCAGGGTGAGCACGATTGCGACGGGTACCAGGCACAGTCCGATCAAGGCGGCGGCGGCCCCGGTCAGGCCCCGCATCTTGGTGCCCACGAAGACCGCCAGGTTCACCTGGTTGGCGCCGGGCACGATGCGGCACATCGTCATCGCACTGAGGAACTCCTCCTCGCCCAGCCAGTGCTTCTGGACGACGATGACTTCGCGTGACCACGCGGAGAGCCCACCGCCGAACGACGCCAACGCGATGTGGTTGAACGTCCGGGCGACCTCCAGCAGCGAGACCTTCGCCGCGGTAGGGCCTGGCTCACTCATGGACCAGATCGTTGTCGTGCGGGAACTCGTCTTCGACCGGGCGGTTCTGTTCCAGCGGGTCCGGCGGTTCGTAGTGGTTGGAAATCTGCCAGTCGCTCTTGAAGACCGCTTTGAGTCGAGCGACGACGTCCGGATCGTCGGTGGTGATGCCGAGTTCCCGGCGCAGATCGAAGGCGCTGCGGTCGATGTTCATCGACCCGACCAGAACCTCTTTGCCGTCGACGATCAACAGCTTGGCGTGCACCCGCAGGTTCTTCTGCTTACGTACCTCGACGCCGAATCGGCGTAGCGTCCGCAACGAGGCGAAGGTGTCGAGAATGTCCCATTCGCTGATGCCGTGCTTGCCCCCGCACAAGACTCGCACCCTGACGCCGCGGTGGGCGGCCGCCGCGATGTGGTCGAGGATGACCGCGTCGACGTACTTGGGGTGCTGGATGTACAGCTTGCGCTCAGCGCTGTCGATGAAGCGCGCCATGTGGTAGCGCGAATTGGAGTTACTCCACAGCAATCCTTCGTATCTGGGCGGTGTGAAGTCGCGATGCTCCCAATCCGCGTCGAACACGTCGATGATCTGTGCCACGTGTTGGGGGTCGTGCGTGATGATCCCGTAGTCGCGGGTGAGGGTGAAGTATTTGGTCATCAGGTTGTAGGTGGCGACCATGGCTGCGGTCTCATCGACGACGATCGACTTCTCGTGTGTCACATAGAATTTGGGACTCGACCACCGGACGTCGATGCCGGCGTTCCTGAACGCCTCGTAGCTCTCGTCGTTAGCCCGGTCACCGCCCGAACGTTGCGGATTCAGCATGATCCGAACGTCGACCCCGGCCTTCTTCCGATCGACCACAGCATCCATGAGGCTGGGCTCGGTGAAGGTGAATTGCTTTATCAGAAGCGAGGTTTGCGCGCTCATGATGAATTCGTGGACCGGGTCCAAACCGTCGTCTGGCTCGACGATCACGCGCGGGGCGTTAGCAGGCATAGGTTTCGGATGCTAGCACCAGAAGCCGCCCGGCACTTTGCCGTCGGGTGAATGTCGCGTGCGCGTCGCGCTCACGGTGCGGGTGCGGGCGAAGTGGGATCTACCAGGCCTGAGCCGAGTCCCGGTGGGAGATAGATCCCGGGGCCGGCAGCGGTGCCCGGCAGCGGTTCGCCGAGTTGCTCGTCGGGGATCTGTCCGAGCAGCGCACCGTCGAGCCCACCGCCCCGGTACATCTCGTGCAGCCGGCGCAGGAACGCCAGCCGCCCCGTGCCCGGCTGGTCGGCCGACGGTCCGATGCCGACGTCGGTGACACCTTGCCCGGGTGCGGCCGGGGCGACGTTCTGCGGCAGCAGGTATTGGTTGTTGAACGCGTGCAGGTCGGGGGTCGCGACCGCGCCCGGTACGCCCGGCGCCGACGGAACCGGGTTCTGTCCCAGCAGAAGTCCCGGGGCGTAGGCGGACAGGTCGGGCAGTCCCAGGGGCCCGACCGGCGGCGTGCCGTCCTGCGCCAGCACGCTGCCGACGGTCGCGTTGGGCGGCACGAAGACTGGCGGTGGCGGCGGGTCGGCGGGCGCCGGATCGGCGAGGGCACCCGGCGACGCCGCGAGTCCGGCACCGATCACGGCCGCAACCAGCAGCGCCGACGACAATGACCGCTCGCCCGTACTCATTCCGCCGCGCCTCCTGCCTCGATTCTCGTCACACCGTAGTCGGCCAACGCCGTGACGATGCCGAGAACGGCGCCGAGGGGGCGATCAGCCGCCGGGCGCCGGTGGAGGAGGTGGCGGCAGGGCTGGGTCGACCGGTGCTCCCGGAGCGGGCGCAGCCGCCGGGTCGGGCAGGAACTGTTCGGGCCCGGCCGGGATGTTGATCTCGGGCGGCGGCGCGGTTCCGGGCAGCGGCTGGCCGAGTTGATCGGCCGGCATCCGGCCCAGGGCGCCGTGCAGCATGGCGTGAACACCCTTGAATTGATTCACCCGAGCGAACGGGCCATCAGCGCCGGGGCCCAGCTGGTACGGCGATGTCTGATCGGCGGTCGGCATCCCATAGTTCTGCGGGATCAACAGCTGGGTGCCGTCGAGGATGTCAACATTCGGCGGCGCTGCCGCGGCGGTGCCGGCCAGCGCCGGGGCCGGGGTTTGTCCGAGCAGCAACTGGTTACCTGCCGGGCCGGCCAGATAATTCGAGAATCCACTGACCGAGTCCGCGATGGTCCCGGGCGGGGGAAGCAGCCCCTGCGGGGGTGGCGGAAGTGCCGCCGGGTCGGCGGGCGGCGGCGGGTCGT
>NZ_BEWG01000090.1:0-3082 GCF_002723835.1 Mycobacterium sp. shizuoka-1 | reverse complement strand
CCCCATGGAGGTGACCGCCGCGCCGACGGCAAGCACGGCGGCCGCCGTGCCTGTGACCAACGTTCGGTGTATCCGGCGCATCTGGATGTCAGAAGACCTTGGTCTCGCCGTAATAGGCGACGATGTCGTCGGCGTCGGTGCCCGAACTGGTGAGCACTGCGTACGAACGCAGCGATGACGCGCCGACGCAGTTGTCGATCTTGATGTGGATGTCCTTGAGGGTGATTCGCGCGGACGTGCCCTTGAACTTCTTCTTGTCGACGACGACGTTGGTGATCGTTCCCGGGCGGGGGTCGATTTCGATCTGACCCTGAACGGGGAAGCTGATGGAGCCCGGCAGCGAGACTCCCGTGGTACCCAGGCTCGCGTTGCCGAGGGAGGCGCCGACCGAGCCGATCAGCTTGACCTTGTCCATTTCGACGCCGCAGCCGATCTGGTAACCGGCCTCCAACGTGCCGCCCGCCACCTCACCGGTCGTGGTACCGGTGAACGTGGCGCCCACCACCCAGTCGCGAGATGACAGGGACGTCGTGAGGGGCGCGACGGGCAGCCGCATCTCGTCCTTGGCGATGACCGTCAGCGTCCGGCCGTCGGGCGTCTTGGCGATACCGGGAGGGCCGGAGGCGATGAAACCGTTGTCCGGCGGTGGTAGGGGAGCACCTGCGTCGGCGACTGGCGGCGCCGCCGGGTCGGCCGGGTCGGCCAACGCGAGCGGGGTCGCTCCCATCGGGATGAGCATGCAAACTGCGGCCGCGGTGGCAAAGCGATGCAACATGTCCTGTCGGCGCCTTCCGTCTGTCACTAGATCTCTGGGGGAAATGATTGATGGGCGGGGTGTCCAGTTTGTGAACGCGGCGCCAACCCTCAGCGCCCGATCTCGTCAACTGGGTGTTCTCGATGATCCATCGAGGCAAGTAGGTCGGTTGCCCACCACCGCGTCGGTGACGGGCAGCCGAGTACGAGAACGACGATCTGAAGTTGTCAAACCGCTTTCGTCACGCCGAGGTAGGTCACGACGTCGTCGGTGTTGTCGGTCGAGCTGGTCAATGTCGCGTACGACCGAATGAAGGACTGACCCGCGCAGCCGTCGATCTTGATGCGGAAGCCGGTGATGGAGATTCGCGGCGCCGTGCCCTTGAACTCCTTCTTGCCGACCGGAACGATGTTCACCGTGCCGGGCTTGAGGTCGATCTTCATCTGGTAGGACGCCGAGAGGCCCAGCGTGACGGGCAACAGCGAGCCATTGACGATCGGGATGCCCACGCCGGGGGTGGCACCCGCACTGGCGATGGACTCGATGTCGTCCTGGATGATGCCGCAACCGATCTGGTAGCCGGCCTCCAAGGTGCCGCCGGCCAGCTTGGTATCGCCGCCACCGGTGACCGAGGCCGTGAATGTTCCGTCGACCAGGTACTCACGCGACCACGGTGAATTGGTCAGAGAGGCCACGGGTTCCATGGACTCGTCCTTGCCCGACACGTTGAGAACCCAGCCGTCGGGCGTCTTGAGAACCCCGGGCGCGGCCGAGGGCACCGGTCCCGCAGGCCCACCGGGCGCCGGGGCTGCGTTGGCCACAGGTGCCACGTTGGGGTCGGCCGGCGGGTCGGCGAGCGCGAGCGGAGCCGCTCCCGTCTGAACCAACAGGCATACTCCGGCCAGTGTGGCAAAGCGTTTCAACATGTCGTGTTGGCGCCTCTCGTCATTGATATCTACTGTCTCGTTCGGAGGAATCATTGAGTTGGCTGGTGTCTCACCGGTTAACACCGCGCCAACGATGCCCGCCTGATTCCCGTCTACCGGGCGTCATTTCGCTCCCGGCCACGGTCGGGCGGGGGAGTTTCGGTCTCAGGGTGGTACCAACTGTCTGTGTCGCGGGTGACGGAGGGCACCCGATGGACCCGTCAACGGTGCCGGTTATTCGTTGTCCGTTCACCATCGCGACAACTGTCCCGTTGATCATCACTCTGCCCTGGCCCTTGCGAAGCCCTGACATAGCGGGTTCGGGTTGGGCTGGTTGGACTTCCAGCCGGGCGGCTCGGGGGAATCCCACGATCCAGGAGGAAGCGATGAGATCATTACTGCCGTGTGGCCGAGCGCTGACTGCCTCGCTGCTGGTGTCCGCGGCGGCATTGCTCGCTGGCACGGCCCCCACGGCGTCTGCTGACCCCGACGCACAGACGCAGGCGCCGGGACCCGTACCCGATCCCGCTGCGGCCAACGTGGCGGCGCCGGCGCTCCCCGAAGCCGTGCCGCCGCAGGACGAGTCGGCGTTCGCCGCCGTGTCCGATGCCTGCAAGCAGTTCGGTGCGGCGCTGGACTTCGCGGCAACGAACTACGAGGACTTCGCGTACGACACCGCCGGCAACGGAAACGCCATCGACTATCAAAATCCGATCGTGGCCAATTCGAATGTCGTCGGTCGCACCGCGCTACGAGAGGCCGCCTCGGCTGCAATGTCGGCGGCGTCGACGCCCGGCCTTCCCGGCGATGTTGCGGCGCCAATGCGGTCGTGGTCGCTGCATGCCGCAAAACTCTTGGTGATCATGGGAATTCGCGGTAGTGGAGACTCGCTGAACGCGACGGCCAGCGATATGAACACCGATGCGAACAATGCGCAGATGGCGTGTGCACTCAACGGCGGCCGCGCCTGACCAATTCGTCACCAGCCCAACGAAATCGGCCCCCTTCGCAGGAAGGGGGCCGATTCGCTTTTGTCGGTTGGCTACCCGCCGGCGCCGCCGGTACCGCCCTTGCCGGGGGTGGGGCCCAACGAACCGCCACCGAGCTGGCCGGATTTGCCTGAGGTGGCGCCACCCTTGCCGCCGGTACCGCCGTTGCCGCCCTTGCCGCCGGTGAGGACGCTGCCGCCGCCGGTGGCGCCGTTGCCGCCCTTGCCGCCGGATCCGGTCGTCGTGCCGGTTCCGCCGGTACCGCCGGCACCGCCTGCGCCGCCGGTGAACCCGCCGAAGCCGCCCTTGCCGCCGTTGGCGCCGGTGCCGCCGGTCGCGCCCGCGCCACCCTTGCCGCCCGCGCCACCGGCTCCACCGTTGTTCCCGGCCAGACCGCCCGAACCGCCGGTGCC
>NZ_BEWG01000089.1:12046-12758 GCF_002723835.1 Mycobacterium sp. shizuoka-1 | reverse complement strand
GCGTGTTTGGTAACCACACCGATACCGGAGGTCCTCACCTACTTCCGCTCACCACGCCGTTCACAACCTGTCTGGGAGTTACAGCTAGCCCGCTGTACTGGGCCGCGGTCGTCACCTTCGCCGTCGGGGGCGCGCGATGAACTCCTCACGCCGGCGGCAGGCACACCGCGACCGCGGACTCGTCGTCGGGCAGGTAATAGGTGTCGACGATGCTGCCGGGGGAGACCTTCATCAGCGCGGCCTGCCGCACGAGCGTGGTTTCCCGGGCCGGAAACTGGCCGCCGCCAGCACGGGTGACCATCAGGTCCAGTTCGACCTCACGGTAGTCGGCACGGTCCCGGCCGGTGCACCGAATCCCGGTCACCACGCCGCTGGAGCGGGTGCCGAACCGGATCAGCTCGAGTTGGCCGCGGGTGAGCACCCCATGACCCAGCGGTGTGTCGGCGGACGCGCGCACTGCGACCACGTCATCGGCCAGCGCGAGCTGACCGCGGCTGGCCGGGTCGAACGACACCAGCACGATCACGCCGGGACGCAGCGCGGAGACCACCGGATCGTCGTGGCCGTGGCACAACCGCCCGGTGAAGCGCTGGCCGGCAACGCTTTCCACCTCGATCACGATGACGGGATCATCGGCTTCGGCCACCATCTGCACGGTGCCGATGCCCACCGACCGCACGCAACGCGATCGGCGGCGGCGTGGCGGTCGCGG
>NZ_BEWG01000089.1:0-12023 GCF_002723835.1 Mycobacterium sp. shizuoka-1 | reverse complement strand
CGGCCGCGACGATGATCGAGGCGAGTGCGATGGCAGAGACGACGGCGATGGCGCCCAGGAGTGCATCAGACATGGCCAGCAGCGTGCCGACCGTCACCGGCTACCGAACCCAACTTCGCGCTGCCCTTATCCTGTCCCGATGAGCGCCGGCTCGGACACGGTCGCCGCCGTCGGCATGTCGCAGCCGCGGCGGGCGGTGATCGACCGCGCGTGGCGGGCGGTCGGACCGGGTGTGGACGTCCTCAGCGGTGACGACGGCGGCCCGTTGCGCCGCACGGTCAAACGCATCATCGACCCGCTGGTGCTGCGGCTGCGCAGCAACCCGGCTTATTCGGCTCCGTTCGTCGACGGTGACGTGGCCGAGGAGATGGCGGACCTGATCTCGGCCCATGCCGACCGGTTGCGGTCGACCGCCGCGTGGTTCGACCTGATGAAACTCGAGCGTCGCCGGCTGCGCATCACCACCGGCAACGCCCAGGACCTTTATTTCCCAGTCTGTTTCGAGCTCGCCGTCACCCACGGCGCCCCCGACGGTGGCGGGGCGCAGACGGCGGCGGCGGCGCTGCGGGCGGTGCACGACGATCGCGACCGCACCGCCGTGGAGGTGCTCAACCAGCATGTGGCCGCACCGCAGGTGTTGGCCCGGCTGTCGGCCCAATTGCAGCACAGCTGGGCCGATGTCCGCGCCGACGACAGCATCAGCGGCCCGTTCCTGGCCGGCTTGACCACGGTGCTGGGCCCGGCACAGGGGCATCGCGCCACGACAGCCCGGCAGCGGGTGTGGTCCGCGCTGATCGCCGACGCGACCCCGCACAACCTGGGTGCCCGGGCCCGGGTCGATCCGTCGGCGCTGCCCTGGTCGATCCTCGACCTGGGCCTGACGTCCACGTTGCCGCTGTCCCCGCCGCCGCTGACCGGCGGATCGGACCGAGACCGGCCGCTGGACCGCAGCGTGGTGGACCGCGTCCGCGCGACGCTGCGCCGCGCACTGGATCGCGACGAGCTTCCCGACGTACCGCTGTTGTGCGCCGAAGAGGTCGACCGCGCCTGTGCGCCGTGGGGTTTCCTCGGCGAGGACAAGCAGGCCGCATTGGTCGCCGGAATCGAGGTGGCCGGTGGACTGGCCCCGCTCGACGAACACGCGGTGAGCCCCTATCAGGTGGCGGCGACGATTCAGGCCCGGTTGCGCAAGGAGGCCTATGTGCTGCACGCGCGGCGGGTGCTGGCCGGCGCCGAGCCGGTCCATCCGCGTCAGCGCCAGGTCATCGAGGACCTGGCCGCTTTTGGGCGGCCGTACCTGAGCCGACTGTGGGCCCGGTTGCACGGCCGCGACGTCTGGCAGGAGCCCTGTGACGATGTCGACGACCTGCGCGCGCTGCTGGAAGGGGTCGCCCGGTCGGTGAGCCTCGACCACCGCCAGCGGATCAAGGCGATGCTGGAAGTCCAGGTGACGCCATGAGATTGGTGGCCGAGTCCGGACTGTGGCGCATCGGGCCACCGGTTGCCGCACCGCCGCTGGCCGCGGTCCTCGAGGTCGACGGCGCGGTGCTGGCATGGACGGTCGACGAACCCCGGCAGGCCCAGGCCCAGATCACCCTGATCGATCCCGGCCGCGCTGACTGGCTGTGGCGGGTGGTCGGCGCCGCCGGGCACCGCGCGGTGGCCGCGGCCGCCGAGAATGCAGCGGATCCCGCTGCGGCGGTGGACCTTTCCGGTGTCGAGGTGCTGCCGGCGGCGTTGGACGGGTTGCACCGACTGGCCGTCGGGCATTGGTTGCGCCGGTGGTGGCCGGCCAGTGTCCGCGACGGCATCGCGGGGCTGGACCCGGCGCTGCTGGACGCCGAGATCGCCTTGCTGACGGCAGCCGCCCAGGACTTCGTCGGGGTGGACAGCCTGGATGCCGACATCGGCGGGCAGCTCGGCCCGCACGCCGCCGCCCTCACCGAGCACCTGCTGCTGGGTGACCCGCGGGCAGTGGATCTGGTGGTCAGGTGTGTCGAGCTGGCCGCCGAGGTCGGCGTCGACGCGCCGGGGTGGCCGCAGTTGATCGATTCCGTCGACGAGTTGGCGCAGCCGCCGGCGCCGGGGCACCGCGACGACTATGCGCTCGCCGCCGGCTCGGATGCCGCACCTGCACCGGCCGGACCGATCGCCCGGGGGGTGACGTCACTGGCCTGGTCCGGGGTTCCGGGTGGGGTGTTCGACGCGGCGGAGGACACCGTCAGCTGGGCCGTGGCCGCCGACGGCGACCGGGTCGGCGCGGTGGTGCATGTCGCGGTGATCGGACCCGGTTCACCGGCCGGCATCCCGGTGGCGCTGCGCTGCAACGGGTTTGCCGCTGCCGGTGCGCTGGACGGCGCCGGCCGGGCGACGATCGAGCTGCTCGATGCGGCCGACCAGCCGGTGTCCGCCGCGGCGGCATGGGATCAGGATTGGTCGGCGGCGGCCGTCACGGTGGGGGTCGAGGTCACCGAATCGGCCGAGACCCGGGCTCGGATCCGGCGGTTCGCCCGCCTGCGGCTGGCCGAGCCGGGACCCGATGCCTATCTGGCCGAGATCCTGGCCGCCGAGTCGGACTACTAGACCCCGGCGGGCAGGAGCGCAGCGACCCGGGGGGTGGGATCCGGCGGGCAGGAGCGCAGCGACCCGGGGAATGAGACCCGGCGGGCAGGAGCGCAGCGACCCGGGAGTGAACTACGTGGCCAGCGGCGACGGCGGCCCCGGCTTGGCGTTGGCCGCGTCGCGGCGGCGGGCCGCCATCCCGGCCAGCGCCTCGAACACCACCCGGTGTGCGGCGTTCACGGTCAGCTCCGCGTGGTCGTAGGCCGGGGCGACCTCGACGACGTCGACACCGGCGACATCGTGCTCGTAACACAGCTGCCGGACCATGCGCAGCAGGTCCGCGCTGGTGATCCCGCCCGGCTCGGGGGTTCCGGTGCCGGGTGCGTGGGCCGGGTCGAGCACGTCGATGTCGACCGAGACATAAAGTTTGTCGGCCTTGGCCAGGGCTTCGCCGACCGCGCGGCGCATCACTTCCTTGAAGCCCAGATCCCAGATCTCCTGCATGGTGTGCCAGACCATGCCTTGTTCCTGCATCCACTCGAAGGTGTCCTGCGGCGGCCAGTAGCCGCGCAGGCCGACCTGCACGAAATGGGTTCCGGGCACGGCGCCGGACTCGATCAGCCGCCGCATCGGCGTGCCGTGGCTGGCCAGGTTGCCGTCGATGATGTCGGCGGTGTCGGCGTGCGCGTCGAAGTGCACGATGCCGACATTGCCGTAGCCGTGCACGTCGGCGACCGCGGTGGCCGCCGGCCAGGTGATCGAATGGTCACCGCCAAGGATCACCGGCACGATGCCGCGCGAGGCGATGGTGTGTACGCGTTCGCGGATGTTGGCGTGCGACTGTTCGGTCAGGCCGTGCGGGCACCAGGCGTCGCCGAAGTCCACCACCTCGAGCCAGTCGAAGATCTCCAGGCCCAGATCCATGTGATAGGTGCCTGGCTCGTAGGCGGTGGACCGGATGGCGCGCGGGCCGAAGCGGGCGCCGGGGCGGTTGGTGGTGGCCACGTCGAACGGCGCGCCGACGATCGCGACGTCGGGCTGCCAGGAGTCCAGCTGCTCGGGTTCGGTGAGGAAGGGCCGGTTGCCGAACGAGGCGACACCCGCATAGGGCAGATCCAACTGCTCGGCCATGCCGGGCGGCAGTTCGCGGTTGGGTTTGTGGTCATGACCGGCACTCATTGCGCAGACATTACCGCCGCGGCACGGCCGGCGCGGATCACATCCGTGCGGCGGGGCAGTCGGTCGCGTTAGCCTCGAATCCCGAGCTGGGACAAACCAGGACGCGCCACGACAGGAGTGCAGCGGTGGGCGAACCGACCGAGCGGGCGACGATCGCGCGGGCCTTCGCCCAGCATCGATTCGACGAAGCGCTGCCGCACCTGGCCCGCGATGTGCAGTGGACGATCGTCGGTTACTCGGTGCTCGAGGGTGCCGACGCGGTCGCCGCGACCTGTCGCGAGACGGCCGGCGGTCTGGCCGCGGCGGTCGCCACCTGGGACCGGTGCCTGACCGTCGAACAGGACGACACCGTCGTGGTCGAGGTGCTGGGTCGTTACCAGCGCCCCGACGGGGTGACCATCGTCTCGAGCTGTCACCTCTGCCGATTCGCCGGTGCCGAGATCGCCGCGATCACGTCGTATGGCGTCGAGATCGACCCGGAATCGGTGGGTGCACCCGCCGACGTGCGCCGGGCTGAGCGCTGAGCCCTTACAGCAGCGGGGTGTCGTAGCCGTCCGTCTCGTCGTCGGAGATGCTCAGGTTCGGGCGCACCACATAGCGGGCCTGATTGCCCCCGGCCCGGCGGGCCTCGTACATCGCCGTGGTGGCCAGCGCGACGATCTCGTCGAGAATCTCGTGCGGCGGATGCTCGACGAGGGGTTGCAGCGGTGTGCTGACCACCCCGATGCTGGCCGTCATCCCGGACGGCGTCGCCGCGATGGCGCCACGGATCCGCTCGATCAGCGGGGACGAGTCCGGCGTGGTGAAGCAGTCGGCGACGAAGAATTCGGCGTCGCCGACGTGGCCCACGATCGCGTCGCGGCGCACCGTTTCCCGCAGCGCCTGGCCGGCGGCGATCCGGGCGCGGTTGCCGCCGCGGTTGCCCGCGACGGACACCATGGCGGCGAAGCTGTCGATGTTGACCACGGCGATCACCAGGTAGCGGTCGTCGTCGCGGTTGCGGGAGGCCAGCAGCGTTGCGGTCTGCAGATAGAACGCGTCGCGGTTGAGCAGTCCGGTCAGCGGCTCGACGGCGTCGGCGCCGTCCTCGGCGCCGGTCAGCCATACCACCAGCCGGCAGGAGAATGCGGCGAACACGTACAGCAGCAGCACGAGCGCCACCCCGGCCAGCGTGAGCACGAGATCGTTCTCGGCCATCCGCACGGCGAGGTAGATCAGGGTGGTCACCGCGACGGCCAGCACCGAGGCCAGCAACCGCGGACCGTGGAACAGCGCGGTGTAGCCGATGATCAAGGCGAAGGCCGTGGAGCCGAGCAATCCGTAGAGCGGCATCACCGGAGCCAGGGTTCCGATCGGCACCGCAACCGTCGCGATCCCGACCAGCACACCCGATTCGGTCCGGGTGGGCCAGCGGTGCCGCAGCCAGATGAAGGTCGACGCGAAGCAGGAGATGGCGACCGGGATGAGCAGCAGCCGGCTACCCGGCCACCGCAGGTCGGCCGAACTGCCGATCGTCGATACCGCGACGATTCCCAGCGTGAAGACGCTCCCGGCGATCACCCGCGAGGTGTAGGTCTGCGCGCCCTTGGCCGCCAGCAACGCCGTCAACGTGTAGTACTGGTTCGCGGGACGAGCGGCGAACGCCGATCGCATCAACCCCAACCCTCCCCGATCCAACTGATTCCGTGGGCCCGCCAGCAACGATCTCGAACTCGATCTACCGGCACCGGATACCGAGCCTAGCGAACGCTTTCTGCACTGGCCACCCCCGGTTTTCCTACGATTTTCGTCGGCGACAGTTTCACCGGCTTGGCGAAGTGTCCAACCGGTGCACCGACACCGCATAGTCACCGTCGCAGAATGGGGTCCGCTCCCAGGTCGCCCAGCGTGCCACCGGGACCAGACCGGCGTGGGCGGCGGCCTCGTCGTACTGCGGCAGCGTGAACCGGTCCGCCCGCACCGAGAACCCGGCGACCAGCAGCCCTCCCGAGGTCAGCCGGTCGGCCAGCTGGGTCAACACCCGCGCTTCGGTGCCCGGTTCCAGGAAGATCATGACGTTGCCGGCCAGCAGGATCAGGTCGACGGGATCGATGCCGGTCGATGCCAGGTCGGCGAGGTCGGCCTCGATCCAGCGCAGGTGCGGCGCCTTGGCACGGGCCGCGGCCAGCATGTCGGCGTCGGCGTCGACGCCCACCACCGGCACGCCGCGGCGGTCCAGTTCGATGGCCACCCGGCCGGTGCCGCAGCCGGCGTCCAGAACCGACGTGCCGCCCGACTCGCGCAGCAGGTGTTCAACCAGATCGGCCTCGCCGTGGATGTTCTGGCCGGCGTCGGCCAGTGTTTTCCAGCGGGCGTCGTAGTCCTCGCCGCGCGGCGCGGTCGACTTCTGCCAGCGGGTGCTCATCGCACCATCCTGACACCGGTCATGCCGCGACGATGACGGTCAGCTCGTTGCCGGTCCGCTCGACGCGCATGCCCGCCCGGCGGGCCACCGCGGCGACCGCAGCCGCGTCGCCGGGTTCGGCGCGGGTCGTCGCCAGCGCTCGGGCCAACCGGCCCTTGTGGGCTTTGTTGAAGTGCGTGACGACGGTTCGCCGGCCGTCGGGATGCTCGGCCAGGACGTCGACGCGCACCGCGCCTGCCACCTTGCCCAGTGCGGCATAGGAACCCGAGCGCAGGTCCACCACCAGCTCGGCGGCGGCCAGCTCGGCCAGCACCGGCTCCAGGACGGGACGCCATCGTGCGGCCAGAGTCGCGCGCTCGGGCAGCTTGGCCGAGGCAGACAGCCGGTAGGCCGGTATCGGGTCGTCGGCCCGCAGCAGACCGAACAGGGCGGAACCGATCGCCAGCCGCGCGCGGGCTCGGGCGGCGCCGGCCCCCCGCAGCGAGGCCACGTCCAGCGCGTCGTAGAGCACCCCGGTGTAGCGCTCGATCGCGGGCAGGGTGGGCGAGGTCAGCAGCGCGCCGTTGCGTTCGATCTCGGCATCCTGCGCCGGGGAGATCCCCAGCGCCCGACGGCACGCCTCGGGCTGGGCGGCCAGTGCGACGAGTTCGTCGACCAGCTCTCGGCGCACGGCGCCCAGGGCGGGGCTGCTCAGCGCATCCAGCCGCAACGGCTGGCCGTCGCCGCCGCTGCGCTTGGTCTCCGACGGCGGAAGCACAACGATCACGACCCAAGACGGTAGCAACCGCCGAGCCTTTGCCCAGGTGAGGACGGCACGGTACCTTTGGCGTTCAGTGTCTTGAGACAGCAGGACATAACTCATTCGCAGCGCAGCGAGCTGGGGGACACGTTGGTGGGCTACGACGGATCACCCAGTGCTGCCGAAGAACTGCGACGCCTGCGGCTGCTGATCGATCGGCTGCCCGCGATGATCGGCTACTGGGACACCGACCTCCGCAATGTCGTCGCCAACGACGCGTACTTCAGATACTTCGGCCGGACCCCCGGTGACATCCGCGGCCTGCCCATGCGGGAGATCGTCGGCGAGAGCGTGTTCGAGCGCGTCGGCCCGTACGCCGAGAAGGCCCTACAGGGCCATCCGCAGCGCTTCGAATCCACCCTGACCGATCCGGAGGGGATGCTGCGGCATTTCGAGACCTCGTACGTGCCCGACATCGTCGACGGCGAAGTGCGGGGCTTCTTCGTGCAATCCAATGACGTGACCGCGCGGGTGCAGGCGGAGAGATCCCGCGACGAGGCGTTGCGATTCTTTCAGCTCAGCACGGACAACGCGCCGTTCGGGAAGGCCGTGGTGACCACGACCGGGGAGATGTTGCTGGTCAACCCGGCGCTCTGTGCGCTGGTCGGGTACCGCCCCGACGAAGTCGTCGGCCGTGACTACCGCGGATTCGTCCACCCCGACGACGTGGCCGCCGGGGACGAGGAGATGGGCGCCCTGCTGTCGGGTGCTGTCGCGCAGATCAACTCCGAACGCCGCTACATCCGCCGTGACGGGACCACGATCTGGATGCAGCGCAGCGCCGTGTTGGTGCCCGGCACCGAGCCGGGCGCGCCGGACGTGGTGATCGCGCAGTTCCAGGACGTCACCGCCCGCAGGCTGGCCGAGGCGGAACTGGCCCGGCTGGCGGTCACCGACCAGCTCACCGGTCTCTACAACCGCCGGGCGCTGGTCCAGCAGATCGCCGAACACCGTCGCACGGACGGGCCGGCGGCTCCGGTCGGGCTGATCTTCATCGACGTGGACGGTTTCAAGCTGGTCAACGACATTCACGGCCACGCCGCCGGCGACACCGTGCTGGCCGAAGTCGCACACCGGATGAATGAGGCTGTGCCCGAACCGAATTCGGTGTATCGCTTGGGCGGTGACGAATTCGTGGTGCTGGTCCTCGATGCGGATTCCGACGCGGCGGTGGCCGACCTCGCCGCGGCGGTCTCCTGGGCGGCAACCGGGCGTTACACCGTTGAGGCCGACCACGTCGACCTCACCGCGTCCGTCGGCTGGACCTGGGGTCACGAGGGCGACGTCGAGGACCTGATCCGCAAGGCCGACGTCGACATGTACCGGCACAAGGCCCGGCGGCGCGAGTCCACCGCCGGCTGACCGGCCGCCGCTCAGCGGTGGGCGACCAGCAGCGGCACCCGCTGCTCGGCGGTGGTCAGCGAACCGTGCTGGCCGATCAGGGAAGACTCCATCGGCTCGGCTGTGCGCCGCACCAGCGCGGCCGCCCCGCGGGCGGCGGCCACCACGTCGCCGATGCGTGAGCGGACCCGGTCGGCGACCGGGCCGAACCAGCCGGCGGCGATCGCCTCGTCGCGGGAGGCCACCCAGGCGTGCTCGGCCAGTGCCTCCCGCCAGGCGGCCAGCACATCGCCGGCGGCACCGTCGCGCGCGTAGACATGACGCGCGCGCACCTCGCCGCCGACGGCGATCACGCCGTCCAGGAGGGGCGCGGTGGCGTCGATGTCCACGGTGTCGGCGGGATCGACGGCCACCATCCCGTGGTCGGCCACCACGGCGAGCAGACCACCGGCAGGCAACCCGTCGACGATGGATTCCACCAGCCGGTCGACCTGGCGCAACTGCATCCGCCAGGCCGGCGAACCCGGGCCGTGGAGATGACCCAGCAGATCGAGATCCGCGTGGTAGCCGTAACAGAAGCCGCCGCCGGCGACGGCGTCGTGGATGTGGGCGGCGAGGTCACCGAGGCTGTACACGCCGAGGTAGCGGCCACCGCGCAGCACCGCCCGGGTCAGGCCCGAACCGGTGAACTCCGCGCCCGAGATCACGCTGACCCCGATGCCTGCCGTGGCCGCGCGTTCGAACGTGGTGGGCACCGGCTGCACGTCCTCGGGCACCGCGCGCTCGCGCAGATCGTCACCCCACGGATGGGGCCGCCACCGCAGCGCGTTGATCACCCCGACGTCGGGCAACCGAAACGAGTAGCCGACCATGCCGTGACCACCCGAGGCCAAGCCGGTCCCGACCGCGGCCAGCCCGGCCGCGGTGGTGGACGGGAAGCCCACCTGCAGGGTGCGCCCGCGCAGCCCGGCCAGCACCGGGGCGTCGTCGGCATAGGTGTCCAGCAGCTCGGCGCCCAGGCCGTCGATGAGCAGGACGCAGGCCCCGGCGATGGTCTCGGGCAGACCGATGCGCGGCGCGAACCCGTCGACGCCCATCGCCGCCAGCACCGAGGGCACCACGTCGGCCAGATGCGGGGTGTCGGTGTCGGCGGGGCGCGGCAGGTCCACGCGTCGAGCCTGCCACAGCGACGCGGGTCGCGGGCCCGCCGGCCGTCGGGTCAGGGAGTGCCGAAACCGGCCTTTGCCAGGATCTGCTGACCCGTCGGCCCGGTCACCAGATCGACGAATGCGTTTGCCAGAGAGGAGTTTCCGGATTGCTTGAGGACGGCGATCGGGTAGGTGTTGACCGCCGCTGCGGCCTCCGGGAACGTCACCGTGCTGACCTTGTCACCGGCTCCCGCGGCGTCGGTGACGTACACCAGACCGGCGTCGGCCTGGCCGCTGGTCACTTTGTTGAGCACGTCGGTGACCGAGGATTCCTCGCTCACCGGACTAAGCGTCACCCCGGTCTTGGTCTCGACGGTCTGCGCCGCCGATCCGCACGGCACCTGCGGTGCGCACACCACGACGTCGAGGCCCGGCTTGGCGAGGTCGCCGAACGTGTTGATGCCCTTGGGGTTTCCGGGGGCGACGACAATCGTCAAGGTATTGGTGGCGAAGTTGGCCGGCGAGCCGGCCAGCAGTCCCGCGGTGGCCGCCTTGTCCATGTTCTTGGTGTCGGCAGAGGCGAAGACATCGGCCTGGGCACCCTGGGTGAGCTGGGTGACCAAATCGGAGGAACCGGCGAACGAGAACTCCACCGACGCGCCGGGGTGGTCCTTGCCGAACCGATCGCCGATGTCGGTGAACGTCTTCTTCAGCGAGGCCGCGGCGAACACCGTGAGCTTCTGCGGCCCCGCCGACGGTGCCGGGCCCGACGACGGCTGCGGCGAAGAACCACAGCCCGCGGTCACGATGACGAGCAGGGCGGCGCCCAGCGCCGGCAGCAGCCGTCGGGTCACGATCCTCCTGCCGTTTCGACGATGACCGTGGTGGCCTTGACGACGGCTACCGCAACGCTGCCCGGTTCGAGGTGAAGGTCCCGCACGGCGTCGGCGCTCATCAGCGAGACGACGGTGAAGGGGCCGCACTGCATCTCGACCTGCGCCATCACGGTGTCGGTGACGACCTTGGTGACCAGCCCGGCGAACCGGTTGCGCGCTGAGCTGGCCACGGCCAGCGGGTCCTTCGGGGCCGTGGCGGCGTTCTTGGTGGCGTAGCCGGCCAGCGCGGCGCCGTCGACGGTCTTGCGGCCGGACTGGTCGCTGCCGGTCGGCAGGTCGCCGTCGTCGATCCAGCGGCGGATCGTGTCGTCACTGACGCCGAGCAGATCGGCGGCTTCCCGGACTCGCAGCATCGGCACGACCGAATCGTAGCCAATCTGACCCGCATATGCGGCTACTAGAATCCCTTTTCTCCGCATATGCGGACTAGTACTGTCGACCGTTGCCGGGTCGCCACACAGCCGTAGGGTGTCGCCGTGCGATACCTGCGCGGCTGCGCACCGCTGGCGGCGGCCCTGATGCTCGGCCTGACGGGGCCGGCCACCGCCACCGCCGACCCGGACGCCTTGTGGCGGATCGTCCACGACGGATGCGTGGTCGACGAGACACAGCACCACGATCCGGCGCCATGTTCGCGGGTGGACCTCACCGGCGGCGAATCCGCCGGTTACGTGGTGTTCAAGGATCAGGTGGGGGAGCGCCAGTACCTGGTGATGCCGACCGCTCGCATCGCCGGGATGGAAAGCCCCGAGCTGCTGGATCCCGGCACCACGAACTACTTCGCGGCAGCCTGGCAGGCCCGGGCATTCGTCGAGCAGCGCGCCGGCGGAACGATCCCGCGCGACTGGATGAGTCTGGCGGTCAACTCGGCGGCGTCGCGAACCCAGAACCAGCTGCACATCCACCTCGACTGCCTACGCGCCGATGTCCATGACGCGCTGCGGTCGGTCGCCGGGGCGATCGGGCCGGTGTGGGCACCCGTGGGAGTGCCACTGTCCGGCCGGAGCTATTGGGCGATCGCCGTCGACGGCCCCGACCTGGTGGCCAATCCGTTCATCGTGCTCGCCGACGGCCTGCCGGGGGCACGCACCGAGATGGGGCTCTACACGCTGGTCGTGGTCGGCACCACGGCTGCCGACGGCCGTCCGGGGTTCGTCATCCTGGCCGACCGCGCGGACGCCGCCGGCGGCGCTGCGGGCGAGGAATTGCAGGACCACGACACGTGTCCGGCCCCGGTGCCGCCGACACCGGCGACCGCCAAATAGCGGCGCCGGGCCCGATCAGTACGGCGGCAGCTGACCGTTGCCGGACTGCCCGGCCAGCCCGTTGAGCTGGTCGAGGTAGTGGCGCAGCTGAAGTTGCGACATCAGCGGTCCCGGGGTGGCCGGGGGCTGGGCATCGGTCAGCGTCCATGGCTGGCAGCCGTCGGTCTTGAACGTGGCGTCACCCGGATCGATCTGCTGGACCTGCGGTTTCTTGGTCAGCCCGTTGTCCAGGTTGGTCTGGCCATCGGGTCCGCCGACCCGCTTCCAGTAGCAGACGCCGCCCTCGACCGGGCCCGCCGTGGCGTAGGTGCCCGGAACGATGTCGACGCCCACCTTGTAGGTGCCGTCGGTGTCCATCGAGGTCTTCGGCGGGCCGCCGGCCGGGGCCGGCGTCGGCGTGGCCGGGGAGGTCGGGGCATCGGACGAGGT
>NZ_BEWG01000088.1 GCF_002723835.1 Mycobacterium sp. shizuoka-1 | reverse complement strand
GCGATCGGCACCCCGCGGACTTCGGTGTCGGCCTGGGCGGTGCGCATGAACTCCTTGACCGGGACCACGCAGCGGATCATCTCCTCGACGGCGGTGCCCATCAGGCCGGGATCGTCTTTGAGACGCTGCAGTTCGCCGGGGTTGCGCACCAGTTCCAGGAGCCCGCCGGCGATTCCGGCGCTGGTGGTGTCGTGGCCGGCGCTGGCGACGATCACGTAGTAGGAGGCGGTGTCCATATCGGACAGCGGTTGGCCGTTGATGGTGGCGTTGGCGATCGCCGACGTGAGGTCCTCGGTGGGGTGTTCGCGCCGGGATGCGGTCAGCGTTGCGAAGTAGTTGAAGAAGTCCAGCAACACGGCCAGCATGTCGTCGGTCGACCCGCCGCGCTGAAACTCCTGGTCGTCGCCGCCGAACATCTCCTGGGTGAGTTTGAGCATCCGGGGGAAGTCGGATTCGGGCAGGCCCAGCAGGGTCAGGATCACATACAGCGGGTAGTTGACCGCGATCTCCTGGACGAAGTCGATTTCGGGGCCCTGTTCGACCATCTTGTCGACGTAGATCTTGGCCAGTTCGTCGCAGCGGGTCTTCAAGGCGCGCATGGCTTTCGGGCGAAACCAGTCGGCGCCGATCTTGCGCATGTCGCGGTGGTGCGGATCGTCCATGTGGATCAGCGTGCGCAGCCCGATGCCGGCCTCCATCTGCGCGCGCAGCACATCGTCGGCTTCGGCGATCGCCAGCAGTGGGCGCGGATCGTTGGTGAACAGTTCGTTCTGACGCTCGATGTCCATGATGTCGGCGTGCTTGGTGATCGCCCAGAACGGCCGGTATCCCTCCGCCTCGACCCAGGACACCGGAGCGTGGGCGCGCAGATGAGCGAGGGATTCGTGCATCCTCGTCTCGTCGGTGTAGCCCAGGGGGCTGGCCAGAACGCGTGCCGCTTTGTCGATGATCCGTGAGGCCATCGGGTCTCCTCGCTCAGTGAAAGCCAAAAACTTGACGGGTGTCAGGTTTCTAGTGTCGGGCACGATTGTGCCAGGTGACAGCGTTTTCGGCTAAATACCAGGTCATGGCTCGGTCGGGGATCCGCGTAGGCTCGGATCTCGTGCGACACCGATGCAGGGGCGGAGGACTTCGGCGCGCGCTGGGGCTGGTACTGGGCGTGGCGATGCTGGCCGGATGCAGCAGGGCGGCCACCGATCCGCCGCCTCAGCCGGAGCGGGCCGTCGCGCCTGGTCCGGCGGTGGTGCAGACCGCCGGGGGAGCGGTGCGCGGTGTGGTCGCGCCCGGCTACCGGGTGTTCGAGGGCATCCCGTATGCCGCCGCACCGGCCGGCCCGCTGCGCTGGCAACCGCCGCAGCCGACGGCGCCGTGGCCCGGCGTACGCGACGCCACCAAACCGGGCCTGCGCTGCATCCAGGACATCAGCTTCGACCCCGACTACGGTCGGCCCACCAGCGAGGACTGCCTCAACCTCAACGTGTGGACCCCCGACGGCGCCAGCCGGGCGAGCCGCAAGCCGGTGATGGTGTGGATCCACGGGGGTGGTTTCCTCAACGGCAGTGCCGACATCTACGACTCGCGCTGGCTGGCGACCCAGGGCGACATCGTCGTGGTGACCGTCAACTATCGGCTGGGCACCCTCGGTTTCCTGGCGCATCCGGCGCTGACTTCCGACGGTGACATCGGGAACTACGGGTTGGCCGACCAGCAGGCGGCGTTGCGCTGGGTCCGCGACAACATCGCCGAATTCGGTGGAGATCCAACAAAAGTCACGATCGCCGGTGAATCGGCTGGCGCGATGTCGGTATGCGACCACCTGGTCGCGCCGGAATCAGCCGGGCTGTTCCGGGCCGCGATCCTGCAGAGCGGACCGTGCCAGGCCCAAGCCGATCGGGTGACCGCGCAGCGGGTCAGCACCGACTACGCGACCCGTGCCGGCTGTGCCGATCCCGCGGCGGTCGCAGCATGCCTGCGGGCGCTGCCGGCCCGCACACTGCAGCGCGCTCCGATGTATGTCGGGTTCGGGCCGGACGAACTCACCGGACCGGTCACCGGAACCGACCGGCTTCCCGCCGATCCGATGGTCGACTTCGCCGCGGGTCGGGTGCCGCGTGTCCCCGTTCTGATCGGCAGCAACGGTGACGAATTCGCCATGTTCACCGCGATTCGTTACCTCAAGAACCGCGGCCTGCCGCCCTATTCGACACTTCTGTCCCAAACCTTTGGCCCCGACGCCGCCGCGGTGGCCGCGCACTATCCCCTGGAACGCTACGGCGGAAACGAGGGTCTGGCGTACTCCGCGGCGGTCAGTGACGACGTCTTCGCCTGTCCGACAGGGCGAATCGCCTCGGGTCTGGCGCACAGCGGTCCGGTCTACGCCTACGAGTTCAACGACCGGACGGCCCCGGCACCCGACCCGCTGCGTGCCGTACCGTTCCCGGTGGGAGCCAGTCATTCGCTGGAGCTGCGGTACTTGTTCGACGTGGGCGGTGCACCACCGCTCAACCCGGCCCAGCGCGAGCTCTCCGATCAGATGGTCGCGTACTGGAGTCAGTTCGTGAAGACCGGTGCCCCCGACGTTCCCGGGCAGCCGGACTGGCCGCAGCTGGGTGCGGACGGTGCCACCGGCAAGCGGCTGTCGCTGCAGACCGGATCGCTGACGATCACCGAGGATTTCGCGGCACGCCACCAGTGCCCGTTCTGGGACGGTCGCACGGGCGCCCGCTAGCCGGCCCAGCGGGGATGGCGGACGACGTCCAACGCTGCGGCCACATCCGCCGCCAGCGGCCGGCGCTGCGCGTCGCCCTCCCTGACCCACCGCTGGAAGGCGAAATCGGCTGCGGCGAAAGACAGTTGGACCAGCAGTCCGGGCCGGCTGTCCGCGGCTGGGTCGGTACCCATCCGGGCGGCCACCAGGTCGACCATCTGGTCGCGGTCGGCGGCTGACAACAAGGTCGCCCGGTCGAGCAGCTCGGGTGCGGTCAGGATGGCCGCACGCCAGCTCTCCAGAGCGGCGTGGTCGAACGATTCGACCCGACTCAGGATCGCGGCGGCCAGGGCGGTGTCGGCCGGCTCATCGGGTGGGCGGCGCGCGAACAGCGATGCGATGGCAGCGTTCCCGCGCTGCACAGCGCCCAGGAGCAGGTCCTCTTTGGTGGCCACGTGGCGGAAGAACGTGCGCGGTGACACCGCCGCCTCGGTGGCGATGTCGTCGGTGGTGACGTGTGCGAATCCCCGTGCGGCGAACAGCCGGTACGCCGCGGCGTGGATGTCGGCGTGCACCTGCGCCCGCTGCCGGTCACGAAGCGTGGGTGGCCGCTCGGCGGGCGCATTGCTCACCGGAACGTTCCTGTGCCGCCGTCGATGTGAATGGTTTGTGCGGTCAGGTACGAGGCATCGGGACTGACCAGGAATGCCACCACCGCGCCGATGTCGGAATGGGTGTCCCCGATCCGGCGCAGCGGGATGCCCTTGACGATCTTGTTGTAGACGTCGGGCACGTCCTCGCTCCAGTTCGCCACCCCGTCGGATCGCGCGAACGGGCACACCACGTTCACCCGGATGTTGTCTCGGCCCCATTCCAGGGCAGCGACTTTGGAGATGCCCCGGATTGCTTCCTTGGATCCGGCATAGGCGCCGAAGGTCTTCTGACCGCCGGTGCCTGCGCCGGAGCCGAAGTTCATGATGGAGCCGCCGCCGGCGGCCTTGAGGATCGGGTAAGCGGCCTGCATCAGAAACAGCGTGGCCCTCGGGCCGGTGTCGAAGACGAGGTCGAAGTCATCGAGGGTGATGTCGGTGAGCAGTTTGGGCTCGTTGGTGGCGATCGCGTTGTTGATCAGCGCGTCGAGTCCGCCCAGCACCTCGACGGCGCGGTCGACGATGCGTTGATAGCTGGTCCGGTCGCACAGGTCGGCGACCAGGGCCGTGGCGCGGCCGTCGACGCCGAACTCCGCGGCCACGTCGGCCACCGCCGGATTGCGGTCGACCATCAGCACCGAGGCGCCTCGTTCGAGCAGTGCCGCGGTGATGCCCTTGCCCACCCCGCGGGCCGCGCCGGTCACGATCACCCGAAGACCGGCCAACGAGCCTGGATGCCAATAGGTGTGATCAGCGAGCGGGGCCACGATGCAATTCCTCCGAGGTTCGTGCGGCACCGGGGAATTCGATGAACTCCACGGCGGTGCCGTCGGGATCCTTGACGAAGAACATCCGCACCCCGGCGATCTCGAACGGCGCCTGGTCGGGCTGATGACCGGCCGCCTGAACCCGGCGATAGGTGTCGTCGAGGTCGCCGACCGACAGCGAGATGTTCTGGTTTCCGACGATCGATCGTCTGGGCGGCCGGCTTTCGGCCCCCAGCGAGAGCAGTTCGAGCATCACCCCGCCGACCAGTCCGCCCACCACCCGG
>NZ_BEWG01000087.1 GCF_002723835.1 Mycobacterium sp. shizuoka-1 | reverse complement strand
GCGTGTTTGGTAACCACACCGATACCGGAGGTCCTCACCTACTTCCGCTCACCACGCCGTTCACAACCTGTCTGGGAGTTACAACTAGGTTACAACTTTCCGTTGACAAGTCAACACGAACGGGAGTAAAACAACACATACCAACATGCCGAGGACGTCAAATCGGCCCATACCCCACATAAACGGAGAATCGTGTACGCGGAGGAACGGCAGCAGGCGATCGCCAACCGGGTGCTGTCCCAGGGTCGGGCCTCGGTGGCCGAACTGGCTCAGGCCTACGACGTGACCACCGAAACCGTGCGCCGCGACCTCGCCGCGCTGGACCGGGCCGGCGTGGTGCGCCGGGTCCACGGCGGGGCCGTCCCGGTGCGGGCACTGCACGTGGTGGAGCCCGGCGTCGACGAGCGCGAGGTCACCCGATCCGACCACAAAGAAGCCATCGCCCGGGCCGCCGCCGAATTCCTGCCACTGTCGGGGGCGGCGGTGCTGTTCGACGCCGGCACCACCACCGCGCGGGTCGCGGCGATGCTGCCGTCCGACCGGGAACTGGTCGCGGTGACGAACTCGGTGCCGATCGCGGCGCGACTGGCCACCATGGGCTCGATCACCCTGCAGTTGCTCGGCGGCCGGGTCCGCGGGCTGACCCAGGCCGCGGTCGGCGAGCCGGTGCTGCGGGCGCTGGACACGCTGCGCGTGGACATCGCGTTCATCGGCGCCAACGGGATCACCGTGCGACACGGACTCTCCACCCCCGACAGCGACGAGGCCGCGGTCAAACGCGCGATGGTCCGGTGCGCCAACTATGTGGTGGTGCTGGCCGATTCGTCGAAGGTGGGCCGCGAGGAGTTCGTCAGCTTCGCCCCTATCGACAGTGTCGACGCCCTGATCACCGACCCCGAGATCAGCGCAGAGGACCGCGCCGCCTTGACCGCCCAGGGAATCGAAGTCGTCGTGGCAGGAGAGCAACTGTGATCGTCACCGTCACGCCCAACCCGAGCATCGACCGCACCGTCACGTTGCCGACGCCGTTGGTGCGCGGCGCGGTGCATCGGGTGCAGTCGGTGACCAGCGAGCCGGGCGGCAAGGGAGTCAACGTGGCTCGGGCGCTGACCCTGGCCGGCCTGGACACCGTCGCGGTGCTGCCCGCCGCCGCCCACGATCCGATTGTCGTGGCGTTGGAGTCCGCCCATGTGCCGTTCTATGTCGTGCCGATCGACGGTGCGGTCCGCACCAATCTTGCAATCACCGAATCCGACGGCACCACAACGAAGATCAACGAGCCCGGCGCCGTGATCGAGCCGCCCGCGCTGGCCGCGTTGACCCAGGCGATCCTCGACCGCGCGGCGTCCGCCCGGTGGGTCGTGCTGTCCGGGTCACTGCCGCCCGGCATTCCGGACCACTGGTATGCCGATGTGGTGGCCCAATTGCAGTCCTACAGCTGCAAAGTCGCGGTCGACACCTCCGATGCCCCGCTGGCCGCGCTGGCCGAGGGTTTCGCCGCCGCGGCCCCCGATCTCATCAAGCCGAACTCCGAGGAACTGGCCAGTCTGGCCGGCGTGGACGCGCAGATGTTGGAAGAGGCCCTGAGCCAGGGCAATCCGGATCCGGTCGTCGCCGCCGCGCACCGCCTCATCGATCGGGGCGCCAAGACCGTGCTGGCCACCCTCGGCGCGGCGGGTGCACTGCTGGTCAACGACACCGGTAGCTGGCTGGCCACCCCACCACCGATCAAACCCAGGAGCACCGTCGGCGCCGGCGACTCCGCCCTCGCGGGTTACGTGCGTGCCGACGTCGGCGGCGCACAGGCGCCGCACCGGCTGCAGATGGCCGTCGCCTACGGCAGCGCCGCTGCGGCACTGCCGGGTTCGGCACTGCCGTCACCGGCCCAGATCGACCTCGACGACGTGGCAGTCACCTCGATATCGCCCTACGCCCGCCCCTGAAAGGCAGCCCACCATGACCAATTCCACCGCGTCCATCATCAGCACCGATCTGGTGCTCCTCGACGTCGACGCCGGGTCGGACAAGGAGTCGGTGATCGGCCGGCTCGCCGGCCGGCTCGCCCACACCGGCCGGGTCAGTGACCGCGCCGCACTCCAGGCCGCCGCCATGGCCCGCGAGGCCCAGTCGGCCACCGGCCTTCCCGGCGGTATCGCGATCCCGCACTGCCGGTCCGCGGCGGTGTCGAGTCCGTCGATCGGGTTCGCCCGGCTGGCACCGAAAGTCGACTTCGGCGCACCCGACGGTCCGGCCGATCTGGTCTTCCTGATCGCCGCGCCGGACGGCGCCGGAGCCGAGCACATGAAGCTGCTGTCCAGCCTCGCCCGCGCGCTGGTGCGACCGGAGTTCGTGCAGTCGTTGCGAGACGCCGGATCGGCCGCCGACGTGGTGCGACTCGTCGACGGTGTGCTCAATCCCGATGCCGCCACCCCGGCTTCGGCACCCGCCACCGCCACGCCCGCTGCCGCACAGACCAAGTCGATCGTGGCGATCACCGCCTGCCCCACCGGCATCGCCCACACGTACATGGCCGCCGACGCGCTGAAACTGGCCGCCGAGCGCGCCGGCGTCAAGCTGACGGTGGAGACCCAGGGCTCCTCGGGCAGCACGCCGGTGAGCGCCGAGACCATCCGCGGCGCCGACGCCGTCATCTTCGCCACCGATGTCGGAGTCAAGGACCGGCAGCGATTCGCCGGCAAGCCGGTGATCGCCTCCGGCGTCAAGCGGGCCATCAACGAGCCCGACACCATGATCGCCGAAGCCGTTGCCGCATCCGACAATCCGAAGTCCGCTCGAGTGGAGGGCAGCGCTGCGGCCGCGGCGGAGAGCGGTGCGCCCGCCGGTGGGGTCGGCTGGGGAACCCGGATTCGGCAGATCCTGCTCACCGGCGTCAGCTACATGATTCCGTTCGTGGCCGCCGGCGGTCTGCTGATCGCCCTTGGCTTCCTGTTCGCCGGTTACGACATCGCGAATACCCCCGATGGGCAGACCAAGTCACTGGGCAACCTGATCGCCACCACCAATTCGCTGACCAACCTGCCCAGCGGCGGATTCGCCCAGTACCTCGGCGCGGTGTTGTTCACCCTCGGCGGGCTGGCCTTCAGCTTCCTGGTCCCGGCACTGGCCGGCTACATCTCGTTCGCGATCGCCGACCGGCCCGGTATTGCACCGGGTTTCACCGCAGGAGCGGTGGCGGTGTTCGTCGGTGGCGGGTTCATCGGCGGCATCGTCGGCGGCTTGATCGCCGGCTTCGCGGCGCTGTGGATCAGCCGGGCGAAAGTACCGCAGTGGGCCCGGGGCCTGATGCCGGTGGTGATCATCCCGCTGTTCGCCTCACTGATCGTCGGCCTGTTGATGTTCCTGCTGCTCGGCCGGCCGTTGGCGGCGATCACGTCCGGGCTGACCAACTGGCTCAACGGCCTGACCGGTGCGTCGGTGATCCTGCTCGGCGTGATCCTGGGCCTGATGATGTGCTTCGACCTCGGCGGGCCGGTCAACAAGGCGGCCTACGCGTTTGCCACGGCCGGTCTCAACGTCGCCGACCCCGCCTCGCTGCGCATCATGGCCGCCGTGATGGCCGCCGGTATGGTTCCGCCGCTGGCGATGGCGCTGGCCACCACCGTCCGGCCCGGGCTGTTCAGCGAGCCCGAGCGTGAGAACGGCAGGGCCGCATGGCTGTTGGGTGCCTCGTTCATCTCCGAAGGGGCGATCCCGTTCGCGGCGGCTGACCCGCTGCGGGTGATCCCGTCGATGATGGCCGGCGGCGCGGTGACCGGCGCGCTGATCATGGCGTTTGACGTCACGCTCAAGGCGCCGCACGGCGGTATCTTCGTGTTCTTCGCCATCGGTAACCTGGTGTGGTTCCTGGTCGCGCTGGCCGCAGGCACCGCGGTGGCCGCGTTCGCGGTGGTCGCCGCCAAGCAGTTCGCCGGCCCGAAGTCCGAGCCCGCCGCCGACGCCGCCCTGGCGGCTGCCTGACCGATCGCCCAAACCGACGTCTGGGCGCCGATGTTCGAGTAAACATCTCCATAACGTCGAGTTCGACACAACCGAAGGGGAGTCCATGCACACCAAGACCGTCATCGTCGGCTCGGCGATCGGACTGCACGCCCGTCCCGCCGCGATCATCTCCGAGGCGGTGGTCAAAGCCGGTGTTCCGGTGACGCTGACGCTGGAGGGCGGTGAGCCGGTGGACGCCGGCTCGGCGCTGATGATCATGACCCTGGGCGCCGGAAACGGGGCCGTCGTCACGGTCGCCTCCGAGGACGAGTCGGTGTGCGCGAGCATCGCCGAACTGGTCCAGCAGGACCTCGACGCCTGAGGGGCTAGACGAGCCCCTTCAGCATCAGGTTCCAGTACAGCCACGGCAGCCCGTACTTCTTCAGATACCAGTACGGCCGGTGCGGCTTGGTGGGATCGAGTACCGGGAACGACGGCTCCAGATGGAAGTCGTAGTCGAACTCGGCCAGCAGCATGTCGTGCGACGAGGTGACGATCGGGCACGACGAGTACCCGTCGTAGCGGGCCGGCAACGGCCGCCCGGTCAGGTAGGCGTCGATGTTCTCGACGACGACCGGAGCCTGCTTGCGGATCGCGGCGCCGGTCTTGGAGTTCGGCGTCGATCCGGCGTCGCCGAGACCGAAGACGTTGGGAAAGCGCACGTGCTGCATGGTGAACTTGTCCAGCTCCACGAAGCCGTTGTCGTCACCGGTGGACAGCGGGCTGGACTTGATCCAGTCCGGTGCCGATTGCCGCGGCACCGCGTGCAGCACGTCGTAGGCCAGCGTGCCGTCGGAGCCACCCTCGCCCACTGCGGTCAGCGTCACTTTTTTCGAATCGCCGTCCACCGCAGTGATTTCGGACATGGTGTGCAGCTGGATGCCGTAGTCGGCGATGACCTTGTCGAGGTTGTCGGCGATCGCCGGGATACCGAACGCGCGCGGGGTCGGGACCACCAGGTGTACATCGATCTTGTCCAGCACGCCCTGCTTTCGCCAGTAGTCACTGGCCAGGTAGGCGATCTTCTGCGGCGCACCACCGCATTTGATCGGGCCCGACGGCATCATGAAGACCGCTGACCCCGACCGGGTGTTGCGGATGAAGTCCCAGGTCTTGGGCGCCAGGTCGAACCGGTAGTTCGAAGACACTCCGTCGTGCCCGATCGCTTCTTCGAGTCCCTCGGTGCGGTTCCAGTCCAACTGGATACCCGGGCATACCACCAGCGCCTCGTATTCGTAGGTGGCCCCGTCTGCGCATGTCACCGTGTTGGCCGCCGGGTCAAAGGCGCTGGCCGCCTTGCGGATCCAGGTGGCCTTGGTGGGCATCACCGAGGATTCCGGCCTGGCCGTCGTCGCGGCCTTCGCCTGGCCGCCGCCGACGAGGGTCCACAGCGGCTGGTAGTAGTGCTGGTCGGACGGCTCGATCACGGCGACGTCGGTGTAGCCCTTGCGCAGCAGACGGGCTGCCACCGTGATTCCCGCCGTGCCGCCACCCACGATCAGGATCTGGTGTTTGGCTGTGATGGACATCGTTACTCCGTTTCGGTTCAGGCGTTCTGGACGGTTTCTGCCCAGGCGCCGTATCCGCCCAGGACATCGCTGACGTCGGCGAAGCCGCGTCCGCGTAGCAAACTGGCCGCCACCGAGGAGCGGTAGCCCCCGGCGCAGTACACGACGGTCGGTTTGCGGGGATCGAGCTCGTCGACGCGGTCGGGCAGCTGCCCCACCGGGATGTTGATCGCGCCGGGGATCATCCCGGCGGCGGTCTCACCCGGATTCCGGACGTCGACCAGCTGCAGTTCGGGAACGTCGGCCATCCGCTCACCCAGTGCGTTACTGGTGAGCCGCGAGGCCACCTCCACGTCCTCGCGATGGGTGAACATCTCCTGGTAGGGCTGCGCAAGGTAGCCGACGACACGATCGAAACCGATACGGGCCAACCGGTTCTTGCCTTCGAGCTCGAGGCCGGGCTCGGTCACCAGCACGATGTCGACGTCGGGTTTGACGACCGATCCGGCGAACTCGGCGTAACGGCCCTCGAGGCCGATGTTGACGGCGCCGCGGAGGTGGCCTTGGGCGAACTCTTCGGGCGTGCGACCGTCGACCAGCATCGCGCCGGCCGCCATTGCGTCGCAGACCTCGGCGTAAGTCATCGCCGGCGGCATCTTCGTCTCGTCCAGCAGTTCCCGGTCCTTGCGATTGAGGATCGCGTCGTAGACGAAGTAGCCCGGTGCCGGCGGCTGGCCCTCGGTGACGAGCTGCATGAACGTCGCCTTGTCCGAGGCTCGCAGCGCGTAGTTGGTTCTGCGCTGTTCACCCATCGTCGACCACAGGTCGGTGGACAGGTTTTTGCCGCAGGCCGACCCGGCACCGTGGGCCGGATACACCCGAGTGGTGTCGGGCAGCGTCATCAGCTTGTCGTGCAGCGAGTCGTACAGCTTGTCGGCGAGCTCCTCGCGGGTGAAGCCGATCGAGGCCAGCAGGTCGGGACGGCCGACGTCGCCGATGAACAGCGTGTCCCCGGTCAGCACGCCGTACGGCACGGTGTCGGCGGCGTGTTCGTAGATCACGATGCTCAGCGACTCGGGGGTGTGGCCCGGGGTGTGCCGGAATTCCAGCTGCACCTCACCGAGCGAGTAGCGCTCGCCGTCGTGCACCGGCAGGAAGTCGTATTCGGGCTTGGCCACCGAGGAGTAGACGATCTTGGCGCCGGTGGCCTTGGCCAGCTCCAGGTGACCGGACAGGAAATCGGCATGGAAGTGGGTTTCGATGACGAGTTCGATGCGCATGCCGAGCTCGGCGGCGTCGGCGAGGTATTCCGAGACGTCGCGCTGCGGATCGACCACGACCGCGCGGCCGGTGGTCTCGTCACCGATCAGGTAGGAGGCGTGCGAGAGGCAATCCAGGTAGTACTGGTTGAACTTCATGGTCAGTTCCTTTCGACAGTTGTGGACGATCAGGCTGCGCTGGCGCGCGCCGTCAGGGAGCGCAGAGGGCAGGCGGCAATGTGGTTGCAGGCGAAGGCCATCGCGAAGGCCAGGGCGGTCAAGCCGACGCCGGTGTAGCCGATGACCGGGCTCAGTTCCTCGCCGAGGATGACCGAGGCCATCACCAGGACGAACCATCCGAATGCCTTTCGGAGCACCTCGGGATTGACCTTGGCGGCGAATCGCACCCCGACCAGTGCACCGATCACGGCGGCTGCGGTGACCAGGCCGGCCACGGCCCAGTCGATCCGGACCACCGAGAGGTATCCGGCCAACCCGGCGAAGGAGTTCATCGC
The DNA here is from genome assembly GCF_002723835.1 of Mycobacterium sp. shizuoka-1. Taxonomy (GTDB): domain Bacteria; phylum Actinomycetota; class Actinomycetes; order Mycobacteriales; family Mycobacteriaceae; genus Mycobacterium. Next base: position 69,235 of record NZ_BEWG01000087.1, on the reverse strand, counting down.
GATCACCGCCAGCGAGGTGCCGACCGCGATCGGCATCGGCAGGCCACCGAGCAACACCAGCGCCGGGACCACCAGGAATCCCCCGCCGGCTCCAACGGTGCCCGTCACGAGGCCGAGCGCGAGGCCGATCACGGCGCTTTTGACCACGGGCATCCGGTGCGTCGGGTCCAGCGCGGCCCCGGCCCTGCGGCCCCGCAGCATGGCGATCGCGGTGGCGACCATGATCACGGCGAAGGCGATCAGCAGCACATGGCCCGGGATGAACCGGGTCAGCTGGCCGCCGCTGTACGCGCCGACCATCGAGCTGGCGCCGAACAGCAGCGCGGTTCGCCATTGCACCCGGCCGGCCCGGGCGTGGGAGACCGCGCCGACCGCACTGGTCGCCCCGACCACCAGCAATGAGGTGGCGATGGCGTGCTTGGGGTCCAGACCGGCCACATAGGCCAGCAGGGGCACGGTGAGGATGGATCCACCGCCGCCGAGCAGGCCCAGGGACACACCCACCACGACGGCCAATCCGATTGCCAGCGCGATCATGTGCGTCCCTTCCAGCTCCGCGGGAGATATACCCTGTGGGGTATCAACACACTCCACAATAGATACCTATGGGGGTATGTGCAACGTGCCGTGGTGCCCCGGGTGGAAAAAGGGTCTTTGGTCCTTGCGGGCGATCCGCTGCTAGCATCCGGGGATGGCCGAGGCGCCCACTGGCAGCAAGGCGGGCGGGCGACTGGGCGAATTCCTCCGAGAATCCGGCTACTTGCGCAAGTGGCTCATTCTCGGGGTGGCGATCGGCGTGATCGCCGGTCTCGGCGCCGTCGTCTTCTACCTCGCCTTGGCGTACACCGGTCAGTTCCTTCTCGGCCACCTCGGCGGTTATCACCCGCCCGAGGCGTACGCCGACGGCGGCGGCACCGGGTCAGCCGGCTTCGACCGGCCCTGGGCCATCCCGCTGATCGCGTTCGGTGGCGCCCTGGCGTCGGCGATCCTGGTGGCCAAGCTCGCACCGGAAGCCGAGGGGCACGGCACCGACAACGCGATCGAGGCCGTCCACACCGATCCCCGATCCATCCGCGCACGCGCGGTGCTGGTGAAACTCGTGTCCAGCGCGCTGACCATCGGCTCCGGCGGGTCGGCCGGCCGGGAGGGTCCCACCGCGCAGATCTCGGCGGGATTCGGGTCACTACTGACCCGGGTGTTCGACCTGTCCGACGCCGACGGCCGGATCGCGGTGTCGCTAGGCATCGGGTCGGGCATCGGCGCGATCTTCGGCGCACCACTCGGTGGCGCGGTGCTGGCCGCGTCGATCGTGTACCGGGAGGACTTCGACTACAAGGCCCTGATCCCCGGCTTCGTCACCTCCGGCACCGCCTATGCCGTCTACGGGTCGATTCTCGGTTTCGAGCCGATGTTCGGATTCGTCGAACACGACTACGTCTTCGACCCGGCCCAGCTGGGCTGGTTCGCGGTGATCGGAATCGTCTCGGCGGCAATCGGTTACCTGTATGCGCGGGTGTTCTACGGCACGGTCGCCCTGACCCGGCGGCTGCCCGGCAACAAAATCGTCAAACCCGCCGTCGGCGGTCTGCTGGTCGGCCTGCTGGCCTTGGCCATCCCGCAGATCCTGTCCAGCGGCTACGGCTGGGTTCAGATCGCCACCACGCGTGAGGGGCTGATGTCGATCCCGCTGTGGATCGTGCTCGTGCTGCCGATCGCCAAGATCGTGGCCACCTCGCTGTCCATCGGAAGCGGCGGCTCCGGTGGAATTTTCGGGCCCGGCATCGTGATCGGCGCCTTCGTCGGCGCGGCGCTGTGGCGGCTGGCCGAGTTGGCAGGTGCTCCGGCGGTGCCATCGGGCCCGGGGGTCTTCGTCATCGCCGGGATGATGGCCTGCTTCGGCAGCGTGGCGCACGCCCCCCTGGCGGTGATGCTGATGGTCGCCGAGATGACCGGGTCGTTCTCGGTGGTGCCCGGCGCCATGGTCGCCGTCGGCATCGCGTACCTGATCATCATCCGCACGCCGGTGTCGATTTATCAGGCTCAGCGGCTCAACCGTGAAACCGCAGCCGCCCAGCGGGTCAGCGTGCCCGCGCCAGAGATCCTGACTGCTCCCGATCCCGACGAGCCCCCCAGGTAGCGCTGGCCAGGTCACTGTCTCAATACGATTCAGCAAAGACCCGTGCGTCAGCGGCTCCGGTCATGGGATCCTTCCCCCATTACGGACCCGCTTCATCGACGAAGGGTTTTCCAGTGACCGCTCCCACGATGACACACCGGCTTGCCGCGGAATTCGTCGGCACCTTCTTACTGGTTCTGGGCGGCTGCGGCGCAGCCGTCTTCGCTGCCAACCCCGCCGAGGACAGCTCGGTGGGCATCGGATTCCTGGGCGTGTCTTTGGCTTTCGGCCTCACCGTGCTGACCGGTGTCTACGCATTCGGCACGATCTCGGGCGGACACTTCAACCCGGCCGTCACGTTGGGCGCTGCGCTGGCCAAGCGGGTGGAGTGGAAAGCGCTGCCGGCGTATTGGGTGGTTCAGGTCATCGGTGGCCTGGTGGGTGGCGCCGTCATCTACTGGATCGCCAAGGGCAAGCAGGGATTCACCGCGGCCGGCCACATGGCGGCCAACGGCTATGGCGAGCACTCGCCGTTCAACTACTCGATGGCCGCGGTCATCATCGCCGAGGCGTTGCTGACATTCCTGTTCCTGCTCGTGATCCTGGGCGCGACCGACAACCGAGCACCAAAAGGGTTCGCGGGCTTGGCGATCGGCTTGATGCTCACGCTGATCCACCTGATCTCGATCCCGATCTCGAACACGTCGGTGAACCCGGCGCGCTCCACCGGTGTCGCGTTCTTCAACGCCGACGGCGCACCGGCCCAGCTGTGGGTGTTCTGGCTGGCCCCCCTGGCCGGTGCCGCCGTCGCCGGCGTCGTCTACCCACTGCTGTTCGGCCGGGGAGAGGAACTGGCCGACCGGCCGGTGCGCGACGACGCGTTGGAGCGCTGAGCGTCAGCGGGCCGCGCCGGCTGCGCTCTTCTCCGTCGACTTGCCCTCGTGAGCCAGTGTGCCACCGGCATTCTCGAGGTGCGCCCGGACGAACCACTGAAACTTCTCGAGCGCGGCGGCGTGGCCGATGAGGATGTCCTGGGTCACCGGGTCGAGTTCCTCGGTGGTCTCGATGGCCTTGCGGATGTCCTCGATGACACCGTCGTAGACCAGGTCGACGGCTGCCAGGTGGGCCTGGACGGTGTCGCGGCCGACGGAGTAGTCGTCCCAGGTACGGTCTTTGAGGATCGCACCGGGGGTGCCCTGCGGTGAACCGCCCAGGGTGGCAATGCGTTCGGCCACCTCGTCGGCATACCCGCGGACCAGTTCGACCTGCGGGTCGATCATCTCGTGCACGCCGATGAAGTTGGGGCCCACGACATTCCAATGCACATGCTTCAACGTCAGATGGAGGTCGTTGTAGGTGCTCAACTGCTTCTGCAGGAGATCGACGACCTTGCGGCTGTTTGCTTGCGACATTCCGGGGACGGTGAACTTCGATCCCATGGATCGCTCCTTTCGCGTTCTGGCTTCACCCCGCCACATACCCGGGTTGCGGCGGTGGTAATCGCGCAGCGCCGTCAGGTCACAGGTTGCTGATCTGCTGGACCGGCAGACGCGCCCCGCGGCGGGGTTCGTAGGCCAGTCCGCTGGCCTCGAGCAGCCGCACCACCCGATAGCGATGCGGGCGCATCGGCTCGAGCAGTTCCACCATCGCGGCGTCGTCGATCGGCCGGCCGATCAACGTCCAGCCGATCATCTTGGCGACGTGGTAGTCACCGATCGACAGGGCGTCTGCATCGCCGAAGGCCCGCTGCGCGGTCTCGGCGGCCGTCCACACCCCGACACCGGGCAGCGTGGTGAGGGCTTCGCGGGCCTGCACCGGCGACCGGCGTGACAACCGCTCCAGCGCGTCGGCTCGCTGCGCGCAGCCGACCACGGTGCGGGCCCGCCCAGGATCGACGTTGGCGCGGTGGAACTCCCAGGACGGGATCCCTCGCCACACCTGCGCCGACGGCGGGACCCGCATTCGCGCCGGCGCAGGACCCGGCGCCGGCGTGCCGTATTTCGTCACCAGCAACCGCCAGGCCCGGAAGGCATCCGCACCCGGAACCCGCTGCTCGATCACCGCCGGGATCAGCGCCTCCAGCACCCGGGCGGTACGGCCCAGCCGCAGATGCGGCACCCGCTTTTGGGCCGCCGCCACGACCGGATGCGCCGGCTCGAAGCCGTGCGCATCGTCGTCGAAACCCAGTAGGGCGGGCAGGGCGTCGACATACTCTTCGGCGCCGTCACCCCAAGCCTGACACGCGACGGTGTCGGCGGCCGTGCGGAAGATCCTGGCGGTCACCGGCCCGCTGGCCGGCAGGCTGGTCCGCCAGATCGTCCGTTCGCCGTCGAGTTGGTAGCACGGATCGCCCGGCCCGCGGCGCTGCGGCGCCAGGGTCAGGCCCGGGCTGACCGGTCCGGGGAATGTCAGCGTGCGCTCGACCGGCACCTGGTCAGTCCGGGTCGACGGTGATCTCGGCCCGGTCGGGGTAGAAGGCGACATGCCCGGCGATCGCCGCGACGGCGGGATAGGGCTGCTCGTAGGTCCAGATGGCGTCGTCGACGGTCAGATCACCGACGGTGACGTTGTAGTAACCGGCGTCACCCTTGTAGGGGCAGTACGTCTGGGTTCGGCTGCGGCTCAACACCTTCGGATCAACGTCGCCGAGCGGGATGTACTGGACGACCGGATAGGTCGCTTCACTCAGGCCGAGCGCGGTGCGGGTGTCGGCCACGAGTTGGCCGTTGACCCGGACCTGCACCCGCCCGCCGGTCGGGGTGATGGTGATCGGATGCTCGGCGGTGGGCTGTTTGATCTGTCGGGCGCTCATCAGCGGTTCTCCTCGCAATCGGGGTAGGCGGTGCAACACCGTCTGAGCGCCATGATTCCCCGTTTTCGGTCAGGGCCGCCGGGCAATCGTGTCGGCAACCACCGCGATCGGCGAGGTGGTCGACCGGCCGCCCGCCTCGTGCCGGTCGGCCAGCTTGTACGCGCTGTACATGCCGCGGACGCCGATCCAGCGCAGCGGCTCGGGCTCCCAGGTGGCCGAATGGTGGCCGACCCATGGCATCTCGGTCAGTGGTGTCGAGCGCTTGAGCACCAGGTCGGTCAACGTCCGGCCGGCCAGGTTGGTGGCCGTCACGCCGTGGCCGACATAGCCGCCGGCCTCGCCCAGCCCGGTCGCCGGGTCCAGGCTGACCCCGGCCGACCAGTCCCGCGGCACACCCAGCACCCCGCACCAGCCGTGAGCGATCGGAACTCCCCGGGTCTGCGGCAGGACGGTGTTGAGCACCCCGGTCAGGTAGTCGATGGTGCCCTGCCCGACGGCGCCGTCGTGGTCGATGCGAGACGCATAGCGGTAGGGCACCGCCCGCCCGCCGATCGCGATGCGGTTGTCGGCCGTGCGCTGCGCGTAGAAGAACCCGTGCGCCAGGTCGCCCATGGTTTCTCGGCCTTCCCAGCCGATGCTCGCCCAGATGTCGTCGGCCATCGGTTCGGTGGCGATCATCGCGCTGTTCATCGGCAACCAGCGCCGGCGGAGGCCGCGCATCCGTGCGGTGAACCCCTCGGTGGCGCGCAGGATGATCGGCGCCCGCACCACCCCGCGCGGCGTGTCTGCACGCCCCGGGCTGATCGTCGTCACCGGCGTCTGCTCGTAGATCGTGACGCCGAGGCGTTCGACGAGATCGGCCAGGCCGCGCGCCAGCTTCGCCGGCTGGATGCGGGCGCAGTGCGGGTTGAACGAGCCGAGCACCAAACCGTCCACCCGGATGCGGTCGGCGGCTTCGGCGGCGGTCAGGATCTCGATGCCGTCGGTTCCCCATTCGCGGTCCTCGTCGACCTCGGCGCGCAGCCGACGGGCCTGCGCCGCGTTGCGCGCAACCTCGAGGTTGCCGCCCTTGACAATGTCGGCGTCGATGTTCTCGGCGGCGGCGACCGTGATGACCTCATCGACGGCGTCGTTGAGCAGCTGTTGCCAGGCCACCACCGCGCCGCGGCCATATTGCTTGGCCAGCAGTCCGCGGTGGCCCGGAGCCAGTCCGGACAGCCAGCCGCCGTTGCGTCCGGAGGCACCGAACCCGGCGAACCGCGACTCCAGGATCGTGATCCGCAGCGACGGATCAGCCTTCTTCAGGTAGTAGGCGGTCCACAGCCCGGTGTAGCCGGCGCCGACGATGCAGACGTCGGCGTCCCGGTCACCGGGCAGGGCGGGACGAGGGTGGGGCAGTTCGGTGAACCAGTGCGAGACGGCGCCGTTGATCGTGGCCATGGGGAGAATCTTGGCAGCCGAGCCTGAGAACGCGCCACGGTGGTGGGGCTCACCCGACGACCAACTGGCCGTGCATCATCGGGTGGTAGGTGCAATGGAAGGCATACGTTCCGGGTTGGGTCGGCGCGGTGAACGTGGCGGTGCCGTTGCCGTCGACCTCGACGTCGAACGCGTTGCCGGAGTCGGCGGTGACGGTGTGCTCGGCCCCGTCGCCGTTGGTCACCGTGATCGTGGCACCCGGGGCCACCGAGGCCGGCGTGGTGTATTTCATGCCGGCGATGCCGATCGTCGGGCCGGCCGCGGCGGCCGGGGACGCGGTGGTCACCGACGTGGGCGAGGAGGCCGCCGGGGCGGGCGCGGAGGGAGGCCCCGACGAGCACGCCACCACCAGCAGCACGGCGGCGAACAGATCAGCGGCGAGCAGGACAGCGATGCGTGGCGTCATACGCGGGACACGTATTCGCCGGTGACCGGGTTCAGTCCGGTTGGGCCGCCTTCGCCTTGCGCTTGGCCTCGCGCAGTCCGACCCAGAACCTCGCTGCCTCGCGGATGGACTCCTCGACCGGACGCGGTTGCCAGCCCAGTTCGCGCACGGCCTTGCCGTGGTCCAGTGGGCCCTCGGCCCGCATCAGCCGCAGCGAGCCCAGCGAGAGCTTTTCGTCGGTGCCGCGCAGCCGGGCTTTGGCGGTTCCCAGTGCGGCCAGCGCATAGGCGAGCGGCAGCGGGATGGTCTTCGACGGCGGCGGGACACCGGCTTCGGTGGCGGCGATCCGCGCCACGTCGGCGTTGCTGATCATCTTCTCCGAGATCAGATAGCGCTCTCCGACCCGGCCGCGCTCGGCGGCCAGGATCATCGCGCGGGCGGCGTCGTCGACGCCGACCGCTTCCAGTTCGATGCCGCCCATGACGAACGGCAGCTTGCCGAAGGCCGCCCCGGCGATGATGGCGCCATGCGGGGTGCGGCCCCAGTCGCCGCTGCCGTAGGTGGTCGACACGCACATGGCGATGGCGGGCAGCCCCTGCTCGCGCGCGTAGCGCAAGACCAGTTCTTCGGCCTGCACGCGGGACCGGACGTAGGGGGTCAGGCCCTTGTCTTTGATGATGTCGGTTTCGCTGGTGGTCGTGCCGCGGCGGCGCTCGACGGTGACGTAGCTGCTGGTGAAGATGAACCGGTGGAGGGAGAATTCGAGCGCGATCTCGAGGACGTTGCGGGTGCCCTCGACGTTGGTCCGGAACAGCGGGGTGGGATCGCTGAGCCAGCCTCGGGCGTCGACGACGCAGTAATAGACGTCGTCGACCCCGGCCATCGCCTCGCGCAGCACGTCGTTGTCCCAGATGTCGCCGACGAAACGGGTGACGTCGAGGTCGTCGATCGAGATGGTGGACGCGTTGGGGCGCACCATGACCCGGACCTCGTGGCCGTCAGCGACCAGCTGGCGAGTGACATGCGAGCCCAGGAACCCGTTCGCCCCGATGACGAGCTTGGTCACTTACGCGCCCCCATCGCCTGCATCCAGGCGGCCGCCTCGTCGTCGAGGGTGCCCAGTTTCTCCGCCTTCTTGCACCACTTCATGCCGGCCTGCAGGAACTTCACCGGGTTGTAGATGTCCTCCTGACGCGACCACAGCCCGTCGCCGGCGTAGGTGACGATCGAGATGTTGGTGGCGCTGATGATGGTGCCGTCGCCCGGGTCGCGCATCGGGTTGTCCAGCTCGCAGATGACCCGCCCGGTGTCCTCGTCGAACACCTTCCACAGCGACGGAAACTCGGTCATGTAGCTGCCCGGAAAGCTGCCCATGGTCTTGGTGATCCAGGCCCGCACCTCGTCGCGGCCCTTCATGGTGCCCATCGCGTGCTCGATGTAGTCGACATCGGGGGTGTAATGACTCACCCAGGCGTCCCAGTCTTGACTTCGAGCCGCGTCGTCGACCGTCTTCTCGAAGATTGCGAATGCTTCGGTCAGTTCATCCCGGGAAAAGCGCGCCACAGCATCAAACTAGAACACGTTCTACCCGGCTTTGTCGAGGATTTGAGCGCAGGCAGAGACGTTTCTGACGGATCTGTGACGCGGGAACTAACTGAATGACCGTTGAGGTTGATACGGGCATGGCGCACGACTATCACAAGAATCCGACCGCCGTGTCCGCGCTCTCCCCCGAGCAGTACCGGGTGACCCAGGAGAACGGAACCGAACGTCCCTTCACCGGTGAGTATTGGGACAACCATGAGCCGGGCATCTACGTCGACGTCGTCTCGGGCGAGCCGTTGTTCGCCTCGGTCGACAAGTTCGACAGCGGCTCCGGCTGGCCCAGTTTCACCAAGCCGATCGACACCACGAACGTCGTGACCAAACGGGACTTCAGTCACCTGATGGTTCGCACGGAGGTGCGGTCGGCCAACGGCGACAGCCACCTCGGGCACGTTTTCACAGACGGACCTCGCACCGAGGGAGGGTTGCGCTACTGCATCAACTCGGCTTCGCTGAAGTTCATCCACCTCGACGATCTCGAGGCGCAGGGGTACGGCGAGTACACAAAGCTCTTCAAGGAGGTACAGGCGTGAGCGACACCAAGACAGCGATCCTGGCGGGCGGTTGCTTCTGGGGCATGCAGGATCTGATCCGCAAGCAGCCCGGCGTGGTGTCCACCCGGGTCGGTTACACCGGCGGCCAGAACGACCACCCCACCTACCGCAACCACCCGGGTCACGCCGAGGCGATCGAGATCGAGTACGACCCGGCGCAGACCGATTTCCGCGCGCTGTTGGAGTTCTTCTTCCAGATCCACGATCCGAGCACGAAGAACCGGCAGGGCAACGATGTCGGCACCAGCTATCGCTCGGCGATCTTCTACCTCGACGACGAGCAGAAGCAGGTCGCGCTGGACACCATCGCCGACGTGGACGCGTCCGGATTGTGGCCGGGCAAGGTGGTCACCGAGGTGACCCCGGCATCCGATTTCTGGGAGGCCGAGCCCGAGCATCAGGACTACCTGCTGCACTACCCGAACGGCTATACCTGCCACTTCCCCCGGCCCGGCTGGAAGCTGCCCAAGCGCGCGCAGGTCTAGGGGCAGGGGCGGCCCGGCCGTCGCCGGGCCGCCGCCACCTCGACTAGGGTGGGAGCCGCCGATGCCGTCGGGGCGCAGTGCTGGCGTGGCGCACGATGATCGTTGGTCGCCCGCGCGCCGGGTGTGCTTGGAGGTTGCAATTCATGCGTTCTTTCGGAGCGGCCGTGGTTGCCGCGGTTACCGCGATGTCCTTGTCGCCTGGGCTGGCGGCGGCGGCGCCGAAGGACTACTGCGCCGACCTCAAGGGCGCCAACACGGGCAGCACATGTGTGATCGCGCTGTCGGACCCCGCCTACCGCGTCGACATCAGCATCCCGCTGGATTACCCCGACCAGAAGTCGGTCGCCGACTACATCGCCCAGACGCGTGACGCGTTCCTCAACACCGCCAAGTCCGGCACGCCGCAGAGCACGCCGTCCTCGTTGAGCATCACGCCGGCGGAGTACAGCTCGTCGATCCCGCCGCGTGGCACCCAGGCCGTGGTGTTCACGGTGACCCAGAACGTCGGCGCAGCGAGTCCGCAGACGACGTACAAGGCGTTCAACTGGGACCAGAGCTACCGCAAGGCGATCACCTACACCGCCGCACCCGACGACAAGCAGAACACGCCGCTGTGGCGGGTGGACGATCCGCTGAAGACCGTCGCGCCCATCGTGGCCGCCGAACTGCAGCAGCAGCTCGCACCACCACCACCGCCGCCTGCCGCGCCGACCCCGCAACCGGGACAGCCGGCCACCACAACCGCCACGACGACGACCACCACCACACCGCCGCCCCCGCCGCCGTTGCCCTTCGTGCCGGGCGCGCTGTACAACCCGGCCAACTACCAGAATTTCGCGGTCGTCAACGACGGGGTGATCTTCTTCTTCGACCAAGGCGTCGTGTTGCCCGCATCAGCCGGCGCGCTGCACGTGCTGGTGCCCCGCTCGGCGATCGATCCGATGATCGCCTGAACGTGCGCGGCGGTACGCGCCACGCCGGCAGCAGCGTGCAGTTCACGCACGCTGGCCGAGGAAGCCCTCAGTTCCGCCGGTAGACCACCACGCGGCCACCCCTCTTCGGGGTGAAGGCCACACCTCGGGAATGCCACTTCTCGCCGGGAGCGTCGGTGGTGGCGATGGTGAAGTGGCGCAACACTGTTCGCAGGACCAGATCCATTTCCATGTTGGCGAAGGCGGCGCCGATGCAGCGCCGGGTGCCGCCACCGAAAGGCACCCAGGCGAACGTGTTGGGCCTCGCGTCGAGGAAACGCTGCGGGTCGAACCGTTCCGGATCGGGGAAGATCTCCGGGTTCTCGTGCAGCTGGCACAGGCTGACCATCACCGAATAGCCCTGGGGCACCCGCCATTCGCCGAGTTCGTAGATCGGCGCCATGACGTGCCTGCCGGAGAAGTCGATCACTGTGCGGTTGCGCTGGACCTCGAAGATGGTGGCCTGCCGGTAGGTGTTGTCGTCGGTCTGCGCCTCGGCGGCCAGCCGGCGCAGCACCTCGGGATGCCGAGAGATCCGCTCAAACGCCCACGCCAGGGTGGAGGCGGTGGTCTCGTGCCCGGCGGCCAGCAGGGTCAGCAGTTCGTCGCCGATCTCGCGGCGGGTCATCTTCGAGCCGTCGTCGTAGCTGCTACGCAGGAACAGCGACAACACGTCGGTGCGATCCTCGAAGGCGGGGTCGCGCCGCGCCCGATCGACCAGGGTGTCGACCAGGCCCTCGTACTCGCGGCGGTACTCGGCCAGCTTTCCCCAAGGAGTCCAGGGCAATTGACGTTTCGGAGCGGGTAGCACCGCCAGCCGCGACCCCAGGGTGACCCACCGCGGTATGAGGTCACGCAGCCGTTCCAATTCGGCACCGTCGGCACCGAAGATCGCGCGCAGGATGATGTTGAGGGTGATGTGCATCATCGGTTCGAGCGTGGCGAACTCGGTTCCCTGCGGCCAGGTTTCGATCTCGCGGAGCGTCTCCTCCACGACGATCTGCTCGTAGGCCTTGATGCTCTTGCCGTGAAACGGCGGCGTCAGCAGCTTGCGGCGAACCCGATGTTCGACGCCGTCGAGGGCGAACACCGACCCCGGACCGAGCAGCCGGCTCAGGTTGGGCTGGATGTTGTACAGCACGTCCGGACTGGTGGTGAAGATCTGCTTGGTCAGCGCTGGATCCGAGACCACGACGGTGTTCCCGAACACCGGCACCCGCAGCGTGACGCTTCGTCCATAGCGTCGGGTCAGCCAGTCCGTGGTCGGACGCCGAGCCACCATGAACGCCGCCCGCAACAGCGCACTCGGCACCCCGGGAGTGGGCGGCAACTTCGGATCGGTGGCGATCGGCAGGTCGACGGCTGGCGCTTCGCTCATCAGTGAGGCCCTCTCCAACGCTGGCGTGGTACCGCGTTGTACCACGCAGTTGTGAGGTACGGTACCCTTCGGTACCAGGGCCTGACAAGGGCCCCGTCGGCGAGGGAAGGAGCCGGATGGCCACCACGGCTGTTCTGCAGGCCGCCGCCACGCGCACCGACGACTTCCGGCAGCGGCTGCTCGACGGACTGGCGGCCTCGATCGACGAGCGCGGCTACCGCGACAGCACCGTCGCCGACATCGTCCGGCACGCCCGCACCTCAAAGCGGACCTTCTACAGCGAGTTCGCCACCAAGGAGGACTGCTTCGCCGAGCTGCTGACCGCCAACAACGACGAAATCGTCGCCACCATCCAGGCCGCGGTCGACCCGCGGGCACCCTGGCGGGAGCAGGTTCATCAGGCCGTCGTCGCCTACGTGCACACCATCGAGGAGCGTCCGGCGATCACCCTGAGCTGGATCCGCGAACTGCCGGCACTGGGCGAATACGCCCGCCCCACGTTGCGCCGAGGGTTCGGCCGGTTTGCGACCATGATCGTCGAACTCAGCAGCAACGAGGGCTTCCGGGCGGCCGGCCTCGCGCCGATTTCGCACGCGGTGGCGGTGATCCTGGTCGGCGGCCTTCGCGAGCTGACGGCCCAGACCGTCGAGGACGGCAAGCCGGTCGCCGACATGATCGAGCCCATGCTGGCAGTGTCGCTGGCGCTGCTCGGCCCCGCCGCGGAAGCTACGGTTTGAGAACGACTTTGACCATGCCGTCGGTCTTCTTCTGAAAATCCTCGTAAGCCTGTGGCGCCGCGGTCAGTGGCAATCGGTGCGTGGCGAACGTATCCACCCCGAGCGGGTCACCGTCGGTGAGCAGCGGCAGGATGTCGGGAATCCAGCGCTTCACGTTGGCCTGGCCCATCCGGAGCTGAATCTGCTTGTCGAACAACACCATCATGTTGATCGGGTCGGCAGCGCCGCCGTACACACCCGACAGCGAGATCGTCCCCCCGCGGCGCACCAACGTGACCGCGGTGTGCAGCGCGGCCAACCGGTCCATCCCGGCGTTCCGCATCACCGCGCGGCCCACCGGTGACGGCAGATACCCCGCCGCGGTCTGTGCGAACTCGGCGACCGGCGACCCGTGGGCTTCCATCCCGACCGCATCGAGCACCGCGTCGGCGCCCCGACCGTCGGTCTGTTCCAGCACCCGCTCCACCAAGTCCGGATTGCGGAAATCGATCACGTCATCGCAGTACGGCCGCGCCCGCTCCAGCCGGTCGTGCACCAGATCGACGCCGATCACCCGGTGCCGGTTGCGGTGCGCGGCGATCCGAGCCGCCATCGACCCGATCGGGCCCAACCCCAGCACCACCAGCGTGCCGCCGTCGGGAACCTCGGCGTACTCCAGGCCCTGCCAGGCGGTCGGCAAGACGTCGGACAGGTAGACATACCGATCGTCAGGCCCGTCGTGTGGCACCTTGATATGGGTGTAGTTAGCCTGCGGCACCCGCAGGTACTCGGCCTGCCCGCCGGCCACCTCACCGTAGAGCTTGGAGTAGCCGAACAACGCGGCGCCGGTGCCCTGGTCCCGATTCTGCGTTGTCTCACATTGGCTTTGCAGGCCATGACCGCACATGTAGCAGTGCCCGCAGGAGATGTTGAACGGGATGACCACACGCTCGCCGACCGTGAGCTGATCCACTTGGTCGCCGACCTCCTCCACCACTCCCATCGCTTCGTGGCCGAGGATGTCACCCGGAGACATGAACGCGCCCAGCACTTCGTAGAGGTGCAGATCCGACCCGCAGATGTTGGTGCTGGTGACGCGGATGATGGCGTCGGTCGGTTCCTTGAGTTCGGGGTCTGCCACGGTGTCGACCGCGACGTGACGCCGGCCGTGCCAGGTGACTGCGCGCATGAGGTCCTCCTCGACTTGGGGGTCAACGCCCGCATGCCCGTTCGGCCTGTCCTCAAACCATCTGGGCCTCAAACACTTCGCGGAACCACGAAGGCGAACGGCCGGGGAAAGCCCAGCCCGGACAGCCGGGCACGGCGGATGTCGGCGATCGGAACATCCAGCACCTCACCGGCGGACGGTTCGTAACAGCGCAGTACGGTGCCGGCGATCTCGGTCAGCAGCACCCAGTGCCGGGGTAGCACCGCACCGATCAGCATCGCCACCGGCCAGCCGGCGGCCACGGCGTCACACACCTCGGCCAGCGGGTCACCGCAGCGCGCCGGTCGCCAGCGATAGCGCACCCCTCGAGAGGTGCTGTGCGCGGTCATTGCGCGGGCCACGCCGGCGGGTGTGGTTCCCAACGCGTGCGGCCACACCACGTTGACCGCGCGGTGCACTCGGACCTGCTCGGCGTCGAACCACGTTTGGGCGCGCTCGGATCGCAGCGCAGCACCGTAGTCGGCGTCCAGTAGCGCCCCGGCCAGCACCGCGACACTGGGGCCGCAGCTGACCCCGTCGTGCTGGCGCGGCCAGCTCACGACGGTGGGAAACCGCCGGTGGCCACCGGACCCCAGGTGTGCGGCGTCAGCCGGATCAGGCACTTACCCTGCGTGACCATCGCCTCGCGGTATTGCGCCCAGTCCGGATGCTCGCCGGCCACCGCCCGGTAGTAATCGACCAGTGGCCCGACGGCATCGGGCAGGTCGATCACCTCTGCGGGCCCGTCGATCTGCACATAAGGGCCGTCGAACTCGTCGGACAACACCACGACACTGGCTCGCCCGGTACGCCGGATGTTCACCGACTTGGCCCGGCGCGGGTAGCTCGCGATCACCAACCGGCCCAGTTCGTCGACCCCGCCGGTCACCGGCGAGCTCTGCAGGCTGCCGTCGGCACGGAATGTGGTGAGCACCATGCGGTGCCGCGGTCGTACGAAATCCAGCAGCTCGGCGAGCTCCACGGCGTCGGCTGTGGCGATCCTGGGCGACATATCGCCACTGTAGCCACCGGCGGCGCCGGCCCGGCGTACGTTTGTCACTGACCTCAGGAGGACCCATGGCCACCATGCGCGCCGAGCGCTTCTACGCGGACACCAAAACCATTGCCCTGGAGGATATTCCGATCCCAGAGCCGGGCGAGGGCGAGGTCCTGGTCAAGGTGGCGTTCTGCGGCATCTGCCATTCCGACCTCAGCCTGATCAACGGCACCTTCCCCGCTCAGCGCCCGGTGGTCACCCAGGGCCACGAAGCGTCGGGAACCATCGCCAAGCTCGGACCCGGCGTCACCGGCTGGTCCGAAGGTGACCGGGTGGTCGTGGCCGCCGGTCGCCCGTGTGGCCAGTGCGCCAACTGCCGCCGCGCCGACATGGCGAACTGCCTGCGCATTCAGCTGATGGCCTTCGCCTACGACGGCGCCTGGGCCGAGTACACCGTCGCCCAGGCCGCCGGGCTGACCCGGGTGCCCGACAACGTGCCGCTCGAACAGGCCGCGATCCTGGCCGACGCGGTGTCGACGCCGTTCGGCGCCGTCGTGCACACCGGCAAGGTCGCCGTCGGCGAATCGGTCGGGGTGTGGGGCGTGGGCGGCGTCGGCACCCACATCGTGCAACTGGCCCGGCTGGTGGGCGCGGTCCCGGTGATCGCCGTGGACATCAATCCGGCAGTCCGCGACCGGGCACTGGAACTCGGCGCCGACTACGCGCTCGACTCTCGCGACCCCGGCTTCGCCGACAAGCTCGCCGAGGCCACCGGCGGGCGTGGTCTCGATGTCGCCTTCGACGCGGTCGGACTCAAGGTCACCTTCGAGCAGGCGCTGAACTCGCTGACGGTCGGCGGCCGGCTGATCGGGGTGGGCATGAGCGCCGAGGCGCCGACCGTCGGACCGACGTCGATGTTCGGGCTGACGCAGCGCCAGGTGCTGGGCCACCTCGGCTACCACAACACCGACATCGAGACCCTGGCTCAGCTGGTCTCCCGCGGCCGGCTGGACCTGTCCCGATCGATCAGCCGGGTCATTCCGCTCGAAGACATCCACGACGGCATCCGCATCCTGGAGCACGCCGACGGCAATCCGATCCGGGTACTCGTCGCGCCCTGACAAAGTCGGTCTTTCATCGCGGCGCTGATGGAGTAAGGTCCTGAATCGGCTCCGGGAAGTCTGGTCGGAATTGTTGTCCGCAGTTCGCGCGGCGGCGGCCATTCGGCGCGCCGCGCACCCAGGAGAGGGCCGCCAGCGATGCCAGAGTCCGCCGTCATCACGGTGCGTGGGCTTACCTACACCTATCCGAAGTCGCCGGAGCCGACCATCCGCGGCATGGACTTCACGGTCGCCCGCGGCGAGATCTTCGGTTTCCTCGGCCCCAGCGGCGCCGGCAAATCCACCACCCAGAAGCTCCTGATCGGTCTCCTGCGCGGGCACGGCGGCACGGCCTTGGTGTGGGGGGAGGACCCCCAGGCGCGGGGGTCGGATTACTACCAACGCATCGGCGTCTCGTTCGAGCTCCCCAATCACTATCAGAGGCTCACCGGTCGGGAGAATCTGCAATTCTTCGCCTCGCTCTACAGCGGGTCCACTCGCGACCCGGCGGAACTGCTGGACGCGGTTGGGTTGCTCGACGCCGCGGACGTCCGGGTCGGCAAGTACTCCAAGGGAATGCAGATGCGCCTGACCTTCGCGCGGGCGCTCCTCAACGACCCCGAGCTGCTGTTCCTCGACGAGCCGACCTCGGGGCTCGACCCGGTCAACGCGCGCACGATCAAAGACATGATCCGCGACCTGAGGGCCGCGGGCCGCACCGTCTTCCTGACCACACACGACATGTCCACCGCCGACGAGTTGTGCGATCGGGTGGCGTTCGTCGTCGATGGCCGAATTGTCGCCCTGGACAAGCCTTCTGAGCTGAAGTTTGCCCGCAGCCAACGAGTGGTCCGGGTGGAGTACCGCAGCACGGACGGGGGCCTGGCCGACGCCGAATTCCCGATGGACAGCATCGTCGACGACCCGGCGTTCCACGCCGTGCTGCGGGACCATCACGTCGAGACCATCCACAGCCGGGAAGCCAGCCTGGACGACGTGTTCATCGAGATCACCGGTAGATCCCTGTCATGACGCGGCTCGCTCACGCCCTTCGGCTCGAATTGACACTGCAGGTACGGCAGCGGTTCCTGCACGCCGCCATCTTCTCGGGACTGATCTGGCTGGCCGTACTTCTGCCACTGTCACCCAAGCTTCGTCCGATCGTCGAGCCCTATGTCCTCCTCGGTGACATCTGTGTCATCGGATTCTTCTTCGTCGCCGGAACCGTGTTCTTCGAGAAGCAGGAACGCACGCTCAGTGCGCTCGTCGCGACGCCGTTGCGGTTTCACGAATATCTGACGGCCAAACTGGCTCCCCTCGTAGCGATTTCGCTCACGGTCGCCCTGCTGGTACCGATCCTCAGCCACGGCTTCGACTTCCGATGGATTCCGCTCATCGCCGGGACGGTGTTGGGAACACTCCTGATGCTGATGATCGGGTTCATCACCTCACTTCCGTTCTCATCGGTCAGCGATTGGTTTCTCGCTGCGACCGTGCCGCTTTCGGTGACGATGGTGCCGCCGGTGCTGTACTTCTCCGGGGTGTGGACCAACGGGCTGGCCTATCTCGTCCCCACTCAGGGCCCGATGTTGCTGTTCGGGGCCGCCTTCGACCAGGTGTCGCTTTCTGCTCCGCAGGTGTTCTACTGCCTGGCGTATCCGCTGGTGTGGTTGGCTGCGCTGGGGCGGGCGGCCGGGCTGTTGTTCACCCGATACGTGGTAGAGCGATCATGACAGTGCGTGCGTTGGCCGCACTCGGTGGCAACGATCTACGCGGCACCTACCGTGATCCCCTGCTCGTCATGATCGTTGTGGCCCCGGCGATCTGGACCACCGCGGTCGCGGTCTTGACACCTCATTTCACCGACTTGCTGGCACAGCGCCACGACTTCGATCTGGTGCCGTATTACCCCCTGCTGCTGACGGCGTTCCTGCTGCTGACCAGCGTCGTGGTCGTCGGCGGACTCGGGGCGTTCCTGGTACTGGACGAAATCGATGCCGACACATTGACCGCACTGAGGCTGACCCCCCTGCCACTGGGCACGTTCTTCGCCTATCGCGCGGCCACGGTCGTTGTGGTGACGACGGCTTATGTGATCGCAACGATGTCGTTCAGCGGGATACTGGAACCAGGGACCGTACCTGCACTCGTTCCGATCGGACTCCTGGCCGGACTATCGGCAGTGGTGACGCTGCTGCTCATTGTCAACCTGGCGGACAACAAGATCCAGGGCTTGGCGGCCTTGCGGGGACTGGGCATGCTCATCGCGGGACTGCCCTGTCTCCCGTGGTTCATCCACTCGAGGTGGAGCCTGGCCTTCGGTGTGCTGCCACCGTATTGGCCTGCCAAAGCGTTCTGGCTGGCCAGCAGCCACGCGACCTGGTGGCCATACCTGTTGGCGGGGTCGGCGTACCACCTGGTGATCATCGGGCTGCTCTTTCACCGCTTCATCGCCAGGAATTCTCGATGACAGATCCCGCCGCACGAACCGCACTCGGCCCGATGGTCGTGGTGGCCGCCGACCAGTACGAAGCCGCCCCGCTGGTGCACGACCCGTTGGCGGCGCGGCTGCTGCCGGCCCCGGGCCGATACGTGGCAGCGGCGACTCGCTGGTCACCGGTCCGCGGCGCGCTGAAGTCGGCGACCGAGCGCAAGATCCGCGGGGGTTGGTTGAATTTCCTCTGCCGCAAGCGCTACATCGACGATCAGTTGCGTGCGGCAATCGCCAACGGTGTCGAGGCCGTGGTGATCCTGGGCGCCGGCTACGACACCCGCGCCTACCGGCTGCCCGAACTGGTCGGGATCGACGTGTACGAAGTCGATCTGCCGGTGAACATCGCGGGCAAGGCCGCCGCTGTGCGTCGTGCGTTCGGCGCGATCCCGGACCACGTCACACTGGTACCCGTCGACTTCGAGACCGACGACCTTGCCTCTTCTCTGCGAGACAACGGTTTCGACGGGCGGCGGCAACGTACGTTCTACATCTGGGAAGCGGTCACCCAATACCTGACCGAGCCCGCCGTGCGCCGGACCTTCGAGTACTTCGCGTCGGCCGCGCCCTTCAGCGAGCTCGCCTTCACGTTCGTGCGGCGCGACTTCCTCGCCGGTGTGCGGACTTACGGCGCCGATCCGGCGCGGCGACGGTTCGTGGTCGACGACGCGTTGTGGCGCTTCGGATTGGACCCCGCCGATGTCGGC
Source organism: Mycobacterium sp. shizuoka-1 (assembly GCF_002723835.1). Taxonomy (GTDB): domain Bacteria; phylum Actinomycetota; class Actinomycetes; order Mycobacteriales; family Mycobacteriaceae; genus Mycobacterium. The sequence goes on along the minus strand of NZ_BEWG01000087.1, from coordinate 50,232 downwards.
GCTTTTCTCGCGGAGTATGGCTGGACCGAGGTGGACCAGGTCGGCACCGCCGAATACGCGGCCCGCTACCTGCGTCCGGCCGGGCGCGACGGCGCGGTGTCGGAAATCGAGCGTGCGGTGTGCGCGGTGCGTGATCATGACTGATCGACCGTTCGACGCGAGAGAACGCGCGGCACTGTGCGACCTGTTCGACAGCCTCGGCCCAAACGCCCCCACCCTGCTGGACGGCTGGACCACCCGCACGCTCGCCGCGCATCTACTGCTGCGCGAACGGGACCCGCTGGCCGCCCCCGGCCTGGTCCTGCCTGGACCCGGCGCTCGCTTTGCCGAGCGGCGCACGGTGGCGATGGCACAACGTCACGAATTCAGCTGGTTGGTATCGCGTCTACGGTCCGGACCCCCGGTCGGTTTCTTCCGGCTCGGGTGGGTCCGGTCCTTCCCGAGCCTGAACGAATTCTTCGTCCACCATGAGGATGTCCGCCGCGCCAACGGTCATGGTCCCCGCGATGATCTCTCGCCGGACCTCGAGACGGCGCTGTGGCACAACGTCCGGCGCGGCGCCCGCTATCTGAGCCGCAGGCTGGGGGCCACCGGGCTGGACGTCGTCTGGCCGGCCACCGGACAGCGGATCGCGATCCGCACGGGCGAACACACCGCCGAGCTGAACGGCGCACCGGGCGAGCTGCTGCTGTACCTGTTCGGGCGGCAGGCCGCGGCAGCGGTGGCCGTGCACGGAGAGCCGGCGGCCGTGGCGTCCGTCCGGAGCACCCGCTTCGGCATGTGACCGAACAGTGTTCACCTCGCCGTCAGGCCGCCGCACGGCGCGACCCGCGCAAAGTGACTAAGCTGGCGCCTTTCCAGTGGTCGGCGGTCAGCCGATCCGCCGGATCTCCTGAACCAGAGGAGCGCGCATGTCCGCCGAAGCGCCGTCACCGGTCGCCCCGAAGGGCCAGCCTGGTCACATCCGGCTGACATCGCACCGTGGCGCCGACGACGCCCCGCCGATCCGGTGGGGTGCGGCGACTGCCGGTGAACGCGGACCGCTGATCGGTACCACCAGCACCCGCAGCCACCGTAATGTCATCGGCACCCATAGCGGCTCCTACAGCGTGTATCGCGCGCTGGCGGTCGCGGCCGGTGCCCTCTCGCGCGAGCACCGGGCGGATCTGACCAACACGTCCCCGACCGACACTATCGGCCCCTATCCCCAGTGGAGCCGCCCCGAGGCGATCGTCAGCCTGGACCCGTGGGGCGCCATGGTCGCCGACGCCTTCGCCGGCGACTTGGCCGCCGGCCAGGACATCCGGCCGACCATCGCGGTGACCAAAGCGCACGTGATTCTCCCGGAGATCGCCGAGGCGATCGGCAAGGGCCGGCTGGTGCCCGACGGCCGGGTCCTCCTGCCCAGCGGGGCGGCGCTGGTCACCAAGGCCGCGGTCGAGCCGGTCTGGTACCTGCCGGGTGTCGCCCAGCGATTCGGGTGCAGCGAGGCGCACCTGCGCCGGGTGTTGTTCGAGGAGACCGGTGGCATGTATCCCGAGCTGGTCACCCGCTCGGATCTGGACGTGTTCCTGCCACCCATCGGGGGACAGACCCTCTACATCTTCGGCGCGCCAAAGGATCTCGCCGACCCTGCGGTCGAGCTGACCGCACGGGTGCACGACGAGTGCAACGGCTCGGACGTGTTCGGATCCGATATCTGCACCTGCCGGCCGTACCTGACCCACGCGATCGAGGAATGCATCCTCGGTGCGCAGCGCGGCGGGGTGGGTCTGGTGGCCTACTCGCGCAAGGAGGGCCGTGCACTGGGCGAGGTGACCAAGTTCCTGGTCTACAACGCGCGTAAGCGCCAGCAGGGCGGCGACACCGCGGAGGCTTACTTCGCCCGAACCGAATGTGTTGCCGGCGTGCAGGATATGCGGTTCCAGGAGTTGATGCCCGATGTGTTGCATTGGTTGGGGATCCGCAAGATCCACCGCCTGGTGTCGATGAGCAACATGAAGTACGACGCCATCGTCGGCTCCGGTATCGAGGTGGGCGAGCGCGTCAACATCCCCGACGAACTGATTCCGCCCGATGCCCGCGTGGAGATCGACGCCAAGATGGCGGCCGGCTATTTCACTCCTGGACCGGTCCCCGACGCTGCAGAACTGAAGAAGGCCAAGGGCCGCGGACTGGAGGGTTGATGAGCTCGGCCATCGAGATCGACGTCGACAGTCCGGCGGGTGCAGCGGCGGCACTGCGTAGTACCCGCGCCGTGCGGGGGCGGGCACGGTTCTTGACCGAGCGGGCTCGCGCCGGGGAGTCGCCGTGGTTCACGGTGCACGCCGAAGCGCTGGAGCCGGCCGCGGCGCTGGTTGCCGAGGTGACGCGAAGCAATTACCCGGACCTGCAGATCCCCTTCCACAGCCGGTGGCGGCATTTCGAGGCCGCCGGCGTCGACCGCAGAACCGCCTTCCTCTCTGCTGCCGATCCACGGGCGCTGGTCGATCTGACCGTGGTCAGCGTGCTGCTCGATGCGGGCGCCGGAGCGTCGTGGTCGTACCGCGAACCCCGAACGGGTCTGCGGCTGAGCCGGTCGGAAGGCTTGGGGGTGGCCAGCTTTCACGCGTTCACCGCCGGACTGTTCTCCTCCGATCCGGCGGACCCGCTGCGCGTCGACGCTGCCGGCCTGGCCGGTCTGACAGCGGGTCGCCTCAGCGCGGCCTTTCAGAACGACGCAGCCAATCCATTGGTCGGGCTCGACGGCCGGCTGGCGATCTTGGGCAGGCTGGGTGTGACGCTGTCCGCCGCACCGCAGGCCTTCGGCGCCGACGGCCGGCCCGCCGGGCTGCTCGACACGGTGCCCAGGCAGGGCGGCAACACAGTCCGGGCGCACGACATCCTCACCACGATCCTGACCGCACTGGCCCCGATCTGGCCGAGCGGCAACATGATCGGCGAAGAGTCCCTCGGCGACTGCTGGCGACACCGGGCGCTGCGCGGGCCTGGACTCACGGCGGGCTGGATGCCGTTCCACAAACTGTCGCAGTGGCTCACCTATTCGCTGCTGGAGCCATTCGGCTGGGCCGGGATTGCGGTGACCGACCTTGACGAGCTGACCGGCTTACCCGAATACCGCAACGGCGGCCTGCTGCTCGATACCGGCGTGCTGAGACTGCGAGACGCCACCAGCAGTACCCGAAATGTCACCGCCGCAGATGAATTGGTGGTGGAGTGGCGCGCACTGACGGTGGCCCTGCTCGACGAGCTGGCGCCGCTGGTGCGCGAGCAGTTGGGTGTGGACGCCGAGCAGCTGCCCTTGGCGCGGGTCCTCGAGGGTGGCACCTGGGCTGCGGGCCGGCTACTGGCACAGCAGCTGCGCGGCGGACTGCCGCCGCTGTCCATCGCATCCGACGGCACGGTGTTCTGATGCGCGACGTGCACATCGTCGATCACCCTCTGGTACAGCACAAGCTGACCCTGATGCGGCGTGCGGAGACCTCGACCAACACGTTTCGTCGCCTCGCCAACGAAGTGGCCACGCTGCTCGCGTACGAGGTGCTGCGCGACACCCCGACCCAGGAGATCGAGGTCCGGACCCCGCTGGAGACGACGACCGGCAGCATCATCGACGGCAAGAAGTTGGTGTTCGTATCGATCCTGCGAGCCGGCACCGGAATCCTGGACGGCATGCTGACCGTCGTGCCGGGCGCCCGGGTCGGCCATATCGGGCTGTATCGGGACCCGAAAACGCTTGTCGCGGTCGAGTACTACTTCAAGATGCCGCACGACCTGCACGAGCGCGAGGTGGTCGTCGTCGACCCGATGCTCGCGACCGGCAATTCGGCGGTGGCCGCGGTGGACCGGCTCAAGGAGTTCGCGCCCCGCTCCATCAAGTTCGTCTGCCTGCTCACCTGTCCGGAGGGGGTGGCGGCGCTGCACGCCGTCCACCCGGAGGTGCCGATCTACACCGCGGCTCTGGATCGCGGACTCGACGACGAGGGTTATATCGTCCCGGGCCTCGGCGATGCGGGCGACCGGTTGTTCGGCACCAAGTAGCGCCTCGCAGGTCAGCTGGTGTAGTCGAGGGTGGTCATCATGCCGGCATCCATGTGATAGCCGTTATGGCAGTGCAGCATCCAGATGCCCGGATTGTCGGCGACCAGCTTGACCGCCACCGTCTGCATCGGTTTGACAATGACGGTGTCCTTCCGTGGCCCCGTGCTGCCATCGGGCTTGATCACCTCGAAGGTGTGCCCGTGCAGATGCATCGGATGCCACATCATGGTGGCGTTGGCAAAGGTCAGCGTCGCGTGCTGACCGGCACGGATGGTCAGCGGGACGGTCTGGTCGTAGGGCCGGCCATTGATCATCCAGTCGTAGTGCATCATCGTGCCCGACAATCGGGCCGCCAGGTCGAGATCGCTGCCCCCGGGGAGCCGGACGTCCGGCGTCGCGGTGAAGGTGTCGACCGTTCCGACGAGCCGGGTCAGCTCGGGGGGCCGGTACCCGGCACCGGGATCGGACCCCGCGGCCGTGGACAGCACCGCGCGGGCGACGGCGTTCTTACCCTCGGCGGCGGCGACCAGCGGAAAGACCCCGTCGCCTGCGGTCACGATGACGTCGTAGCGTTCTCCCATGCCTAGCAGGAGGGCATCGACTTCGGTGGGCACGACGGGGAAGCCGTCGGTATGGGTGACGGTCATCCGGTGCCCGGCCAGAGCGACCCGGAACGCGGTGTCGGCGCCGGCATTGATGATGCGGATGCGGATGCGCTGCCCCGGCTTTGCGCTGAATGTGCTTGCCGCGGTGGGAATTCGCCCGTTCACCAGGTAGTAGGGGTAGGCGACGTCACCGGCGTCGCCGCCGAGTAGCTCACTGCCTCCGGCACCGCCCATTCCCCGCATCGGGCCCATGCCCGGCATTCCGCCCATCGGGCCCATCCCGCCCATGCCCATCGACCGCAGGTTGTCGAAGATCTGTGGCGGGCTGTTGCCCACCCCGGACGTCCAGTCGTCGAGCATCACGATCCACTCGGCGTCATAACGCCCGGGTTCGGCGGGGTCGTCGATGATCACCGGGAGATACAGGCCGTAGTCGGTGTCCAGGCCGGTGTGCGGATGCGCCCAGTAGGTGCCGCCGTACGGGGAGGTGAATCGGTAGGTGAACCCTGCACCCGGCGCGATGTTGGGGGTGGCCGGGGAGGCCCCGTCCATGTCGTTGCGCAGCGCGATGCCGTGCCAGTGCACCGACGACGAGTGGTCCAGACCGTTGTCCACTGCGACGGCGAGCTCGTCGCCGATGTTCGCCCGGATCAGCGGCCCCGGAACCTGGTTGTTGTAGGCCAGGGTGTGGGCTACCACCCCGCCGAGGTCGATGTCGGCGGCCCCGGGCGTCAGGCGGGTGGTGACCGTCCTGCCGGAGTGCGGGCGCGCGGCCTCGACCGCCGCGATCGCGTCACCGGCGACTGTCCGGGGTGGCGCGTTGGGAGGCGTGGACCGCGCGCACCCCACCAGGCCGACGCCGCCGAGAAGGCCGGCCAGCAGGAAGCCGCGGCGGCTCAGGCCCGCGGCCGACGGTTGTCGACTCATCGTCGTTCCCGTGCCGATCCCGCCGCTACAGGGAGCCCAGGATCTGGTTCATCGTTTCGATCTCCGCACGCTGGCTGCTGGCGATCGATGTCGCCAACGCGACGGCATCTTTGAACTGGCCGTTCTTGATCTCGTTCTGCGCCATGGTGATGGCGCCCTGGTGATGCTCGATCATCTGGGTGAGGAACAGTCGGCTGGCCGCCACCCCCTGGGCGTTCTGCAGGGCCTGCATGTCAGCAGGCGACATCATGCCGTCCATGCCCGGCATGTCGTCCATACCGGGCATTCCCGGCATCATCGACCCGCTGGGCATCATCGGGGTGGACGGGGCAGCTGTCCCGGTGCCCGAACCGGGCATTCCGCCGTGGTCAGAGTGTCCGGGCATATCGTTCATGCCCGGCATACCCCACTGGTTGAGCCACCCCTGCATCTGCTGGATCTCCGGGCCCTGCGCCGCCTTGATCTGCTTGGCCAGGTCGACCACTCGCGGGTCGATCCCCTGCTTGCCCAGGACCATGTCGCTCATCTCGATCGCCTGCTGATGATGCGGGATCATCATGCGGGCGAACATCATGTCGGCCTGGTTGTGCGCCGCCGGGTCAGCAGCGGGGCTCGCGGACGACGAGTTCGCCGGGGACCGGGTCGCCTCTTGCGTGGTCGCCGAGTTGCTACATGCCCCGAGCACGGCCACCGTGGCCAATGCCGCCGCCGCGGTCGCCATCGTCTTGCGCGTGTTCATGTCGCCATCCTGTTCGTCGCACGGTTGGTCTACGGGATTCAGCTTTCGTCGCCTTGATAGGGCTGCTCTAGTCGTTCTGTGAAGATTCGATGAAGATCGCCCCTCGCCGAACGGCGTCAGATCGTCCACCCGGATCTCACCGGACGCGGTGACGAAAAGTTCGGGCCGAAGATCCGACGCCGGCTCAGTGCGCGCAGACGACAGCCACCAACACGGGAGCGACCGCGGTGAGGATGATGGTCGCGTTCAGTGCAATTCGGTGTCGCCACCGCCGGATCGGCCCGGCCTTCCGAGCGAGCCGAGTCACCCTTGCGACGACCGCGGTGTCGGCAGCGCCCAGTCGGGCATGCGTGGCAGGATTGCCGGCGAGGCAAACCAGGCTCTCGACCAAAGGCGTTGCCCCATAACGACGGACGGCCGCGTCGTCCGCGCACATCTCAAGCAAGCGCGACGCAGCCGATGCCCCGGCCGGGAACAGCCGTAATCGTGGAAGCGCCGCCGCCATGGCCCGCATGACTGTCAGCAGTTGGTGGTGGCGGCCACGTATGTGGGCCTCTTCATGGGCGAGAACAGTTGCCAGCTGCCTGCGGTTGAGGCTCTCGATCGCCGCGCTGGTGATGACGATCGCGGGCGGAGGCCCGGCAACGCAATAGGCTGCCGGGCGGTGGTCCGGTATCACGACCACATCGGGTCGGTCTGCCGGAACGCCGACCATGTAGGCGGTGCGCGCATGCTCCTCACTGAGCCTGCGCTGGTTGCGGATTTCGGCGGCGGTTCGCCGCACCACCACAATGGTCGCGGCGAGCGCCACCAGTGCCGTCAGGATGGTCGGAATCCGACCCGGATTCACCGTGGCACCGGACCACCCGAGCACATCGAGACAGAAGGCAACGGCCGTTCCGTCGGCGATAGCGGACGCCGCACCGACCGCCGCCGCACCGATCGCGCCAACCCAGGCGGCCAGCGCGGTGGCGATCGCGGTAAGCCAGGACGCGACGCCCAGGCGCGGCGCGAGACCGTGACAGGTGATGCGCTCCAATATCGGTGGGCACAGCCACGTCAGTCCTGCTGCATACAGCACCAGACAGGCGGCAACCGTCACCGACCTTGCCCTTCCGCCGTGAGCCGGCGCAGCGCAGCGGCCAGTTGGGCGGCTTCTGGCGGGCTCAATTGTTGTAGGAAGTGGGTGAGGACCACATCGCCGTCGCCACCCGTCTCGAAGGCCGAGCGCATCAGCCGGGCGGATCGTTCCTCACGCGTCATCGTCGGCCAGTACCGGTAGGCCTTGCCCGCGCGTTCGCGTTCCAACCACCGCTTGCGGTGCAGGTTGTCCATCGTCGACATGACGGTGGTGTAGGCGATGCGGCGATCGTCGACCAACTCGTCGAAAATCTCACGTACCGTCACCGGTTCCTGGTGACACCAGATGCGGTCCATCACGACCGCTTCCAGATCGCCAAACCCTCTCTGCTGCAACAGGCCTCCCGTAGGCATGTGGACCGGCCGTGACCAAATCGTTGCGGTCCGCAACTGCGACAAATGTTTCTTATGTGGCCATTGTGACATACGGTGCAACTACATACGTACCAACTACGTAGATTTGTCGGCCGATTCTCCCGGAGCCGACCCTTCCGGCGAAGGAGCACCCGATGCGTTCATCCACGATGGTCGCGGCGGCCATCGGTCGTTCAACAGCGATATGCGCGCTGGTGGCGGCGTTGTTGGTGGAAGCCGCCGCCCCGGCGGCCGCCACCCATTCCGGGGCGGACAACGCTCACGAGATTGGCGCACTGATCGCCCAGGTGGCCGAGGCCGAGCAGGAACTCGCGGATCTTGGGGGCCAGATCCAGAGAAGCCAGGAAGACGTCAACCGCGCGGTCGCGGAGGTTGAGACCCGGCGCCAAGTTGCCGCCCAGGCAGCGAACGAGGTCGCCGCCAGTCGCCGAAGCCTTGATGAGGCCGGCGCGGCAATTCTGCTCGCCCAAAAGCGTTTCGACGAGTTCGCCGCCAGGACGTACACCAACGGGCCGTCCGGCACGCTGATCGAGGCGGCGAACCCGCAAGACCTCATCGCGGCGGTCAGCACGAACCACACGTTGCAGGTCGCGTTCTCCCAGGCGCTGGCCGATCTCCAACGCGCCCGCATACAACAAGCCAACCGGCAGTCGACAGCTCGCGGTACCCAGCTCAGCGCCGATGCGGCCGCCGCCGACGAACAACGCAGCCTCGCGGCCGCCGCACGAACGTTGACCGACGCCCAGAATGCCTTCGGCGCCCAGCAGGAGCGCGTCAATCAGATTGTTGCCCAGCGTGATTCGGCGACGTCTCGATTGACACAAGCCCGCACCAAGCCAGGCGGGGCCGCCAGCTGGGACTTCGGCCCCGTCAACCGCGGGTGGGACACTGTCGTACCTGCCGTTCCCGCCGCCACCATCACTGGCGACCCGGTCGCGATCATCAACTACGTCTTGCAGGTGTCGTTCACATCTGCGCAAGTCACCGCCGACCTTGGCCGAAAGTTTCTCACCCAGGCGGGCATACTGCCGCCGGCCGCCGCTTCCGCCGACTCGGGTATCACCAACGGGCGGATCCCCTACGCCAACGGCCGGCAGGCATCCGAATACGTGATCCGGCGTGCCATGTCCCAAATCGGGGTGCCCTATTCATGGGGCGGCGGAACGGCGGCCGGCCCGTCTCGTGGCATCGATTCGGGAGCCGGCACGGTCGGATTCGATTGTTCCGGACTGATGCTCTACGCATTCGCCGGCGTTGGTATCAAGCTCCCCCACTATTCGGGCTCGCAATACAACGCCGGCCGTAAGATCCCCGTCGCGCAGATGCGCCGGGGCGACCTCCTCTTCTGGGGCCCCGCCGCCAGTCAGCACGAAGCGCTGTATCTCGGCGATGGCATGATGCTCGAGGCCCAGCAGACCGGTGTACCCGTCAAGATCTCTCCCGTGCGCACCAGTGGCATGGCGCCGTATGCCACCCGCCTCATTGAATATTGAGCGGCCGCATGCCCAGCCAGCCTGGCGATCGGCGCCCTCTGGTAGTGGCGGCCATCCTCGTCGTCATCGGTGCGGCGGTGGTCGCCGTCGCGATCGGGACCGGTACGCTGCGCCTGCGGATTTCAGGAGACTCCCAGCCGGCCGCCGAGCAGTCTGCGCAGCGGCGGTGCGAGGACAACGTGCTCGAGCGGCTGATCACGCCATCGTCGGCCCGCCTCTCCGACATTCAGACGGTGTCGAGTTCTCTCGATACCGAGGGGCGTGACCTCTTCTCCCTCACCCTCGAAGAGCCGCTCAAGGGCGTCGATGTCGCTCGCATCACCGTGTTCGATGTCACCGGGATAGTTCACTCGCTCAACGAATTCGGCTCTCCCATGCAGGATCACTTCTCTTGTCGCGCCTACTTCGTCGACGGTTCACTCGCCCACACCCTGGTGCTTTTCGATCATCCCCATTGAGCGCCGCCAAGATGGGTGGTCTCCGTCAATCGCCGTGATCGTGCTGGTGGCCTTCTGGTATCAGACCCATATCCGTCACCGGTCGCCCTTCAGGGCTGGGCACCGCGGGAATGGATGACGCCTCGGGCACCGACTCGGCCACGGCGGCAGCCGGTGGAGCGACCGGCTCGGCATGTTGGTGGTGACCGTGCACGACCGGATGGTGTGCCGCCTCAGGACCAGCCTCGGCCTCGGCCGCTCCACCATGGTGGTGGTTCCCCTGGAGACTGGAAGCCAGCCCGACCGTGACCGCGCCCACCATCACGGCGTTGGCGCCCAACAACACCAGTGCCCCGACGCGGCCCGAAACCTCGTGTGCCCGACCACGTCGGCGCAATGACCACATCGCCCCCATGATCACGTAGCACTGAAGCAGTAGGACGCATATTCCGGCGGCCTCGACATCTTCGGGCTGGCCGGCGTTGGGCCCGAACGGCACGCCCGCGGTCCGCGACAGCACCCACAGCGCGACAGCACCTGCATTGCCTGTCACGCCAACTACCAACGCCAGCGTGTTCGGACGCAACCAGACCAGGAATCCCCAGACCAACTGGAACACCGCAATCGAGGCGAAGAACACCCCGGACGGCTTCCAGTCATGCCAGTGCATCGGCACCACGACGAAGTGGATAACCGCTGCACCGATGGAGGTGACTGCTGCGCACCGCGCGGCCAGTCGGCCGTTCCTCGTCCCCATGTCCCTGGTGGCCACGGCATCGACAGTGGCATAGCCGACCGGTCGGCACGAGCAGCGGGTCATAACGGTCCAGTCCCAGATCCGCAACGAGCTGACCAGCTCCTTCCCAGTAAACGATCAGGCTCGGATGGGTCAATAGCCATTGTGACGACGTCGCGAGGAGAGCGAATCGGGCTGGTGCTGCTACTCGGCGGGACCGCCGTGATGTACCTGTGGAACATCACCGTCAACGGGATGGGCAACCAGTTCTATGCCGGCTCCGCACTGGCCGGTTCGAAGAACTGGGAGGCGTTGCTGTTCGGCTCGCTGGATTCGGCCAACTTCATCACCGTCGACAAGCCACCGGTGTCCCAGTGGGTGATGGGCTTGTCGGGCCAGCTGTTCGGGTTCAGCAGCGCCAGCATGCTGATCCCGGAGGCGCTGATGGCGGTGGCCACGGTGGCGCTGCTGTACGCCGCGGTGACCCGCATCTGCGGTCCACGCGCCGGGCTGTTGGCCGGGGCGGCGTTGGCGCTGACCCCGGTTGCGGCCTTGATGTTCCGGTTCAACAACCCCGATGCCGCGATGGTGCTCTTGATGACGGCCTCGGCGTATTGCACAGTGCGCGCGCTCGAGCGGGCCAGCGGTAGGTGGCTGGCCTGGGCGGGCGTCGCGCTGGGGTTCGCCTTCCTGGCCAAGATGCTCGAGGGGTTGATGGTGGTCCCGGCGGTGGGGCTGGTGTACCTGATCGCGGCTCCGACGACGCTGCGACGACGGGTGGTTCAGCTGCTCGGCTCGGTGGCGGCATTCGCGGTGTCCGCGGGGTGGTTCGTCGTGCTCACGCTGGTGTGGCCGACCTCGTCACGGCCCTACATCGCCGGGTCGACGGACAACAGCTTCATGAATCTGGTGCTGGGCTACAACGGCTTTGCCCGGGTTCTCGGGCGCAATCACCTGGACTTCGGGCGGACCGATCCGCTCGGCAATTCGGCGGGCGATCAGCTCCGCCCGGCCCACCTGGGCGGCTTCGGTGGCCAGGCGCAAGGCCTGGGCCGATTGTTCGCCGGCGAATTCGGCTTCGAGATCGGCTGGCTGATCCCGGCGGCTCTGCTGGCGATCGTGCTGGTGCTGCTCGCACGGGGCCGGGCGCCGCGTACGGACCGGGTGCGCGCCGGGGTGCTGCTGTTCGGCGGGTGGCTGCTGATCGACGGGCTGGTGCTCAGCTACATGAAGGGCATGGTGCACCCGTACTACTGCCTGTCACTGGCACCGGCCGTGGCCGGCACGGTCGCGATCGGCGCCCACGAGATGTGGGGTCGGCGCCAGAGTGCCTTCGGCCGTGCGGGACTCACCGCAATGGTCGCGGTGACCGGCGTGTGGAGCTGGTGGGTGCTGGGCCGTAACGACAGCTGGCTTCCCGCCCTTCGGTGGACGATCCTGACCGGCACCGTGTTGGCCGCGGTCGCGCTCGCACTGTCGATCCCGGGACGGCGCCGGATCGCGGTGGTCGCCGCAGCACTCGGCCTGACGGCCGTGCTGGCCGGCCCGACCGCCTACGCGGTGGCAACGATCGGCTCAGCACACCGCGGTGGTGGCCCCACCGTCGGGCCACCGCGTTCCGAGAACAGTCTTGGCGCGAGAGCCTTCGGAGAGACACAGGCCAACCCGAAACTGGATGACGTGTTGCGCACCGCCAAGACGAAGTGGTCAGCCGCCACGATCGGTTCGTCGACGGCAGCCGCGCTTGAATTGAGCACCGGCACCGCGGTCATGGCGATCGGCGGTTTCACCGGTAGCGATCCGGTGCCGAGCCTTGGCCAGTTCAAGGCCGACGTGTCTGCCGGTCAGATTGCCTACTACGTCGTCGAAAAGGACTGGCGGGGAAGGTCGGGCGGCTGGCCCGCCGGCAATCGCAACCACACCGGCATCACCGAATGGGTCAGTTCCACGTTTGCGGTGTCCCATATCGGGGACGCCGACGTGTACGACCTGTCCAAGCCCAAGTGATCAGGCCGCGCTGGCCAGCGCGGCGGCGTCACGGCGCTGCCGGGTCGGCAAGGCGAGCTTGACGATCTTGCGCACCACGGTCGCGAACTGCTTGGGCAGCGGCCCCGAGTTGTAGGGGATGCCGTACCGCTCGCACACCTCGCGGACCTGCGGAGCCATCTCGGCGTAGCGCCGTGCCGGCACATCCGGGAACAGATGGTGCTCGATCTGATGAGACAGGTTGCCGGACAACAGGTGGAACAGCTTGCCGCCGGTCAGGTTGGCCGAGCCGAGGACCTGCCGGAAATACCATTGTCCGCGTGACTCGTCACGGGTCTCTTCGATCGTGAACTCCTGCGTGCCGTCCGGGAAGTGGCCGCAGAAGATGATCATGTACGACCAGACGTTGCGCATCAGGTTGGCAGTCATGTTGCCGCTGAACACGAACGGCGCCATCGGTCCGGCCAGCAGCGGGAAAGCGACGTAGTCCTTGAGTAGCTGGCGGCGGGTCTTGCGCCAGATCTCGCGGAGAATGTCCCGCTTGTCGTCCAGTGAGATCTCACCGGCACGGATGCGATCGGCTTCCAGCTCGTGCAGGGCCACTCCGTACTGGAACAGCACCATCAACAGGAAGGCGTACACCGGGTTGCCCAGGAAGTAGGGCCGCCACGGCTGATCCGGGCTCATCCGCAGGATGCCGTAGCCGATGTCGCGGTCCATGCCCACGATGTTGGTGAACGTGTGGTGGGAGTAGTTGTGCGAGTGGCGCCACTGGTCGGCCGGGCACGCGGTGTCCCACTCGAAGGTGCGCCCGCGCAGGGCCGGATCGCCGGTCCACTCGTACTGCCCGTGCATGACGTTGTGCCCGATCTCCATGTTGTCCAAGATCTTCGAGATCCCGAGCAGTGCGGTGCCGGCCAGCCAGGCCGGCGGGAAGATGCCGGCCATCAGCAGCGCGCGGCCGCCGATCTCCATGGCGCGCTGGGCCTTGATGACCCGGCGGATGTAGTCGACGTCGGTCTGGCCGAGGTCGGCGATCACTCGATCGCGGATGGCGTCGAGTTCCCGGCCGAACTCGTCGGCTTGCTCGCGGGTCAGTGTGATGTGTTGGGTGGTCATGATCGTCCCGTTCTGCTCTAGAGCGCGATCTCGACGTCACCGACGGGCACTGACACGCAGATCTGCACGTCCTCCTCGTCGGCGGTGGAGACCGTTCCGGTGGTCAGGTTGCGCACCGCGCCGCGATGCTTGCGGCGAGTGCAGGTGTGGCAGATGCCCATCCGGCATCCGCTGGTGGGGTTCAGCCCGGCGTCCTCGGCCTGGTCGAGAAGCGGACGCCCGTCGTCTTCGGCGTCGATGCCGCTGTCCCGGAAGCTGATTCGTCCACCCGACGGCGCATCGGGTACCACGAAGGGCGCCGGGACGAAGTTTTCCGAGAGCGCGTGCGGGCAATGATCGCGCACCGCCTCGACCAGTGCCGGCGGCCCGCACACGTAGACGGCGTCGGGATCGGGCATCGCGACGGCGAGGTGCTCGGGTCCGAAGCGGCCGTCCAGCTCGCCGCCCGGCGCGCGGGTGTATCCGTGCAGCACCCGCACGTCCATCGCGGCGAGTTCGGTTCGGTAGCACGCCTCGTCCGGAGTGCGGGCGTAGTGGACGAAGGCGATCTCGCCGTCGAAACCCTCGGTCTGCAGGGTGCGCAGCATCGACATCACCGGGGTGATGCCGCTGCCGCCGGAGACGAACAGGATGCGGCGGGGCCGCTGCTCGGGAAGCACGAAGTCGCCGGCTGGGTCGGACAGATCGACCACCATGCCGGGACGGGCGTTGCGGTAGAGGTGGCCCGACACCAGGCCGCCGTCGTGGGCTCCGATCGTCAATTCGATGAGCGAAGACCCCTCGGCGTTGGCCGGTGAGTAGCAGCGGGTATGGCGGCGGCCGTCGATCTCCACCGTCAGGTTCAGGTGCTGGCCGGCGCGGTGGCCGGTGACTGCCGAATTGGGGTCGAGGAGCAGGGTGACGCTGCGCGGGGTGGAGCGGCGCACATCGACCACTCTGGCCCGGGCATCGGTGGTCCAGGTCGGGTCCACCAGCTCGGTGTAACGGTCGACGCCGTGCGGACCGGTGAGCAGATCGACCAGCGGCGAGCGAAGCACCTTCGTGGTCAACATTTGAGTGAACATGTGTATACCGTGACTGGTGAAACTGCACGTCGTCAAGGAATCGAGCCAGAGTGTGGTAGCGTTCACAACAGTGAACAGTCGTACGCCGAGCTCACGTCGTGAGCGCTCAGGAAAGTCCCGCTCGCGCGAAACCCCGTCGCGGGAGGAACGCAAAGAGGCCACTCGCCGTGCGATCATCGCGGCCGCGCTGAAGCTGCTCGACGAGCGCAGCTTCAGCGGCCTCAGCCTGCGCGAAGTCACCCGCGAGGCCGGAATCGTGCCGGCCGCGTTCTACCGGCATTTCGAGTCGATGGACGCCCTGGGTCTGGTGCTCATCGACGAGTCCTTCCGCACCTTGCGGGAGATGCTGCGCAGCGCCCGCGCCGGCAAGCTGGACCCCAACCGGGTGATCGAATCGACGGTGGAGATCCTGGTCGCCGGGGTGGCCGAGCAGCGTGAGCACTGGCGGTTCATCGGCCGCGAGCGGTCCAGCGGCGTGACGGTGCTGCGTTACGCGATCCGCACCGAGATCCGGCTGATCACCTCCGAGTTGGCGACCGACCTGGCCCGCTTTCCCGGCCTGAACAGTTGGAGCACCGAAGACCTGAACATCTTGGCCAGCCTGTTCGTCAACTCGATGATCATCATCGCCGAGGCCATCGAGGACGCCCACGACGCGGCCGCGCTCGACGAGATCAAGCGCACGGCGGTCAAACAGCTGCGGATGATCACCGTGGGAGTCAACGCCTGGCAGCCCGAGCCCGTGGTCCATGAGGAGGACCTGCCGCCCGCCGACGTACCCGAGCCCTGAGCACCACTCGATATTGCGTGAGATTGAAAACCGGGTACACCGCTCACCATGGCCAAGCCCGCAGTTCTCTTCGACATCGACGGCACCCTCGTCGACTCGAATTACCTCCACGTCCACGCCTGGCAGCAGGCTTTCCATGAGGTCGGTCTGCCGGTCCAGGCCTGGCACATCCACCGCTGTATCGGCATGGACGGGTCCGGCTTGGTCGATGAGCTGTCCGACGGCGCCGACGACGACATCCAGAAACGGCTCAAGGATTTACATACCCGCTACTACGAGGACAGCGCCGATCTGCTGACTGCCTTGCCCGGGGCGCGCGCATTGCTACAGCGGGTGGCCGACCTCGGCCTGCAGGTGGTGCTGGCAACCTCGGCACCGGCGAACGAACTAGCGCTGCTGCGCAAGACCCTCGCGTGCGACGACCTCGTGTCGGCCATCACCTCGTCCGAAGACGTCGAGGAGGCCAAGCCGCGGCCAGACATCGTCAACGTCGCACTGAAGAAGGCCGGGGTGTCAGCGCGGCAGGCGGTATTCATCGGCGACACGGTCTGGGACGTCGAGGCCAGCGCGCGCGCCGGAGTGGCCTGTATCGCCGTGCTGTCCGGCGGACTCTCCCGGGCCGAACTCGAGAATGCCGGAGCAGCAGCGGTTTTCGATGGCACTCGACAGCTGTGCGATCAGCTCGACAGTTCCGCGATCGCGGCGTTGGCAGGTCACCGGTGACGCCGGACGAGTTGGTGGCCCGCTATCGCGAGCCGCCCGACGGGGTGCGGGTCAACATGATCATGTCGCTGGACGGAGCGGCAGCGTTCGGCGGCGTGGCGGGACCGCTCTCAGGCACCACCGACCAGAATCTGCTGCTGGCCCTGCGCGGGTTCGCGGACGTGGTGCTGGTGGGTGCGGGTACGGCGCGCGCCGAGGGCTACGGCCCGGTGCGCCTGACCCCTGAGCAGGCGGCCGAACGACATGAACGCTGGGGCGCCGACGGCGCACCGCCGGTCGCCGTGGTGACCCACACCGGTCACCTGCCCGCGTCGTTGTACGCCGACCCCGCGCGACGCCCCATCGTGGTCACTACCGCCCGGCTGGTCCGTGAGCGCCCGGAGCTGGCCGGCGATGCGCTGATCGCCGGCGACACCGCGGTGGACCTGCGGTCCGCGGTGTGCGCGCTGCAGACCAGGGGTATGCGCCGGATCCTGTGCGAAGGTGGCCCGACCCTGCTCGACGAGCTGGTGGCCTGTGACCTGGTCGACGAGATGTGCCTGACCATCTCGCCGACCCTCGCGGCCACCGCCGCCACCGCCCGCCCCGGCGCACCGGCGCTGACGGTACCGACCCGGATGGCCCTGGGCCACGCCGTGACCGCCGAAAACTACGTCTACCTGCGATATATCCGATCCAGCCCCCAGGAGGCCCCGCATGAGCGGTGACGAGCTGACCAGCCGACGACCCCAGGGCGTCGACGACGACACCGTCGAAGCGGTCGGATCGCTGTCCGAGGCGCTGGAATACGTCGAACGGGCGCGCGGCCACCTCTATTCGTTTCACCAGCTGATGGGGCACGCCGACCTGCTGCTCGGGGAAACGGCCGACAAGCTGCGCGCGGCGGGTCATTCCGGCATGGCCGAGGCGCTGGAGACTGACCTGGTGGGTCGCAACGTCCTCTACGGCCGCTGGACGTTTCAAGTGGTCGAGGAGTTCGACGACACCTACTGGTCGGCCCTGCGTGACCGCGAGCGCCAGGTGCGCGAGGAGCTGATGGGCGGTGCCCGGCACGTGTATGAGGCGGAGATGAAACAGCGGCGCCGAACCGCCGGCCGACCCGGCCACGAAGCAACTCCGGCAGCCGAATTGTCATGACTCTCACAACCGGCTCACGGGTGATTTGACGCCGGCGATTACTGGGTACCCGGCAGAGTCCAGCCCGTCAATCCAAGGAGCCCTACGTGACCAACGCCGCCGCACCCGAGGTATGGCCCGGCAAGGCCTATCCGCTGGGCGCCTCCTACGACGGCTACGGCACCAACTTCGGCGTGTTCTCCGAGGTGGCCGAGCGAGTCGAACTCTGCCTGTTCGATGAGGACGGGAACGAAACCCGCATCGTCCTGCCCGAAGTGGATGGTTTCGTCTGGCACGGGTACGTGCCCGGCGTCGAACCCGGCCAGCGCTATGGCTATCGCATACACGGACCGCACGATCCCGGGCAGGGCCATCGCTGCAACCCCAACAAGCTGCTGCTGGATCCCTACGCCAAGGCGATCGACGGTCACTTCGACTGGGATCAGTCACTGTTCGGCTACAACTTCGGCGACCCCGACAGCCGCAACGACGACGACTCGGCCGCCAGCATGCCGAAATCGGTGGTCATCAACCCGTATTTCGACTGGGGCGTCGATCGTCCTCCGCAACGCGAGTACGCCGACAGCGTCATCTACGAGGCACACGTCAAAGGGTTGACCCAGACCCACCCCGACATCCCCGACGCCATTCGCGGAACCTATTCCGCCATCGCACATCCGGCGATCATCGACCACCTGAAGTCGATCGGTGCCACCGCGATCGAGCTGATGCCGGTGCACCACTTCGCCAACGACTCCACCCTGATCGACAAGGGCCTGTCGAACTATTGGGGCTACAACACCATCGGGTTCTTCGCCCCGGACAGCAAGTACTCAGCCAGCACCACGCCCGGTGGACAGGTGCAGGAATTCAAGGCGATGGTGCGCTCGCTGCACGAAGCCGGCATCGAGGTGATCCTCGACGTGGTCTACAACCACACCGCTGAAGGCAACCACATGGGCCCCACGCTGAGCTTCCGCGGTATCGACAATGCCGCCTACTACCGACTCGTCGACGACGACAAGCAGTACTACATGGACTACACCGGCACGGGCAACAGCCTCAATGTCGGACACCCGCATTCGCTGCAACTGATCATGGATTCACTTCGGTACTGGGTGACCGAGATGCACGTGGACGGTTTCCGCTTCGACCTCGCCTCCACGCTGGCCCGCGAGTTCTACGATGTCGACCGGCTGAGCGCGTTTTTCGAACTGGTTCAACAGGATCCGACGGTCAGTCAGGTAAAGCTGATCGCCGAGCCGTGGGACGTCGGCCCCGGCGGCTACCAGGTGGGCAACTTCCCGCCGCAGTGGACCGAGTGGAACGGCAAGTTCCGCGACACCGTCCGCGACTTCTGGCGAGGTGAAGACGCCACCCTCGGCGAGTTCGCCTACCGGTTGACCGGCTCGGCCGACCTCTACGAGCACACCGCGCGCCGGCCGGTGGCGTCGATCAACTTCGTCACCGCCCACGATGGATTCACGCTGCGGGACCTGGTGTCCTACAACGAGAAACACAACGAGGACAACGGCGAGGACAACAACGACGGCGAGAGCAACAACAAGTCGTGGAACTGCGGCGTCGAGGGCCCCACCGATGATCCGGAGATCAACGCGCTGAGAACCCGCCAGCAGCGCAACCTGATCGCCACCACGATCCTGTCCCAGGGCGTGCCGATGATCTCGCACGGTGACGAACTCGGGCGCACCCAGGGCGGCAACAACAACGGCTACTGCCAGGACAACGAGATCACCTGGATCGACTGGGCCAGCGCGGACACCGCCCTGCTGGAGTTCACCGCGTCGGTGTCGGTGTTGCGGGCCAACCATCCGGCCTTCCGCCGACGGCGGTTCTTCAACGGCAGGCCGGTCCGGCAACGCGGCAGCGAGGGGCTGCCGGACATCACCTGGTTCCGCCCGGACGGCTCGGAGATGAACGACGAGGACTGGGACTCCGGCTTCGGCAAGTCGGTGGCGGTCTATCTCAACGGCCACGGCATCCCGGACCTGGACACCCGCGGCCAGCGGGTGAGCGACGACTCCTTCGTGCTCTGCTTCAACGCCCACCACGAGCCCATCGAGTTCACCCTTCCCCCAGCGGAGTTCGGTAAGGCTTGGCAACCTGTCGTGGACACCGCTGCGGGACCGGGCGAGATCGAGGACGCCGCGGTGGTGAAGGCGGCCGCGCCGGTGCGACTGGAATCGCGCGCCATGCTGGTACTGCGCGCGACCGAGTAGCGCATTGAGCCCCACAAATGGGCTGCATACTGCATAAATGGCGGGCCATGGCCGATCCCCTCCCCTCCGGAGGACCCGCCATGGCCCGCGCCACCCCTGGGCCGATTATCACAATCGGGAACGTGCGATGCGCACTTTTCGCCAACTCGAAGGCAAGTTTCTCTGGGCCCTCAGCAAACGGCCAGGAAGCACCGCCGCCACCGCGGGCCCCGGGTGTCCGATCGGTGTGGATCATCGGCAGTCGAGGGTGAGGCGGCCGAGGTGGGCGAATTCCGCAGTGACGGTGTCCGCGGCCCCGACCGGTACAGCGCCGGTCAGCCCGCCCGAAAACACGATCTGTCCGCGCCGCAGGCCCAGCCCTTCCTGGGTGTGCAGTCGGCGCACCAACCACGCCACGGCAGCCGCCGGGTGTCCCATCACCGCTGCACCGGTCGCGGTGTCGACCAGTTCCCCGTTCTTGGCCAGCACAACTCCCAGCACGGGAAGTTCCAGGTCCTGCGGTGGCCGGCCCGGACCGATGAGAAAGTTTGCGGCCGAGGCATTGTCGGCGGCAAGATCGCCCGGGGAAAAGCGGTAGTCGAGATACCGGGAGTCGATGACCTCGATACCGGCCGCCACTTCGGCGGTGGCCGCGAGTACCTGTGCCCCGGTGATACCAGGGCCGGCAATGTCGTCGCCCATGATGAAGACCAGTTCGGGCTCGACTCGCGGCGCGATCAGCGATCCGACGTTCAGCGCCTGTCCCGGAGCGAGGGCGTCATCCCTGCCGAGGAACCCGTACATCGCTGCGTCGAGGCCCACTTGACGCTGCTTGGCGCGTGAGGTCAGGGCCAGTTTCCAGCCGGCGAGGGCACGGCCGGCGCGGCGGCGGCGCTGAACGTGGTATCCCGCGCCAACGTCGAAGTCTGGCGCGGTGTCGCTGAACGGGGTCACCGCTGTGCGCCGAGCGCGCGCGGTATCGAGCCGGTGCGCGATGTCGTCAAACTCCACAGTGATTCTCCGCGCGGAAGTAGCAGGTCAGCCGCATGCCGGTCAGTTCGGCCGGGGAATGTAGGCGAGTCCATGAGCGCCCGGTTCGCCGCGCTTGGCGATGGCCAGCGAATTGAGGACCTCCCACCGACGCAGGTCGACGATGTCAACCGTGGAGGACGTCACCGCGGCGACATAGCCGAGTCGGCCGTCAGGGGATGCAGTCATGGTGAGCGGAAATCGGCCCGTCAGTTCGACCGTCGCGATGCGCTGGCGAGTGGCGGTGTCGAATGCGTTCAAGCGTCCCGGCAGGTGGCTGCCCAGCGCCGACGGTCCGCCGGGGGTCATCCGAAGCTCGGCAGCCAGCAGTACGCCATCACCGGTCAGGCAGACCGGAAACACCACATGTTCGGTCGCCAGCACGTCGACCACTCGGGCGCTTTCGGTATCGATGACACGGATTCCATTGGTCGGCAAGCTCTGTGATCCGCTTGCCGTGAACGAGCCGTATGGCGCGGCCACGTAGATCTCGCTGCCATCGGGCGAGACGGCGAGGCCTTCACTGCCGGGGACGTCAACCGTGACGAGCTCTTCGGTGGCCAGATCCAGGATCGACACGAAGGGGGCCTCCTTGTTGGTCGCGAACCCCTTCCTCCCGGTGGCGTCGATGACGAACCAGTGGGGACCCGGGGCGCCAGTGCTCATGCGGCCGAGCACTTTTCGCGTCACGGTATCGATCACGACGACCCCGCCGGGCCGATCCGCGTCCCCCTCGACACTGACGTAGAGGCGGTTGCGGGTGCTGTCGAGGGCCAGGCCGTGCGGGGCGTGCTCGGGAGCCAGATCAACCACGTCGACGATGCGACGCTCGTCGGGGTCGATGACGGTCAGCTGGGTGCGTCGGCCCTGGTTGGCGTGATAGTAGCCGGAGTGGTAGGTGTTGGTGCACCACAGCTGCCGATGCGTTGCGTCGAAACACAGTTCGTGGGGTTCGGCCAGCAGGTCGAGCACCCCGAGGGGTCCGTCGGTTGCGGCGTCGAAGAAGGTCACCGTCGGTCCGCTCTGGCTGACGACGGCCAGGACGTCACCATCACGGCCGGCGCGGGGTGAGTCATCGTTCACGGGTGTGCTCCTCTGTGCGAGTTTCTGGGGCTTCGTCAAGCCTTCGCCGCCGACCCATAACAAACAATGCAAGTATTGAGAACTAATAATTGCCTCTGCCGATAAGAATGGTGGGCGATGGATCTCAACCTGCTTCGGGTGCTCGATGTGCTGCTTCAGGAGAGCAGCGTGACGCGCGCCGCCGAACGCCTGGGCACCTCGCCTCCAGCGGTGAGCAGGGCGCTGGCCCAATTGCGCCGACAGGCAGGTGACCCCCTTCTGGTGCGGGCAGGACAGGGGCTGGTGCCCACCCAGCGCGCGGTGGACATGCGCCAGAGGCTCAGCGGCCTCCTCGCTGAAGCTGACGAAATCCTGCGCCCGGGTGCACAATTCGACCCGTCCTCGCTACGCCGGGCGTTCACCGTTCAATCGGCTGACCTGTTCGTGTCGAGTGTGGCCGCACCGCTGCTGCAGCGTTTGAGCCAGCAGGCGCCGGGGGTCGACGTGATCTTCGTGTCGGAAGCGTTGGAAGACACCGGACTCCGGCGGGGAGACGTGGACCTCGAACTCGGCGTCCTGGGCCACCTCGATCCGGAGACCCACCACCGCTCGCTGACCCGAACCGAACTGCTGGGTGTCGCCCGTGCCGGCAATCCGCTGTTCGCTGCCGAGATCAGCGTGGACCGCTTCGCTGCCGCGGAACACATCGGCACCTCCCGACGCGGCAGGGCGCACGGCCCGATCGACACAGCCCTGGCCGCCCACGGGCTACGCCGACGGGTGCGGATCGTCGTGTCCAACCACACCAGCGCCCTGCTGCTTGCCGGTTCCACTGACCTCGTCGCGTTGACCACCGCGCACTGGGCTTCCACCATCGAGAGCCTCGGCATGCGCACCTTCGCCATTCCACTCGACCTGCCGCCGCTCGAGATCGGGATCGCCTGGCATCCCCGAACCGAGGACGACGCGGCTCACCGATGGTTTCGCCAGCACGTCGCCACCACGTTCGAATCGATACTCGCGGCCGGTTCGGACTGACGGCGGCAGTCTCACCGAGATACCCAGGCTAACCAGCCGCGGCGGTCACCTCGGGGCACGCCACATCGGCCACAGCGACGGTCCGCCGTCGGGCAGCACGATCTCCCCGGTCACCTCGAAACCGAACCGCTGGTAGTACGGGATGTTGTCCGGGTTGCTGGATTCCAGATAGGCCGGGGCATATTCGGCGTCGCAGCGGTCCAGCCGGGAGCGCATCAGCGCGTGGCCGAACCCGCCCCCACGCACCATCGGATCGCTGCCGATGACCGCGAGGTACCAGTGCGGTTCCTCGGGATGGTGGGCCTTCATCAAGTCGGTGACCGCGCGGCCCGCGGCGAGCCGACCCCGAAACGCGCGGATCACACCGGGCAGCATGGCCAGCTGCTCACGGGGTGACTGCATCCACCGGCCTGGGGGATCCCACAGTGCGCCGGCGGCCACCCCGTCGTCGGACACCGCGACCTCGGTGCCGCGGCCGGCCAGAAAGTGGTGGCGGGTCAGCGCGCCGAACAGTCCCGGCAGGGCGGCCTGCCGGCGCTCGGCGTCGGGCTGCACCCACGACATGACCGGGTCGTTTTGGAACGCCCGGCCCAGCACCCGTGCCAGCGCAGGGATGTCGGCCTTGCGGGCTGGACGGACGTCGATGACCACCACTGCAGGTTAGTCACCCAAATTAAGGTCGGCCTGTCGCTGCGACCAGTCCCACAGTCGCACCGCCTGCTCGGGGTCCACCGCCCACGGTGCGTACCCGCCGACCACGCCTTCGGCGAACGGGTCGGCGATGCGGCAGTCCTCGAGGTAGAGCCCCCCGCGCCCGTCGAGGTCGGTGCTGGTGGCAGCCCACACCGTGGTCGCCGCGCCGTGGTCGACGTCGGTCACGTCGAGGTTGGCCAGCCGCCCGCTGTAGTCGTCGCGGGTCATGTGTCGGGCCAGCTCGGTGACGACCACGCCCGGATGGACGGCAAACGAATGCACGCCGCGTGGCCCCCAGCGCCGTTCGGCCTCGACGGCGAACAACACGTTGGCGGTCTTGCTCTGGCCGTAGGCCTGCCACTTGTCGTAGCTGGTCTCGTCGTCGTAGTTGGGGTCGTCCCACCGGATGCCGCTGTACAGGTGCCCGCGGCTGCTGAGGTTGACGATGCGGGTGCCGGCCGCGAAGCGCTCGGCCAGTCCGGTGGTGAACACGAAGTGTCCGAGATGGTTGGCGCCGAGCTGAAGTTCGTACCCCTGTGCGGTGCGGGTCAGCGGCGGCGCCATCACGCCGGCGTTGTTGATCAGCACATCGATGCGCTCATGACTGTCGGCGATCGTCTCGGCCGCGGTGGCCGCCGAGCGCAGGTCGCCGAGTTCGAGCGCCACCATCTCGCAGTCGATCGCCGCGCGCGTCTTGTCCAGATCACGCACCGCGGCCACGATCTGCGCTCCGGCCGACTGCATCGCCCGGGCGGTCTGCAACCCCAACCCCGAGGAGGCACCGGTGATGACGACGGTGCGACCGGTCAGGTCGACACCGTCGAGAACCTCGGCGGTGGTCTTGGTCGTGGTCTCTGTCATGCAGGATCTCCCGTCTGGCCGGCGCGGGACCGCCACACCGGTGGCCGGTTCTCCCGCCAGGCGGCCGGCCCTTCGATCGCGTCCGGGCCGCCCATCAGTTTCAGGTGCACCGTAGTCTCCTCGGCGGCCACCTCCTCGGCACCCAGGTCGGTCCACAGCAGTCGCTTGCTGTAGGCCAGCGACGCGGGGTTGGCGTTGACCGCGACGTCGCGGGCCAGGTCCAGGGCTGCGGGCAGGACCTCGCCGGACGGCAGGGCGCGACTGGCGACGCCGAGCGCCGTGGCTTCGGAGCCGGTGAACGTGCGCCCGGTGAGCAGGAGGTCGGCGGCAACAGCCAGGCCGACGGCGCGCTTGAGGGTGTAGTGCACCGCGCAGTCGCCGATCATGCCGCGGCGCACCTGAGGGATGGCCAGTTTGGCGTCGGCGGCCACCAGCCGGATGTCACATTGCAGAGCCAGGGTGAGCCCGATCCCGATGGCGGGTCCGTTGACGGCGGCGACCACCAATTTGCGGACCCGCCAGGCCGGTGGCTGCACCGGTGAGGCGCTGAATCCATCGGCAGGACTGTCGAACGCCCCGGCCTGAGCCGACATGTCCGCCCCCGCACAGAACGCCCGGCCCGCTCCGGTGAGCACGACGGCCCGCACGGCGTCGTCGGCGTCGCAGCGGCGGTACGCCGCGCCCAGCTCACTGGCGGTACCTGGGGAGAACGCGTTGAGGCGTTCGGGGCCGTCGAGCGTGATCAGCGCGACGCCAGAGGAGTCGACCTCCAGGCGAACAGTTGTCGTCACACCGCGATCCTTTCTGCTCACCCGATCACTGTCGTGACACCAAGCGCCAGTACGCACAGGACCACCACGATGGTCGTCACGCTGTAGCCGACCAGTCCGGTGCGGCCGATCGCGAACCGGCCCATCAGGTCACGGTCGCGGCCGAGGCCGATCATCGCGAACATCAGCGGCACCAGCAGGACCGCATTGAGCACCTGGGTACCGACCAGGATCGGCACCAGCGGCGCATTGGGTGCGAGCACAACGACAGCCCCGATCATGGTGACGATCCCGTAGGTCAGGTAGAACACCCGGGCATCCCGGTACGGATCGTCGATGGCGGCTTCCACTCCGGCGTATTCGCAGACCGAGTAGGCCGTCGACAACGGCAGGATCGACGCGGCCAGAAAGGCAGCGCCGATCAAACCGATTCCGAAGAGCTTGGCCGCCGCCTCACCCGCCAGTGGCTGCAGCGCGATCGCCGCGTCGGCTGCATCGGCGATGCTGCGCCCGTCGCGGTGCAGTGTGGCCGCACAGGCCACCACGACGAAGAACCCGATGACCCCGGTCAGCACGGCTCCGGTGATGACGTCCACCCGCTCCAGCGGCAAGTCCTCGGTGCGCAACTTCTTGTCGACGGCGTAGGACTGCATGAACGACAGCCCCCACGGGGCCAGCGTCGTGCCCAGGGTGGCGGTGACGATCGCGATCGCGGAGCCGGTCATCGGCATGGTCGGCACGAAGGTGCCGTGCAGCGCCGCGCCCCAGTCCGGTTTGGCGAGGAATCCCGAGGCGATGTAGGCCAGGAACACCGTGGACAGCACCAGGAGCAACCGCTCGACGCGATGGAAGCTGCCGCGCAGAACCAACAGCGACACCGCCATCGCGGCGACCGGCACGCTGATGTAGCGGCTGACCCCGAACAGCTCGAATCCCGCTGCGATGCCGGCGAATTCGGCGCAGGTCGTGCCGATGTTGGCCACCACCAGCGCGGCCAGCACGGCAGCGCCCACCGACACCCCGTAGCGCTGGCGGACCAACCCGATCAAGCCCTGACCGGTGACCACCCCCATCCGTGCTGCCAGGCTGTGGAACACGATGAGCGCCACGGTGGACAGCAGCAACACCCACAACAACTGGTAGCCGTGGTCGGCGCCGAGCACCGAGTAGGTGGTGATGCCGGCCGGATCGTCGTCGGACAGCCCGGCGAGCAGCCCGGGGCCCAAGACGGCCAGCAGGGCGCCGAACTTCGTGGCGGTGCGCCGGGGAGCGGTCACGACGACGGTCCTGTGTTGTGGCGCCGCCGGGGCCACACGCGTGACCGTAGGAAGCGGCGCCCGAGCAGGGCCGGCGCCTGCTCGAGCCGGTTGCGCCAGCGGCTGGCGTGCTCTTCGGGCATCGCGGCGACGATCCGGGCCGCCTCGGAGCCGGGCATGGCACGCAGCATGCGTTCGCCGACCGCCGGGTGTGCGGCGCGGACGACGTCGGCGGCAACGCCCGGCCCGCGCACGGCCAGCACCTCGGTGGCCGACTCGGTGTCGAGACGGCTGACCAGTGCGGCCAGCGCGCGTGCGTCGAGGTGGTGCACAGCGGCGCGCGGGCTGGAGAGCTGCACGGCGTGACCGCGTTCGGAGGTCAGGTGTACGTCGGACCAGGCGATGACGTCTCTGCCCCACCGTGGGGCGAACCTGCCCAGTGAAAGCCGGCGCAGCACGGCGCCGAACCCGACCTCCACCCCCACCAGCTCGATGTCACCGACCCGGGTGCGGGCCAGCACCACGTCGGCGACGCGGGCCAGCCGCTGGCCGACCACGTCGATCACCTGGGTGTCCAGCACGTCTCGGCCCAGCAGGATCTCGTGCTCGGACAGCGCCACCGGCGCGTGCTCGGCGGTGATGGCGGCGAGCACGATCTGATTGCGCTCGAATCTGGCCACCGGCCCCCACGGCACCAGCAGCGGGCCGCCGTGCCGGCGAGTGACGAGCACCCGCTCGACCCGGTGTTGCCCCGACTGCTGCGCGAGGCTGACGGTGAGATCGGTCAACCGGCCGACCACCTGCCCGTCGGGTCCCCGCACGTCTTGACCGGTGACCCGGCTGAGCAACAGCACGGTGGAAGCATGCCTGATCACCGGAGGCGATGGCCGGGAGTCGTTGATTAATGCAGATGCATGAAGTTATGATCGCGGCGCCTTAACGCCGCCGACCCGAGGACGACACCATGTGGGACTTCGAAACCGACCCCGAATACCAGAAGAAACTCGACTGGGTCGAAGAGTTCATGCGCGACGAGCTCGAACCATTGGACTTCGCACCGCTGGACCCCTATGAGAAGACCAACCCCGAGGTGCTGCGAGTGCTGCGTCCGCTTCAGCAGCAGGTCCGCGACCAAGGGCTGTGGGCGGCACATCTCGGCCCCGAACTCGGCGGCCAGGGCTACGGGCAGGTGAAGCTGGCCCTGCTGAACGAGATCGTGGGTCGGTCCCGTTGGGCGCCCTCGGTTTTCGGATCCCAAGCGCCCGATTCGGGCAATGCCGAGATTCTGGCGATGTTCGGCACCGAGGAGCAGAAGCAGCGCTACCTGCAACCACTGCTGGACGGCGAGATCTCCTCGTGTTACTCGATGACCGAACCGCACGGTGGGTCGGACCCCGGGTTGTTCACCACCCACGCCGAGCGCGACGGCGATGAGTGGGTGATCAACGGCGAGAAATGGTTCTCCTCCAACGCACGCAACGCGTCGTTCTTCATCGTCATGGTGGTGACGAACCCGGAAGCCCGTACGCACCAGAAGATGTCGCTGTTCATCGTGCCGGCCGAGACACCCGGCATCGAGATCGTCCGCAACGTCGGTGTCGGTGGCGAGTCCGATGATCGCGCCGGGCACGGTTACATCCGCTACAACGACGTACGGGTACCCGCCGACCACGTGCTCGGAGGTGAGGGCCAGGCGTTCGCAATTGCCCAGACCCGCCTCGGCGGCGGGCGGGTTCACCATGCGATGCGGACAATCGCACTGGCCCGCAAGGCTTTCGACATGACGTGCGAACGGGCGGTGTCCCGCCAGACCCGCCGCGGGCCGCTGGGCGACTACCAGATGACCCAGGAGAAGATCGCCGACAGCTGGATCCAGATCGAGCAGTTCCGGCTCCTGGTCTTGCGCACCGCGTGGAAGATCGACAAGTACCACGACTATCAGCGGGTGCGCCGCGATATCGCCGCGGTCAAGGTGACCATGCCGCAGGTCCTGCACGATGTCGTCCAACGGGCCATGCATCTGCATGGCGCACTGGGGGTTTCCGACGAGATGCCGTTCGTGAAGATGATGGTGGCCGCCGAGTCGCTGGCTATCGCCGACGGCCCGACCGAGGTGCACAAACTGACCGTGGCCCGGCGCACCCTCAAGGAATACGAGCCCGTCGACACCCTCTTCCCGTCCCAGCACATCCCCACCCGGCGCGCGGCCGCCCAGGCGAAGCTGGCCGAACTGCTCGAACACGAGGTCGCCGAGCTCTGATGGCCGCCGACACCTCGGCGAACCTGGTGGCCACTGCCGAGCGGTTGTTCGCCGAGCGGGGGGTCGACGCCGTCAGCCTGCGCGAGATCGCCCGCGAGGCAGGCGCGCGCAACGTGATGGCGGTCCAGTACCACTTCACCGACCGGGCCGGAATGCTGGCCGCGGTCGCCGCCAAGCACCTGCCACTCGTCGACGCCCGCCGCGACGCCCTCCTGGACGCCATCGAGGCCGAGGCCACGCCCTCCATGCGGTCGATGGCCTCGGCCCTGGTCCGCCCGTTGGCTGCCAAGCTCGCCGACACCGACGGCGGTCCGGCGTTTTTGAGGATCCACGCCGACCTGTTGAACCGGGCGGTCCCCGCGTTCGATTTCACCGGGCATTCGGCCAGCCTGCAGCGCTGGCGCCGGATGCTGGAACCGATGTTCGATCCGGTGGCTGTCACGCTGCACCCGCGGTTCGGCGCGCTGGTGTACGCGGCGATCGAGCTCGGTCGCCGCGCGGCAACCGCCCCGCACGCGGACGACCGGTTGTTCACCAGCCATCTCGTCGACTCCGTCGCCGCACTGCTGGCCGCGCCGCTGTCGGACGAGACCCGCACGCTGGCACGGGAACGGCAAGCGCGACGGTCCCGGACTATCCGATCTTGACCGGTCCAGCGGACCTTCGAGGGACACCCACCGTCGACCGTTCGGTCGACATCTCCGTCGTTTGTTCGACGTATTATCCCAGTTAAGCCTGGTTTTAATCGGGCGCCACTGGCAGCCTCTTGTGCAACATACGGCACAAGGAGCAAGCAATGGCGCACACGCTTTCTTCTCTTCGCAGCGTTGCCGCCGAGATGGTCGGCGCAGCGGGACTCGCCGCCGCGGGCATGGTGCAGGCGGACGGCATGGGGGACGTCGACGCCGTCTGCGGACCCGCCATCGTCGCGGCGACGGGGTCGACGGTAGCTCCGCGTAGGGGCTATTGACGACACCGGGGCGACGCATCCGAGCACGGGAGGCTCTGTTCGGGTGCGTCGCCATCCCCGGCAGCGAATGCCGGGACCGCTATCGACCGAACGTATGAAAATCCGGCGGCGTCACGATCGCGCCGCCAGTGCGCGCACAACTGCGCCTAGAGTCCCACCCAGGTGACCGCGGCCGGCACGGCCCCGCCGCGGCGGCGGGGAAAGAGAGGGCGATGGCAGCGGTCTTCAACCCGCCTCCCAATTGGCCACTGCGATCGGGCTTCACACCGACCCCGGACTGGTCACCGGATCCGTCCTGGCCGCCGGCGCCGCCCGGCTGGCGGTTCTGGGTCGAGGAGCCCGCCGAAGAGGCCCGCGCCCCGCTCCACCCCGCTCCCGGCGCAGTCGGTGAAAATGCCTTCCAGCCAAGCTATTCGGCCCCGCCGCCAGCGCCCGTCGAACGCCCGCACCCAGGCCCCGGCCGGCGTCGTGGGTTGTTCGTCGCCGGCGCGGCGGCATTGATCGTGGCTGTGGTCGCCACCGTCATCGGCGTCGTGCTGGTCAAGCAGCACGGCAGTTCCCCCGCTCCACGGCCGGAGAACATGCTGGCCGGCACATTCCCCAACACACCTACCACCGCCTGGACCGCAGAAGCGTCAATCCTGCTGAACGGCAGGGACGGTCGGGTCGCGACACCGGTGTTCGGCGCCGCTTTCTACGGCAGCCCCGGCGCGATCATCGCCGGCGATCACGTGATCGTCCACGTGGTACGGGCCGATCACTCGTCCCAGCTCGACGAGGCCGAACTGGTATCGCTGAGCTTGGCCGACGGGCGTGTCGAGTGGTCGCTGCCGGTTCGGCTCAGCGACGGCTGCGCGCGCAACCTGTTGCGAAATCTTCTGGTATGCCAGAAGTCCGGTGACAACGGCCGCCCGGCACAGCTGCAATTCATCGATGTCGGCACCGGCAAGGTGGACTCCACGGTGCCCTCACGGGCGTCGATCCTTGCCAGTGACGGGACGAGTTTGTACACCGCGTCCTACAGCAACGACGTCGGCGGCCTGACCGTCAGCAAGGGCACCGCCGAGAATCCCGCCGCCGCGTGGACGCGCACCGTCGGAAACGACGCGTGCCAGGCCTACGGCGACGGTGACGGGCAAGATCTTCACGTCGCTCACGGCGTGCTCTGGGGCTATCTCGGCGGCGCCGAGATCGCGCTACGTGCGGTGGACGGGTCGGCCCTGTTCGACCACGAGGTGGTCAATGTCCGGATGCGGGAACCCGACACCATCATCGCCACCCGATGCCGCGGCGGCGCAGACTTCGACAGCTGGCCGACCGAGGTGGCCACAATCGACGGCCGCCAACTGTTCACCACGCCGGATCAGCTGCAGACCGAGGACCTTTCGGTGTTCGCCGGTGGGCCGCCGCCCTTGACCACCACCCGCGGCGAGGCCTTGGACCCTCGGACGGGGCAGACCTTGTGGCACCTGCCGGGGACGCCCTCGTCCGGAACCGGTTGGGTGGTCGGCGACATCGGGATGGCCTCCGACGCCGACGGACTGGGTGCCTATGACATGAGCTCGGGAAATCGCCTGTGGCGCAACGGTCTAAGTTCCCGCTCCCATGCCCTGACCGATGGCGAGCACGTCATTGTGTCCACCGACGACGGCGATGTCACGGCGATCAGCCTGTCGGACGGATCGCGCATCTGGGAGGTCGGCACCGGTGTCGGCAAGGCTGCCGTGATTTATGCCACCGATCAGGGTGTGCTCGTCGTCGGCACAATCGGTGTGGCCCTGCTCCGGCCCAGCGGCCCGGCCGCCCCGGTGCCGGCCGTCGGCACGAAACCGACCGGCTCCGCTGGCACGCGTCTGGTCACCAAATGCGGCCGGCCCGCCCACTTCGAGCCGCAAGCCATCCGGGCAGAGTCCGGTGGGCTGGTCATCACGATGAAGATCGTGGCCCAATGTCCGGGCGGAGACGTCCTGTCCTCGGGACAGACCAGGCTCTCGGTGACCTCCGAGGGCCAGAATGTGGCCGCGGCCACGTTCGATCTGTCGGCGGCACCCATCGTCATTCCCGCCGGCTCCGGCGACCGGCCGGCCGTCACTCATGACTTCGTGTTCCCGGCAGGCACATTCTGGCGGATCCCGGTCTCGCTCAATGCTGTTCCGACCGGTGGCGCGAGCCAGTCCGGCCCGACCGATCTGGGCGTCACCACCTTGGTCGTCGACTGCCGGCAAGACGGCCCGACCGGCAACGGCCAGACGCCCAGCGGGTCGCGGGGCGATCAATCCAGCACCGCCAGCGGCCCGGCGGCCCCCGCCACCGGCGACAGCGAGTCGGCCAGCTTCGACGCCCTGCGCGCCCTGGCGACTGCCGACCGGCCGTTCGTCGCCGCCAACCTCGCCGACCGGTGGGTGCCGCAGCTGAGCTCCAAGCGACCCGGGCTGGTGGCCGACGGCATCACCTGGGACAACGCCGCGACACTGCGCGAGCATCTGGATCTTCGACTGCGCTACCCCGAAGTGCGGCTGCTCTACTCCGGGGACTGGTCCACGTTCTCCTCACCGGACTTCTGGGTGACCGTTGCGGGGGTGACGTTCGCCGACCCCGACAGCGCGCTGGGCTGGTGCCGCGATCACGGATTCGACCGGGAACACTGCTACGCCAAGCTGGTCAGCACCACCCATCCCGTGGACGGCAGCACCGCGTTCAGCCCGTGAGAATCGTTAGGACGCAGTCATTGTGCGCGTCCGTTGCCCTCCGGCCCGCCGCGCTGCTCGCCTGTGTAGGTGGTGCCGGCGCCGAAGCGTTGAGTCGAATCGGCCAGTACTCGCGCGATGCGGTCGGCCGCGCTGCCCGGGACCGGATCGGGTTCCGGGGGCGCCGCGCGGAAGATCGTCGGAGCTTCCCCGGCAGTCGGTGCTGCGCCGGTCGGCACGGCAGTCGCTGCCGGTGGAGGCCCGGCCGGGGCGGCTGCGGCCGGCTCGCGGCGGGCGCGCAGCAGCGCCGCGAGTGGGCCGACGGCCACCGCGGCGACGAGCACACCGGCCGCCATCCAGCAGATGACGACATCGAAGGTCGAGGTGATCTGTTGGGCCAGGGTGTTGCCGTACACCGGGTTGTACGCCGGGCCGCCGTCGACATAGAACACCCGCAGGGCCATCGCGACGCCGATGACGACCCGGCCGATCGCGAACCCCACCAGCGCCGTGCTCACCGCGATGAGCACCCGCGCTGACACGCGTGGCTTGGCGAACGTCACGCGCAGCCACAGCGTCAGTGCCGCGGTGATCGCATCGAAACTGATCAGCATCGCGGTGTCGTACCAGGAATGCGGCAAGCCCAGGCTGCTGGCCACCGCGACATCTGCGATACGCAACACGATCGACGCCAGACACCAGAAGGCGATCAACGTCAGCACAGTCCGCACCGCCGCACCGAGCACCTGCCGGTCCGCGGAAGCCGTCGACGTCACCGCCGACAGACTGGCCGCACCGTAGACGGCGGCCGCCAACACCCAGAGCAGGTACCCCTCGTAACCCACTCCGGCCGTCGACGTGCTCTGCGCGATGCCGTGGAACGCGTCGATCTCCCGCCCGGCGTTCAGACTCCAGACGACGAGGCTGCCCGCCAGCGACGATGCCCCCAACGTCACCACGGCCAACTGCGACGCAGCCGAATCGCGTCGAATCCACCTGCAGCCGATGCCCACCGCGAGCACCGCCACCACGGCGTAGAGCAGGGTGAGCACGATGACGGCGGTGTCGGATTTGCCCAACGAGTCGGCCGCCCACATGTACTCGGTGCGCCAGTAGATGTTGAACAAGGTGGACAGCACGGCCAGCACCATCGCAGCGACCGCGATGCGACGAGTCCAGGCATGCCAGGCGGGGTGCTCGACCGGCGGCCAGGTCAACGCCGGCTGCGCCCCCAACACCGCACCGGCCAGCGCGAACAAGACCCCGGGGCCGATGCCCGGAGAGACCGCCCCGGAGCCGGCCTGCCGAAGGGTTTGCACGACCGTGTACACCACGAATCCGCACACGACCAACAGCAGTGGAGCGTTGAACAGCACGCGCAACCGCGCCCCCAGTGCCGCCCGCATGCCCTCGGCGGCCGGCAGATGGCTGAGCACGAGAGCCGCCACGGACAGCAACACCGTCACCCACACCAGTGCGAACAGCCACCCACTACTGGCGGGCACCCCGACCCCGAAGACCACGTTCCACGGCAGGCACAGCGACACCGCCAGCAGCGCGC
The DNA here is from genome assembly GCF_002723835.1 of Mycobacterium sp. shizuoka-1. Lineage (GTDB taxonomy): Bacteria > Actinomycetota > Actinomycetes > Mycobacteriales > Mycobacteriaceae > Mycobacterium. The sequence continues at coordinate 16,535 of NZ_BEWG01000087.1, read as the reverse complement.
CGGCGACCAGATCGCGGGCGGTGGTCCATTTCCGCGCCGGGTCCGCGACTTGCCTGCTGTGTGCACCGCCGGAGGGGCTGGCCCCACCAACGCCGGTGGCCGTGACGTCGGCGTGATTGTTCACAAGGATCCCCCAGAGAAACCGGACCGTCGGGTGATGATTCGTGGCATTTCCCCGTCATATAACCCGACCGGCCATCGTCACGGTGCACGTTAGGCCCCAAAATCAGACGTTCGGACGAACGATCCGCACTCCGGTGGGCCGCACCCGGACCTCGCCTGTCCGGATCGCCGAAATTCATACGTTCGACCGACGGCGACCCCAGAACCGTGCGACAGCGAACCCGCGACCGCCACCGGCCGGCTACGCCGGCCCGGCCGAACAGTCATCACGTGCCCGGTTAGCGATGAATCGCGGCGGCGGCGATGAGAGGATCTGGCGAAGTATCTGTCGACGGAGTTAAGGAGCGCCGTGTCTGACTTCTGGGCGGTCGAGCTCAATGATGAGAACCCTGATCCTCGGGTGGCGTGCGTCGTGCTGTGTGACGTGTCGGGCTCGATGAACGGGGATCCCATCGCGGCCCTCGAGCACGGGTTCTCCTCGTTCGTGCACTACTTGCACAACGACACTCTGGCCAGCAAGCGGGTCGAAGTCGCCGTCGTCACGTTCGGGTCGGCCGCCACCGTGCTGGTGCCGATGCAGGAAGCCCGCACGCTGCAGCCCGCGAGGTTCACCGCGTCGGGTACCACGAACATGGCCGCCGGGATCCACCTGGCGCTCGACATCCTCGAGGACCGCAAGCACGCCTACAAGGCGGCCGGGCTGCAGTACTACCGGCCCTGGATCCTGATCCTCACCGACGGCAAGCCGAACGTCGACGGGTTCGATGCCGCGGTTGCCCGGCTCAACGCCGCCGAAACCAGCAGGGGTGTCACCGTTTTCCCGGTCGGCGCGGGTTCCGGGGTGGATTATCGACAGCTGGGCCGGTTGTCGGTTCAACGGTCCCCCGCACCGCTGAACGGGCTGATGTATGAGGAACTCTTCGAGTGGTTGTCCGCGTCGCTGAGCAACGTGTCCAATTCCACCGACTACGCCCGCAGCGATGAAGCCCTCGGTGCGATGGGCGACCGGATCAACCTGCCGCCGGTGAGCGGCTGGACGAGCGCATGACCCACCCCGTCACCGGGGCGCGCGGCAGTTGGCAGTGGGGCGTGTGCGGCGCCTCGGTCGTGGGATCCGAGCATCAGCGGCGCGGTCTGGGTTGTGACGACGCGTACTGCTTCGGCGTCACTCAGGATTTCGTGGTGGCGGCGGTGGCCGACGGCGCGGGCTCGGTCACCGGGACGTCGGCCTGGGGCGCCTACACCGCCTGCCAGAGTGTGCTGGCCAATGCCATGCGATCTCGGTTCATCCGCGAATTCCGCAGCAGCACAGCCGAGGAAGCCGAGCAGATGTTGCGGGGCCTGTTCGACAAGGCCACCGAACATGTTCACGCTCAAGCGCGTTACTTCGGGCTGGACAGCGCAAAGCTGGCCACCACGCTGTGTGTGGCGTTGGCCGACCGCGACCGCGCCGCCTTCGGTCAGATCGGCGACGGCATCATCGCCATCGAAACCGAGGGTGGCATCGAGACACTGCTGATCGAGGCCAAGGACGACTACCAGAACGCCACCTGGTTCCTGCAGTCCGATGGTGCGTTCGAGGAATCCTTCCGCACGGTGGTGCGCCCGGCGGTCACGGCATTCGCGCTCAGCACCGACGGAATGACGTACAAGATCACCAATGTCGCCAGCGGCGAAGCCTACGAGCCCTTCTTCCGAGGCTCGTGGGAACGGGTGCGCGCCGGGGGCACCTCAGCCAACTTCGCCTCTCTGCTGCGCAGCATCGAGGACGACCAGACCGGCGACGACAAGACCATGGTGCTGGCCACCCTGCACTGGCAGGACGACGACTACTACCCCAGCCCGACACCGATAACCAAGATGACGGCCAGCTCACCGAGTCCGTCGGTGCTGCACCCGAATTCTGTTGCTGTACAAGCTATTTCGGATCAGACACCGATCACGGCGCAGACGCCTGAGCCTGCGCCCGAACCCGTATCGCCGGCAGGCGACGAGGCGCCCGAACCCGAGACCACCCCCATCGGCAAGCCTTCGGGCCGGCCCCGGCTCTTTCGGCGGTCGGAGAAGTGAACCTGCTGCTGGGGACCGGACAGTCGGTGACGTTGGGACCCGCGCTGGCCAAAGCCGGTGAAGGCACCATCTACGACGTCGTCGGGCGACCGGACTGGGCGGCCAAGGTGTTTCATCCGAACCTGCCAAACCTGTACCACAAACTGGCCAAAGTCGCCGCGATGACCCGGGCCTCACCGGAGGGAGCGATCCAGCCCAACGGCTTCGCGGTTCTGACCTGGCCGATCAGCACGCTCAGCGATGGGCCGAGTCTCGTGGGTTACGTCATGCCCAAGATCGCCACCGCGACCTCCGTCGAGATCCACGCGCTGAGCAATCCGTCCAACCGGCGCGACCCGCCGCCGAACGCGCCACAGTGGGTCAAGCACGCCACCTGGGGCCACCTGGTGAACGTGGCAGCCAATCTGTGTCTGGCGGTCGAGGTTGTGCACTGGGTCGGCGCGGTGATCGGCGACTTCCAGGAACGCAACATCCTGGTGTCCGACACCACCGAGGTCACGCTGGTCGACTGCGATTCCATGCAGTTCACCGATCCGGCCGGTCAGCAGTATCTGTGCACGGTCGGCAGACCCGAATTCACCGCCCCCGAGCTGACCGGTATCGATCTGCACACCCAACCGCGCAGCCAGGCTTCCGACCTGTTCGCACTGGCGATCCACATCCATCAACTTCTGATGGGCGGCAATCACCCGTTCCTGAGAGGTGAGTGGACCGGTCCCGGCGAGCAGCCCGCCGCATTGGCATTGGCCCGTAACGGCGATTGGGCCGGCGGTCCGTCGTCGCAGTTGCGTACCCACCCGATGGCGCCGCCAGTGACGTTCCTGCCCGGTGAGATTCAACAGCTGTTCTATCGCGCGTTCACCGCGGGTGCCGTCGATCCCAGCCAGCGTCCCACCGCCGGCCAATGGCGTGACGCGCTGCAACGGATCACCGTGACGACGTGCCCGGCGGGGCACCATCAGATTCCGGTCTCGTGTGCGGCGTGCCCCTGGTGCGCGATCGACGAAGCCCGTCAGGCGCGCCGCGGCGAGGGGCCTGGTTATCGCACCGCCCCCCACCCCGCGGCGACGCCGGCCAGCACCGGACCGATCAGCCAAGCCGGCGCCCGCGGATCGAGCCCGAAGATCGCCGGTATGAGCACCCGCACCCTGACCGTGGTGTTGATCGTGCTCGGGGTGCTGGCCATCGCGTTGTCGGCGTTCATCGCCTGGGCGGTGATGACCGGCCGGTCAACGACATTCGGTGCCCCGGCCGCCAACCAGGTCAGCGTGTCGTCGCCGCGACTGTCCGCGGCGAGCCGCTGTCAGTGGGACGAGACGTTGCGCTGCTCGGAGGCGTTGTTGAGCGCGGACTGGCCCAGCCCGTCGATCTGATTCTGGGCGTCCAGCAGCGCCTTCTTGTGCTGCGGCCACCAATCGTTCACGAACGTCTGGGCGTCCTTGCCGTCCCAGACTGAAGTCAGCGACTGCACCACCTTGTCGATCTGGGAGACCAGGTTCCCGACGTTGGCCGCGTGGGACTTGAGCTGGCGACCGGTGTTCTCGACGGCGTCGACGTCCATCCCCATACGTGCCATTGGTGATGCCTTCCTGTTTGCGTCCGGCCATCGTGGATCGGGCTGGCGAGACTGTGGTTGGCACGACTGTAGGGCACCGCGGAGCGGCGTCGCGAGGGTTTGTCGGCGGATTCATCCGAATGGCGTACACCGCACCGGGGACCCGTGCGGTCAGCGGCCGACCGGGCTTGCGTGGTTGGCGGTGATCGGGTCGGGAAGGGCGATCGCGGCCTCACCCGACGCGCTCAGATCGATGGTGCCGCCGGCACCGCGCGACACCGGCTCGCCGGAGCTCAGATCGGTGAGAGTGAAGGTGGTCAGCGGCGACGTCGGCGTCGGGTCACTGAACGACGACGGTCCTTGGGTGTACGCGACGGCGACCACGTTCTGCGCGTCGTAGCCCGGCCAGGGCGCACCGGACTGTTGGAGCGTCGTGAAGCTCACGTCGGCGGGCGGGGTGAGCGGGTGCGCTCCCGCGCACCGCACCCGCGGAACGCCGGCAGGGTCGACCATCACCGCGGTGCCCGCCTGCAGGACCGCCTGCGTGCGGGTGGGCCGTCCATCGGTGCCATATCCGTGCGCGCTCACCCAGGTGTCCACGGTCAGCACCGCCGGCGTCAGCGTGTTGAGGAAGGACGGAACCTGCTGGGGCCGAATACCTTCCACCTCGGCCCAGGCCCGGGCCCGGCCGGAGTGGGCATCCAGGAAGTTGGCCAGCGCGGGAGCATCACACGGCGCGGTGTTCTCGGTCGCACCGTAGAGCCCGGGATGGGCGCCGGACACCAACCGCACACCCCGCTCCTTCGACACCGCCAATCCGTTGGTGTCGGTTTGGATCGCCTGCACCGCGGCCGGTGACACCAGCACCGTCGGGACGGCCGATGCCGCCATGAACGGCTCGGTTCCGGGGCTGTTCGCGGCGATCAGGGTGGCGGCGGGCCGGCCGGGGCCGTGCTCGTCGAAGATCGTGTCGCGCTCGGCGAGAACCACACCGACGAGAGTCGCCAACACCACCGCGGTCAGTGCGACGGCGGCCACCGCAAGGATCGTGTTGGTCCGCGGTGATGCCGGCGGTGCGGCATTGGGATCGGACCAGGTGGGCGGCGCGGGGTTCACTTGGACGGCGAGACGTCGACGATCGTGCCCTGGAACTTCTTCATGCTGGCCTTGACATCGGTGAACCGGGGATCCGACGAATTGTCGAAGTCCTTGGCCACATCGTCGTACAGCAAGGTGTGGTCGTAGCCCTTTTCGAGCAGCTTCTCCATCGGCACATCAGAGTCGGACTGGAAAACCGAATTCCACGGCAGTGGGTTCTGATTGGCCACACCGGCGATCATGGTGAACACATTGGCACCCGGCACGACGGTATTGATCGAATTCACTATCGCCCCTGCCCCGGGAACCATGTCAGGGATACCTTCTGACGTATTGCCGTGAAGATGCACGGTCTCAACGCCGTCCAGGTTGCCACTGATGATGGGCGAGCCGTAGGTGACCAAATTGGTCACGTGGAACCCCAGGCCATCGGCTTGCGTGGCGACGTTCTGGGCGTCGATCCCGCCCTGGCTGAATCCCACCAGCATGACGTCGGTGTTGGCGCCGTCGGGAGAGAACTTGAGAGCCTCGCGAATTCGAGCAACCACGGTCGGATCCACCTTGCCGTCCAGCAGCGGAACGTTGCGCTCCAAGGTCCGATTGTCGGTGGTGTTCATACCCTGGAAATAGACGATCAGTCGGGTCTTACCGTCAGGTCCGATGACTCGCTCGATGCGTACCCCGTCACCGTCTTTGTTGTAGTTGTCGATATGCGCGAAGAGCTGCGCAGTCCCCACCGGCGCCGCCGCGCGCGGCCTGTCCCCAGTGTTGCTGACCTTCTCCTGCTCGTCGGCGTTACGCCGCAGGCTGACCGCGCCGTCACGTAATGCCGACACCGCCGCCCGCACGTTGGGCTGTGATGTGCCGGTCCACTGCGATCGGAATCGATCGGCGTCGGTACCCCACCATGGCCCGTTGATCGACGAGCTCACCGCCTTGGCCACCCCCTCGAGGGCGCCGGCCACGCTGTCGAATTGCTTTGCCGCCGTGCGAAGCTGATCGACATCGGCACCGTTATACGCCATGACTGCCTCCCCGGTACTAGATGGACGGCTGGGCGACCTGGAACCAGGTGCCCTTCCCGCGCTCGATCAGCACCCCGCGGCCGGGCGGGAAGTAGCTGCCGTGGACGTGTCCGATCGAGGTGCTCAACAAACTGTCGGTGTCGGTGCCGTCGGGGGCCAGCACGATCCCGCGGCGCGCGGACTTGAACGGCTGGGCGAGTTGCCAGGCTTGGCTCCACGACGACACTCCTGATTCACCGACCACGAAAACCGAAGCCTCACTGAGTGTTTTCACCAGTCGGGTCAGGTCGTTCTCAGCTTCGCTGCCCCCGAAATCGGCCACCGATTCGATCACAACCATCAGGGTGTCGGCCGCGTCGGCCGGGAGTCGCACCATCAGTTCGTTGGCGTAATCGGCCACTCGCGAAGGCCCGACCACCACGTCGTCCCAGCCACCGGCACCGGCTGCTGTCGACGCCGCGGGCGCCAGATAGACCAGCCGGATCCCCGGGTTGGTGCGCCGCACGGCCTGAGCCAGGGTCAGCAGCGTCGACGTTCGCCCACTGCCCGGCGGACCGGTCACCATGAACACCCCGTGCGGGCTGACCCCGATCGGCGCCAGCGTCTCGGCGGCGACACCGATGGCGGGGCTGCCGGGCGCCGCCGTCGCGGACAGCGCATGAAGCGGGATCTGCTCTGCCAGCCGGACGACCGGCTCGGGTTCCTGAAATCCCTTGTCGCGCATCGCTTCGGCCAGCTGAGCAATCGCGCGTCCCTGAACCGCGGTGTTGGCGTCGCCACCGAAGACTGCGACCTGCACCTCTTGGCCGTCCATCACCCCGCGCCCTGGCGGTGAAGCCGCCGACAGCACGTCGGCGGACACGCCCGCCAGGCCGTAGTCGTCGTCGGAGGCGAGCCGCAGGACCAGCCGCCGTTGAATGGTCGAGGACAACGACGCCGACAGCGCACCGGGACGGTCGGCGGCGACGATCACGTGGATACCCAGCATCCGGCCGTCGGCGGCGAGCTGGGTGAACATGCCGAAGTTCGGGGAGCGGGAGGTGTGCTCGTAGGCGTCGCGGAAGGCAGCGATACCGTCGACGAGCAAGAGGATGCGCGGCTCGGGTTCCCCTGTCAGCTGGCGGTATTGGACGATGTCGGAGGCGTGCGCGCGGCTGAACTTCGCCGAGCGCTCGTCGAGAAGTGCGGTCAACCGGCGCAAGACCCGGCCGATGCGTTCGTCATCGGCGGCGTCGACGATCGCGGCCACGTGTGGCAGCGCGTCGAGCATCCGCAGGCTGCCCGATCCGAAGTCGAACCCGTAGACGTGCACCGGTGCGCCGCCGGGGCTCACCGCGGCCGAGATCGCCAGGGTGCGCAGCACCGTCGACTTGCCCGACCCGCCGGTGCCGATGATGGCCATGTTGCCGTCACGGTCCGGGTTGAGGACGCCCAGGCGCTGTGTCTGGTCGTCGGGCCAGTCCGCCTGTCCGATCACCAGCTGTTCGTCGCGGGCCAGTCCGGTGAGTCTCTCCAGGGCGTAGACCGGCGCCAGGGGCGGCAACCAAGGCCGGCGCGGGGGTTGGATCGCCAGCGTGTCGGTCGCCGATCGAATTGTGGCGACAATACGTTTGATGTCGGTCGGTCCGGCAGCTTTGCGGCCCGCACCCACTGCGGTCAACCATTGGCGTCGGCGGCCGAACACGAACTCGCACACGTCGATCGGCGCCTGCTCCGGCTCGTCGCTGGTGAAGCCGCCGACGTATCCGGACTGAAAGACCGTCAACCGTCCGGGCCCGGTCTTGGCGACGGCGCGCCCGGGCACCCCGAGCGGGAAGTGGGCGGCCAGGGGATCCTCGATGACGTCCACGGAGTCGTCGACATCGTTGAGCCGCAGCGCGATCCGCAGGTTCGTGTTGGCGCGCAGGTTGTCCTTGATCACGCCGGCCGGACGTTGCGTGGCCAGGATCAGGTGCAGACCCAGCGAGCGGCCGCGTTGCGCGACATCGATGACGCCGTCCACGAATTCGGGCACCTCGTTGACCAGCGCCGCGAACTCGTCGACGATGATGATCAGGCTCGGCGGAGTGTCCGGGTCGCCGGTCTGTTCGAGCGTCACCAAATCCTTGGCGCCCTTGTGGTTCAACAACTCTTCGCGGCGGCGGATCTCGGCGCGCAGCGAGGTCAGCGCGCGGCGCACCAGGTGCGGCGACAAGTCGGTGACGAGCCCGACGGTATGGGGTAGATGGACGCACTCGGCGAAAGCCGCCCCGCCCTTGTAGTCCACGAACAGGAACGTGACCCGGTCGGGACTGTGCGCGGCGGCCATTCCCAGCACCCAGGTCTGCAAGAACTCGCTCTTGCCCGAGCCGGTGGTGCCGCCGACGAGCGCGTGCGGGCCGTGCTCGCGCAGGTCGAGGTGGAAGTCGGCGGTCCCGGTCGAGCCGACCAGGGCCCGCAGCGTGATGGGCTGCCCCGACGGCGTTTGGCTGCGCGGCCGTCGCGACGTGACCGACTCGTTGGCCAGCCAGTCGCGGGTCACCGTCGCCGGGTCACCGGCCAGACCGGCACCGGCCAGAGTCACATACGACACCGAGCGCGGGAGGTCGGTCTCGTCCTCGACTGCCGCCCCGACATCGACGACGGGCGCCAGCAGCAGGGCGACCTGCACGGCGTCGGGAATGTCGAGGGTCTCGCAGGCGATCGGAAAGGTGTGCCGGCCACGCCGCACCTCGCCGACGGTCGAACCCGCGCTGGCGTTGTCGACAAGTAGGAAGGTCCGGCAGGCCGCCGGCAGACTGGTCACCTCGGTCGCCACCCAGATGACGTGCACGCCAACCGTCGCGCCGTGTTCGGCCAGCCGGGTCAACCGCGGCCGATCGATCGGGGCGGTGTCCTCGACGATCACCACTACCGCCGGCAGCACCCCCTGGGCCGGGGCATCGAAGCTGGTTCCATTCTCGGCGATCACCCCGAAGCTGGGGGCGTTGACGTCCACTCCCTCGCGGCGCTTCTTGACCAAGTCCTCCAACCGGGCCAGCAGTGACGCTGCGCCGCTGGCGCTTTCGGTGAGGTGGTTACCAGTCAGCGGGCTGTGCACCGAGCCGGCGTGCGGCAACCACTCGAGCCACTCCCAGCACTGCCGGGCCTGCGGTGAGCTGAACGCCGCGACGGCCAGGTCGGCGGGCGAGTGCAGGCCGACGAGTTGCATCACAACGCCACGGGCGACCCCGTCGACCAGGCCGCGGGGGCCACACAGTCCCAGCGCTCCGCACTCACGCAGGTCGGCGACAATCGGTACCTCGCTGACCAGTGCGAACTCGTCGCGGAGCTCGTTCAGCTGCGCCGCGTAGTGCGCGTCACCGTCCTGACCCTCATGGATCTCGACCACGCATCGCGACGGCGCGTCGCCCAATCCCATTCTGATGCTGAGGAATTCGGGATTCTCCGGTCGATGGGTCCACAACAGCGGGCCCAATCGGTGAATGGCCTCGACGGTTTGAGACAGCGCCGGGGTCTCCGCCAATCGGGTCGCCCGCTCCACCCGCTGGGCGGTGGTCAATTCCTCGGCGAGTACCCGCAGCGATTCGGCAAACCGGGCGATCGCCTCCTGGCGCCGCTTCTTCTCCTGCCGTCGGGTGTCGAAGTACATCCCGATCATCAGCAGCGGGCTCAGCGCAACGAACAGCACCGAGAGCAGGCTGCGGGTCGTCACCAGCAGGACCAGACCCATGACCAGCGGCAGCAGCATCGACACGATCGGCAGGTGCTGCGGCTCGGGTCGCGGCGGTATCTGCGGGGTGACGAAACGCCGCTCGGCGAATCTGGCCACCACCCGTGGCGAGCGGTTGAATTCGATCGCACTGCTGTCGGATTGGGCAGCACGAGATCTGACCGTGGGGAGCACCGCCAGCTCGGTGGATCCCACCCGCACCGTGTCGGTCGCCCCGATCACGGCCCGCTGGACCGGAACTCCGCCCACCAGAACGCCGTTGGGACCGGCCAAGTTGGAGATCTCGACGGTGTCGCCGACCGCAATGGCGGCGTGCACCTCCGACAGGCTCGGGTCGCTGAGCAGCACGTCACTGGTCAGGGCTGTCCCGATTCGGGAATTCCCCGCCGAGAGCGGGAACTCGCGACCGGCGTCCGGCCCGGCCAGTACCCGTAGGACGGCGACCGAGCGGCCGCGTCGGGAGCGTGACACCGGGTTGGCCGGCGCGCTCGCGACACTGACCGTCGAGCCTGATCGGATGCCGGAGTCGATGAGGCTGCGACGCGGGTCGAGCACCCGCCCGGGCGTACCGCTGTCGAATGAACTGTGCTCGAGCTTCAGGGTGGCGCCGACAGGCGCTGCGGCGGTTCGCCGCTCGGGATCCCCGGACACCAGGGCCGCGGCCAGGTCGCCGATCGAGGCTGTCGCGTCGGCGGTGACCGCCAGCTGTGCGTGCGTGCCGTCGGGCCGGCGCAGGATGATCTTCAGTTGCATCTAGAGCCGTCCCACCCCGACCGGCACCGGCGAGCTGACCTTGCGCAAACTCCGGTCGAGCGTACGGCGCAACGCGGTCTGCTGCCGCTGCCCAAACGGGTTGGCGCCCAGGCTGATGTCGATCACCGAGATACCGGTGGCTCGGTCATGTAGCCCGCGCCGAGGCGCTTCGGTGGCCAGGACCGGCAGGGCCGCCAGCCCTCCGGTCGCGGCGAAGACCAGGCTGCGCAGGCCTGCCGCGGCGAATCCTGGGGGCCGGTTGTCCGCGGTGCGCACCGTCCTCAGACCCAGCGTTGCGGTGCCGAAGGTCATGCCGGTCAGGCCCCGCCACAACGACATCCACACCGAGATCGCGACGAAGGACACCGGCACCACGATGTAGATGACGTCGACCACGCCCAGGACGGTCGCCGCGATGGCGATCGGGAAGGCGGGACTCAACATGGCGGCGACATCCAGGAGGTGGCTGCAGCACCGCACTCCCCGCCCGGCTCCGACGATCTGGTCGCTGACCACCGGCATCGTCGGCTGGGTCGGGAACGGCTGCTGCGGAGCGGTCGTCGTGGTCACGAGATTTGCCGGGCGATTGGGCACCGACTGACCACAGGCCGAGCAGAACGGCGCATTGGCCCGCACGATTGACCCGCAATGAGCGCACGAGATGTCGGCGGGGGTCGTCACCGCACCCTCTCCGGTACTGATCGCCAGGCCTGCTGCCCGCACGCAGCCACCACCACCACTTGGACTCCCTCCTGCCGGGCGGCCCTGAACACCCTTGGGCGCGCACGACGGTGGGCCCGCCGGTCAAACCTTAGGCTCGGCATCGCGCGGGTGCAGTCAATTGTCTGTAGGTCGAACGTACGATTGCTCGGGCCGTCGGCGTGCGGCAACGATGGCCCAACGAGCCGCGCGACCGCGGCCCGCAAGGCCTGTCTGGACGGCTCGGAGGATCGCGCGGATGCCGGATTCGGTGCTACCGCCCAGCCGTTTCGGCGCGGGCTACACCGTCGGCTCGCCGCCGCCGACCGCGCTGCCGGCCACCGACGGGACGCAACTGCGCAGCCAATCGCCGACCGGTCCGGCCGTGAGCTCGCCTCCCGCGGGACCGGCCACCAATGCGCCGATCAGCTCCCTCGCCCTGGCATCGTTCGTCTTGGTGCTGCTGATGGGGCCGTTCATCGCGCCGCTGACGATTCCGTTGAGCCTCATCGCACGCCGGCACATCACTCAATCCGGCTCCGCCGGTGCCGGACTGGCCAAGGCCGCTCTCGCGATGAGCTGCATATATCTGATCGCGGCGGCCGTGGTGGTCGTTCTTCTGGTCGTCGTCAGGCCGGCCTGATCGGGCAAATCCCGCCTCTCAGTGTCGACCGTTCGACCGATATTGCCGCCGTTACCGAAATGACATAGTGACGCCACCATCAATTCGCAAGGGGAAGATTTCGGTGGACGTTGCTCTCGGGGTCGCGGTAACGGGCCCATCGGCGCGGCTCGCGCTGCTGGATTTCGATACCGGCAACGTGCTGGACGAATCGGATTTCGCCCTGCTGTCGGACCCGGCCGGTCAACTGCACACCACCATCGCCGGCACCCACCAGTCCCTGCGTGAGAGCGACCATCGACTGGTCGCCACCCGGGTCTATTGGCCCGACCAAGTACAGGCTGAACGGCTGGCCCAGGCGCTGGCTCAGTCCGGTGTCTCCGACGTCCGCACCGTGTCGGGAACGGAGGCCGCCACCGCGCTGGTGCGGGGGGCCGCTCGCCACGGTGAGTGCGCACTGTTGTTCGTTGACGAGGACACCGCGACGCTGTCGATCGTGGGCGCGGACGCCGAGACCACCTCGGTAATCGCCGCCGAACCGTACGCCGGTCCAGATCCCGGGCCCGCGTGCGCGGCACTGCTGCGCAGGCTGGCCGAGGAGCCCGGCGCCGCGACCGGTGTGTACCTGGTGGCCACCAGCGGCGATCCCGCGACGGTTGCCGCCGGGCTGCGTTCGCAGCTTCCGCTGGCCATCCCCGAGCATCCCGCATTCGCGATCGCGCGGGGGGCCGCCACCGCGGCACAGGAGTCGCCAGTCACCGTCCCGGAGCGGCCGGCGCCGCGTCCCGAACCCAAGCCCGCGCCGGTGGCAGCGGCGGTTGCCGCGCCTGCCGCCGCCACGGTGGAGAGCCCGCTGATCGGTTCGCAACTCGCCTATTCGATGGCCTACGACTCCGGCCCGCTGTCCATCGAGGATCCGGCGCGCTACCCCCGGGACAGCGTGCCGCTGCAGCGCGCGATGCACCCGTTGAGCTACACGTCGGATCCGACCGAAGTCGACAGTGCGGTCGCTCCAGCGGCGCGGCCCCAAGTGCTGCTGGTCGGTAGCGCGGTGGCCGCCGTCGCCGTGGTGGCGTTGGCCGGGCTGGCCGTCTGGGTGGCCATGGGAATTCGGCCGCCGACAGTCGGGATCGCGGCGACAAGCAACTACGAAACCGATCAGGGTGCCGTGGGCTCGAGATACGGCCCTGTCCAAAACTTGCTGGAGAAGAACGCCGCTGCCGTGATTCCCGCCGCTGTCGCGGTCCCGGATGCCGCCAGCGACGGCGGTTTCAAGGTCGTGTATTCCGGTGGCGGAGGGGGCGGTGTCCCGAGCGTCCCGGTGAACCTTCCGGCGCCCTTGCCCCCGCCGCCGGTCGAGGCGGTGCCGGCGCCTGGATTGCCCGCACCGAACGTCGTGCTGCCGCCGTTCAAGCTCCCCCCGCCGCCGCCGATCATCGTGCAGCTACCCCCGCCGGGGCCGATCAAGCTGCCGCCACCACCGGTGGTCGATCTTCCGCCGCCACCAGTGATCAAGGCACCACCACCACCGAAACTCCCGCCACCACCGGTGGTCGATCTTCCGCCGCCGCCGGTGATCAAGGCGCCACCACCGCCCGAGCTTCCACCGCCGCCGGTGATCAAGGCGCCACCAGCGCCCAAGCTTCCACCACCGCCGGTGATCAACCTGCCGCCGCCACCGAAGCTTCCGCCGCCGCCGGTGATCAACCTGCCGCCGCCACCGAAGCTGCCGAAGATCTGCGTGCCGATGCTGCCGTGCGTCGGCGGGTAGACCCGGACCGGGACCGAGTGCTCAGAGATCTTTGAGGCTGAGGATCCCATCCTCGACCGCGCGGGCCAGCAGCGCCGACTTGGTCGGCGCCGGCCGGCCGGCCGCAGCGTACTTGGCCCTGGCGCGCTGCAGATGAGTGCGCACGGTGGTCGGCGCGATGAAGAGCCGTTTGCCGACCAGGTCCTTGCTCTCCGTTTGGAACCAGGCGACCAGGACTTCTTTCTCGCGGTCCGACAGATTGATGCGGCCGACGGTGTTGCCACTCAACATGGCATTGGCCATCCGCGGCGCGACATAGGGCTGCCCGTCGCGAGCGGCCTGGATCGCGTCTATCAGGTGACTCTGCCCCTCGGACTTGACGACGTAGGTCACCGCGCCGATTTCCAGACAGGTCAAAATCACCTCATCGGTGAACATGTGCGAATACACGATGACTCGTTGGCCCGCCTGACACATCCGGGTCAACGTCGTCCAGTCCGGCCGATGCCCGTCGATTTGCAAATCCAACAGAACCACGTCGACATCCCGACTGGAGGGATCGGGAAAGCGCGCGAAAAAATCCGCCGGGTTCGTGAAACTTCCGACAACTTCTATCGGTGGGTCAGCGCGCGCACACCATGCTTCGACGCCGGCGTGAACAACATCGTGGTCGTCAATGATCGCTACCTTGATGGGTGGCTGTGAATCACCGGCGACTGTCATCCTTGGTTCCCCCCAAGTGGCGGTCCGCTGTTACATCTGCACTTAATCAACATGCAAGATAAACCAACGGCGGCACGTGGTGCCATACATCTGTACCAATGCCAGCAATGTCACACGCCGTGTGACACTCGGCCGAGCACCCATCTCGGGCGTTCCGCCGATTTCCGGCAAATTTTCGTGCGTCGCCTTAGCTCACCGCAGCGGCAGTCCTCGGCCCCATTCGACAACCCTCGAAGGGGCGATCGCGCGTCAGCCGACCGCCGCGGTAAACGCGTCGACCAATTGGGCCCGGTTCCATGGCGGACCGGTGGCCGCACCGTTGCCGGCAAACACGATCCGGTCGACGGCTCCGGGACCGAATCGGACCACACAGGCGTAGTCCGACGGGTCTGATGAGGCCGCCAACAGCGTTCCGTCATAGGTCTTTTCGGCAAGTTCGGCCAGCGCGTCGATAACCTCGAGACGACTGCTGGGCCGGATGCTGTGGACACCGTGGGCCGTGGTGTTCACCAGCCACCACTGTGAGCCCGCACCAGCGGCGGTAATCGCTGCGCCGGCCAATCGATCCGGTTCACCGATCGGAGCCAGGTAGGCGCCGACACGCCGTGTAGCCCCGAGGAACCCGTTCACCGCAGACTCCAACTCGGGATCCACCGCGTAACGGCCATTCGGACCGAATTCACCGCCGACCAACCCGCGAACCATCAGCGAACGAATACCGCGCATCCCGGCATCCCGCATAGCCTCGGGTGCGGTTGGGACCGTTGCCAATCCGGTAGGCCACAATTGGTTGTGGATTGCCGCCAGCGCGACCACTTCGTCATCGGTGAGCACAAACGCCCGAGTCATCGGCCCCTACTTGAAATTCGAGAAGAGCTTTGGCAGATACCCGACAATGCCGTCGACCGCCCCTTGCAATGCGCCGCCGGGGTCGGCAGCAATGTAATCGGTGACAGTTTTCACTCCGCTTGAGCTGAAGTCGGCCTTGGACGCTTCATTCACCACATCGCCCCATTGCGATATCGCGACGCCGGTCAAGTACATCGGCACGTTGCCCTTCTCAAGGCCGGCTCCTCGAAGTTGGCCGCCGGCGAAGTCCACAACGCCGTGCACCTTGTCGCCAGTCGCGATCTGGTCGTCGAGCACCAAAGCGGCGGTGTCCGTGTAGGGCAAATACTCGCCGAGCGGAGTCTTCGAAAGCACGTTTTCCACGGTGATCGGGCCAAGTGGCGTGTTCATGAAGTCGTTGTAGCCGTGGCCGAGACCGCTGAACGAAATGGCTTCTCCGGGCACCGAGTGGGGGACCAACGGTGTGGGCGCGCTGGATAGGCTGGACCGCGGACTGACCGCCCCGCTCGAGGCACTTGTCTGCCGCTGCTCCGAGGCATTCTTGAGTGCGGATTGCCCCAAGCCGTCGACGTGCTGTTGGGCTTCGGCTAGTGCCTTCTTGTGCTGGGGCCACCACTCCCGCACGAACATACTGGCGTCGGCCCCGTCCCAGACCGACGGCAGCGTGTTGACGACCTTGTCGAGCTGAGCGATCAGGTTGCCGATCGCTGCCGCGTGACCTTTGAGTTGGCGGGCGGCGCTTTCGACGGCATCGGTATCCATACCCATCTGGACCATCGCCGCACCCCCGATTTCTCACCAGCAGAGCAGCCGATGGCGCTCCATCCAGCCGAGACTAAATCACTCAGCCATGGGTGACGGTGCCTCGCAGCGCCGATTCGTCCGTTCGGCGGACAGGCCATCAGCGGCGGTGCGGGCTGTTCTACCCACACCACCCACTGGGCGATGTGGACCTGTTGTCCTCCGTTCGGTTGATACCGCCGCGACCGTTCTTTCGCGATCATGTGCCTACACCGGGCCCGGCCCGGGTCTGACAACTGCGCGATCCGGCGAAGACTCTCGATGAACTCAGGCGTCGCCGACGTTGTGGGTACAGGAGGGACATCGTGAACACCGACGGCGCGGATCCGCACAGCGAATATCGGCGACAAGCGGCCGCGCACTTTGGGCAGCCGGTCGCGTCGCCGCCACCGCCGCCAGATACCAAGCCCCCGGCGGCGCCGCGCATCTTCCGCGCCCCAGCGCAGACCCCCGCCCAGGGCGAAGCTCAGCCACCTGGTCCCCCGCCTGTCGCCGAGCCGGAACCGTCACGCGAGTCCGCCGCACGTCTGTTGCGCGAATCTTCGCAACGCTTCTCCGCCGGCACCACCTACACCGGCACCGGCCGACGCCACGACCCTGCCGCCACCCCGGCGCCCGCAGCGCCGCGCGAGCAGCCCACCATCTCTCGGCAGCCCATAAACAGCCCGCCTCCACCGCAACGGCCATCGCCTCCTCCGCCGCCGTACACACCTCCCCCGGCCACACCCACGTACTCGTCACCGCCACCGACATAC